>MGFR01000001.1 GCA_001791995.1 Candidatus Woesebacteria bacterium RBG_13_46_13
TATCTATCTGGTCGGAAATATATCCACGCTTTTACAAAGACTGATGCTTACTACCTCTCTCCATGTAATTACTTCCTTAATTATTTATCTTCCGGCGATCAGGAATAAAAAGTATATTGTTTTGGGAGTTGTCCTGGCGGGGGTCTTGCACTATTTTTTCAACTTCTATATTGGGAAAGTGTTGTTGCTTTAGTTTATATTACGATATAGTTTGACGCTGTCTTTTCAGAGTTTCCATTCCAAAAAGGCGGCGCTTAAACCGTCCTCGGAGAAATCCTGGAGAATATTGGCATCCATCTTCTTGTAAAAATTCAGGGCCGAGTTGTTCCGGTCGCTGACATAGGCATAGACTCCCTTGACCTTCCTTTCTTTGGCAAAATCCATGGCCCGGGAGAAAAGCAGCGACCCTGTGCCTTCGGTTCTGGCTTCGGGCTTAACGTACATATACATCAGCTCAAAGCACGGATCCTGCATGGAGAAATCTCCGTCCACCCAGCCCTCATCCTTAAAGGTCTTCTCCCAAACCCCCATCTTGGCCGGAGAATGGCCGATGACACAGAAGCCTATCCTGGCTCCTTTGTCATCTTCCTGGAAGAGCACATAGACCTGGGAATTGCGCTCCTCGTCGCTTAACTCAAACTCTTTATTGATGCGGTGGACAAAGTGGGAGTAGGTCTTATCCCCTCCCACAATTGCGGCAATCTCTCTGATTTCGTCTCGGGTCACATACCAATAATACCCTTTTGCCACGAAAAATTTCTACCCTTAAAAACTAAAACAAGCTTAGTATCCGGTGATGATGTTTGGCGGGCAGTTACTTACTCTACTGAAGCATACTGGCCGGATACCCAACCTGTTACTCCATCGGGCAGTTCAATCTGAAACCAACCGTTACTGGAATCTACGAGATTAAAGCTTTCTCCGGGATTGACCTTGGCAACTTCTTCTGAGCTGGTATTGGCTGAAGATCTGACCCTTAACCAGCCGGTCGGGGTATCGCCAATAATTACGGATCCGGAAACTTCCGCATCGTTTGTGGAAATTTCCGGTTGGGGCTCCTCGACGTATTTTTCGTTCACCCAACCTTCTGTAATCGATTCTAAGGCGGTGGGGTTATCAAAAACTACATTTACCCATTCGCCCTCATCCCCTATTCTTGTAACGTCTTGTGAAGTTTCAAGACGCAGTAAAATTTCGTCGGATGTCGACGGACCTTTTCTGATATTTATCGTTCCTCCTTTTGGAACTACGATTTTGACAATGTCCTCTCCGCCCACCGCCGTCTCTTCGGAAGGAGTCGGAGTAGGTGTTGTACTTTCCGCAAGGACCTGCGGCTGGGAAAGGGCGGCTTGCTGCTTTTCTACCGAGGCCAGAATCACTTTCCTGGCAATTAAAGCCGAAGCCGTGGCGGATACCGCCGAGACAATCAGGAGGGGCAACACCACCTGAACCAGTTTACCGAATTGGAATTTGCGCTTTTTGACTTCGGGTATTATTCCGGCGGTGGGTTTGCCTTTGCCTTTTTTGACTTGGCCACCTTTTTCCTTGATGGCCTTATTTACCCCGAGGGCTCTCATGTAAAGGGCCAGGAAGACAAATCCCGCGGACATGATGATGATTAAGCCCCAGACGGCCAGGGTCTGGGCCCCACCCACAAAGCCGAAGAGGGTTCCGGTTGCACCGGCTTGGGTCGCCAGTTCTTTGAGCTTATCGATCTTTTCTTTGGCGGAGTTAAGTTCGATGTTGGCCTCCCGGTAAGCCCTGATCTTCTGTTCCGGGGTCACGGCAGCATCCCTTAAGCCTTTGGCTTTATCCAAAGAGGCATCGATATCGGATTTTAAGGTTACCCCCTGGGCAAAATATGACGTCTTTTCCAAAGGCTTGGCCAGCTCTTCGGCTTGGGTGTGCAGACTGGCCAGCTGGTCATCCGTTATCTCCCAGATGCCTTCGTCAACCGTTACCGAGAGCGTCATTGACTCGCCGGCGCTTAATTTGAAGGTTCCTTCCACATAGTACTGGCCTTTTTCCGTATCGTATTTAACCTCAAGTCCGTCGCTGGTGGAAATAATTGATTCTTTGGTTACCTCCGGAGGCAGATAGTATTTCAAGGGAACGTCCTGGGTTATCAGGCGGGAAGGATTTGTCACCAGAGATTTAAAGACCACGCTGCCCTCTTCCAGCCAGGTGTTGGTTAGGGGCTTGCCCGAACCTCTGGCCAAAAGCAGTTTGTTGGCGGCAACAACCGCCTTGGCGCCCAAGACCTGATTTTTGAGTTGGGTTTCCTGGGATTTGGATTTGTCGATGGCCGCAAAAATATTTTTGGCTTTGGGAACCCGGTTAACCGCCAAAACCTTTTTGACCAGATCGCTTATCACACTGGCTATGTTCTTCTTCTTGCTGTTGTCTTTCCAGCCGGCGAGTACCTTGTCGGCCTCCTGGGAGCGCGAATCAAGTACCTGGGCCAGGTCTTCGACTTCGTTTAACTTGCCGAAGAGCGTTTTCTTCGAAGAAACATCTCCGATTGATCCGACGATTTTAGAAAAACTGCTGGTGGAGCT
This sequence comes from Candidatus Woesebacteria bacterium RBG_13_46_13, assembly GCA_001791995.1. GTDB lineage: Bacteria > Patescibacteriota > Microgenomatia > UBA8517 > UBA8517 > RBG-13-46-13. The sequence continues at coordinate 2,559 of MGFR01000001.1, forward strand.
GGCCAGGTTTCTGATTTCGCTGTAAGCCAGCTTGGTATTGCCGTAGGAACCCAGCTGGTGCTGGACGGAGTTTAAGCTGTTGGCGATTGTCTTGGCTTGAGAATAGGCACTATCCACTACTTCCCAGTCCCAGGACTTTCTCAACCAATTAATCTGACCGAAAATCGAATTGTCGCTCGATGCATCCGATTCTTCACCCAAAAGATTCGAAAGCTCCATGACGCCATCCAAGATTTGTTTTTCGGAAAGTCCGTACCATCTTGATGCCAATAAACTGGTTTTGCTGGCGATATATTGATTGTTGGCATAAAGTTGGCTGGAAACCGTCTTGGTGTCTTTCAATTTGGTTTCCAAATCCGCCGTTGTATCTTCTTCCACAAAGTTTTCGATTATCGGCTTATTCACCAGCTGCTCCAAAAGCAGTCTGTTTTCGTTAACGGTTGTTTTGATGGTACCTAAGTCTCCCAGGCTTGCACTTTGGGTGGCAACCTTAAGATCGGTTTTGGTGGCCAAGCTGCTGGTATCCACCCCGGATGAGGTTAAGGTTCTGGAATCGTTGCTCCAGATGTTGGAGACCAAGTTTCCGAAGGAAGACAGGGTTCTGGTGGTACCGCCCCAGATATCGGTAACCAGGGTTCCGAAATTATCGAGGGTTCTGCCCGAGTAGTCCCAGACTTCATCGGCGATGTCTACGGCCGAGGGAGCGGTTGAGCTTTCTGTTACCTGGAAGCTTTTGTCCAAACACATCTCTTCCCCATCCGGACTGCAGCAGACCTCAGCCCGATAATATCCGGTGGTTGCCGGAGCTGTGAATGAATGGGAGTACCAACCGTCAGCCGCGGGGGGCATGTTCTGGGCCGTGATATAGGGATCTCCGTCCGGCTCTTTTGCATTTAAGGAGCAAATATCTACGGTGGTGATCGGTGTATAGGTGTCGTCGTAAAGGTATTCGCCTATTACACAAGTAGTGCCGACGGTACAGGTCTGGGGAGCCCCAGCTGCAGCCCGAGCGCTAGAGGGTAGCACCAAGGCTGCGGCAGTAAACGTAATCGCCAAAATTAAACTAATGCGTGCGTTTGGGGCAGGTATCATACTTTAGGCCATCATTCTTTTGCGGCACGTCGAAACTCCCGAATCGAATCGCCTACTCCTCTTGCCAGCTCGGGAAGCTTTCTTCCACCGAAAAGAAATAACAGAACCAGAGCTATAATCAGGAGCTCTGTGGTTCCAATTCCGTTCAGCACTATAAATCACCTCCTTTCAATATATCCAGTATGGGTATTGGTTTGATGTATTGTCAAGGGTCATTTTGTATTGAATTATTCTTATCGTAATCTTATCTTGTTTTTAGTATTTAGCCTCATTTATCTTCTTGTTGAAAACATTTGACAGATTGGTGTGATTATGATAAGTTTTTGCTAATGGCATCTTTAGCATATAACCTCTCCCCGAAACTTGAAGAATATCTGCAAAAAGTAGAAAGCCTCAGGCGCCAGATTCTTTTAACCCCCATTAATCCCAAAACGGAATTAAGACTAAGATGGGAAGCTTCCCTGCAAAGGGTTTTCTGGTCTCTCTCTTTGACCGATAATCCTCTGGGTAAACCGGAAATGATCAGACTTATTAGCCAGCAGGGAATCAAAAAGATCGGCAAGGATCAAAAGGAGGTATTAAATTACAAGAAAGCCTTGGATTACATATCCGAAAACTGGCAGGTTACCTCTTCCCCGATTACCTTTGCCACGGTTAAAAGGCTTTTTGAGATCTACGCCAAGGCAATTCCTACCCAAAACCTGGGTTCTATAAACTCGGTCAGAAAAGAGATCGAGCAAACCCTCGGATACCTGCAAACCGGAAACGAAAACCCGGTAATCCAGGCCGGGATTGCCCAAATTGTGGCCATTGAGCTTTCCCCCCAGACCGACGGCAACGGCAGCCTGGCCAGATTAATCCCTTACCTTTTCCTCTACAAACACGGCTATGACTTTCGGGGGCTATTGGTCTTAGAGGAATACTTCAGGCGCGACGTGGTGGCACTTAAATCCGCAGTTACCTCGGTTAAACACAACAACAACCTGACTTTATGGCTTGAATATTTTGCCTACGGGATGATCGTCCAGCTGGAAAAGGCTCTGGAGGATATCAACAAAAGCCGTTTCCAGGTTGATTTACCCGCTTCTTTTTGGAAACTCAACGAAAGGCAGAAAGAGGTACTTTTAATGCTTGAGCAGCCGGGGGCTAGAATCACCAACAAGAATGTCCAGAAAATGTTCGGGGTCAGCCAGATTACGGCTTCAAGGGATTTAGCTGGCTTGGCCTCTTTGGGGCTGGTCTTTGTCCACGGCAAAGGCCGTTCCGTCTTCTATACCAGAGCCTGAAGTGGACCCGGGCGGAATCGAACCGCCGCCTCTGCAATGCGAATGCAGTGTTCTACCTCTAGACTACGGGCCCGAAAGCATCAAATTATAACATCGGGGCTGCCCGACATGCTATTATTTAAATAGAAAATGCTGCCCCGAAAATATCAGAAGGGATTTGCAGATCCTCTTAGCCTCTTTGCACTGGGATTTCTGGTCATTTCCCTTTTTGTCGGAACCGCCGTTGTCTCAAACCCCAATTTTACCTTGGATATCCGCGAAAGGGCCAGGGTGGTTGAGGACGAAGGCCTAACGGGTCTGGTCAGAAGATCAACTCCCACCCCGACCAGGGCTCCTACTCCAACTCCCTCCAGAAGCGCTGAAGACGCCAGGACGGAAAGGAAAGAAGCACAGCTGGAGGTTGGGCTACCGACCTCTACACCCATATCCACAACAACTCCTTCCACCTCCACTACAACCCCCTACTGTTCGAGGTTTAACCAGGAAGATTGTCTCTACGGTTGTGAGCCGTCATCCTCGGGTGGAAATTGTAAGAGTGCTCCCGCAACCCCAACTCCCACTACCAGAACTACAAGCCCGACACCGACAACAGCTCTTACCCCTACTCCGACACCATATTGCTCTCGGTTTAACCAGGAAGATTGTCTCTACGGTTGTGAGCCGACAACTTACGGGGGAACCTGTAAAACCAAAACGTTTACCCCAACTCCAACTACACCCTTAACCCCTACTCCTACACCCTATTGTTCCAGGTTTTTTAACGACAACTGCATCTACGGCTGCGAGCCGACATCTTCGGGGGGATCTTGTAAAACCGCTGCCGCCACACCCACCTTGACCCCCACTCCAACCACTGGAACAACTCCCTTGGCAATTGCTACCCCGACTCCGGCAGTTTCCTCTTCCCCCTATTGCTCATCCCAGGCGGTCAGAGATTGTCTCTACGGCTGTAATCCTTCCTTAAGCGGAGGAACCTGTAAAACAGCTGCCGAGGCCACACCTACCCCGACTCCAGCCATAACACCTGCACCAGACCAATATGCCACAGCCGCATTTGCTGCCCCGGAAAATACAGTCGGGGAGCAGATTATGGCGGATTTGAACTACGTTCTCTTTAGCGATACCTCTACTTTGGGAACCAGACTCTGGGCAGCCGCAGATGCAATCACTTTGGGAGGATTAACCAACTACGGCAGAACGTATGCCGAGGTTAACCAAGAACAACCCCAGGCAAGCTACCTGCAAAGATCATTCTCTTCCGAAGGCCTGGGGGCATCGGCCAGGCTCGGCGGAACCCTGGTCGGAGAATTTGGAGGAGGAGCGGTTGCTCTGGATGCTCTTGCCGGAGGAACCGCTTCACTTCAAGCCTATACCGCAGTCCAGACGACCGTTCAAACAACTCTCGCCAATGCTCCCTCTTGGGTAGTTCCGGCCCTCAGATACGGCACGGTGATTGCGGGAAATTACGGAGTCTACCAGGGAATCCGTGCCTGCCAGCAAGACCCGGGCTCGGATCTCTGCGCCGCCACCATCGTTTCCGGACAATTGGGACTGCTTGACGATTTGGCCAGAGAAACCGGAACGGTTGTCGAGGACGTAGGACGGGCAGCTACCCGTTATGTGACCAGAACGATAGAAGAGGCTCAAGTTGCCTACGCCTTTAACCAGGATTTCGTCAGGGCAACAGGGCTCGGTGCCGATGATGTTACCAGCCCCTTAGACGATGTTCTGCCTCCCCCTAATTCGATAGACCCGGATGTTGTCCCTCCTCTGCAAACAGCAACCGACTCCCTCCCTGAAACCGTAACTGTACAGGGAACGGATGAGGTCATTACTCTGCGGGAACAAATCGGCTCATCCGGCAGGCAAGGCAGTGCCTATTTGGGAACAAGGTGCACCGGGGAAACTTGCGTGGTCAAGCTTTTTAATACCACCGAAGCGGGCTTTGAACCCGCAAACGCCAGGCAATTGCAGATAATGGCCGAGTTTGCCACACCCGAACAGATTACCAGCGGTATACCCCTCCCCGAATACTACGGAGCCGTGGTCGACCAGCAGGGCCAACAAATCGGTTACGCCATGGAATATATTCAGGGCAGCACCTTAAGGGACGTTATTGAAGCCCAAGGGGGACAACTTACCTACCAACAGGCCACCGACGTTTTCGACGCCGTCTATACCTTCGAGGAAAGAACTGCCCTACCCCACGGAGATATTTCCAATTACTGGTATGAAGGTCAGATCCCCCACAATCTAAACACCAGAAACATTATGGTTACCGATGCCGGAAGGGTGGTTCTGATTGACCCGGCCGGAACCGCTCTTGATGTTTCACCCGACCCCATGAGCTCCGCTGAATTTATTGACCAGGAAATAAGCAATCTCAGGGTCTGGGTACAAAATCTGGTGCAAAGGTAATATACTAACCGCAATGGAACAACTTGGACATTTGGTCGGAACCCTAAAGGCCTGGAACGAGGCCAGAAAGGTCTACGAACCGGTGCGTCCTTTGGATTTAGCCAAAAGTTCTACGCTAGATTTTGGCAATATTAGCATCAATATTGAGGCCAAGCCTCCCATCGCGGATTCTTTTGACTCAACCCCATCCATTACCTTGAGGAAAAAGGAAGGGTTAGCTCCAGCAGAACTACACATAATCGAACTCAGGAGTTCATACGACAAACCCAAAAAATACGTGGTCGGGCAAACCATCATGAAGGAGAGTCCGTTTTTCTATTTCTCCAACCTCGGAGACTTGGTGGGACTTCAAATCTACAAAGGAAATCCCGAAACTCACCCGGAAATGTTGGAAATTACGCCTGCGACCAAAATCGGAGAAAACACTTCCTCTCCCCTTCTCTAGAGAGAACTACCACATCTTGTAACTGACGGAGACGGCCTTGACGATCTTGAAGGTATCGGATTGGGTTGCTTCCGCTGTGGTTTCGCCCTTGGAGGTCACGGTGCTGGTTGAAGGCGAGGTTACCTGGGAAACCGCTACGACTTTTCTGATAAGTTTCAGGTTCTTGAGGGCAATTGCACCGGCCTGTTTCTTGGCATCCTTCATGGCTGCCTCGAAAGCCTGCTGTTCGAGTTCGCTTTTATTATCAACGCTGATTACCGGCTGGGAAACCAGAGATGCCCCGGAGGAATAAAGATTGGCGATAAGCCCGGCATTATCGGCTACATGGACCGTCTTGGCCCCCATGGTAATTACGGCCTGGAAACCGGTTGCACCTTGAGTTACGGCCGAGGCGGGAACCACTCTAATTTGCGACTCGGCAATATCGCTTTCGGCAATACCGGAGGAAACAAGTGTTGCTCTTATCGCATTGGCCCTTGTCTTCACCGCGTTAATCGCTCCGTTCGGGGTTGCATCCGAACCCGATACGCTAAAGCTCAAAGTTGCGCTTTCGGCAGGGACCGCCACTTCCCCGGTACCGGTTACGGTCACCACCATCGGTGAGGTTATCCAAACGTAGAGGATAAGACCGATTACGATTGCCAATCCCCCAAGAAGGTATTTCTTTGTGCTTCCGTTGGAATACTTCATACTGAAGCGGGAGTCGGGTTGGACAGGTGTGGTTTGTTGGACAGGATCCATAGTTAAACTTTAAGCTGTGGAAATACCCCTGTCAAATACTACTTTAGGACATTAAGGGGGTTTAAGTGAGCTCCGTTTTGGGAAACTTCAAAATGCAGATGGATTCCGGTTGAGCGGCCGGTCGAGCCCATCTTACCGATTGCCGATCCCCTGTTTACGGTTTGGCCGGCAACCACATAAACCTGGGAAAGGTGGGCATAAAGAGTTCTATAACCGTTTCCGTGATCGATAATAACCCTATTTCCGTACCCGTATCCGTCAAGCCAGCCAGCTCCGACTACCGTTCCGGCATCAGCCGCCAGAATATTGGGGGCGGCATTGTTGGCGATATCGATACCTGGGTGGTACCAGACAAACCTCTGGGTAATGGTACCGCCCGCAGGCCAGACAAAGGCACCGGAAGCAACAACGGTCCCCGCATTCGGAGTAATCTGGCGCACCCTGGCAATGGGCGACCAAGGAATTTCAGCGGGCCTGACCCCATCCGGAACAATAACACTCTGGCCTATTGCCAGCTCAAAGGTCTCGTCGTTTACGAAAGAGTTATACGGAAAATCGACAATCGCCTGGGCGGATGCATCATACTTCTTCGCAATAGAATAAACCGTATCGCCTTTTTGCACTTTGTGGGAAATTCCGGTTACAGGCAGAATCTCCAAAACCTGCCCCACTTTAATCGAATCTTTGCTTTTAAGATTGTTTTGCCAACGGATGGTATCCTCGGAGACACCGAATTTGGCGGCAATCGAGGAAACCGTGTCTCCGGCGGCAACGGTATAGCTTAAGGCTTTATCCCTGACTTTATCCGAAACCAGAGTTTGGGTATCCGGATCATCGGTGGTGGCGGAAAGAACGGCCGAAGCCGAAGGAATGTCCCAGGGATTGACGTTTCTGCCCGGAAATTCCTGGGCGATAACCGGTGCAATCATCATTCCCACCGCGGCAAGACCGGCCATGCCCGAGTGCATCAGCTGCCTGGCCATCTTCCCTCTCTGCCGATATAAAGCCGTGACCATAACTCCCTTTCTTTCCTCCATGCGCAAGAAGGAAAGATGAAGCGTGTTGATGATAAAAGTGGCCAGCTCCGCAAAGAAAAATTTGAGCTGGTTGGCCAGCTCAGAAAGTTGTTCGTAGTATTCTTCCATTAGCGTAGTTGAGGGTAACATATGAAACTACACGAGGCAAATTTAGTTGCTGGAGACTTTAATTACCCACTAAATGGTTTTGAGGCTATCGAGGAAGTCTTTGTTGGTTTCGGTCTTGGTCAGCTTCTCCAATAGCATCTCGGTTCTTTCGTCTTCGGGCACCAAATCCAGCATCCTTCTGACCGTATGGACCTTAGGAAGGTCGTCTTTGGCGTAAAGCAACTCTTCCTGCCGGGTACCCGAACGGGCAATATCGATTGCCGGAAAGATTCTTCTATCCGCCAGTTTTCTGGTTAAGTGCAGCTCCATGTTGCCCGTACCTTTGAACTCTTCGTAGATTAAATCGTCCATTCTGCTACCGGTTTCCACTAAGCAGGTTCCGATAATGGTTAACGAGCCTCCGTTTTCTATCTTTCTGGCGGCTCCGAAGAACTTCTTGGCCGGGTAAAGAGCCACCGGGTCAAATCCTCCGGAAAGGGTTCTCCCCGAAGTCGGCAAAGCCAAGTTATATGCTCTGGCCATGCGGGTAATGGAATCCAAGACGATAACCACATCGACCCCCATCTCAACCAGTCTCTTGGCCCTTTCCAGAGCCAGCTCCCCGACTCGGGTCTGGAACGCCGGTGATTCGTCGAAATTGCTGGAACCGACCTCGCCCGCCCCGTCGGTTACCTCCTGTACTTTTCTGGCAATGTCCGTAACTTCTTCCGGTCGTTCTCCGATAAGAACCGCCATGACGTGGACTTTTTTACCCTTGGCTTTACTTTTTTCCGGATAGTTCTTGGCAATTCCCGTCAGAATATCTTTGATAAGCCAGGTCTTCCCCGCTTTGGGAGGCGAAACAATCAGGGCTCTTTGACCAAATCCTATTGGCGCAACCAAATCCACAATCCTGGTGGTGAGTATATCTTTCTCGGTCGAAAGAATAATTTGTGCATCAGGATAGATGGCTACCAGGTCGTCGAAGTTGGGTCTTTCACCGACTTTTTCGACCGGCTCGTCATTAACCGTCTCGACTTTCAAAAGTCCCCAGTAGCGTTCGTTTTCTTTGGGGGTGCGGGCCTGTCCCCCGATTTTATCCCCGACCCTTAAATTAAATCTTCTGATTTGGGAAGAGGAAATATAGACGTCTTTCTCCGAAGCGGCAAATTTGGGACGCAAAAGTCCGGAGCCTTCAGTGGCAATATCCAGAATTCCTTCAACATATTCTGTCGGCAAGCCCGCATCCGGGATGGGCCTTTCGTAACCCAATTGGGGCGGGGCGTCATTGCCAACAAAATCCTCCGCGACGGGTGTCTCGGAAACTTCTTCTGTAACTTTTTTCTTCAATGGCATGAATGTAATTGAATTTGGAAAACGAGGTCGGAAAGATCTTCAGCAGCTAGCTTCTGTATTGTAGGTCTTGCCCTCCCCTTTTGTCAACTCCTGGGTTTTCTAAGGACCAGGGCTAAACAAATAAGCCCCACCAGTATTCCTCCAAACTCCAACAGCTGCGGCCAAAAGAAAATATAAATTTGGTTGCCGGAGTTAACCTCCCAACCGTTGGCCCAAGTGTTAAGCTGAAAATGATCAAGTAGTTTAAAATTCGGCCGAAGGCTAAAAGCCAACCAGCCTTTTTCGTAACCCTGGGCCAGCCCCAAAACTCCTTGGCCTTCGGTTTTAACTGCATATAAAACCGGCGCAATCTTATTAACTTCTTTAATCTGTAATTCGTTTGATTTAGCGGTATTATCTGTATCGAAATATAAACTAGTGGATAGATTTAAGGGTATTTTGTAAAGCTCTACTCCGGAAAGAATATTCTCGGAACCCTCTTTTCCGTAAGAGCGGGTCTCGAGATTTAGAACATAACCAGCACCTTTTACTTTTGTTGGCAAAACCGCAAAGTATTCGTCAAATTTTCCGTTGGGCAAAAGCTCCTCCAAGTCCATTCTGTGGGTACCGGTGTTGTATAAATATATCTTCAAACTCCTGCCCTGAACGTTTTCCCCTTTAACCCTCAGGATATAGCCCTGGTTATATTGCAAACTCAAATACTCCAGGAAATCACAACTTACCCCACCGCCATCGGCTTTATACAAAATTCCTTTCTCGGTATGGGTTTTCTCAACGGTCCCGATCTTAAGTAAATCGCAGTTAACCGCTTGGGCAAAACCTCTGTCTTGGGAGAGGTTTTCAACGATATCTGCAAACCCCAAAAGCGGTCGGGCTTTGGCGACTATATCAGAAAGCATCAGGGCAAAAGCATCTTTTGTGTAAGTTTTAGGGGCCAAGATATAGTCGCCTCCAGCCTCAAAATCCGTTTTATAGATAGTCAAGGCCCCAAATCGGGTAATTTCGCTGATATGTTTTGAGCTATTAAGCAACTGGTGTGTCTGGAAAATAAACAGCACGGTGTTTTCTCCCCCGGCGTTTACTATCGATTCATCCAGCAACAGGTAGCGCACCTGATACTTCTGCAGCGCTTTTTCAAAAGAATTTAGATCCTCCGAATAAAGGGCGGAGGATGCCTGATTGTAAAAGTCCTCGTTAAAGGCGCTCCAGCGGTCAAACTCCCGGTCGAAGGTCGGCTCTTCAATGCCGAACCAGCTAAACCCCGCTCCCTGATAGCCCCAGGAATAATAATTCCAACCCCAGAAGGTATTTAAAGGTAACTTGGCTATCCTCCCTTTATCGGATTGGCTATTAAACCAGTTAAATGCTTCAAAATACGCTTGGGGAATCTCAACTTTCATCGAGGGGCTTATTAGGTATCCTTTAAATGCGGGTAGCATCGAATAGACCAGAAGGGAGGCGCCGAACAGTAAAAAGAGAAAGCCCAGCTTAATCTTGCCCAAAAGCCGCATGGTAAATTGGGCGGAAAATCCGAGATAGACAGCCAGACACACGGTCAAAAGGATGGAAAACTTGGTAAAGGGAAAGCGTAAGCCTTCTTTAAAAAGCGGCAGTCTGTCTCTTAAAAAATCAAAGATAAACCCCAGAGGCGGATTGGAATTAAGCCAGAAAAATACGCAGGCCGCCAATACCGGGAAAAGAGCCAGGGCGTATTTGGCTTTTCTAAATAATGCCACGACGATTCCCAAAAAAGCAATTACGGCCAAACCATATCCGATTTGGCTAACCCCGGGGTTGGCCAAATGGTTTTCCCATTCATCCATCAAGTTCACAAACTTACCTTGGGCAAAATCGTATTCCCGCCAGTTGAAGAGAAAATTTTTCAATAGCCCCAGGTTCTTGGCATCCCCAAAAGCCTTACTCTGGAGATAGGCTTCGTCGCTAAACACCCGGTGGATCTTTGAACTTGTAACTTCATCTGCGTGGTTGACCAGAAAGTAGAAATTCGGGGCCAGCCAATACAAGTTAAGGACAAGGGTCAGCCCCACAAGTAATACTCCCCTTTTAAGAAGCGCTTTTCTTTTTACAAGGACAATCGCCGAGCCGATAAATAAAACAAGGGCTCCCAGATACGAGTAAAAAAGGGTCGGGGTATGGGCCATGGCCGATGAGAAAACGGTAACCAGGGAAAAGTGAACAAGCTCCCGGCGCTTACCTTCCCGCAAATACTTAATCGCCAAAAATACCAGCCACGGCAAGGAAGCAAAATGCACGGCAAACATCTCCAAAGGAACGTAGTATTGCTGCAGGGTAGCCAGGTTAAGAATATAAAAAAGCCCCGCCAAAAAAGAGGCTTCCTTGCTAAAACGTTCGGAGTGGACAGAAAGCAGATATTTTACCAGAAAGTAAGCTCCCAAACCGCCCAAACCGAGTGTTAAAAAGAAAAATGAATAGCGAACCAGGTTGGCAGGCAAAACGATATCCAATAACCAAACGATAAAGAGTCTCGGAAGCTCCGCTGTGTGGGCTTGTGAGGCCACGGCGCCTACCCCCTGATGCTCCTGCCACACTCCCCAAAAAGCCCGCTTAAGATATAGCCCCAAATTAAACTCCGGGTGCAGGCTGTCCCAACCGGAAAGAATCGTTCCCGGAACATGATTTTTCCACGCCAGAGCCCCCGTAACCAAAATCAGCAAAAGCGGGAATATCAAAGAGGAAAACTTGAGGAAAAATCTTTTCATTCTCTCACCTTAATCAACAATATCAAGTTATTAACTAGGGTGAAAGGGCAGCTCTCTGTATTGCGATCCAGAAGGATCTACAGAGAGCTGCCCTATTCGAGGCATACTAGTTCTCGGCCAGGAGGGTCCAGTTGTCGATGTCCCCGGTGTGGGTTTCGTACATCTGATAGAAGTGCGAGTCCACATCGAAGAGAACGATCCGAACCCTGGAACAACCCGTGGCGCCGCAGTTGGTGCCCCCCGTTGTCGAGGAGACCACCAGCTGATCGCGGAACCAGTCGTGGGAGACGTACGCCCCCGGCGGCATGATGCCCCAGATGGCGTGTCCGGCCACGAAGTCCGTCACCACGGCCGTCCCGTTGAGATCCGAGTCCATGATGGTGTCGTCGATCCTGCCGCGGATGAGAACCAGATAGTTCAGGCCCTCTTCTCCGGGCAGCGAAAGCGCGACACCGTCGATGGTGATTACCCCTTCTCCCAACGAGAAGTAGGTGAAGCCCCCTTCGGGCACGTTGATGTGCCAGGGCTCCTCGGTCCCCGGAATGGTGAAGGCAGCCGTCGCATCCAGAATGACCCCGGGCTCGCAGACGAGCCAAGCGCTTCTGGAATTGAAGCTTTCCTCACACCGGACCGGCGTTGACCACGGCTCCTTGATCCTCTCCAGGCCCGCCGATGCGACGACCGCCTCCGGGTCTGACTGACCACCAGAGTGGACGGGCATCAGGGGGACGACCGTCGGCTGCAGTGTCGGCAGCGGTATAACCGCTTGTGCCGGCGCAGCGGTGGCGGTGGGCTCGGCCAGCTGTCGGGAGATACCCGCCATCAGGCTCTGGAGATCCCGCTGGCCCCAGATGGCGACCACCACGATGATGATCACCGCGATCAGAACAATCACAAGAACGGTTTCGAGAATTCCCCATCCGTGGGATTTCTTCTCTCCAGTCATTTCGCACCTCCTTTGGTGCTGGTTGTCGAATCGGATATCAGCCTTACGGCTGGGATTAAGGGTTAGTATGCCTCGTGTAAAAGAACATTGTTTCCGGTTTCCCGAAAACAAAGGAGAGAACGTAAGCGGGCAGAGCTTAATTTCTTTCCCTTATCTTCGGAGAAACTTTCGGGAAAGGGCTAAAATTGCGCCTGAAGTTAAAAGCAAACCGCCTCCGATGACCTGGAGACTGATTCCCGCCAAACCGGCCGGAACCGGCTCGTGGGTCTTGGCACCGCAAACTACCCCGACTCCACCGCCGTAAACCTGAACCTCGACGCAGGTTTCTTCGGCATAAACGGGAGCGGCCTTAAAAAGACCGAGTGTCAAGATCGCTGCCAAAAGTAACTTTTTCATTCGAGTACGGAATTATAATCCATTATCCCATAACCTGTCAATCCAGCTTCTAAACTTCCAAAAGTCTGGCGTATTTAAAGATCCTGACCGACGAATTTAAGGCTTCGCAGGTATAGAGAATCAGGTCCCCGGAATAGTCGTTGATCTCTCCCCCTTCGCTTTGGGCGTAAACCTCGTAGATATAGCGTCTTTGCTTCCAATAAACTTCCACCGTATCCCCGATCTTAAGCTTGGGGAGGTTATAGAAAGAGTTTTTCTTTCTAAAGGAGTTACTCCAAACCAAGTATCCGTATCTGTGGGCCGCCAGGATGGTTGGTGTACTCCTGTCGGCAGGGGTCCCGAAATCGGAAACTCTCCAAGTCCCCTTTTTGAGAGCCTGTTCGAAATTGTCTGCGGTTGCCTCTCCAATGGCCGTATCCACCCCGAGGGTAGGAATTTTGATTCTGGCTTCCTTGGTAATCTTGGCGTCAAAACGCGGCTGAAAGGTCTTATCGATGACGGTAAAGGGTTTGCCCGGTTCGGTTACGTCTTTGACCAGAACCCTGGAGATTGCCTCCCCGGTTCCCTTGGTCAGGGCAAACCAGGCCGACGGTAAGTACGAAGCCGTCAGAATGAGAACTCCGGCCACGGCGAGACCTTTAACGAGTTTTACCAGATTTTTGGGCAATGAAGTAACCACCTCGATGCTCTCAGGCAGAGGTTCGGGCTGATACGTATAGCAGTGATAGATTATTCCGTGACCTTGCATGTTTAATACCAAAATCGGCTCCACAAGGAACGGGTAGCACGCCTGCCCTACATGCCACCCGTCCCCTCTGGAGCCGAAGCTATTTATTCCATTAGGGTCTTGACAAAGTCTTTGGTTAAAGACTAGTCTATTTGTGATTTGTCTTGTAAACAAACCTGTCCTCAAGACAAGTCATCAAGAGCATTGCTGCTCGTGGCGAGTCCATCCTCTTAACACGATGAAAACCCAACGGTAGCGATGCTCTTTTTTTGTTTAAGTACGAAAATAGTTTAACACCCGAAACCCTCTTTGTCAAAACCTATAATTTATTAGTTTTCACTAAATGCCCTTCCTATAGTAACAAGTGTTCAAAAACCGGCTTCAATCTTCGGTAATTATTTGGAGCTGAAAATAAATGTGGACAACTTGGGGAAAACCTGTAACTTAGGCCAAAAGACCCTTGACAGCTTGGGAGACATACTTGTATTTTGCCTGGGTAACGGGTAGGCCGAATCCGAGGCGTCTAGCCTCCCTTACCCTTTTGGCCTCGGCAACCACTTCCCTGACCTCCCCCAATAGACCAACCTCACCTACCGCCACAACCTTGGGAGAAACCGCCTTGTCGTAAAAAGCGGAGGCAATCGAAAGGCAGATGGCCAGGTCACAGGCCGGCTCACGGACACTTATCCCCCCGGCCACGTTTACAAAAACATCGTATTCGTATAAAGGCATGCCTACCCGTCTGATAAGTACCGCCAGAAGCATTTCCAGCCTCCTGGCGTCAACCCCCTGGGCCGTGCGCTTGGGGAAGGCCATCTTGGTGGGAACCACCAGGCTTTGAATCTCCACCAGCATCGGCCGGGTGCCGTTTAAGATGGAAGAGATGACACTTCCGGGGATTCCGGTCTTGCCTTTCTTGCTTAAAAATATCTTCTCGGCGTTATCCTGCGGGATAAGACCCTTCTCCTCCATGGAAAAGATCCCCACCTCATCTGTCGGCCCGAATCTGTTCTTGACCGCCCGGAGTAGCCTCAAAGACAGGCTTTTTTCGCCTTCGAACCAAAGAACGGTATCGACAATATGGGCCAAAACCGCCGGTCCGGCAACTGTTCCTTCTTTGGTCACATGCCCGACCATAAACAGAGGAATATTGCGCTGCTTGGCCAGCCTAAGAAGGCGTGAGGCACACTCCCTGACCTGACCCACCGAACCCGGAAGCCCGGTTAAATCATTGGTGTAAAAGGTTTGAATCGAATCGATGATTACGGCCGTGGGTTGGTCTATTGTCTCGATGACCGCATCCACATCCGTTTCCTCCAACAGCTGAACGGCTTTATTCTTAATACCCAGCCTACGGCCCCGGAGGGCAATTTGCCCGGCGGATTCCTCCCCCGAGACATAAAAGACTTTTCCCAGCTTATCGGCCAACTGCAGAAGTAGAGTGGATTTACCTATCCCCGGCTCCCCGGCGATTAAGATTACCTGTCCGGGCACAAGACCCCCGCCCAAAACCCTATCCAGCTCGGAGATTCTGGTTGAAATCCTCGCTGTTTTACTTGAAGAAATCGAAGAGAGGTTAACAGGCTTTGCCGCGCTTAGCCTTGTAGTTTTATTCTTTCCGCTTCTAGGCTCGCTGGTTACGGTTTCCACCAAGGACCCCCAACTGCCGCAGTTGGGGCATTTTCCCGCCCAGCCCACTTGGGCATAGCCACACTGCTGACAAACATACTGGGAGTGAGCTTTGGCCATTTGGGGCCATTATACTACAGTGGTTTTGCCTTCGGTGGCCTCTTTTATTCTTTGCCTAATCGGAGAATTTTCGTCAAACATGGAGCCTAATCCCCTAGCCAAACTGACCCTATCCAACCTGCTGACATCATCCGTACCTTGAAATTGTCTAATAACCTCTGCCCTTCTGATAACCTCCCCCATAAATTTAGCTTCATACATCAACTCCCCTGCCAGTTGAATCTCCCCAGAGGAAGGAAGGGGAGCAAAAATCAGGTTCCTGGCTTTAACCAGAAGATCCATTCTGAAAAGTCCAGCCTCTTCCAACATCTCGGGATCACACGCGAAATCCTTAGAGAACAAGGCTATTGCTTCTTCGTCTTCGGGTAGAAATTGAGTTGATCTTTCCGTCATTAGATTAAACCAGGGGTTCCTGGCCGATTTTATCTTGTGCCAAAAGGTGGTTACAGTAAGAGTCCATTCCTGTCAGTTGTCTTATTGCCTGTGCCTGTCGCATAACCTCCTCCATGATTGCGGCATCCTCGTTTAATCTCCTTACCAGTTCGGCCGAACTGTCGTTTTTGGGAGCAAACAGCAATATATGAGCTGCAGTGATGACGAGTCTGCCCTTGGCAGTAGCATATTCAATAAATGCTACCTCGTCCTGCCCGGCAAGTTCCCTGGCCAAAAAGGCAATATGTTCTCTTAGCTCTTCGTTAAAATATGGTCTAGCTTGTTCTACCATAGTCAGGGGGTATTATATCAAACTATATCACTTGTAGCCAATCGGCTTTGAAGTTAAGACCAATCCCAGGGATATTTTTTTGGTTTTTGTATCCAAATCCTGAACATAACAATCGATCTCTTCGCCTTCCGTGAATTTCTTTCCGGGAGGAATCTGGGTGATATGGACCAGCCCTTCTATCCCCGGCTCAAGTTCGATGAAGACTCCGAAGTCCGAGACCTTCACAACCTTGCCCCTAACTTTGGATTCGGCCTTGTATTTTTCTCCGATCTCTTCCCAGGGGTCTTTTTGGGCCTGCTTCAAGGACAGGGCGATTCTGCCGTCCTTGATGCCTAAAACTTTAACTTTGACTTTATCCCCCACCGAGACAATATCGGAAACTTGGATGACCTTGCCCCAGGCAAGCTCCGAAATATGGACCAGGCCTTCAACCAAAGGAGAATCCTTGCCCAAATCCAACTTGACAAAACAGCCGAAGCCGGCAACCGTGGTCACAACGCCGTCATAAAGGCTGCCTTCTTTAATCTTTTTAATCGCCTCTTTGGCTTTTTTGATATCTTCCGCCTCCGAGACCGCTTTTTCGGAAAGCACAACTTTGTTTGCCAGTTTATCCACGTCCAATACGACCGCCTTGAAATATTTCCCGACCAGTCCGTTGGTATCCTTATTGGCCTCTTTACCCAGCTGTGATCCAGGTATGAATCCCAATACTCCTTCGACATCAACCGTTACTCCCGAGGGGTTAACCCCTTTGCCGAATACCGCAACCGGCGTTCCGTCTCTCTGGGCCTGTTCGAGTCTCTCCCAAGAGGCATCAAAGGCCGCCTGCCTAAGCGACAAAAGAACCGTACCGTCTCGGGTTTCGGGAATTAAGACCGTAGCCGTTACCTCATCCCCGATTTTAAGATTTTTAATCAAATCGCGGGCCTCGGTGAAGGCTTTCTCGGCCACTACTCCTTCGGCCTTGCCGCCGACATCAAGAATTAAACTTGCGGGGCCTTTGGCCAGAATTTTTCCCCTGACCCTTTGGCCAGCGGAGAATGCTTTGACTTTGTTTTGGGCCATGGCAAGAAGCTCCGCCATGGTTTTCGGCTCTGAAGAGTTAGTCTTGGTAGTTTTGCTCACTGATCATGTCCTTCTTTCTTTTTTGAGAGCACTGTTCTGGCGATGAAGTATTTTCGCGCCCAGTTGCCCGGGAACTATCGTCCTCGCTGAGGCGTTTGACTTCTGAGTTCGGAATGGGATCAGGTCGTTCCACCTCGCTCCAATCACCAGAACAGTGCCCTCAACTAATGCTATTTTGTACTTTTAAATCTGAAGAGAAAAGTTCGTAAGTCTCTCGACCTATTCGCACTGGTAGGCTTAACAGCTTACGCCGCTTCCACCGCCAGCCGATTAACCCAGTATTCTCCTGGGGGTCTATGACGAGTTCTAATCTTAGGGTGGGCTTCCCACTTAGATGCTTTCAGCGGTTATCCCTTAGGAATATAGCTACCCGGCGTTGCCGCTGACGCGACAACCGGCACACCAGGGATTCCTTCAGCCTGGTCCTCTCGTACTGAGGCCAACTCCCTTCAAAACTCAAACGGTTCCACCGGATAGAGTCCGAACTGTCTCACGACGTTCTGAACCCAGCTCACGTACCACTTTAACGGGCGAACAGACCGACCCTTGGCACCTTCTCCAGCGCCAGGATGTGATGAGCCGACATCGAGGTAGCGAACCGCGCCGTCGCTATGGACGCTCGGGCGCGACTACTCTGTTATCCCCGGGGTAGCTTTTATCAGTTAAGCTCCGTGCATACCCATTACGCATCGGAGGATCATTAAGACCTGCTTTCGCACCTGCTCGCGACTTCTCGCTTGCAGTCAAGCTGGCTTTAACCTTTATGCTTTGCCTACGATTTCCATCCGTAGTAAGCCAACCTTTGTACCCCTGCGTTACACTTTTGCAGGGTACCGCCCCAGTAAAACTGCCCATCTGACACTTTTCCCAAACCTGTATTCAAGGCTTCTGGGTAAGATTTGCTACATTCCAAAGAGAGGTGTCACATTGACGCTTGCGCTCCCTCCTACACTTGACAATCAGAATAAGTAAATCAATGCCAAACTACAGTAAAGCTCCACGGGGTCTTTTTGTCCTGGTGGAACAAGGCCGCGTCTTCACAGCCATCGCAATTTCGCCGAGTGAATGTTCAAGACAGTTATTTGCTCGTGACGCCATTCGTGCGGGTCGGAACTTACCCGACAAGGAACTTCGCTACCGTAGAACAGTTATAGTTACTGCTGCCGTTTACTGGAGCTTTAGTTCAGAGCAAAAATCTTGCGATAATCACCCCTCCCCTTAACTTACCAGCACTGGGCAGGCGTCAGCCCCTATACCGTGTCTTTCGACTTCGCAGGGACCTGTGTTTTTGATAAACAGTCGACAAATAAACTTTTGCTGTGACCCGTCTTGCGACGGGTAACCCATCTCCCAAAGTTACGGGTAGATTTTTTGCCGAATTCCTTGAACATCCTTCTCTCGCTCACCTTAGACTACTAGTCCAACCCACCTGTGTCGGTTTACGGTACGGCTTGATCTGAATCTCGTTGCGAAACTTTTCCTGTTGGTTGAAATTGTTGGAATCGCCCCACTCTCGCAGGACTTTGCATCACTGCTTAATTAATCGCATCAAGGGATTTTCCACCTGACACTACTTAACAGCTTGCACCAGACTTCACGAACTGGCTCCAATTATCCATCCAAGTCATTCCCCAACTAATAACGATTCAAACCAAATACTAGAATTTTAACTAGTTATCCATCGACTACGCCATGTGGCCTCGCCTTAGGTACCGACTAACCCGCCCTCGACGAACGTCTGGGCGGAAACCTCGGGTATTCGGTGCCTCAGATTCTCACTGAGGTTGTACGCTACTCATACCGGCATTCTCACTTCCGACCGCTCCATCAAACCTTACGGTTCAACTTCACCGCTGTCGGAACGCTCCCCTACCACGCGGATTGCTCCGCATCTTTGTCTTCGGCGTTATCTTTAATCCTCGATAAATCTTTGGCGCCCCCTTCCGTCGACCAGTGAGCTGTTACGCTTTCTTTAAAGGGTGGCTGCTTCTGAGCCAACCTCCTGGCTGTTTGAGAAAAGGAACTTCCTTTGAAACTTAAGATAAACTTAGAGGCCTTAGACGAAAGTCTGGGATTTTTCCCTCTCGCCACATCAGCTTAGCCCGATGTGACTGTCTACCACGTTAATGTACACTGCTATTCGGAGTTCGATTGAAACAAATTGGTTGCCCTCTCTGTCCCATTCGGTGCTCTACCATCAGTAACACCTTGCGTGGCACGGTCCCTATAGACCTTTCGGGGAGAACCAGCTATCTCCAGGTTCGATTGGTATTTTGCCGCTAACCACAAGTCATCCCACCGGATTGCAACCCAGACGGGTTCGGGCCTCCCCTCGATTTTCATCGAGGTTCACCCTGCTCATAGTTAGATCACCTGGTTTCGGGTCTGCCGCACTTTTCTAAACGCCCTTTTAAGACTCGGTTTCCCTACGCCTGCCCGCTTGCGCGGTAAGACTAGAAAAGGACGGCAACTCGCCGGTTCATTCTTCAATAGGCACGAGATCACTCCCTTACAGGAGCTCTCTCGGTTTGTCCGCAAACAGTTTCAAGTTCTATTTCACTGGGTGTCTCACCCTTCTTTTAACCTTTCCCTCGCGGTACTAGTTCACTATCGGTCCTTATCTATATTTAGCCTTGGAGGATGGTTCCCCCAGATTCCCACAAAGTATGTGCTCCGTGGTACTTGGGATACTTCTAGAGCCTCGTTTGATTTCGCGTACAAGACTTTCACTCTCTATGGTCGGCAATTCCATGCCGTTCCGCTATCAAACAAGGTCTCACATTAAAGTCCCGCAACCCCCCAGCAAACTCCTTGCGGAGCAAGCTAAGGTTTAGGCTTCTGCGTTTTCGCTCACCGCTACTTGCGCAATCACATTGTTTTCTCTTCCTCACCCTACTTAGATGTTTCAGTTCGGGTGGTTCCCGTCTTTTCCGTTAGTAGTCCCGATAAATCGGAACGCTTGGCGAAAAAGCCTGCATAAAGCAGAGGTTTCCCCATTCGGACACCGCCGGATCAAAGCTTCGTGGCAGCTCCCCGACGACTATCGCGACCATGTACGTCCTTCTTCGGTAGATAAGACCAAGGTATCCACTGTCTGCGTTCTGTAAAAACTTACGACCTTTCTCTTCAGATTTTAAAGTACAAATCAAACGTTAATGAGCAGTGGACAGCCCCGATATCAAATCGGGGCTCACCACTACCCACTGGTGGACCCGGGGAGAGTCGAACTCCCTGCCTCATCATTGCAAATGATGCGTTCAAACCGGGTAAACTTCGGGCCCTCTGGGAACTTAAATTAGGCTGTTAGGTGCAACTAAAAAACCGGCAATTGAAGCCGGTTTAATTTAAAAGCGTGTTTGCTCCACGCAGTTTCCCGCGTGTTTATTTTGGAATATAAGAAACGCTTGTCATTAAATTTGCTTCAATTAGCAAGGCATATTATATAGGAGAATTGCAAGAAGCGTCAAGGGGACAAAAGAACAGGGCCAGGAACCAGAAATCGCACGAGGCGAAACTGGGCCTGGCCCAAGCATCGAATCTTCTCACCAAGCCGCACAAACCTGATCCACAGCGCTCTCCCCCAAGACGGCACCTGCCAGTTCATCGACAAAGCAGTAGAGTGTGTCGTCTGGAAGGTGCATCGTCCAGGTTTCCCACGGCCTTCCGGGGATTTTTTCCCACTCTCTACCTGAAATTCGGTAATAGAGCTCGCCTCCCAAGCACTCGGGTGCGGGGAAATCATCCACAATGCAGTGGGCAGAATTCAACCGCCTCGTGGCTAGAAAGCGAATGGCCTCCCCCTCATCGGGTGCCTGGGAAGGGATGGCCTGCTGTCCGGCTTGCCGATGGAGATCGAGCTCCTCCTGCTCCATGGCCAGAATGCTCTCTATCAGATCGAGCATCGCCGAATCTGAAGCAAACAGATCCGAAATGCTCTGCTCGTCGTTGGCCAGGCGCTGGTTGTTTAAAGTTATGTACTCACCTATATAGCCTAGCCCCTCGACGGTCAGACCCCTCGAGGCCTCAAGGCCTTCGACCTTGACCCACAAACCCACAACGAACAGGGCCAAGACAATAACCGCAACTGCCAAGATCCAGGTGATCGCTTTCATGCTCCCCTCCTTTGGGAATCAGGTTTATGATTTCAGGGTGCAAGACTCCGCCAAATGCGGATGCCGAAGTATATCCTATAGATGTTATCAAATCAAACAGGGGCAGTAATCAATTCGCTTTCGCGAAAGGCACTTGCCCCCGAACTTACTCTACCTGTCCATTGAAACGCTCAATGGCTACCAATATCCCCTCGCCGGTCCGGAAGAAGGCTGGAAGGCTCCATTCATCGGGAGAAACCACATCTTGGGCACTTCCCGAGTCTGGATCGTACCAGGCGATGAGCAGATCCCCCGCTCCGATATTGGACAGCGTGGTTTCGGCGATAACCGTTCCGCCTTTCTCGCGCAAGCAGATGCGCAATTCCTCGCCAATAGGAACATTGACGTAGGTGTTGGCGTCGTAAGGCCCCACCCCCGAGTAGTCTTGCATCTCTCCGATGGTGAAATACTCTCCCGCCTCTCCCCGGTGTCCGAAAAAGACCAACGCGTTGTTGTCTAACCCCCGGACCCGGGCCTCGAAGATCATCTGCCTAAACCAGGCAACGGCCTGCTCCCTCTCCAGACCCGAGACCCTGGCATCGACCGATGAAGCCCTCAAGCCCAGGGTGTAGAGATTGATAATCAACAACAGGAGCAACGAGTGCAGCAATATCAGGCCAACCTTCAACCACTTGTTCATTCTTCTCCTCCGGTTTTTAAAGGGCGAATTCGGCGTGGCTCAATATACACCCAAATTGTTTTCGAGGCAAAATTGTGCTAAATTATGCCAATCCCGGGCGATTGGTTCAGCGGTAGAACGCTTTCCTGATAAGAAAGAGGTGGATGGTTCGACTCCATCATCGCCCACCCCATATCCCACGGGGAGTGTGCACTACAATTTAGCCAAACTCGCATATATAATAGAAATCGTATGACCAACCTGACCACCCTACTTCTTAGGCTTCCCCGTAATATCGAAGTCACACCGGAGGCCGCGCAAACCTTCCTCTCCGCCCTGACCCAGATTAACGGAGTTTCCTTTTTTCAAAGAATAACCGGGACTTCTTCTCAGCCTCTTTCTCTCGAAATTGCCCTTATCAACCAACAAATCCAGTTTCTGATTACCTGCGATACGGAGCTGGTTCCGTTTGTTACCACCCAGATTCAATCCAACTACCCACTGGTAATCACCGAGAAAGTCCAGGACCCGATTGCCCAAAGGCAATTGTTTGTTACCAACCTGACTCTCAGAAACGGCAGCTATTACCCTTTGGCAACCTACGCCAACTTCACCGACATCGACCCTTTGGCCTCCATTCTTTCAGTTTTATCCAAAAGCAACCCCGACGATGTGGCAATAGTCCAGGTCGCACTGGAATCCACTTCCTCTTCTTGGCAATCGGCAGGAGCCTCTTTTGCCGAAAAAGGCAGGAAAAACGAGGATGGAACATATGCCCCAAGGCAGGACCAAAACGTAATTAAAGAGAAGATTTCTTACCCAGGCTTCAAGGTCTCCATTAGGGTTGCTGCCAATACGAATGAAACCCGAAAGGAGATGGTTTCCGCTTTCGGTGTTTTTTCCAGGGCAGACGGGAATTCTTTTAAGGCCAAGGGTTCTCCCCTGTTTAATAAGTCCGCCCTTTACCAAAATCTTTTCTCCCGAAAGGTTACCGACAATCAAATTTTAAACATCGTCGAGCTGGCAACTATCTGGCACCTTCCTTCCGACAAAATCAAAACACCAACTATAGCTTGGGGCCAGGCGGTTCTATCCGAACCTCCTGAAAACCTGCCGGTTGCCCTGGATGCCAACGAAGAGGAGAAAAAGCATATCAACTTCTTCGCCAAGACGCTTTACAAAAACCACGAAACGATTTTCGGAATTAAAGACATCGACAGAAGAAGACACATTTGGACAATCGGAAAAACGGGTACGGGTAAGTCTACCCTAATTGCCAACATGGCCATCGACGATTTGAAAAAGGGCCGGGGTTTGGCAGTCATTGACCCGCACGGAGACCTTTGCGAGATCATCCTGGACTACATTCCCAAAAGCAGGATAGCTGATGTGGTCTACTTTAACCCGGCGGATAAGGATTACCCCATTGTCATCAACCCCCTGGAGGTCACCAACAAGGAGGAGGCGGAACTGGTGGTTTCAGGAATAGTTTCCATTTTTAACAAGATCTTCGGTTTCTCCTGGGGGCCAAGACTCGAGTACATCTTGAGAAACTCTTTAATGACCCTGGCCGAGATGCCCGATTCCACCTTAAAAGACGTGCCGCTTCTTCTTACCGACAGGGGCTTTAGAACCCGAGCCGTGGAAACCATCAATGATACGGTGCTGAAAGACTACTGGACCTACGAATTTAACAAAATGACGGAAAAGCTGCAGCAGGAAGCCATTGCCCCGATCTTAAATAAAGTCGGGCAGTTTGTGACTTCCCCTTTAATCAGGAGCGTCATCGGCTCCCCCAAAAGCACGATTCAACTCGATGATGTTATGAACGGAGGCAAAATCCTTTTGGCCAACCTTTCCCAGGGACGCTTGGGAGAGGATAACGCGGCCCTTTTAGGAGCAATGCTGATTACCAAACTCCAACTCGCCGCCATGCACCGGGTAGATATGCCGGAGGAACAAAGGCGGGATTTCTATCTTTACGTCGACGAGTTCCAAAACTTTGCCACCGGGAGCTTTATCAAGATCATGTCCGAAGCCAGAAAGTACCGCTTAAACATTATGCTGGCGAATCAATACATGGCCCAAATTCCCGAAGAGGTCCAAAAGGCAATTTTGGGAAATGCCGGGACAATAGTTTCGTTTGCGGTCGGGGCCTCCGACGGAGAAATTCTTTACAAAGAGTTTGCGGAGGTCTTCTCCCAAAACGATTTGGTCAATCTTTCCAATTACCAGGTCGCCATCAAAATGACCATCGACGGCTTAACTACCCGGCCGTATCTTGCCCATACCCTACCCCTGCCGATCTCCATCAACCAAAACAGGGAGAAGGTCATCCGTATCTCGCGCGAGCGCTGGAGCAAGAAGCTCGCAGGCAACCTATAATCTTGCAATCCTTGCATTCTGTGGTATAATATCGCAGTTCCCAATTGGCCCTTAAGCGGGCTTCAGATATGGGGTTTTTAGGTTCCTAGTACATTAACAACGGGAGAACAAAAACAAACGCCATCCCTGGCGATAATCAGGGAAACGCACGGTTTGCCTTAGACGGAGAAGTCTCTTGAGACTGCTAGCATGCAAATCTCATGAGGAGCAGTCTCCCAAGGAGATCTATCCGCCAAGGGCAATCCTATTTCAAACGCACAACGGAGGTGCACAATGAAAGGTCGCGGAATCAAGCTTCTGGCTTTGTTCGCGATCCTCGTTTTGGCTCTCGGCGCCACCGGCGCGGCCTTCGCGGCCCCGCCTCCGGCACCGAACGCCACCGGTCAGGACCAGGTCTGTCCGCACGACACGGATGGTTGGTCGTCCCATCAGGATCCCGGAACCTTCGGGGCTGTTGAGGGCGCTACCAACTACTGCGTCAAGGGCGGCAGTGAGCAGTCCGAATGCACCGGCTACCTCGAGATCGGCTCCTTCGAGTTTGTCTCGGGGATCCTCGGCGCTGAAGGCGCCTGCGGCCTTTCCCACTGGTCCTACCAGATGGAAGATGAGCCGGAGGTGGCCAGCGTTAGCGTCGACCCCGGCTCGTGTTACTGGGATGGCGCGTCCTACACGGACGTCGTCGTCGACATGACCGGCGCCGGCACGCTGACCATCACCGGGCCTGGCGGGCCGTACACCCGAACGGGTGACGACACGCTGACCTTGGGACCCGGCAGCTACAGCTGGACTTTCGTTCCGGCCGAGGGCTACGAACTTGAAGGACCCGGCTCGGGTTCCTTCGAAGTCGGGACGTGTGAACCCGAAACGGATCCCGCCTCGGTGAGTGTCGAACTCGGAACCTGCCGCTGGAGCGAGCAGTCAGGGTCTCAGACCCCACTGTCTTTCACCATCAGCGGCGAGGGCACGTTCTCGATCAACGGTTCCGACTACACCTCCGACGACGAGATCCTGCTCACGCCGGGAACCTACGGCTGGACTTTCGTTCCGGCCGAGGGGTATCACCTGGTTGGGCCGGGCTCCGGGAGCGTCGAAGTGCTCTCTTGTGAGCCTCCGCCTCCTGGCGGGGCATCGGGTTCGTTTGCGCTGTACTGCGGTGGCGGGATCAACGTCGCCCTGTCCAATGCCCAGCTCACGATCGACGACCTGGACCCGATCCTCGAGAACGGGTCGTACGGGCTGAGCCTCGGTGAGCACACCTTCCTCTGGGAGGCTTTGCAGGGGTTTGAATTCCCTGAGGGCTTCCTGCTGCGAGGCGTCTTCACCATCGTCCCGTGCGGACCGCCCGACGAGCCGCCTACCGGCCCCGAAGGAGCTCTTCCCATCGCGGAAGGACTCGCTTTCCTGGCCTTCAGCGGCCTTGGAGCGCTCGGCATCCGGCGCATGAAGAAGCACTAGCTTCTCTCTGCCGCCCAACTGAGGGGCACCTGCACCTTTTGGTGCCCCTCAGTTTCAGTTTCTCTTGTTCTCCCGTTGTTCTACTTCATCTGCTAAAATAACCATGAAAGAACAAAAACCAATTCATATGTCCGAACAGAATAAATCATCCCTCGATTCTTGGCGCAGCAAACCCGCCGAGACCCCCAAACCCAAACTCTCAAGAAGAGGTTTTCTCAAAGGCGCCGTTTTGGGCGGAATCGGTCTCGGAGGAGCAGTCTATTCGGGTTTGAAGTTTTTGGAAGGATTGGGGCTTGAGCTGCCGCATAACTCCTTCGAACAAGAGCTACAGGCTCTTCCCAGGGAAGCTACGCCTACCCCCTTTCAGCCACGGGAGACCACTCCCGCGTCTTCGACTCAAACTCCTGAAGCAACGCCTGAACCATCCCCTACTCCGGAGGCCATCAATTATTGGGCTTTTGCCAAGGCGGATTTTTCCGATTCCGAACACTTAATTGACATGATGATTACCCTGAGGGATTCTTCCAGCCTTTTGGTTCCATCCTTCATCCCCATCTCCTGGCATGATGGTCTTCAGCTAAGCGTAGATTTTGATCGGAGAAGAAATACCGGCCTTACCTATCTTGACGAGGACAGACGAAAAATACTTAATTTACACTCAGGAAGAGAAGGACCTTTGCACTCCGGCTACACCATGTGGGAAACCCAACTGGCTATTGAAACGGATGGACGGGGCAATAGAATTTATCCTGCCCAAGCCGACGAAAAACTTAGAACCCAGTTTATGGGAGCGGATGTCTTAATAAGACAAACCGAGGCAGGACTTGCCAAGATAGTAGCCGCGGTCAGGGTCCCCCCCAGCCTGGTCTACGAATCCACCCAGCACGTCTATGAAGAAACAGACCCTTCAGGTAGTGTCACCAACGAAGGGATAATCCCCTGGCTGGCAGCCAACTTCCCGGACAGCGGATTTGCGGATGTTGTCAACGACCGGGAGGTTTTAATTATTAAATTCTGCGGCAGAATCTTAAGCGGAGAGCGGGAGGATACCAGAATCGATTCGCCTTATCAGCAGGCACGCTTCTTCTTTGCCCTAAAGCAAAGTTAACTTATTTTCCCACTAAAAAACCACCTCATTAAAGGGTGGTTTTTTGTTGTCTTTGACGACCAGGAAATGACTAGGAGGAAGCCCGTTTTCTTAACAGTGAAACGGCGAATTTAAAACTGGGGTGTAAAATACCACACTCCTTAGAAAGGAGGTGATCCATCCGCACCTTCCAGTACGGATACCTTGTTACGACTTAATCTTCATCGCTGGTGTCACCTTCTGCCCGAACATCGGACATTCGGGTGCCCCCAACTTTGCTGACTTGACGGGCGGTGTGTACAAGACCTGAGAACGTATTCACCGCGACATAGCTGATTCGCGATTACTACCAATTCCGCGTTCATGAGGGCGAGTTGCAGCCCTCAATCCCTACTGAGAAGCCGTTTGATGGGATTAGCTCCGTGTTACCACTTGGCAACCCATTGTCGGCTTCATTGTAGCATGTGTGTTGCCCCGGACATAAGGGCCATGCTGACTTGACGTCGTCCCCACTTCCTCCTCGCAAAGCGAGGCTGTACCATATGAATATTCAACATATGGAAGGGGTTGCGCTCGTTACCCCACTGAAGGGAACACCCCACGGCACGAGCTGACGACAGCCATGCAACACCTGTGCTATCATCCTTACGGATCGGTCTCCGTTTCTGGAGACTTAAACGATAGCATGTCAAACCCGGGTAAGGTCCTTCGGTTCGTCTCGAATTAAACCACATGCTCCACTGGTTGTGCAGGTCCCCGTCAATTCCTTTGAGTTTTAAGCTTGCGCTCGTACTCCCCAGGCGGCTCGCTTAACGCGTTAGCTTACGGAACCCCCGATAAATCGAGGATCCCTAGCGAGCAAAGTTTACGGCTAGGACTACAGGGGTCTCTAATCCCTTTCGCTCCCCTAGCTGTCGTTCCTCAGCGTCAAAGATTCCCTAGCTACTTGCCTTCGCCCTTGGTGTTCCTCTCGATATCAACGGATTTCACCCCTACACCGAGAGTTCCAGTAGCCCCGAGAACTTTCAATCTAAGTAGTATTACACCCCTTCCCAAGGTTAAGCCCTGGTCTTTGAAGTGTAACTTACCTAGTCGCCTACGAAACGCTTTACGCCCAGTAAATCCGGATAACGCTTGCACCCTCTGTATTACCGCGGCTGCTGGCACAGAGTTAGCAGGTGCTGATTCTCCAAGCTCATTGGTGCTTGGCAAAAGAGGTTTACAACCCGAAGGCCTTCATCCCTCACGCGGCGTCGCGGCGTCAGACTTTCGTCCATTGCGCACGATTCCCAGTTGCTGCCACCCGTAGGTGTATGGGCCGTGTCTCAGTCCCATTCTGGGGGGTCACGCTCTCACGTCCCCTACCCGTCATAGCCTTGGTAGGCCATTACCCTACCAACAAGCTGATGGGAGATAGGCTCATCCCTCGGTGCGCAGTTACGCGCTTTCTCCTTGCGGACTTATGCGGTATTAGCCCGTCTTTCGACGGGGTATTCCCCGCCAAGGGGTAGATTCCTATCTTATACTCAGCCGTTCGCAACTTGCCTCTTGCGAGGCCCGTTTTACTTGCATGCTTAAAGCACGCCGCCAGCGTTCATCCTGGACCAGGATCAAATCCTCAAATTGTGACGGAAGGAAAACCACACGAACGTGGCTCTCCCGTCCTATATAAAGCACTCCTAGTCATTTCCTGATTGCCGAATATTAGCATTCGGTCCCGCATGGCTCCCGTTAGAGCCTGGTGGGATCAAGAAATATTAATTGCTGTCTTTAATTGTTAAGGTTCAAGCTAAAAGTAACAGGAAACAAGCTATAAGTAGGCAGAAAAGACGAAAAATCAAACTAATGAAAATAAACTAAGCCTTTCTTTACTTGTAACTTGTTGCCTAATACTTTTAAGGTCCTGAAGTTGTTACCCTAAAGGGAAGTTAACCTCTACTGAAGAAAATTTTGACTAAAAAACCCACCGGATGGTGGGTTGCTCGACTGCCTTTCGGCCCATCTGGTCAAACTTTTCTCATCTGTGGAGCTATCATATCCCAATTTTTGCTCCTCGTCAATGCCCTTCCTTTGTCAAATTTCTCTTAGGCGGCTTTTTTAAGAGGTTGTTCTTGAATAGAAGCAGTTGGGGCCATCGGTTCCAGAAGTTTTTGCGTCTGTCTTCTTGCTTCCTCGGGCGGGAATTTCATCTCCAGAGCCTCCTCCATCAGTAACTGCTCGACACGACGATAGGCCTCAATTTCCCTATTGCCCATCGGACTCTCAACCATATCCTCACTCAATCGTTGCTCTAAACAAGGTATAAGTCAAGTTTCCCCAAAGAGGAAGAGTTAGCGACGCTCGCTCCCCCGCCTGCGGCGGGAGCCCTCTTTACTGGCCACTATGGTTTCTTTGAGAATCTTTCTTAAGTTATCCATTAAATCATCGGCCGTTCCTTCGTTCGTTATCACATAATTGGCCATTTCAAGACAACCCGTCACGTTTATTTTCGAGGGATCGCTGCATTTTTCGGTTTCGCGCCTGTCCATGGCCAAAAAATCCTCCCAGCTTTTGGGTTCACCCTCCCTGGCTCTTGCCAAGACACGCTTAAATCTTGCCTCGGGAGAGGCTGTAACTCCAATAATTATTGCCCCCAGATGGCTTCTGAGAAGTTCTATCTCGGCGGGATTCCTGATACTATCTATTACTACTTTTGTTTGGGAAGAGATGTCCACTTTCTCCCCTGTTCGTATCGCCAAGACCCCATCTCCGAATTCTTTTCTTAGCTCATCACCCATATCCTGGAGGCTCTCGCGGTTTATCGGAAGACCTCTTTTTTTGAGTTCCTCCCGGATTACATCCGAGAGCGAATAATATTCAAATCCAAGATCTTTTAAGATCTGTCCAACGCTACCTTTACCGCTGGCAATGGGACCTACCAAACCAAAAACTTGGCGCATGAGGATTATTCTACCACAGGGCTAGGATGCCCGGGGGCTACATTGGCAGAAATTCTATCAAGCCTACGCGAGACTCTTTCTAAATCCCTACTTCCCCTGACCGGCCTGATGCTTTCTCGTAAGCTAGCGGCAACCGAAGATAGCTCGCCTGCAATTTTCTGAAGCCTTCCTTCCACCAAAGACAATCTGCTTCCAATTTCTTGTGCTTCGTGTCTTTCGTGCATTACTTCTTGCCTTTTTTTTGGAAAAAGGCAAGGTAAATGATCGGGAGGATCCCTACGCTGTTGACGATCAACAGCGCCAGAAACCACCCTTTCTGTGCTTTTCTGGCGGATTTCCAAAGCGCCATCCCCCTCCAAACGAGGTCCCAGAGGATGACGGGAACCATTACCCACCAGAAATAAAAGGGCATATTCGCCCAATTATTGTAATTCATGGCCCAAAACATAAATATATTATAGAACAAGAAGGATAAAAAAGAGAAGCCCTGGAGAGATTCGACGAGTTGCGTGTCGAAATTTCCCTCTCCAGGGCGGAAACAATGGTGGTCGCCAGGGCGATATCGGGGTCTTTTTCAACGGGGGCTGGCGGTTTTGCCACCTACGAACTACGCTTCCTGCGGCCTTGCATCTCCCGCGAAGGGTTTCGACTAGGCACCGCGTTGGCGCCAATGTCGAGCATAAGCCGCGACTGACCCGGCGGTGTATTTCTTGTGCCAGATCTTGCCTTATCCGCGCAGACCCGATGTCAAACCACGAATGTGCTGCTTCCCCGCAGCAGACGGAATGGCCCCTCGGTAACTCCCGTGTCGCCCTGACGACCCCGAGAAACCAGCAAGAATTATGTAAGCTTCTCGGGGGCGTCAGTTAAACAACAAAATCAATGTGCGCAATTATTTTAGCAAGAATAGGAAAGTTGTCAATTCCCTACCTAAAATGGTAAAATAACTCGCTTCCTGGGTTTGACGCCATCGTCTAACGGCTTAGGACGAGGCCCTTTCAAGGCCTAAATACGAGTTCGATTCTCGTTGGCGTCACAGAAGAGCTTGGGCCCATAGCTCAACGGCAGAGCAAGTGCCTTTTAAGCACGTGGTTGGGGGTTCGAATCCCTCTGGGCTCACATAATGCGGGATCGTCTAATGGTAGGACAGTGGTCTTTGGAACCATCAATCGGGGTTCGAATCCCTGTCCCGCAGCCAAACAGGACACTCCAAAAGGCTTATTTTTTGCTTCGACCGTTTGGCGTGTTTCCTTTTCTTGGACCATTTGGAATATCGTTTCCTTGATTTTCAATTCCCTGATAAAACTTTCTCATCATGCCCCGACGTGACCAAACATCATTCAGTCCCAACTGATCGATGACAAATCCGGCAATAATTATCGAAGCTATAAAACCGGCAGTTATGACCAAGAAGTTTTTCTTGTATGAAAAATCGTATTTCTTTAATAACCACACGCCCAAGGAAATTCCCAAGATTGCCAATATCGGTATCCACAACGGGAAACTTTCCAGCATTGCCTCAAGTCTCCACTGGCCCATCGGACCGTGCTTACGAAGCGAAAACATGATAATGTTGACCAGGAATACGGATGCAACGCTTAAGGCCGCAAGTCCGCCAATTGAAAACACAGAACCGAGGACAAAATACCACTTCGGTTTCATGGTGATTTGACCGGAAGTTACTTTTGACATAACTTCTTTTTCAAAATCAACCATCTTTTGTTTCTTTGATATTATTTTTTTATTTTTTGACATATGTTTTTCATTATAATTTTGGCACGGTTGATTCTTGTTCCCACCGTGCCTATCGGAATCCTTAAGACATCACTAATTTCTTCATATGATTTTTCTTCTAGATAGTAAAGCGATAGGGGTTCTCTATAAGATACGGCCATCTGGCTTAGACAGTTGTGGGCACGGGTTTTTAATTCCTTTTTAATGAAATCGTCCTCAATATCTATTCCGCTGTCAAAATCTTTCTCTTTATATAAAGAAACCTGTTTTTTCTGTTTATTAATTAGGTTCATCGCTTGGTTATGGACAATCCTATATATCCAACTACTGAACTTCTTTCTTGTATCAAAGCCGTTTAAGTTTATGTAGGCCTTGATAAAAGACTCCTGAACGATGTCGGCCGCATTATTTTCATCACCGATTAAATAATTTGCATACCTCATAAGCTTATCCTGATAGCGTTTAATGACATGAACATAAAGTTCCTTGTCTTTTTTGCAAATCAGCTCGATTATTTTCTCGTCCGATAATGTCGATGGGTCTTTCATAATTTCCTATTTTAGTATAAATCCCGTACATCTATTCTCCTGTTTACTTCCATTACCAAAACCCCACTTTCGAGGTGAGGTTTGGTAATTACTCTCTGGCTTTCAGCGGTTAGCGTTTCGGCCATAACCCGACCTTTGTCCCTGGCCCTGTCCTGAACCGTCTCTAAGACCGAGTCCAAGTTCGGTTCTGATTTTATTTGCTTCTTCGGTTTTACCCTCAAGCATTAACTTATGCATTTCGGCAAACCTGGCAAAATTACCTTCGTTAACCACTTGGGTAACCCTACCCTTGCCCAGCATCAGTTCTTTCCAGGCATTGTAATCCCTATTTTCAAACGCCTTGGTCATCGCCTCGTGCCTCTCGGGAGAGTAGTTAGGACCCTGAACATTGGGGTCCCCCCTGTAGGCCAACGCACTTGATGTGGTGGCAAATAATACCCCTGCCCCAAGTGCAATTGCAGATAAAGTTAAAATTGTTTTATTCATATTTTTTCACCCCCCTTCATTTTGTTATCCACATGTAATACAAATGAGGAGAGAATTTTCTTTCAAGGAAATTTATAAGACCTTTTATGCTGTCCCAAATATCTCATTTAGCTTTAGATGTGGTACACGAATCCAAGAAGTTATGGGCTAAAACGGGTCTAGACCGAGCTGCTCAGCAATAGCGAAGATTACTTCAAAGCCTCTTCAATGGTGACCTTCAGGCTCTCAAAAGGAACCGCTCCGGGGACAAGCCAAACATCGCCATTTTTGTTCATAATATAGTTACCCGGTGTACCGTTGACCCCAGCATTTGAACCGCTTTGATAATCCGCATCGACAATGTTTTCGTACTTCTTGGCCGCATAGCAGGAAGAGAAATCCGCTGCTTTGACTCCCGCTTTGGTTGCTGCAGTTTTTAAACCAGCCTCGGAAAGGGTTGTTTCTTGGTTGGCAAATACATAGTCCGAAAATTTCCAGAAAGCATCGTTCCCCCCAAGGGCCGAGACGCACTCCGCGGCATTGGCCGCGGGTCTGGCCCAGGGATGGAGTGTATCCAGAGGAAAGTGTCTATAAACCCAGGCCAACTTGTCTCCGTATTCGGCCACCGCCTGTTGAGCGGTTGTATCGAAAGTTTTACAGAAAGGACACTGGTAATCCGAATATTCGATTAAGAAGACTTCAGCATTCAAAGACCCCCTGATGTGATCTTTGTCGCTGGGTTTTTCTAACTTAGAGGCCTCATCGGCGGTTAGTTTGCCGCTGGTATCCCCAACCGTATCCGTGGGGCTGCCCGTAGATGGGGTGCCTTTTTCCAAGACCGTTACTTTTTGCCACAAAGCCCCAACCGCTCCGGCAAGAATAATGGTCAAAACCAGAAGCACGGGAACAAATTTATCCAGAAGACCCTTGTTGGAAAGTTTCGGAAGCGATACGGACATGGAAACTATTCTTCACCAAAAGCAAATACTTGTCAACCCTTAAGTTCGGCGAGGTAACTTAATACATCCATGCCTGCCATGCAGCCGTATCCTGCAGCTGTCACCGCCTGGCGATAGTGCCAATCGTGCACATCTCCGGCAACAAAAATGCCCGGGACGTTGGTTTTGGAGTTCTCGTAAACTTTGATATATCCCTTCTCGTCAAGCTCAATGGGGCCTTTAAAAAGCTCACTTTCCGGTCTATGACCGATTGCAATAAATATCCCGTCTAGGGCAAGTTCAGAAGTTGTATTGTCCTTGTTGTTTTTTAAGATTGCCTTCTCCAGTTTTTGCTCACCTTTCGCTTCAACTACCTCGGTATTCCACAATATTTTAACTTTGGGGTTAGCCATCACTTTTTGCTGCATGGCCTGGGAGGCCCGGAATGCATCCCTGCGGTGGATAATCGTGACCGAGGTTGCATACTTTGTCAGAACCAAAGCCTCCTCCATTGCAGAATCCCCTCCTCCGACCACCGCCACGTTCTTGTCCTTGAAAAAAGGAGCATCGCAGGGAGCGCAGGAGGAAACCCCCCTGCCGATAAGTTTGGAGATTCCGGGAGCATCGAGCCAGAGTGTTGCTGCACCGGTTGCGATGACTATCGTCTTGGCCAGATATTTCTCTCCGGCTGAGCTAATCTCGAAAGGTTTCTTGCCCAGATCAACGCTTTGGACATTGGACTGGATAAACTCGGCCCCGAACCTCTCGGCTTGTTTCCTCATGGCCATCATTAGGTCGGGCCCCTGAATTCCGTCGGGAAAACCGGGAAAGTTATCAACGCCGGTTGTGAGCATTAGCTGTCCGCCCCACTTTTCTCCTCCAAGAATAACCGATGAAGCAGCACCGCGAGTGGTATAAATTGCGGCAGTTAAGGCAGCCGGACCCGAACCAATAATCGCAACATCCCAAGCTTCCCCCTCTTTTGGTTTGAGAGCAAAAACTTCGTCCATTTTTCCTTGACTACATTACGGGAGCTGCCGGCGGTGTACCACCGGTAGATCCAGTCCCTTCTTCCTTGGCTGGTTCCTCAGCGGTCGTAGCTGTCGGCTCCTCTGTGGAAGCGGGCACTGTCGGTTCAGGTGTTACAACCGGTGTCTCCGGAACAACTGTCGGCTCGGGAGTAACTACCGGTGTCGGCATAGGTGCTTGAACTGGCGTATCTACCGCCGGTGCGGCGGGAGTGTCAGTTGGAGCTCCTGGTACTTGCGGGTTCTGTGTTTGATTCGGATCCAATTAACTCACCCCCTTTTTCAATAAATCTGCGAATGCTTGTTTTCCGGCAAAGCCCACCTGGCGGTCCAACTCTTTTCCTTCTTTAAAAAGAATCGTTGTGGGGATACTCATCACTCCGAATTTCTGAGCAATGGCTGGGTTTTCATCAACATTAAGCTTGGCTATGCCTATTTTTCCTTTGTATTCATCGGAGAGCTCCTCAAGGACAGGCTCGGCCATCTTGCAAGGACCGCACCAGGAAGCCCAAAAATCTACAAGTACCGGAGTTGCGCCTTTTATGACCTTCTCTTCAAAATCTTTCTCGCTGGTATCAAAGGTTGCCATGTCGTTTCAATATAACGATTGGTGTATAGCTTAGTCAACCTTCAATTTTCACAATCTAAATCTTTTTCAGCTTTAACCTTAAGGAGTTCCCGACCACGGAGACGGAACTGGCGGCCATCGCGGCCGAGGCAAACATGGGGTTAAGCAACAATCCGAAAAAAGGGTAAAGGACTCCCATGGCAACCGGAATTAATAGCACGTTATAGCCAAAAGCCCAGAACAAATTTTGCTTGATAATTGCCAAGGTGGCCCTGCTTAAATCCAGAGCGGAGAGAACACTACCAAGATTGCTGTTAACCAAGGTTATTCCCGATGTTTCGATGGCCACATCGGTTCCGGTACCCATGGAGATGCCGACGTCGGCAGCCGCCAAGGCCGGGGCGTCGTTGATACCATCCCCCACAAAAGCAACACCACCCGTAAACTCTCGAACTTTTTGGGCTTTTTGAGAAGGTAAAACGCCTGCCAAAATATTCTTTATTCCGATTTTTCCCGCAATTCCCTTTGCCGTTCTCGGGTTATCCCCCGTTACCATCCAAACGTCAATCCTTCTCTTGTCTAATTCCCCGATGACCTCCTTGGCCTCCGGTTTTTCGGTATCGGAAATGGCGATAGCCCCCATCGCTTTTCCGTTTACCCCTAAGAGGGCTACTGTTTTCCCCGTTTCTTCCAAGAGTCTGATCCTGTTTTCAAATTTGCCAAAATCGATATTTTCCTTTTCCATCAGGAGTCTATTTCCCAATACCGATTTTTTCCCGTCAACAACCCCGACTACTCCCATCCCGGAAAAGGATCTAAAACTCTCAACTTTGGAAAGTGCTGTTTGTTTGTCTTTGGCATACTCCAATACCGCCTCGGCCAAGGAATGCTCCGAACCTTGCTCCAGACTGGCTGCAACTCGGATAATCTCCGCAGCGCCGATTATCCGGGTAACCCGAGGTTTACCTTGGGTCAATGTTCCGGTTTTATCAAAAATCAAGGTCTTGGTTTTGTTGAGTATTTCAAGCGATGCCGCGTCTTTAATCAGAATTCCCCTGGAGGCTCCCTTACCGATGGCAACGATAATTGCCGTGGGGGTTGCCAAACCCAGTGCGCAAGGACAAGCGATAATCAGTACCGAGATCATGCTGACAATGGCCTGGTCCAGGGTTCCAAAACTAATCCAGACAAGAAATGTAAGAGCGGCCAGAGCCAAGACAACCGGAACAAAATACGAAGATACCGAATCCGCCAGTCTTTCTATCGGAGCTTTTGAGCCTTGGGCTTCGGAAACAAGCTTGATAATGCCTGCCAACACAGTATCTCCAGCATTACTTGTTGCCTTAACCAGCAAGGTTCCGTTGATATTTAAAGTCGCCCCAATTACG
Source organism: Candidatus Woesebacteria bacterium RBG_13_46_13 (assembly GCA_001791995.1). Lineage (GTDB taxonomy): Bacteria > Patescibacteriota > Microgenomatia > UBA8517 > UBA8517 > RBG-13-46-13. The sequence continues at coordinate 38,734 of MGFR01000001.1, forward strand.
TTTGAGCCGATTTGTTTATCAACGGGCAAGCTCTCGCCGGTAACCATGGCTTCATCGATGCTGGCCTCTCCCTGAACGATAATTCCGTCAATGGGAATTTTCTCCCCTGGCCTGATGCGCAGCAAATCCCCCACTTTCACCTCTTCGATGGGGATATCTATCTCTTCTTTACCCCGAACGACACGGGCGCTTTTAGGCTGAAGCATGCCCAGTTTTTTAATCGCATCCGAAGTTCTGGCTTTGGCTTTGGCCTCCAAATAGCGGCCCAAGAGTATCAGGGTAATAATTACCGCCGAAGTGTCGAAATAGAGATTACCCCCGGGGAATATTTTCGGAAAAAAGAGGTTGACTATGGAAAATCCGTAGGCGGCGGTAGTTCCCAGCGCCACCAGGGTATCCATACTCGCTGTTTTGTTTTTGAGTCCCGACCAGGCCGCCAAATAAAAGTCTCTGCCTCCCCAAAACTGGACCACCGAAGCAAAGATGAAGGTTGTGTAGACTTCAAAAAATATTTTCGGTATAAAGGAGAAAATGCCGGGAAAAGTTCCCGCCATAATAAAAAGGCTTAATATCACCGATACCAGAAATTTAGCCCTCAGCCCCTTAAGCTCCTTGACTTTCTCAGCTTCCTTGATCTTCTGTGTGCCCTGGGCGGTATCGGTAATGATTGCTCTATAACCCGCTTTGGCTACCTCAGCCGCAAAATCCTTGGGTTTGGCAATCTTGGCATCATATTCCAGAATCGCCTGCTCGCTGCCGTAATTTACCGAAGCCGAAAGTACCCCTTTTGTTTTTGTAAGATGCTTCTCGAGGAGTTTCGCGCAGGAAGCGCAGTGCATTCCGACAATCGGAAATGAAGTTTTTGTCACCTTTTTTTAAGTACCTGCATCACCTCGGATATGGCTTCTCTGCTTTTACCTGCTTTTATCGAATCCGAGACGCAGGTCTCGAGATGGTTTTTAAGAACAACCTCGTCGGCTTTCCTCAGGGCAGCCTGAACTGCTATGGATTGATGAACAACGTTGATGCAGTACTCCCCTTGCTCCAGCATCTTCACCACTTTATCCAAATGGCCCCGGGCAATCTGGTAACGATGTAAGGCTTGGCTTTTCATCTTGACACTAAAATCGGATATACTATACTAGTATATCCCCCCAGGGGGGATACAGTCAAGAAGAATAATATGCAGCAAATCTGGTTGGCATTTCTGACGGGCCTGACAAGTGGAGCGATTTCTTGTTTTGCCATTCAAGGCGGTCTTTTGGCCTCCTCTCTGGCTCAAGACAAAGAGCCCCAAAAGGATAGTAAATCTCTTAAGATTCTGATTTTCCTGGGTTTTAAAATTCTTTTTTACAGCCTTCTTGGTTTGGGTTTAGGACTTGCGGGTTCAAAATTGGCGATTTCAACCAATATCCAGGCCGCTCTGCAAATCTTGGTCGGACTATTTCTCTTGGCAACGGCCGCCAGAATTGTAAATTTGCATCCCCTATTCCGTTATTTTGTAATTCAGCCCCCAACTTTCCTTTACAAAATTATCAAGAAACAAACCAAGCTGGGTTCCTATTTTGCCCCGGCGACATTGGGCGCAATGACAATACTTATCCCCTGCGGGGTAACCCAAGCTATGATGCTTTTGGCAATTGCATCAGGAAGTGCTCTCTATGGGGCAGCCATTATGTTTGCCTTTAGTCTGGGTACCTCCCCCGTATTTTTTGCCCTCGGTCTGGCAGCCGCCGAAATGTTAAAAAGGAAGGCCTTCGTTGTAGCCTCCGCAATTCTGATACTCCTGCTCGGCGTGCTCTCATTCAACGCGGGCCTGGCCATCCTCGGCTCAAAATATACAATTCAGAACCTTTATAAGAGTTTGTTTTCCGTAAATGGCTCCGCCAAACAGGCCAGAATCATCCAGGGTAAACAGGAAGCAACGATTAATGTGACTGCGACAGGATACAGAGCTGACGTGGACACCCTCAAAGCCGGAGTTCCGGTGAGCCTAAAGCTGGTTAGTCAAAATTCATATAGCTGTGCCAGGGCTTTTGCCATACCGGAAATGGGAATATCAATACTGCTTGCCCCGACCGGAACCAGGGTTTTGGAGTTTACTCCCACAAAAACCGGCTCTCTTGTCTACACCTGCAGTATGGGTATGTATACCGGAAGCTTTAATATCGTTCCATGAGCGGAAAAACTTACAAAATTACGGGCATGGATTGTCCCAGTTGCGCAATGTATATCCAGAGCGAACTTGAAGATGCGGGGGTTGATGCCGAGGTAAATTATGCATCGCAAAAGCTAATCCTAAAAAATGGAAATCTAAGCTTCTCCGAGGTAAAAAAACTGGTTGAAAAGGCGGGTTATAAGCTTATTCCATAGTCTTTTCTGGACCATGGTCGTGGAAAGCCTGGATAAAGGCCACTATTCGGGCCTCATCTACAGATTCCAGTCTGTCTATCCTCCCCCAGGCTGTTAGGGCCAGGGCGGTATCCATGCCCACTCTGGGGGTCACTATCACCAGCTTGGCTACCTTTGTAAACTCCGAAAGCCTGCTAACCAGCACCTTACAACTCTCCGTATTGAAGGATTCCGGGAGCGCAACTTCCTTCTCGGGAGGGTTGGCTGGTGTAAACCAACTTATATCCCCTACCGGCTGGACCTTCATATGCTTTAACAGTTCCCCACTGTCAGTAGACTGGGTAACCGGTTCGTCGTGGGCATATGCCCTGCCGACCGCAAAAGGGCTATATCCGGAACTTAATTTGGAGCAGTCATACCAAATAACGACGTAGCCGTGTTCCATGGAGTGAATAAAGTAGCCATCGGAAATAAGCCTGTCGTAGACTCCCGGCTTGGCCCAAACGGCAAAATGCGGGCCCGACGTGGGCGGGTTGGAATTATAGTCAACACCGGCAATATCGGTTACATGATCCCTGCTCAAGGAAGGAACCGCCTGGCCGGGCAGCGGTTTGGTGACCAATTTATAGATTCCGTAGGAGGCCAAAACAATTACCAAGAAAAACACAAATACGATTTGTCTTTTGCGCATTTCAAATACCCTACAGCAAAAACGCGAAGATTAAAAGTAGTGCCAGATTTGCCAGCCAATACTGTTTCTCCCTGCCCTCGAGGATGAGCGGAAAATTTCTAAACCAGGTCGCAAGATTCCCCGTCTGGGTCAGATCCACGATTTGATCAACCAGCATATGCAGCAGAAAAGCCAAAACCAAACCCCTGCCCAAAATGCTTCCCGAGGAGGTTAAAACCCAAAAAGCCAAGACCGTAAAAATAAGCTGAAAGGTGGCGGTATGAAAGATAATTTTGGTTCTTTCGTACCTGGTTTCCGCCAAAAGCTGGAGTGTGGCCAGAATGTTTTTCCTATCCAGCATTGAGCTTGCCCTTTGCGAAGAAAGCTCATAGGGTCTTAAGAAAAAGATATATATAAAATGGTCGACATCGGGCAGAATCGTTCCCAGTATTCCACCTACCCAAAAAGGCCAGAAGGAAAGATCCAGATAGCCTTTGATTAAGGAGACAAAGATTAAAAAGGAGATTAAAAAGGCAAAATGGATGAAAATTTCTTTCTTCATTGGCAGGATAAACTCATTTTACACTATTACCTAATTTCAAAATCAGAAAATTCACCCGTTGCTTTTTCGAAAACTACGTCGACGTGGATAACCTTGGCCAACCTGGGTCCAGCCTGGCAACTTTTAACCATTTCTTTTACTTTTCCTTTAGAGCCTTCCAAAACCGCTTCGACCTTGCCGTCCGCAAGATTACTAACCCAACCAGTTAATGTTAATTCTTGGGAGCGTTTTTTGGTCCAATCACGAAAAAATACTCCCTGGACCCTACCCTCTACATAGAGATGTGCCCTTATGGAGTCCATAAATGTTTTTTCAAATCAACTTCCCCCTTTTTGTTAAATGTCACACCCTCTTTTAGGAGTCTGATTTTTTGTTCTTTCTCTCCATCAAAAGCAAAATTGGCGGCAAGCCCACCTTTTCTGTTCACCACCCTGTGGCAGGGAGTGCCCTCGTCGCGGTTGGCATGTAGCGCCCAGCCCACCCTTCTGGCATCTTTTGTTCCCAACATCTCGGCAATCTGACCGTAGGTGGCAACCTTGCCTTTGGGGATTTTCTTCACTATTTGATAGATCTTCTCAAAAAAAGCCATTAATCGCTAAATACCTGAACAAACATTTTTCCGTAAAAACCGTTGTCGATTACCCCGATTCCTACTTTTTTAAATTTGGCCTCAAGGATGTTTGCTCTGTGGCCCGGTGAATTTAACAACCCGTTCATGGCCGTTACAACCGTTGGGGCCAAAGCCAGGTTCTCTCCGGCAAAACCATAGTCTATCCTGGCCTTGTTCAGCCTGTCCCCGACATCGTCTCCTTCCGGGGAAACGTGCCCAAAATAGTGCCGAACCCACATATCGGCGGCGTGTTTGCGGGCAACCACCACTATCTCCACCGACCAGGCAAGTGGCGCTACCCCGTTTTTGGCCCGTTCAGCATTTACCAAGGAAAACATTTCGCTCTCGCTTTTCTCGTCATCCTTAAGGGTTCCGACTACACTATTTAAAGTAATCCTCTCCCGGCTACCCGGCTTGACGGTCAGGTAGGTTAAGGAATCCTCGATTACTCCCCCGAAGACTTCGTTAATCGCGGTCTCCACGTTTGAGGTTTTGTTAAGAATCAAGCTCCCGATTTTTGATTTGGCGATATCGGTTTTTAACGACGGCTTAATGGGAAGGCCTAACGCCAGGGTCAAAAGAAAGGCAATCAAGACGAGTCCTTCCCCCAGGGCCGGAATAACTGCCAGAACTTTGTTCAGCCTGCCTTTCCAATACTTCTTGGGAATTCTGACTATCAAATGCGCCAAAACAAATCCCAAAACACCCTCGATCACTATTGCCGAAACCAAAAAACCCAAAGCATTGGCAACCGAATGAGGCAGGGAAAAATTCGAACGCAAAATCTCGGCGCCAAACTTATACGTTCGCAGTGAAATTACCAAGGACCCCAAGAAAGCCGCAAAGTCCGCCAGAATAACCCAAAAACCGTGTCGGATGGCCTCGCTGGCGAAATAAACAAGAACGACAGCTATTATTAAGTCTATATAGTTGGCCCCCAGGGAAGGCAGATTCATTTGGATTTCTTAAGTTTAGCTTCTTCTTTTAATTGGGCAAGTTTCCACATAAAAAGACGCGGCCGCGACTTTACCTGATATGCATCTTTAACGAAGTTCCTCGCGGTTTCAAGAAAGCCTCTCGAGTTGGTTTTGGCCAGCTTGATATATAAAGACTTGTTCTTTAAATCTCCGAGCTCTTTGGCAAGTTCATAGCCGTACTTTTGGAACTCGAAAGAGATGTATTTATCCTCGTCGGAATCAAACTTTTTTAAGATGTCGCTAATTTTTTGCATATTTCCTGGCTTACCTTATCCAGAATATTCTTCTCTTCTTGGCTAAAATCCTGCAAAACATATTCCTCTCCAGTTGTCCTGTCGTTTGGATTTCGATTATCAACCCCAACTCTTACTCTCCAGAACTCGTCCGACCCCAATTCCCTTTCTATGGAGTTGACCCCGTTATGAAGTTTGGGGCCTTTGCCTTTCTGGATTTTAAAGCTTCCCAGGGGGATATCCAAATCATCATGAATGACCCATAAATCCGATGTGTTTGTGTGGTATTGTTCAACTAATCCCTTCACAAATAGACCCGAGTCGTTCATAAACGAGTTACACTTTTTTACCATAAAATCGCCAACTGGAGATTTTGCAAGGAAGGCTTCGACAACCATATATCCAACATTGTGGCGGTTGTTTTTGTATTTATCCCCGGGGTTACCGAGTCCGACAATCAGTTTTTGCATTTCCTCTTGTATCTTAATATCTTGGCAGCCCAATATCTACTCCTCAACGAAGGGCACGAAGTGAAAGATGCCGTATTGTTTTTTGATAATCTTTTTGCCCCTTTTACTGTACTTTATCATCACCTTATCCATTCCCCTACCAACGGGTGCTACCAATACTCCCCCGTCTTTAAGTTGTCTAAAAAGCTCCTCCGGCACCCACTCCAGCCCGGCCGTTACCAGAATGGCATCATATGGAGCCTCTTGGTTCCACCCGTACTCTCCACTCCCCGTTTTTACCTCAACGTTTTTATAACCCAATCGTCTGAGCCTTTTCCTGGCCTCTCGGGATAACGCATCGATTCTTTCAACGGTAAACACTTTTCCGGCCAGAAGTGATAACAGTGCCGCCTGATAACCGGAGCCTGTTCCAACCTCCAAAACTTTTTCGTCTCCTTTTAAACCCAAGAGATCGGTCATAAAGGCAACCGTATAGGGCTGGGAGATTGTCTGCCCGTGGCCAATGGGAACGGGGCCGTCGGAATAGGCAATTTTACGAAATTTGTCTGCAATAAATTCCTCACGGGGAATACGAAGCATAGCGGCAAGAACCTGGGGAGATTTAAGGCCATACTTTTCCCTAATCTCTCCGACCATCATCTCCCCCTTACGATTCATCCTAAAAAATTACACTTTCTTTACAAGATTCTTGGCGATTTTCCCAAGAACAGGAACCGACCACTCCTCACCTTGCCAAGCTTTGTAAATAAGAATCAACCAAAGGACGAAGCTTACTATACCGATTATCGGTACCAAAGGAAGCAAGATTATCGTAAAGCCCAATATCCACTGCAGGATGAAAAGCCCTACAAAGACCACGGTAGACTGCATAGCGTGGAAGCGTACGAAAGGATCTTTATCGATAATCAAGAAAATTATTCCGGTGATTGGACCCAAGACGTAAGCAAGCGCTCCTGCCGTGGTTTTTTTAAGTCCAGATGCCATTATTTATCACCCCCTATTCCACTTTCATGATTTCAGAAAGAGAGGGGGCTGTCAAGCAAATCAAAATAGCATTCCCTGATCGGTATCATCCTCTACCACCTCTTCCTCTTCTTTCCAAATCTTAACCTTCCCGAATACCCCGTCGTATCCGGGTGCAATGGTAATATCCCCGCTTCTGACTTTGGCAATCGCTTCCGAAACTCTCTCCCCTGCCACCCTTTCGATGTCGGCTAAGGACGAGCTCAGAAGTGTGGAAAATTCGCTGCCGCAAGAGGCAATCAGCTGTTCATAGACCAAGAGTACCTTTTGGCTACCCACTCCCGACTCAAGCGCTTCGGCCAATATCTCCAGAAGCGGTACCAGCATGACATATGGAGGTCTTTTGCCTTCTTTATCTCCTATCCACCTCACCCCGTACTTATCGAACCAGCTTTTGGTCTCGACATCCCCCGTTGCCAGCGCTTCTACTCGGCTAGACACCCCCAGGGTCAGCTCCCTACCGCAAACGGGGCAGACTGTACCCAGCTTCCTGGCTTCGTTGGGAGAATAAACCACCTTGCAGTTTCGGTGACCCGTATAGTGGTATTTGCCCTCTTCGGGGTAAAACTCGATAGTGTAGGCGATTTTTTCTTCGGCCTGACCGCTAATCGCTTTACGGATATTCTCGAAGCTGACGGTGCTTAGATCGAATACGGTTGCCTCTCGGCCGAGTTTACTCGGGGAATGTGCATCCGAAAAAGAAACTATTCTGCGATTTGTAAGCTCGCCTACCCTCCAATTCATTGCCGGATCGGATGAAAGGCCGGTTTCTATCGCATAGATATTCGGGGAAAGCTCCTCAAAACACTCCTCAATGCTGTCAAAGCCCGACATGGCCCCGTAGATGGAAAAATGGGGCGTCCAGGCGTGGGCCGGGATTATTAGGCACTTTTCATCCACCCCCAGGGCAATCTCCGCGACATTCTTGGCCGTTAAGCCCACTATCGGCCTGCCGTCGGAGAGCAGATTTGCCCCCCGTAAAACCAGTTCCCGGTTAATTTTTTCAACAACCGTAAAGCTTGGGGCAAAAACTAGGGTGTGTACTCGTCTGCCCCGACCGCCTTGGGTGTAAATTGAGCTGATCTCGGTTGAAAGTAAAAAGTTGGGTGCATACTCGCCGGCATCTTTAGCCCGATATATTCCCTGGCCGATCTCATCCAGACTGGCCTGAAGCTCTCTCAGCCAAATGGGGTGGGTCCAATCCCCCGTTGCCACCAGGTCTATGCCTTTTTTTCCGGCCCACTCCGAGATAACCGAGACCGTCATCTGTGGTGAAACCGCCCGGGAAAAACGCGAGTGAATTTGGAGATCAGCCAATACCTGCATTGTGCAGGCATTGTAGCATCAGAAGAATTCCGCGACAACAAAGCCGATATAAAGAAGGAGCAATATCCCCGCCTCCCAGCGATCGAGTCTCAATTTACTTCTCACAAAGAACCAAAATGTCAAAAAGACCACTACAAAAGCGGCTGCTGCTATTGAAACTTCTTTTACGGCAACAACCTCGATGGGATAAATCGTGGCCGCCATTCCCAGTATCAAGGTTGAGTTGGCAATTATCGAACCCAATAGGTTGCCGAGAAACATGGTAGGCTCCTTGTCTTCCAGGCTCCTGATGGAAAAAGCCAGCTCGGGCAGAGTTGTACCGACCGAAAGCAATATTAAACCAACCAGAAATATGGGAAAGTTAGAAATTATCGCAATCTCTTTGGCAACTTTAACGATGACATCGGCTGAAAAGATAAGCAGGGCAACGCCGATAAAGAGTTTGGCAAATTCTCGAGCCTTATGAATATCCATTTGCGGATTGGTAAAATTCCTCAGGAACCGATGAACATAACCTTCTTTTCTGTGCTGATGTGCGATCTGCAAAAAACGCTCTTTAAAGAAACTTGTCACATAGGCGCCATAGACAGCCAGCAGAATCAAGCCGTCAACTCTGCTAAGACTCCCGTCTATGAGCATGACCAGCGGAATAATTCCGGCAACCAGAGCAATCCCTACTTCCCTTCTGATAAACTCGCTGTGAACATTGACTCGACCGATGATAAACGCGGAAAGGCCGGCAACGAGAGTAATGTTGGCAATGTTTGCGCCAAGCACGTTGCCCAAAGACAGATGCGGCGCTTCCTCAAGGGCGGAGGTTATTCCCACGAACAGCTCGGGAAAAGAAGTGGCCATGGCCAGAAGAACCGCGGACAAAGCAAATACTTTGGTATGTGTTTCGACACTCAATCTCTTTAGAGACACAACCACAATATCAGCTGACCTAATCAGAAGAAGAACAAACAGAAAAAATAAAATTACCAAACCCGGTATCATTTTTTCGACAGAGACTTCTGCATTTCAAACAAGGTATTTAGTTCTGTAATGGAAGTTGCCTGCTCAGGGGACTTCTCGTCCCTGAAACGGATCAGCCGGGGAAACCTCAGGGCCAACCCGGCGGTATGGATGGGGCTACGGGTTATCTCGTCGGCCAAAATCTCCACAACCAAAGACGGCTTGACCCACGCATCCGGAGTCAGATTCTTGGGTACCTCATATTCTTTAGGTCTATCCTTTATCTTAAGACTCCTGGCTCTTTTGTCCATTTCCCGCCACTGCTCATCCGTTAAGCCCGTTCCTATCTTGGAAACGGACAAAAACCTGGTACCCTCCTTTACCCCTACCAAAAATGCGCCAGCCCCGAAACCGGCTCTTTTGCCCCGACCTTTATATATTCCCAGCACCAAACAATCGACGGTATCCGCCAGACCACCTTCCGTGGTTTTTTTGTATTTGACCCAATGGTAGCCCCTACCCCCGGCTTTATAGGGGGCATCAATCTTTTTAATCAGAGCCCCCTCCAAACCCTCCGCCAAGTATTTTTTGATCAGGTCCCGGATGACCTCTGCCGAGGCAACCTTCTCCTGCCGGGTGATCTCGATCGCCTCCCCTGCTTCGGGGATTACCCCCTCAAGAGTCTTTCGCCTTTGGTCAAAAGGGACATTGAGAAAGCTTTTGCCGTTGAGATAAAGGACGTCAAAGATAAAAAGTTTGAGGGGGAAATCCTTGACCGCCTGCTCGATGCCGTGTTTTCTCTTCCTCTGAACCGTTTCCTGAAAAGGCAGGAATCTCTTGCTCTTGGGTTCATAACCGATTGCCTCACCGTCGAAAATCGCGTTTTTGACCTTTAAACCTTTGGCGGCTGCCACCAAATCGGGAAACATCGGGGTAGTGTTTTCCAAATTCCTGGAGAAGATGGCTACGGTTTTTGCCCCGTCTTGCTCGTAAATATGCACTTGGGACCTAAACCCGTCGTATTTGGGTTCAACGTAGACCTCGCGGCCGACCTTTTCCAGTATTTTCTCGGCCGAGGGCAGCCTCTCCGCCAAAGAGGGTCTAATCGGGGTCCCGGGCTCTGGAACAATCGCCTCAAGGGAGGATAGCCCCCGGGCTTTGACTTTTTGGGCAATTTTGCCGATATCGGCCGTGACGTTGAAAGCGTGTTCGATCTCAACCCGGGCACCTTTGTCGCCCTTAACCATATAAGAAAGGGCATCCAGAATCGTCATGTCGGAAAAACCGAGCCTGAGCTTGCCGACGGGAATTCTGGCCACGAATCTGGCGCTTAAGGGATCTAGCTCTCCCAAGAGTTTTGCGGTTCCGCTGACCTTTCTTTCCTGGCTACCCGCACCTGCCTCCCTGGCAATTTCCATTAGCTTGTCATAGACAGCACTCACACTTAAGGCACCTCCGTCGGCGATGGCCAAACTCTGGGCAACATTACCCAAATCACCCATCTGTTTGTATAAGGCTTTGACTTTATTGATATCCTCGTCGTAGGCCTGGGCAATAACTCTCAACATCATCCTCTCGGCGATATTTAGGGTTATGGCCATGTAGTTGGGTGCCAGCTGCCCCAAAAGCAGATAGATAACCTTGTCTATTTCTTCCTTGTCTGCGGTTTTGAAAAGTTGGGATAGTATCTGGGTGATTTCGTTTCTCGAAGCAGTTTTTTCTAGTTTGTCCAGGTATTGGGAGAGTGCTTTGAAAGTCATTCGGGTTAGCCTTTTTGTCCGAGATAGGTCGAAAAGAAAAGATAAGCAAAGACAACAACGGCCAGAAACATCAGTCCAAAAAGGATGCTGATGACCCCGCTCCACTCCTCGTGGATTATTTTGTTTAAGCCCTCACCAATTAAAGTCAGCCCGAAAAGCGAAGGCAAAACCAAAATCATATATAAAAATTGTGGGTCGGTTGCGCTCATGTTCGTGCGATCACATACCTTGACGCCTTGGTGCTTCCTTCTTTTTTGATTATACCTTTATCCCAGAGGTCTTTAAGATCCCTTAAAACCGTGTCTTCCGAGACCATGGACAAAACTTTCTTGAGCTCCTGCATGTTGGCCGAACCTTGATCGCTAAGATATTCCACCAGCCTCATTTGACGCTCCGAAAGGGCTATCTGCTCACCGATCTTGACCTTCAAGCGTGTATCGATGGAAAGTTTTCTGACCCTCTCTTTTATTTTGGAGAGTTCAGCCGCCACAACCTGGGTAAAATACTCAAGCCAGGGGGTCAAATCCCTGGCCGCGATATTGCGAGACTGTTTATCCACCACCGAAAATGCCTGATAATAGCTTTCCGGGTCGCTGTCGAAGTGTTCCTCCAAAGAGAAAAATCTTTTAATGTTGTAGTTCTCGCGCATCAGAATTAAAGTGGCAAAAGCCCTGGCGCTTCTGCCGTTTCCCTCCACAAAGGGATGGATCGCAACCAGGATATAGTGGGCAATCCCGGCCCTTAAGATGGGGTGGACCTCGAGTGCCCCCGGAGAATTAAGCCAGGCAAAAAAATCGTCAATCAAATACGGCACTTCCACAAAGGGAGGCGGCTGAAAAATAATTTCCCCTGTCCCCTCCTCCTTAACTACCACCTGGCTGGTTCTGAATACTCCTATCTTTTCCTCGGCAACAATTTTATATACGGTAGTTTTATGAATATCTTTAAGCATCTCGGACTCATAACCCCCTCTTTTGACCGACAATTCCTCAAGTAGGGTTACCGCGTTGCGGTAGTTGACCACCTCCTGGATATCTCTGGCCCTGCCGTAAACCTCTTCTCCTTCCAGCACTTTCTTGGTCTGGATTAAGGTCAGGTCATTGCCCTCAATATGGGTTCCGTGGTAAATGGTCCTGACGATGGCATCGGATTGAAATTGTTTTTCGAAAGAAGGAACCAGGGGCGCATTTTCGATAACTTCCTTGGCCGCCTCTATCTCGCCGATGCTCTTTAAGATTTTATTGGAGATTGCGAATTTGGGAGAATACATGGCAATCTAATTATCGCAATTTTTGCGGAAAAAACAAGGCTATTTCGTAAGTTCATGCAGGACAGAAGGAACCAAATCGGCCAAGTCGTCGGCACTATAGTTGGGCCCGACACTCCCGAACAATTCATCCCCCGCCGCTTTTGTTACATATGAGGCAGCGCAAGCCGCCAAAAACGGTTCGTTTTTGGCCAGCAGGGCAACACTTAGCCCCGCCAGGACGTCCCCGGTTCCGCCCTTGGTCAGACCGGCGTTTCCGTTGGAAATTTCAACCAGCTTTCCTTCCCCGGCCACCAGCGTCTTTGGGCCTTTCTGGACAACGATGCAGTGGTTTTTCTCGGCTGCCGATGAAGCATCCAGACCTCCGAATAAAAGCTCAAACTCTTTTTTATTAGGAGTAACTATCGCACCTTCAGGAATCCAGTCTGCATCCATGACCTGGAGGGAACCGGCATCGATTACCCATTTTTTGTGGGGAAATTCTTGCAGTAATTTTTTGGTCAGCTCTTTTGTAACTTGGCAGGCCTCATCGCAGACATGGCTTCTTTCCCCGTGAGGAGTTTTTTCGCTTCTGAAACGCATAAAACCGGGGCCAATCAAAACCGCCTCGGACTTTTCGATATAGTCCCCTACCTCTTCCCAGGGAACCCAAATGAAAGAAGAAAGCCGGGATTTCAGCTGTTCGGCAACCGGGCCGAGGGAGCCCTCCGGGGAAGAAAAGAAAACCATATCAACTATTCTTGCGGCAACTTTTAAGGACAAAAGAGGAGCGCCGTGGAAAAGTGACGAGCCTCCGATTATCGTAACCTGACCGTTGTCCTCACCGGCGGATTCGCGGGCGGGTTGATAGAGTCTCTTCAGAAGTTCCTTATCGAATATTTGCCCCATTTATCAATCCAGATCGCCTCTCGGTACTCCACCCATAGGCACGTTTTCCCGAGGAGGCTTATCAGTCGGGAACATGGAGGAACGGCGGTTTCCCGGTTGTGGCTCCTGTGGAGGAAGCTCCCCCAGCGTCGGCGGCTCTGTGTCTAACTTCTCGAGTCTCCATCTTAAAGGATAGTTTTTGTCAAAGTGTTTTTCTACGACCACCCATCTGTGCCCTTCCGGAGTGCGTTTCGGAGGCTTATACGGACTATAAAGAATGTCTCCCGCTTCCAGTTTTTTTCTTTTTGGGGGTTTTTCTCCGAATTCCGGCATTCTTGGACTATTCTACCCTCCTATACTTATTTTTTCTACCCCTTTTAAGCCTTTAACAAAATGCGGGTCGGCGGTGGTAATAATCGTCTGCTGGTCCAAAGCAGATTTGACGACTATCTCCCTGTGTTCATCGTCAAGCTCCGAGAAGATATCATCCAGTAGAAGCGTCGGCCTCTCGCCCGACTTTTGTTCAATGAAGGCAAGCTCCGCCAACTTCAACCACAATACTCCCATCCTTTGCTCTCCCCGGCTGCCGAACCTGGCCAAATCCCTATTCTTCAATTTAAAAATAAAATCGTCCCTGTGGGGCCCGACCAGGGTGGTGGCTGCAGCAACTTCTTCTTCCGCGTATTGCTCCAGCCTTGCCTCGCTGATCGCGCTTTTATCGTAATAAAGCTCCAGCTTTTCTTTATTTAAGGCGTGAGTGCTGTTGATAAATTCAATCAGCCCTTGTCTTGCAAGCGAGATATAATCGCCGTTTTTGATCAAGAGCTTGTCCCAAAAAAGAAGTTGATTTCTTGAAAGGCCTTCCTCTCTTATCCTCAAAAGCAGCCTGTTTCTTTGCCTTAAGCCTTTTTCGTAAGATAAAGAGGCGCGCCGATACTCCCTGTCCACCTGGGAAAGTACCGTGTCTAAAAAATTACGCCTTAAAGACGGTGACTCCGTCACCAAATCCAAATCCCAAGGCCCAAAAAGCGTAACTTTAAAATTGCCGGCAAAATCCACCAGGCGCTTGGCAACCCCGTTGACCAGAAGTTTTTTCCTGGCAATCTTCTCCGGAGCGGATTTGCCGATATCGATAAGGCCCCTGGTCAAAACCGCCTCCAAATCAGACTGCGCACCCCCCACCGTTACCCTACATTTTACCCTGGCGATCTCGGCATCGTAATTGACCATCTCCTCCTCGATCCTGGCTCTGAAGCTTTTACCTGTTGCCAAAACAAACATGCTCTCGAGAATGTTGGTCTTGCCCGAAGCGTTGGGTCCCACGATAACCGTAATCTTTGGAGAAAATTCCAAAAGTTTGGTTTTGAAATTCCGAAAATTATTTAACCGAAGTTTGGAAATCATCTATTTCTGGCAAACGGGGCAGGCATACGTTCCTCGACCTCCAAGAAAAAACTTTTGCATCTTGGCTTTGCCGCAGCGGACACAGAGCTTACCCTGTGTCCCGTAAGCCAAGAAGTGCTCCTGATAGCTTCCTTTTTTGCCTTCGGCGGTTACATACCATTGGTCCGAGGCCCCCTGATACTTAATCCCGTCTTTCAAGACCTTAAGTATCGCCCCAAAGAGGGTTTCGGCTTCCTTGGAGGCAAGGCCATTCGCCGGGCGCCGAGGATCAATCTTTGCCAACCACAAGGCATCGTTGGCGTAGATATTCCCTACCCCACTCATCTTGGTCTGGTCCAGGAGCAGGATTTTAATCGGTCGGCGGGAGGCGGAAAGAAGTTTGACAAATCGCTCCAAGGTCAGATCGCGCAAGGGCTCGGGGCCGAGCTTGGCCACAAAAGCTTCTTTGGCGACATCGGTTGTTTTTTCCACCTTAATCCAGCCAAATTTGCGTGAATCGTTAAAAAAGAGCTTGCTGCCCTTATCCAAACTAAAAACGACATGGGTGAATTTGTTGGGCTGGTTTGGAAATCCGGGGGAAGAAAAGACGACCTGACCGGTCAATTTAAGATGGACCAAAAAGGAAAAGCCGTTGTCCAAATCGACAATCAACACTTTACCCAGGCGGCGTACGGAGATAACATTGCCCCCTACCAGTTTCTCTTTTCCCTGGGGAAAAATTTTGGCAACACTGACCTCCACACCTAAAATCCGATGACCGATCAGGTGCTTCTCCAAACCCGTTCTGATGGTTTCAACCTCTGGTAGTTCCGGCATATCTGGTTATATATTTTTTAATCTGCTCGACAAATCTTTCTTTGGCAAACCTTCTGGCATTAGCAAGAAGTTTATCTTTATCCCACCTTGTGCTCTCCAACCGCCCGATGGCCTTTTTTATGGTTGCCTCATCGGTTGCGTCGATTAAAATTCCCGTTTCTCCGTCAACGACCGATTCCCTAAACCCTCCCCCGTTAAAGGCGATCACCGGTGTTCCCGCGGCTTGGGCTTCAACAACACTCATGCCGAAATCCTCGTCACGGGCCAGGGCGATAAAGCCCTTGGCCTTCCCGTATAGTGCGTAAAGTTCTTTGTCCGGAACCCTGCCCAAAAGTTCTATCTTGCCCCCGCTTAACTTTTCCAACTCCTTCTTAACTCCCGCATAGCCGTGGGTTTCCCCCACTATCTTAAGTTTGAAATTGAGTTTTTTTGCCAACCTGGCCGATTCCTCCAGTCCCTTGGCCCCTACCAATCTGGAGACAATCAAAAAATAATCTTCTTTTGCCAAATCTTTGGTGGCTCTGATTATTGCTTCGACATCTACAGGGGGGTAGACCACCTCCGAGGGCTTACGGTAAAACTTCTCTATTCTGGCCTGAACGTTTTTGGAATTTGCCAGCCAATAATCTACGGCCTGGGCGGAGGTAAAATCGTACATCCTGAGAAAATGCCCCACGATGGCGGCATAGACCTTAACCGGCCAGTATTTGCCAAATCTGACGCTGGTTTCGTATCCGTAGAGCCATCTGGGAGGGGTATGGCAGTAACAAACTACTTTTGTCTTGGGAGAAACCTTAAATCCCCGGGTTATATACCAGCTGGATGAGGTGATTACCAAATCGTACCCGGATAAATCCATGTTTTTCCAAATGGCGGGAATTAAAAACCTCAAAGGGCTATATAAATTGTCAATTTTTAGGATCGGGGCCAAGGCACTCTCGATAATTTTTTTGCCTTTAAATTCTTTGTCGGCGGTTGAACCCTTAACCCTAAAGGCCGTATAGATTGGGGCTTGGGGAAATATCCCGGTTAAGGTTTTTAAAACCCTCTCGGCTCCGCCGTACTCCCGGATATAGTCGTGAACCAAAGCTATTTTCATTTAAAGAAGAGGTATTTGTTTTTCTTGGTCGAGCTCCTTCCCGACCTTTTTAACCCTTTCCGTTAAGGTTTTAAATCCAAATTCCGCAAACAAATCCAGAACTTTCTTGCCGTCTACGTCCCAACGGGAACACTCCTCTATTTTAAAACCGATCGGCACGTCTTTAACAATGGTTGCCAGTTTTTTGGAAATTTCGGAATATTTTCTGCCTTTAGTAAGCTTCTGCCCTGTTGCGGCGGGAATTTCTTTTAGGTTCTTGTAGATATTATCCAGGGTTCCGTATTTCTCCAAAAGGGAGACTGCCGTTTTCGGACCGATTCCGGGAACCCCGGGATAGTTATCCGAGGGATCCCCCACCAAAGCCTTGTAATCATCAATTAAGCTGGGGGCAACGCCCATTTTTTCTTTGACTTCCGCCTCTCCCATCAGCTTGGCATTCGCCAAACCCACAATCGGCATATAGACCTTAACCCGGCCGTTAACCAGCTGCAGTTGGTCTTTGTCTCCGGTGACGATAACCACGTCCTCTTTAACCAGGGTTGAAATTGTCCCGATAACGTCGTCGGCTTCAAACCCCGCTTTGTCGTAGATAGGAATGCCAAAGGCTTCGACTACCCGCCTAGCTTTAGCAAATTGACTGATAAGTTCATTGGCCGTCGCCGGTCTTTGGGCCTGATACTCCTTAAAGGCTTTATGTCTAAAGGTTGGTTCCTTCCTGTCGAAGGCCACGGCAATATGGGTCGGTTTTAAATCTGTGATAACCCTTAAGAGCATTGAAACCAAACCGTAAACCGCGTTAATCGGCTCCCCGTTTTTGGTGGTTAAAGGAGGCAGTGCATGGAAAGCCCGGTGAAGGATGGCGTTCCCGTCGATTATTACAAGTTTGCTCACGCTATTTTTCCGAACTCTTTTTGCCTACAATTCTTTCAAATTCTTCCCTGTCTATGGTCTCTTTGGTAAGCAGTCTAGATACCAATTTATCCAGCCTTTTTTTGTTTTTCTTAATGATTGCCAGTGCTGCTTTATAGCAGGAGTCGACCAATTTTTTTACCTCGACATCCACTTTTTCTTGCATGGCGGGAGAAATCTGGGCCGGCTCATACCAGTCGGGTGCGCCGAATTCTCCCATTTCTATCTGTGGTCCCAGATTAATTGGGCCCAGGTTACTCATGCCAAAATCGATTACCATGGCCCGGGCCACCTGTGTTGCTTTCTGGATGTCGTTTGACGCTCCGGAGGTCATCTCGTTAAAGATAATCTCCTCCGCAGCACGTCCGCCGAGTATGGCAGTTATCTGGTCTAAAAGACGGCTTTTGGTCTCGTGAGATCTATCGGAAGCTGCTGGGATAAGCGTATGGCCCAGACTCATGCCCCTGGCAACAATTGAGATACGCTCAACCGGGTCGGTCTTGGGCAAAACGTGGGACACTACCGCATGTCCCGCTTCGTGGTAGGCCGTAATTTTCCTGTCCTCTTCGGATTGAAGCTTTTTCTTAGCAGGGCCCAACTTGACCTTGGTGGCTGCTTCTTCAACATCTTTGGTCTCGATAAAGTTCTTGTCTTCTCTGGCTGCCAAGATTGCGGCTTCGTTTAACATGTTTTCCAAATCCGCTCCTGAAAAGCCCACTGTTCTGTCGGCGACCTTTCCCCAACTTATCCCTCTGATAAACTTCTTCCCCCTGGCGTGAATCTTGAGTATGGCCAGTCTGCCTTCCTTGTCCGGCATATCCAAAACCACTCTTCTGTCAAACCTGCCTGGCCTTAAAAGCGCGGGGTCGAGTAAATCCCCTCTGTTGGTTGCGGCGATAACGATCACGTTGTCGTTGGGGGTAAATCCGTCCATTTCGACCAATATCTGGTTTAGGGTCTGTTCCCGCTCGTCGTGCCCGCCGATAAAACCCCTCCCCCGCTGCCGTCCTATGGCGTCAATTTCGTCGATAAAGATAATCGCGGGGGCACTGGCTTTAGCCTGGGCAAAGAGATCCCTGACCCTGGATGCCCCGACTCCGACCAGCATTTCCATAAATTCACTTCCCGCCATGGAAAAGAAAGGAACATCCGCCTCTCCGGCAACCGCGCGGGCCAAAAGGGTTTTGCCTACCCCGGCGGGCCCGAAAAGCAGCGCTCCCTTGGGTGTACGGGCGCCTATTTTGCGATATTTACCTGGGTTTTTGAGGAAATCGACCACCTCTTCTAATTCCTTTTTGGCTTCATCCACGCCGGCAACGTCGGCGAAACTGACCGGCTGCTTACCTTTGGCAAAAAGCTTGGCGCGGCTCTTGCCGAAAGAAAAAATATCCTGTGCTCCCCTATTTTGGGCCCGGATAATAAAGAAGAAGAAGGCCGCCATCAAAAGAATCGGTAAAACTATACCCAAGACGCTACCGATTGCCTTGGTGATTGTCTGGTCGGTAATGTTGTAGTTCACACTCGTCGGGGCTATTCCGGATTTCTCAAGCAGGTCGGTAAAGGTTTCGTTGGGTTCCTTGCTGGTGAGCTTGGTCGAACCGTCTTTATAGGAGAGAAGCAGGTTATCGTTTTCAACCACAACCTTCTCGACTTTCCCGTCCTTGATGTCAACCAATGCCTGGGAAAGCTCCACCTTGCCCTTGCCGCTCTGGGTATCAAAAAGGGAAAGCAAAAAAGGAGCTATAAAAATCAGAATAAAAAAGCCGAAGATTATCGTCCAGAGATTAATCTTCAACTTCAGCCCAAACCGCTTCGAGTTTTTCTTCATGAGTTTTACCCCGAAATTATAGCACTAACAACACTAATGCACTTTTGTCCCCGGGGCAATGGGTTTATCAGGGATAAGAAGGACACAGTTTTCGCTGGCATCATCCTCGGCCGCCATAATCATGCCTTGAGACTCCTCACCCAACATCTTTTTCGGTTCCAAATTAAAAACAAAGATAAAACTGCCCCCCTTAAGGTCTTTGGGTTTATACCATTTCTTTATCCCGGAAAGGATAACCCTTTCCCCGAGAGATCCGAAATCTACGGTTAAGCGCATCAGGGTATCTGCTCCCTCAATGTTTTCGGCCTTAACCACCTTGCCCACCCTGAAGTCTATCTTGGAAAAATCGTCAAAGGAAACCGAGTCTTTCATTTAGATAAGTCCCATCGCTTTCTTGGTCTCGGCGAGGGTTTCTTTGGCAACCTTGCCGGCCTTAACGGCTCCCTCTTTGAGGATTCTATCTACCAACGAGGAATCGTTCTCAAAAACTTTTCTCTTCTCCTGTAAAGGCTTAAGTTCGGCAAAAATGGCCTCTGCTAGCTCACCTTTTAACTCGGAGTACTTGATACCTTCCCCAATATAGGCCTCTTCGTAATCTTTCTTTTTGGTCTCTCCCAAAAATAGCCCTACCAGCTTTAAGAGGTTGGCTACTCCTCCTTCGGCTGGAACTTTCTCTCCCTTTCCCGAATCTGTCGGGGCTCCAGCCAGGGCCTGTCTGATACTTGCCAAATCGTCGGTGAGGTTGATATAGCTGCCCTCGACGGTTTTGCTCATCTTTCCTTCCCCTTTGAGGCTGGGAATGTATTCGCTGCCTTTAATTGTGAATCTTTTCGGCTCGGGAAACGAAAGCCCGTACGCTTCGTTCATTTTTCCGGCTATTTCCCTGGCGATTTCCAAATGCGGCTCCTGGTCGATCCCGACCGGTACGGAATCTGCCTTATAGGTCAAAATGTCAGCCGCCATCAAGACCGGGTAATGCAAAAGGGCCATCGAGTTGGCCTGGGGATATTGTTTGACCTTGTCCTTGTAAGTCGGTAAATGCTGCATTCTGGCAATTGTGACCACGGTGGAGAAAAGATAGGCCAGCTCAACATGTTCCGGAACTTGGGATTGGACAAAAATTACCGACTTTTCTGGGTCCAGCCCGGCTGCGAGGTAGTCCAGAACCACTTCGCGTACACTATCTTTTAGAGTTTTGGCATCATAGGGAGTGGTTAGGGTATGCAAATCGGCAACCATATAAAAAGTTTCGTATTCGGGGTTATCCTGCAGGGCCAGCATGCCTTTGACCGCACCTAAATAGTTGCCTATATGTAGGCGGCCTGTTGCTCTGATGCCTGATAAAACTCGCTTTTGAGCCATACATTCGGATTTTACCACTGTTGAGGCTAAAGATGAAGCGTGTTATAATACTGGGCTGCTACATGCGGGGTAGTGTACGGCTGCACGGAAGGCTCATAATCTTCCAGGCTAGGTTCAACTCCTAGCCCCGCAACACGGATTTGAGCCAACGTAGCTCAGCGGTAGAGCAAGGATTTCATAAGTCCGAGGCCAGAGGTTCGAATCCTCTCGTTGGCACTTCAAAGGAATAACTTCAGCCACTTTTTCCAGGTCGGGTCAGGCAGCTCCTCCTCCTCTTCCGCCGGTGCCGGAGCAATCTGTCTTAGGGTCTCGGCATCGGGCAAGACGACTATTATCTCCTCGTCTTTGGACAAACCCAGCTTGTCCCGCAACTGGGTTTCGATATAGGTTTCGGATTGGGCCTCTGCCAACCTTCTTTTTAGATCCTCGTTTTCATCCTTTAGTTTCTCTACCCTGCCTTTGGCTTCGTCTATCCTTTTTGAGGCCGCCAGGATTCTGAAGATGTTTCTAACCAGGGAAAGACTGAAGAGCAAGGCCAAACCCAGCAGCAGATATTTCCAGTATCTGCCCAGCTTTAATTTGAACCCTTCCCCCTTATTTTTGTGCATAGTTTGCGTTATTCGAAATCTTCGCCTATAATACGTTGACTATAAAGATATTTGTGTTATTATTATAGTCCGCCGACTGCTCCATAAACTAGAATGGCCCAAGAAGCATTAAAAACTCTGCTCCCAAAATTTATCGACAGCCTGAAAGAAAAAGGCCGCTCTCCTGCTACCGTGCTGGCCTATAGAGCAGACCTTGAACAGCTGATCGTTTTTCTGCATGGAAAGAACAAAGTTATGCCCGAAGGCATTACCTCTTCCGACCTTGAGGCATTCCGCGACACCCTTTTGGCGGAAAAATACACACCCAAATCGGTCTCCAGGAAGCTAAATGCCGTCAAGACTTTCTTTAGATGGCTGATCTCTGAGAATCACCTCACCTCCGACCCTTCCGTTAATGTTGCCCATCCCAAAATCGAATCTTCGCTGCCGAAGTTTCTCTCGCAGCTGGAGTACCGCGCTCTAAGGGACGTGGTCAGAGCCGACACCAGAATTGCCGCGATCGTGGAATTGATCCTTCAGGCCGGATTGAGAATTTCCGAGGTGGCAAGTCTGAAAACGGAAAATGTCAAAGCGGATAGCCTTAAAGTTGAGGCCTATGCCACCCAGCCGGAAAGGACTATTCCCTTAAACAGGCCCGCCAAGGATGCGCTTGCCGGCTATATGTCCGATCGACCCACCAAGATTGCCTCCGTCTATGTTTTCATCAGCAAAAACGGCAAAGCCTTGGCGGTCAGGAATATCCGGGCCGCAATCGACAGATATATGCAGAGGGCAGAAATTCCTAACTATTCGGTTAACGATTTAAGAACCACTTTTATGGTCGAAAATATTAAATCCGGTGTGGATTTGGTACTTCTTTCCCAGGTTTCCGGACACAAGCGGCTTTCAACTACGGAGCGCTATTTGGAACTGGCGCAGGTTAAAGAACCCGGCAAGAGACAATCTTTGATTGAGCTTTAAGCCTATTCGAAGGTTTTGGCCAACTCCCCTATTTGTCTGCGTCTGATTACCAATTTCTCGTCGCTAGCGGCAATTTCCTGGGCCAGCTTGAGGTGTTTTTTGGCCTCAAAGGGGTTATCCTCCCTTAAAAGCTCCGCCAATCTCATGTGTACCCCGGATTCCCAGACGTGGATCAAAAAAGGATCCAGTTCGCTGGCCCCTTGTTGAATTTCGGCCAGTCCGGCCAGTATGGTTGACTTCCCTTCCTCTTTCTGGCCGTTACGGTACTGCGCCTCCCCCAGGTGATAGCGAAAATCTCCCTTTTCCGAGATAGGCCCCTGATAAACAACCAAGGCCTTCTGGTAAAAATTGATGGCGGTCGGATAATCCTCAAAAAGCATTGCTACCTCCCCCAACCTGAAATAGGAGGTGTCGAGTTTATCCTCCAAATGATATTCCTGAGATATCGACAGCATCGCCTCCGCGTCTTTTTGAGCCAAAATCGCATAAGCTTTATCGTTGCTGGTTAAAAATAGATGCTTCCAGGTCAGGGTTCTGTCTTTTAAGGCATCTATCAATCCCCGATAGTTGCCTTCTTTCTGGTAAGCCACAACGGCCAGTGTCAAATACTGAAGTGCCTCAAGGTGTTTATCCTCTTCCCGGAGTTGCCCCCCTTTTGAATGCAACTCCTGTCCGCTTAGTTCCTCGATCTTTTTCTCTTGCATACTGTGGGCTCTGAGAGAGTCGAACTCCCGCGTCGACTTTATAAGAGTCGTGTCCTGCCGTTAAACGAAGAGCCCCTGAAGCTGAATTATATCATTTTAGCCTTGAAAATTAAAGCTTGGCCCTTCGGGTAATCTCTGCTTCCACCAGACGCATATCGCGACCGTAGCGTAATTTGCTCATTTCTTTGATTATCTGGGCAACCCTCTCGTTTTCCACTTCCTTGAGTTTCCCCATATCGCGGGTCAAATCCATTGAAAAAGGCGGAACCGGCTCGTTATTGACAGTAGTTTTGGCGTAGACGTGGTAGCGCTCGATATTTAAGAGGTCATCCTCGGCGAAGGTCGG
Organism: Candidatus Woesebacteria bacterium RBG_13_46_13; assembly: GCA_001791995.1. Lineage (GTDB taxonomy): Bacteria > Patescibacteriota > Microgenomatia > UBA8517 > UBA8517 > RBG-13-46-13. The sequence continues at coordinate 61,841 of MGFR01000001.1, forward strand.
GGTAAATTCATGAGCCAGGTAGGAAGCGTCGGTTACCCCTACCCTAAAGGCGATAATCGTTCCGACGTTGCCGAAGACGGCATTTTTAACCTCTTCTTCTACCTGACCAATAAATTGGTTGGCAACAGTGAGGTTAAGCCGATACTTTCTGGCTTCGGAAAGGATCTGGGCGAAGTCCGGAGTGGCAAAGTTTTGAAACTCGTCAACATAAAGATAGAAGTCCCGCCTTTTATCCTCGGGCACATCTTGCCTGCTCATGGCCGCCATTAGAATTCTCGGGACCAAAACCAGGCCCAGGAAGTTCGAGTTTTCCTCCCCAATCTCGCCTTTGGCCAGATTGATAAGGAGGATCTTGCCGGAATCCATCACCTCGCGGAAAGAGAATGAAGACTGGGATTGCCCGATGATGTTTCTGATCATCTTGTTGGTAACAAACCTGCCGAATTTGGAAACAATGTAGTCCAAGACCTCGGACTTGTGGAAATCCGCCGTCTGGGCGATTTGGTCGGTCCAATAGCGCCGGACAATGGGGTCGGTTACTTTTGGCAGGAGTTCGGCCACAAACTGGGAGTCGGTCAGAATCCTCATGACCTCGACAAAAGTTGAGCCCTCGTCGCTCATGGCCGTCAGCATGGCATTTCTGACCGCGTGTTCAAATCTGGGTCCGACAATGCCGGTCTTATATGGATCGAAGAGCTTGTACATCATGTTAATCACCGAGGTGGCCACAAAGTGTTTCTCGTCTTCGGTATGGGCCTCAAGCAAATTTAGGCCCATCGGCCGTTCGGTATCCCCGGGGTTAAAGTAGATGACATCCTCGGCGCGCTCGGGCGGGATAAGCTTTAGAAGGTCCTCGATGGCATCTCCGTGCGGGTCCATAAAACAAAGGCCGCGTCCGGCGCGGATATCCTGCATAATCAAATCCTTCAAAAGTTCGGTCTTACCCGTCCCGGTTTTACCGATGATATAGACGTGTCTTCTTCTGTCGTCGTCTCCGATATAGACCGGTCTTTTGATTCCCCGGTAACTGCTTAATCCCAAATAAAGACCTTGCGAGGGAATCTCCGAGGGAGCCGGGGCTGTTTTGGAGTAGAGCCAATAAATATGGGGGGTGGTAACCTGCTTGTTGGGAAAATGATAGACGGTGGAAAGTTCCTCGGAATTAAGTATCGATGAATGGCTACCTAAGACATGGAACATCGGCTGATACCTGTAGAGAAAGTCTTCCATAAAAGCACCCTTGCTTCTTATTTTTCTGCCTTTAAAGCCGTTGGCTTCCGAGCTGAACTGTTCAAAACTGGAGGCGATATTCTCGATATGCATTTTGGCAACCTCGATGGTTGGGGCCGTGGTTACAATTCTGGTTGAAACCTCGAATCCGGGCTTACCGATTTTTGCCTCAACCGCTTCCAGAGTTTTGGCCGAGGTGGAAAACTTGGCCTTTTGAGGATCGGATTCCTGTTTTTTGGTGTCTGAAATAAAACTTCGTCCTTCTTTCTGCCAGGAAGAATCGGCGGGAGAAACCAAAATTTGGATTGCGGCTGCCTCACCCTCCCCCATTTTTGCTAACGCCGATGTCAAAAGAGCCAGAGAATCGGTGGGTAATTCCTTATAAGTCTTGATCGGATAAAAATTGCCCCGGGAGAGCTGGAAAGATTTATAGGCAACCTTACCCTTTTCCGGAAAGATATTATATTCTTCGACCTCGACAACCTCTGCCTCCGGGTAGGCCCCGTGGATTTGTTTTTCCACCAAATCCTTAAGTTTTCTTGATGTCCAAACGTAAAAACGGATGTCTTCTTTCTTGGCTACAATCTCGAACGAAACCGTCGGCTGAACCGAGAATTTTTGTTTAAAGCCTCCCTTTTTAATTGAATAAAGCGAGGCGAAGAGCTGTTCCATGGCATCGATCTTTATTTCATTCCCGCGTGGAACCGCCACCTGCAGTAAAACGGAGTCCAAAGACCTGCCCTCCCTGCCGCGATTGCGGAATAAGGTAAAGGCGACATAGCCCGTAAAAGCCACCAAAAGGGATCCCAGTCCCAAAAGGATTAGGGCAGCTACGATCGTATTTAAACTAGGCAGCACTTTGTTCTCTCCTTCCTGTAACTATCCTCCAGCCAAAATGGACGGCCCTTTTAAAGACCCTCATCCAAAAGGCCGCAAACCAGGTGATGGCCTCGTCCGGAGTTCCTTTGGACAAAGCCGAAAGCTGATCTTTTTCCCCGGGAAGTTCGATGGTAACGGGCTCCGTTGCCGAAGTTCCGATGAGGGCCCTACCGCTATCATCCGTTACCTGGGCCTTAAATTGGCTGGGAGTTGGAACTACTACCCCCTTATTCTCAACGGTAATGGGAATCTCGGGAAATTCCTCTGCCCTATCTTCGACCGGTAAATGCTCTCTTTCTGGAGATGCAACCATGACAAATTCATTGTATCACTTCCCCCTGCCTCTCCAAGCCTCCTCTGTCATCCCGTCCCGGTGATTGACCTGCCGCCCCAGCATAAATAAATAGTCGGAGAGCCTATTGATATAGACCAAAAGCTCCGGCTTAAGCGGGGTTATTGCGTTTAAGCGAACTAGGGCCCTCTCGGCTCTTCTGACCAGAGTCCTGGCAAAAAAAAGCCTGGCCCCTACCCCAGAGCCTCCCGGAAGAATAAAGTTTTTAAGAACAGGTAAGGCTCCTTCAATCTTATCAATCGCCCTTTCGATCTTTTTGGTTTTGGATTTGGCAAATCTTAAAGGAGCTCCTGCCAGAATGGAGCCCACCGTAAAAAGATTCCTCTGCACCTCCTTCAGCTCTTGCAATCCGGAATCTTCAGCCAGAATTATACCGAGGTAGCTGTTGGCCTCATCGATGGCTCCGATTGCCCGAATCCGCAAGGAAGATTTATCTACCCTGGTTCCCCGAAAAAGTGAAGTCTCCCCTTTATCCCCCTTCTTGGTGTAGACGGCCATGGCAAATTCTATCACTCAGAGCTCACAAGTGGAAAACCCGCAGCGTTCACACTTATAGCACTTTCCGTCTTTGATTAAATCTATGTCGCAGTTGGGGCATTTCATTTTCTTTTGCGAATAATTCTGGCTGCCGCCGAATTCAAATACCTGGTTGGCCTTGGTCCGGTCGCGGTAGACGGTTAGACCTTTGCAGCCCAATTTCCAGGCTAGGATATAGGCCTCCTCGATTTCTTTGGGGGTCACGGTTGAGGCCATATTGATGGTTTTGGTAATGGCATTATCGGTTGCGCTCTGGAAAGCGGCCTGCATTTTGATATGGTCCCGCCAGGAAATATCGTGGGCAACCCGAAAAACTCTCTGTAGGGATTTAGGAACTCCTTTGACCCCCTGCACGCTGCCGTGGTTGTCTATAATTTTCTGGATAAGATCCTCGGAGAAAATTCCTTTTTCTTTGAGCTTTTCCACAAAAAGAGGGATAACCGTTTTAAGCCTCACGCCCTCCAGCACGTTTTGCTCGTAGGCAACCGCAAAATAGGGTTCAATCCCAAATGAGGTATCACAGATTACAGCGTTTGAGGAGCTTGGGGGGAAGGTTAATAGGGCAACATTCCTGGGCTTCCTTTTGGTCTTCGCCCAGATGGAATCCTTAACCAGAGGAAAGGAGCCCTTCTCTTTCGCCAGCTTACAGGATTCATCGAATGCGTTGGTATACATAGTCCCAACCACTTTTTTGGCCAGGGCGAAAGCGCGGGGGCTGTCGTAAGGAATGTCAAGCCGGCTTAAAGTCTCCGCCCAGCCGACGGCACCTATTCCGATTCTCCTGTGCTCCCGAACGGCTTTTCTGACCTCGGCTACCGGAAACCACGAGGCCGTAATCACGTTATCCATCAGTCTTACCGCAACCCTAATAACCCTGGCCATTCTCTCAAAATCGAATCTTTTGCCTTTGACGAAATTCGCAAAATTAAGATAGCCCAGGTTACAGGACTCATAAGGATATAAAGGCACTTCCCCGCAGGGATTGGTGGCTGTAATCGGACCCTTTTTGGCCAAGAGCGGATTGGCCTGGGCAGTGCCTCTGTTCATCGCCGAAAGATTGATTATTCCGGGATCCCCCGTTGACCAGGCCATGTTGGCCATCAAGTCAAGAATGCTTTTGGCATCGACGGTGTTTACAATTTGAGCGGTTCTGGGGTTAATTAGATTCCAGCTTTTACCGGCTACCGCCGCTTTCATAAACTCATCGGTTACCCCTACCGAAATATTCGTCTTGGAAAGATACCCATCCGAGGCCTTGGCCGAGATAAAATTGAAAATGTCGGGATGGTTGGCGTTTAAAATCGCCATATTTCCGCTTTCGTATTTGCCTTCCTGTCTAAAAAGCGAGGTCATCAGGTTAAACATCTCAATCATCTTGACCGGCCCCGCGGCCAAGTCCGGAATGCCGCCGACGATATCCCCTTCGGGTCTGATACCGGAAAAGTTATAGCCGCAACCACCCCCGTGTTTTTTGATCAGGGTGGATTTATGCAAGATGGCAAAGATATCGTTGATATCATCCTTAATCGGCCAGACAAAACAGTTGGCCAACTGGGCAGAAATCTTGCCGGCATTGGCCAAGGTTCTGGAGCCCGGCAGAAAATCGAAAGAAGTCATCATTTCTTTGAATTTAAGGTACCACTCATTTACTTTCTCTTTGCCCTTTTCTACCCTTGCCAGGGCCTTGGCCACCCTGTCGATCATCTCGGCCGGGGTTTCAACGATTTCCCCATCGGCATTTCTTTTGAGGTACCTCTGTTTGAGGATATAAAGGGTGTTATAGGGAAGACCGATATCATCCTTAATCCCTAAAGAGCTTTTGTCCTGATGCAGATGTTTTTTGTTTTCTCTATAAACGATAAAAGCCTTGGCGGTTCGGGCATGTCCGTTTTCGATCAGAACTTTTTCAACCAGGTTTCCGATCTCGGCGGTTGAGACAGTCTCGCCGTTGGTAAATTTAACTTTTAATAGCTTTAATACCTGGTTAGCCAAAACCACCGAGAGGCTTTTGTCCGTTCCCCCGACATTCTGGGCAGCCATAAAAATACTGCTGGAGATTTTTTCCGGCTTAAACTCTTCCTGGCTGCCGTCGAGTTTGGCTACTTTTTTGAGCATATGAAATCAACACTCCGAGTGACCACAAGCGTGACATTTGGAGCAGCCCTCTTCATAGACGAGGGCAGAAGCACCGCAGGAGGGACAAATATCACCTGTCGCCTCCTGTATTCCGAAAGATAAGTTCGAACTTTTTGTTGTTTCTAGGTCAAGGACGGCTTTTACTCCGTTGGCGTGGGTCTTGCCATTTGCTAAGTGGCCATTAGTATAGCCTCCGTTGGGGGCCTCTGCAGCACCGTCATACGCGGCCGAAGCCATTGTGGGGTCGGATGAACCCGTTAGGGTTTGTTCCGCAGGGGCAGAACTACTCGCCGCCATAACAGCTCCAGCCACGTGTGACGTGGCTTCAGAATGACCGTTGCCGTTGATTCTAAATCCATAGTGGGTCGAAAGAGCAACGCTGATAGCATCGGGCAGGGAGCGGATTTTATTCGGACCAAATCCAACCGAACGCCTACCCCCGATTCCGGAAAGCTGGTGCGCAATTTCCTTGGCTTTCTCCCTCGGATTAAGACTACCACGAAAACGCAGGGCCGTGGAGATTGTCCTGCCTAAAGCCTCGGCCATGGCGGCGACATCGCTACCCGCCTTGCCGACATTGATAAATACCTCCAAGGGGTCTCCGGTTGCGTCCTGATTGATGGTCACAAAGGCGCTTCCCACCGGAGTCATGAGCTTATAAGTTACTCCCATCACCTTCAGGGGCCGCTCCCTCAAAGGTGCGCTTCCTTCTTCGACGGTATCCTTGACTCCCAAATTTAATACTTGGGCATCTTTGGAGCCGTCCCGAAATATGGTTATACCCCGACAGCCCGTCTCCCAGGCCGAAAGGTAAGCTTTTTTGACATCCTCAACCGTAGCGTCGTGGCTTAGGTTGATAGTTTTGGAAACCGCATTTTCGGTATATTTCTGGAATGCCGATTGCATCTTTACATGCCAGGTCGGATCAATTTCGTGGGCCGTACCGAAAACCTGCCTGACATCTTCGGGAATTTCGGCAATTTGCCTGACTACTCCCTCCTCTCCCACCTTTTCTCTTAGCCCGTCCGACCAAAATCCCTTTTTCCTGGCAACTTCCTCAAATTTGGGATTAACAAAAGACAGTTTTCTCTCCAAGTGTTTGTCCTTGACGATATGCTGATAGGCGATGGCAAAAAGAGGTTCTATCCCCGATGAGGCTCCGGCAATAATGGAGATCGATCCTGTTGGGGCAATGGTTGTCACCGTAGAATTTCTCCTCGGAGCACTACTTTTGTAAATACTTACCGGCCAGAGAGGGAACGGACCCCGCTCGCGGGCTAGCTCAATTGTTTCCGCTTCCGCTTCTTGCTGAACGGTTTTCATAATCTTTTCCGCCAGGGAAAGCGCTTTCTCGCTATCGTAGGCAATTCCCAAGGCAACCAGCATGTCTGCCCAACCCCCGACCCCCAGCCCGACCCTTCTGATCGCCAGGGTCGTGCGACGGATGGACTCAAGAGTATAGGGGTTCATCTCGATGACCCCGTCCAAAAACCTGACCGCAAGTCTGGAGGCCTGCTTTAGCTTTTCCCAATCGACTTCGGCTTTCCCGCCATCTTCTTTGACAAAATAAGTCAAAAAGATACTTCCCAAATTACAGGAGTCGAAAGGGTAAAGCGGCTGTTCCCCGCAGGGATTGGTGCTTTCCACCGGTCCCAGGCTCGGAGTCGGATTGGCACTACCCGCGTTAATCCTGTCGATAAAGATAAGACCGGGGTCTCCTGTTCTCCAGGCGCCGTTGACGATTTCCTCAAAAACTTTTCGGGCCGATACCTCCCCCACCTTCTCGCCGTTTTTCGGATTTATCAAATCGTAATTTTTATCTTTCTTGAAAGCCTCCATGAACTTGTTGGTAATGGCAACCGAAATGTTGAAATTGGTTATTCCCCCTTCTTCCTTGCAGTGGATAAACTCCATGATGTCGGGATGGTCCACCCTTAATATCCCCATATTGGCCCCCCGGCGCTTGCCCCCTTGTTTGACTTCGTTGGTGGCGGCATCGAAGATGCGCATAAAGGAAACCGGACCTGAAGCCGTACCTTTGGAAGACTTGACCATTGAGCCCTTGGGCCTTAAACGGCTAAAGGAAAAGCCTGTTCCTCCCCCGGTTTGATGAATCAGGGCTTGCCACTTTAAGGCATCGAATATCCCGACCAAAGAATCCTCAACGGGCAAAACAAAACAGGCCGAATACTGCAGGCGGTTACCCGTCCCGGCATTCATCAGGGTGGGTGAATTGGGCAGAAATTCGTGGCTGGCCAAAAGCAGATAATACTTTCTGGCAATTTCGATCACCTGGCTTTTGTCTTTCCCCCAGAGAACCTCTGCCGAGGCGATTTCCCAGGCAACCCGCCAACACATCTCTTCTGGGGTTTCAATAATTGCTCCTTCTTTATCCTTATAAAGATAGCGTTCCGAAAGCACCCTTAAGGACTGTTCGGTCCAGGCGCCCTTGGGCAAATCCTCGGGCAAGCGGGGTCTTTTCCCCAGCTTTTTATCGATTTGGGTCCTGACCTCTAAATATGGAGGAAAATTCAAATCTTCGAGTTTTATTTCTTTTTTGGCTTTTGTTTTTGGCATTTCTAATCTAAGCTTTATCGATGGCCTTTTCAAAATCGCTGGTATCCTCAAACTCCAAGTAAACACTGGCAAATCTTAACCAGGCTACCTTGTCAATTTTTTTAAGTCTTTTTAAGACCGCGTTGCCTATTATCTTGGACGAGACCTCTTCGGTCCCGCGTCTGAGCATTTCTCTTTCGATATCGTTGACGATGTCATCCACCAGCTCCAGGGAAACCGGTCTTTTCTCGATGGCTCTTAATATTCCCCTTTTGACCTTCTCCCTTTCGAACGGTTCTCTCCTACCGTTTTTTTTGATTACCCACAAAACCGTTTCTCTGACTTTTTCGAAAGTGGTAAAACGTTTACCGCATTTGCCACACTCGCGTCTGCGTCTGATCGCTGTTCCTTCATCGACAGTCCTGGATTCTAATACCTGACTGTCTTCCCCTGCACAAAAAGGACATTTCATACAATAATTTCCATTTCACAAATGTAAACAAAAATCACTATTACTAGGGACAGGCTAGATATTCCAACACTAGATATATTCAGTCAACTAGCAACTTTTGTGTCAAAAAATATCACCCTACGCATACCCCGAAGCTGTAAAATCTTGTCCGAAAAATATTTTTTGCTTTTTGGAAAGGAGTCTTTCCTCAAAAAGTTAAAAGGCCAAATTATTTTTTATCCCAAAAAATCTGTTTAGTCCCCATTAAAGGGGTTTTCCGGGGCGGGTATTCCGCGGGAGAGAAGAGAATTTTTACAGAGGGTATAGGCTTCTTTGGAATAGCTAATCGATTTGACGATATCCGGTTTAGCGTCTTCGGGGGCAATATTTAACAGTTGCTCCTGGACCTGTCGGTGTTTAAGGGCGGCGAGGGCCACCTGTTTGGATAAATTTTTGCTGTCTACCCCACTCTTCCAGCACTCATCAACCAGGGTGCTGGCCATTTCCAAATATTTCTCGGCTTTGGTCAGAGTTGAGTAAGCCAGACCGGCCTTGCCGTTTTCAAATAAAATCTTGCTGGAAACCAATCTTTTGTCGGCAAAAAGAAGCATCAACTCCGCCTGGCGTGAGCGGTTGAGTGTGACCAAAAGCCAAAGTTTATCTCTTAGGGCCTTGAGTGGCCAGAGAGGATTGTCGGGTAAAATTCTGCCCGGATAAGGCAATTGATACTCTATCTCGGGAATAACACCGTTATCTTTATTGGCCCCCTGGTAAAAGGAATATTTAATGGAGGCGGCCTTTAAAACCGATACGGAAAGAATAAAAAAGGCCAAGAGTATGGTGGAGAACGTTACGGCCAGCTTTTTGTACATCGGGTAGAAATCATACTACAACAAACCAGCCTCAAAAACAATTCTTGGGTTATCTGAACAAAATTATTGGCCAGGCCCAGAGGACATGCAGGAAGATGGAGGAAGCAATGTTTCTGGTTCTGGCGAAGACAAACGCCGAACCAACTCCGAAGGCTCCGGTCACCAGCAGGTTGATAACAAGTGGTCCAGGTCCGAGTCTTTGGACAAAAAGGAGCCAGGGAACGTGGATTAGGGTCCAAACGGCATTGGTCGTCAAGTTGGCCAGCCACTCGTTGCCGGTTGCAGACCAAACTCGGCTAAAAATATAACCCCTAAACGTAATCTCTTCGGAAATTGCCGTGGCAAAGGACAGTCCCAAAGAAAGAAACAGGACACTATCGCCAATGTTGGCGCCGAAATTTAAGCCCCCGTGTTTAAAATAATTCAGGATTACGGCCTCGATAACAAAGAGCGCGCCCAACCCCAAGGCAAAATAGACCGAGGGGAATAGGTTCTTGAGGGTAATTCCAATCGAGGCCAAATCCAGTTTTTCTCTGCCGAGTAAGACAAAAACCGGCAGCAACCAAACCAACGGTTTGACTATCAGTTCCTCTATCTCGTCGGGGAGCTTAAACATCAAACGGTAGAACCCCCAAACGATTAAAAGATAGGCCGCGATGGCGGTTGCGTGCTTAAGCGACTTCTCTTTGGACAGTTTTTTGGCCATCTATCTTTCTATTTTACACTCTTTGAAAGCCGCGTCTAAAGAATCAAGAATCATATTGCAGCGCTGCCTGGCTTCCTCCAGGGTAATTGCGTTTCTCTCTTTGGGAAACCAATGAAAGATCAGGTTTCTTGAAAGCCTCCAGGTGTCCCAAAGCTGATCCGCGAGTTCTTTGCCTCCGCAAAAGCCTACCAGTTTGTCATAAACACTTTCGTTTCTTAGGTCCGTTTCCAAATTCGGGTTTAGGGCCTTACCCACCCTGAATCTTTTGCCAAAATAGTCCTCCTCACTGATAAAGCCCAGGTCCAGAAAGAGTTTTTTCAAAAAACCCTCATAGGCCTTAGCCGCAGGAAAAACCACAAAAGCGTAATCGTGGAATTTTTCTTCCCAACCGGAGGTTATGGCGGAGAGTTTTTGGGATTCCTTAAGAAGCTCTTTTAAATCGGCTTCTATATAGCCCCACCAGGCTTTCTGTTCCAGAGATTCTTGCATACTTTATTCTATCCCTAAAGTTACCGAGATTGCAGTCGTTCCTTTCTCCCCTACTCCTACTCCGATGAATCCCTTTACCAATTCTTTCTCAAAAGAATAGTTAGAAAATCCTTTCCCGCCAAAACTGTTGGTTATCTTCCAACCCAAGGCTTCTAGGTTACTCTTAAAAAACTCCGCTACTTTGTCCTGGGGATCTGCCGTAGTCCAAAGAGCCGAAATACCTTTTTTCCCGTCAGTCTCGGTAGACGAGGAACTTTTAAGAGTCGCTCCGGGGTAGATTGGAAAGTCATCGGGAAAATCCGCAGAAATATTATTCTCGGTTTTAGGAGTTGAATGAGTTTCCTCGGGAGTGACTTTGCCTAAATAGCCGAATTTCCAAACAGCAAGCGCAAATCCGATTGCGATAACAAGGATCAGGCCAACAATTATAAATTTCCTTTTTCCTTTCATCCCAGCTTACTGCATGATAGATTCCCCGCATCTAGCCGTCAATATGTCTCCAGGCGCATTTTGGGTTATACTTTATCCATGAAATCACCGCCCGAGTTAAAGAAATTGGGTTGGCTGGCTAGATTTAAAGCTTCCTTGAGGGATATTCATTTCCGCAAAAAAATTGTCTTTTTTTCGGTTTTGACGATTATTTTTTCCTGGCTTTTTTGGGGAATCCCCTTACCTACCAATTTATCCTCCGAGGAAATGCCGGTATCCACAAAGCTTTTCGACAGAAACGGAAAACTCATCTACGAAATATATACGGACAAGCGCAGGACCCCGATAAAACTTGCGGACCTCCCCCCTTATGTCCGCGAGGCCACAATTTCGATTGAGGATAAGGATTTCTACAAGCACTACGGATTTTCCTTAACCGGAATCACCCGGGCAGCCTACAATATTGTCTTTAAAGGTAAACTCCAGGGGGGCTCCACCCTAACCCAACAGCTGGTAAAAAATTCCCTGCTGACCCCCGAAAGAACCGTACGCCGAAAAATCAGGGAGTTTGCCCTAACCCTTTTGGTGGAGGCCATCTATTCCAAAGACCAGATACTGGAGCTTTATTTGAATCAGATTCCCTACGGCTCAACCGCCTACGGGATTGAGGCGGCTTCGGAGCTTTATCTGGACAAAGCCGCCAAAGACCTCACCCTCGGGGAGGCGGCTCTCTTGGCGGGATTGCCCCAATCTCCCACCCGATACTCTCCTTTCGGAGCCAACCCCGACATGGCCAAGGGCAGACAAGAAACGGTTTTAAAGCGCATGGTTGAGGATAAATATCTTACCCAAGAAAAGGCTGATGCTGCTAAAGCCGAGGTAATTAAATATGCAGAGATTACCCCGCCCAAAGCGCCGCATTTTGCCCTCTGGATTAAAGAAGCCCTGGCGGAAAAATACGGAGAGGCCCTGGTCGAAAAAGGCGGTCTAAGGGTCACAACCACCCTGGATTTGGATTTGCAGGAATTTGCCCAAGACGCGGTAGCCACCGAGGTGGCGAAGCTTAAGAAACAAAAAGTCGGTAACGGTGCGGCCATCGTCACCCGCCCCAAGACCGGTGAGATCCTGGCGATGGTCGGGTCCAAAGATTATTTTGCCCAGGACGAGGACGGAAAAGTAAACGTCATCCTGGCCAAAAGGCAACCCGGCTCTTCCATCAAACCCGTAAATTATGCGTTGGCCTTAAGCGATAAGAAGATTACTCTGGCCACCGCCCTGGCTGATGTCCCGTCCTGTTTCGCCGTAGCCGGACAAGCCTTATATTGTCCGGTCAACTATGACGGGACTTTCCACGGATTGGTGCAGGCACGTTTTGCCCTGGGCAACTCGTACAACATCCCTGCGGTTAGGGTTCTGGCAGTAAACGGCATAGAAAATTTTGTTGATTTCGCCAAGAAAATGGGTTTGTCTACCTTAACCGACCCGTCCGATTACGGCCTTTCTTTAACCCTCGGTGGAGGAGAAGTCAGGCCCTACGACATGGCGGTTGCCTTTGGGGTTTTTGCCAACCAGGGGATAAAGGCACCTTTGGTCTCAATATTAAAAGTCGAAGACTGGAAGGGTAAGGTATATGAGGAAACCAAGCCCAGCGAGACTGAAGGAGACAGGGTTCTCTCAAATGAGGTTACGTTTTTAATCTCGCATGTTCTGTTGGATAACAATGCCCGCTCCGCGGCTTTCGGAGAAAGTTCATTTTTAAACGTCAAGGGACATCCCGAAGTCTCGGTAAAAACAGGCACCACCAATGACAGACGGGACAACTGGACCGTGGGCTACTCCTCTTTAATTACGGTGGTAACCTGGGTCGGAAACAACAACAACACCCCCATGGGTGGAGCGGTATCCGGGGTCTCTGGTGCTTCCCCTATCTTTAATAGAATCATCAAAGAGGCTCTCGATAAAGCCGAGAAAGGAACCTACAACAAGGAAGATGACGGGCATTCCTGGCCAAGACAACCCGAGGGGGTAATCGGCAAAAATATCTGCACCACGGACGGACTACTGCCCCCCGGCGGCGATGACAACCCGGGCTGCCCTACCCGGTTTGAATACTTTCTCAAAGACGCCCTACCGAAAACAACCGAAGGGGAAAGAAGGGATGTCCTCATCAATAAAACCAACGGCCAACTGGCGGCTCCGGATACTCCGCCCGAGCTAATCGAAACCCAGAATCACCCTATCTATACCGACCCATTGGGAACCATTTACTGCCTGGATTGCCCGATTGCCTCCGCCTCGGCAACCATCCGCTACCCCTAAGGCTCTTTGTAAGGAAGCTGCGACCTGATAAAATACCGTGCAGTGGCGAAAAAAGCCAGAAAGATAACCAATGTCTACCTTGCCCCAAGAGTAAATAAACAAGTCCCCACTTTCATTGCGGGACTCTTGAGATTTGTCGGAAAACCTTTCTACTACATTCTCTCCGGTCTAATTCTGGCTCTCGCATTTTTCTTCTCCGTCTGTGTCAGGCTGGCCAAAAAAATTCTGGGCATCAGGATAAAGATTCCCAGACCCAAACCTGTATTGTTGTTGCCGGTTCTGTTTATTGTTGTCCTTGTTCTTTCCTTCTGGTTCTATGTGTTAAGGGCTCTACCCTCCCCCATAGAGCTTGTCACCCGCAATCAGGAAATCTCCACCAAGATCTATGACCGAAACGGAGTTCTGCTGTATAAGATATACAAAAATAAGAATAGAACCCCGGTTGAGCTTGCCCAAATTCCCGCTCAAGTCCAGGCAGCAACCCTGGCAGCCGAAGATGCGGAATTTTATAACCACATCGGTTTTTCCCCACGCGGAATATTTCGCTCGCTGGTCAAAAATATCAAAAAAGGAGAACTTTCCGGAGGCTCCACTATCACCCAGCAACTAGTTAAAAACGCTCTCTTATCCCCCGAGAAAACCTTAACCCGAAAACTCAAAGAGCTGATTCTTTCCGTCGAGGTTGAGATGACCTTTACTAAAGCAAGTATTCTTGAGATGTATTTGAACGAAGTTCCCTACGGGGGTACCGCTTATGGAATCCAGGAGGCCAGCCGTCTTTATTTCGGCAAAGACGTAGGCGCCCTCACCCTGGCCGAGGCGGCCCTTCTGGCGGGACTACCCAAATCTCCCACCAAGTTTTCTCCGTTTGGACCCAATCCGGAGCTGGCCATCCAAAGGCAAAAAGAGGTGCTCTCCTTAATGAGAATCAACGGTTTTATCAACCCCCAGGAAGAAGAGGCGGCCTTAAAAGAAAAGATTGTTTTTGCTCCCAATAGAATCGATATCAAAGCGCCGCATTTTGTGATGTTTGTCCGAAGCGCCCTGGTTGAGAAATACGGCGAGGAACTGGTCGAGCAGGGCGGGCTTGAGGTGACCACCACGCTGGATTATTCGATCCAAAAACTCGCCGAGGAGGCGGTTGCCCAAGAGGTCAGGGGGCTAACCTCCTTAAACGTCAAAAACGGAGCCGCCCTGGTTCTTGACCCAACTACCGGTGAGGTATTGGCCATGGTGGGTTCGAAAGATTATTTCGATACCTCCTCCGACGGCAACGTCAATATTCTAACCTCTTTAAGACAACCCGGCTCCTCTATTAAAGTCGTCAATTATGCCTATGCTTTGGGACACGGCTATACCCCGGCCAGCCTACTGGATGATTCGCCCGTCACCTTTTCGGTCTCCGGACAGCCACCCTATACTCCCAGAAACTATGACAGCAGATACCGGGGCAGAATTCCTCTACGTTCGGCTTTAGCCGAATCAAGGAACATCCCGGCCGTTAAGGTCCTTGCTTCCTACGGTGTGGGCAAAATGATTGAATTGGGCAAGGCCATGGGTATCACCACCTGGAACGATCCTTCCAGATACGGCTTATCTTTAACTTTAGGGGGAGGCGAAATAAAGATACTGGATTTAGCCAGGGTTTACGCCACCATCGCCAACTACGGAGTCAGGCCGGAGATTGCCACAATCGCCAAAATCAGCGATTACAAAGGCAGAATCCTTGAAGAAAATTCCTGTAACGGGGATTGCCAGGGCAAAGCGGTTCTTGATGCGCGGATTGCCTTTAGCCTGATCGACATCCTCAAAGACAATGTAGCCAGGACTCCCGCCTTCGGGGCCCGCTCTTCCTTGGTAATTCCGAATCATCCGGAGGTCGCGGTTAAAACCGGGACAAGTAATGATCTGAAGGATAATCTGACCCTGGGTTTCACCCAGAAATATTTGGTTGCGACCTGGGTAGGCAATAACGACAATTCTCCCATGGCGAGAATTGCCTCGGGTGTGACCGGTGCGGCCCCCATCTTTAATCGGATTATGACGGCAATCCTAAAGGATAAAGACTCGGTTTCCTGGGACGTACCGGTCGGGATAGACAAAGTCACGATTTGCTCCTTAACTGGGACTCTGCCTTGTTCGGGATGTGCGCTTTACTCCGAGTGGTTTCTCAAAGAAAACGTTCCCCAAAAAGCCTGCAGTCCCGAACAGATAGGTAAAATCAAAGAAGAGAAAAAGTCGGAGGGAAAAATATTAGAGCCAGCAGCCGCAACCCAGCGCTAACGGATTTCCGCCTCGTAGATTAACCTGGCCAGCTCGGGAAATAACGTGTCGGCTTCCTTCTCAATAATTCCCTTGGTCATAATCACCAAGACAAACGGTTTATCGCTAAAGACGATTCCCGCGTCGTTAATCACGTGGACTTCCCGACCGTACTTATGGGCAACCCTAACCTGGGGAATTCCTTTGACCAGCCAGTCGTTATAGATAGTATCGGTCAGGTAGTTTAAGATTTCATCCCTGGAATCTTCCGTTACTATTTCTTTGTTCCAAAGTTTCTGAAAAAAGAGGGCAATATCGGCCGGGGTTGTTTCGTTTTCGGCAAGCGACGTATCCACCATACCTATTTTGGCTATTTCTTGATTGATGGCCCCATCTCCCAGGGTTCTTTTGACTATTCCGAAGGCCGTATTGTCCGATTGCTTACCCATCAACTCTGCCATCTGCCGATAAGTAATTACTGTCCCGGCCGGCTTGGCCGCTAAGCTCCCTGCTCCGGCTATCTTGTCGGAGGCCTTGAGAGTGTATTTAGCGTCAAGATCAATTTTGCCGGCTTCGGCTTGTGAATAAAGGGTTGCCAGAATCGGAAGTTTAATGAGTGAGGCCGCTTGCATAATTTTATCTTGGGATACCCCGTAGGAAAATCCGTCGCCGAGTCTTAATACCTCAAAGGCATAGATGCCAGAGAACTCATCCGTTTTCCCTTCGAAAGCGGTAACTGTTTTTTCGGCCTTTTCTTTTTCGGATTTATTGGCGGTAATAATGATTACCTCTTCCTTAAAAGAAGGCCAACTAATTTTTGGAAAACCCGGCAGTTTCCAACTTCTGGCCGAAGCGGCGAGGGTTAGGGAGAGGATTACGCTTCCCAATAAAAACCCCAACACCAGATAACGTTCTTTTTTACCCCAAGGCTTGGGCGGTTCTTTACGTTTTCTCCTGTTTTCGGGTTTTAAATCTTTTATCCTTCTTAAATTGCGTCTGCCTTTGCCCGAAAAAGACTCTTCGTCTTCATCGAATTCGTCTTCTTGGTAATCATCTTGTCTTTTGGAAAAAATAGACATGGTCAACTTTATTACCCAAAAGGAGTTATTTCCTTCGTTTCTCCCAAACTTCTTTATTAACTAAATTTTGGGGTTTTTCTCCTGCCAGGCAATCTAATATTGCCCCCACGGCATCCTCCCCCATTTTGTTCCTGGCCTCCCAAGTTGCCGAGGCAATGTGCGGAGTGGTGATGGTATTGGGCATTACCAAAAACTCGGGGTCGATATTCGGCTCGTTGTCGTAGACATCCAGGGCGGCTCCTGAGAGCTGACCGGCCTTAAGTGCCTCAACCAAATCGCGCTCATCCACAATCGGACCCCTGGCGGTATTTATCAAAAAACTACCCTTCTTCATTTTGGCCAGAGACTCTTTATTTATCATATGTCGGGTCTCCTCCGTTAAAGGAACATGCAGGGAGACAAAGTCGCTTTTGGCCAAAAGCTCATCCAGGGGTGCAAAGACTACGCCCAAATCTTTTTCGGCCTCGGGGTCGGGTTCGTGTTTATTATAAAGGACCGTCATGTTATAACCCCTGGCGCGCCGGGCAACCATCGACCCGATTCTGCCCAAACCGATAACCCCCAGTGTCTTGCCGATTAAATTAACACCCAGAAAGATATCTGGTTCCCAGCCTTTGTATCCGCCCCGCCTGGTTGCCTCATCCGCTTCCACTATTCTTCTGGCGATGGCAAGAGCTAACGCCCAGGTATGCTCGGCAACGGCTTCGTTAACTTCCTCCGAAGGTGTATTGGCAACTACTATTCCCCTATCCGTGGCCGCCTTGACATCAATATTGTCAAAGCCCACGGCATAGTTTGAAACCATCTTTAGCTGCGGCCCAGCCGCATCCATCAGGTCGCCGTCGATCCTGTCGGTAAGAAGTGAAAGAATAACATCAACCCCGGCAACGCTCTTGACCAACTCCTCCCCGGTTAAGGGGCGATTAAACTCCGAAATAACAACTTCATGACCGTCTTTGGTAAGCTTTTCGAGATGGTCTCCCGGAATTTTTCGGGTGACGAATATTTTTGCCATTTTTAAATTTTGACTACTCCCATACCGCTTGAGCGGGCCCTTTCAATCCATTCGGGCATCTCCTCGGCCCTTAGGAGCCCCTTTTGAGCCCCCGTATAGCCAATGACCGAAGCGGAGTTGATTGTTCCCCAGGTTAAAGCCTCTTCAAAGCTCTTCCCTTTAATAATAGCCGAAAGAGTCCCCGAACCAAAAGCATCACCCGCACCGGTGCGTTCATAGGCATCAACGGGGAAAACCCCGGCTTTTAAGAAAGTCTGTCCGTCTCCGATATAAGATCCGTTATTCCCGTCGGTAATAACCGCGATCTTGGGTCCCAGCTTACCCACCGCCGTGAGAAGTTCTTTTTCCTTTCCGTGGGAATCCGGCATGTTGGCCAGCTTTTCCGCCTCTTCCCGGTTGACAAACAAGACGTGGGTCAGGCCCAAAACATCACCTATCCCCTCCAGCCCGACCCGCAGTTGCCAGGTACCGGGATTGAAAGCGAGTTTGGTGTTGGGGTTTTTCTTTAACCAATCAACAATGTGGTTATAAAAAGGCCTGAAGCTCTCTCCCATCGAGGTTAGGTAGACCCAAGGGGCAGCCGGGAGCTGGACCGGAAATTCGTAGCTTCTGGGGGCGTGGTAGGTAAAAATTGTCCTTTCCCCGCCGTAGGTGACTATTGTCGAAAAATTAGAAGCGGTAGAAGGTTGCTGAATTACATAAGTTAAATCCACACTCTCTGCTTTTAATCTTTCGACAAGTTGATTACCCACACTATCATCCCCCAAGGTCAAAACCAATCCGGTTTTTACCCCCAATCGGGTTGTGCCGACCGAATTATTGGCGGCGTTCCCTCCTATCGAAAATTCCAAATTCTTAACCGGAATCTTTTCCCCGTAGGAAAAAGCTATGAAGCACTCCTTTGTATCAACTCTACAGAATTCTTCGGATTCGGTTGGGGCAATAAATACATCCAAGGACGCATCCCCTATGGATAAAAGATCGAATTGTTCATTCATATTTCCCCTGTCTTGCCAAAGAAACGGACTTGGCCCGCCTGTAGAAAGCTGCCTGGGCAGTACCTATATCTTCGTCTTTTCCCTGCCAAACATCCAGGGCTTCAGCCTGCAGAGCCCTGGCAAATGAGAACGACAGTTCCCAGGGAGCATCTTTTTTGAGTTTGTTTATTTCATTAAGATTGGCTGTTGCCTCTTCTGGACTTTGCCCCCCCGAAAGGAAAACTATACCGGGAACTTCTTGGGGCACGGATTTCAGAACCGTTCTTAAGGTGGCCTGGGCAACCTCCAGAGGCGCGGCCTTAACCCCGCTGTCCTTCCCAGGTAAAACCATGTTGGTTTTTAAAAGAAGTCCCTTGAGGTTAACCTGTTTCTCTTTAAGCGCTGTAAAAAGAGCAGTCAGGATATCGACCGTAACCTCGCCGCAGCGGGTAGTCGTATGATTCCCCTCAAGCAAAACTTCCGGCTCAACAATGGGAACAAGGCCTTCTTCTTGAGAGACCTTTGCATACTCCGTCATTCTCTGAACATTTTGAGAAACTGCTTCTTTTGAGGGATAAATATCGTTAATTACAAACGGAGCCCGCCATTTTGTAAATTTAAACCCCGCGGCCGCATACTTTTTCAGTCTATCCGCCAAGCCCTCCAGTCCCTTGGCCAGCTCCTCTGTCACGTTTAAGGCTTCTCTCCCCTCATCAACCTTTATCCCCGGAGCAATTCCCCGTTTTATCAAGTATTCGGGGAAGGAAACTCCATCGTCTGTTTTTTGCCAGGCTGTCTCGTCGAAAAGGATAATCCCGCTTAAGAACTCCTCAATGCCGGCTGTGGTAAAAAGCATCTGGCGGTATTTGCGGTTAAGCTCCGGGGTGGAAGTTAAACCCACGGTCTCAAATCTTTTGGTTATCGTTCCCGTAGACTCATCGGCAGCCAGTAGGCCTTTAGTTGGGGCTACCAATTGGGAAGCAACACTCTCGAGCAGGCCTTTATCCATATGCAAAAATCAATTTATCATTTTTAGGTATAATAATGCCAGTGAGGAAACATCTTTTAGCCATCATTCTGATTTCCCTCTTCTCCCTCTTGGGGCTTAAAGCCCTCCTTGCCCCGGGTCTTTACACCGCCCACGATATCTGGCACCAAGTGGCCAGGCTTTACCATTACCAGAGAGCGGTTTCGGAAGGGGTGTTCCCGCCTTATTGGATAAGCACTCTGGCCGGAGGCTTTGGCTATCCCCTCTTTGTCTTCTCCTACCACTTTCCCTGGCTGTTAGCCCTTCCCATCCTCAAAATCGGTTTTGATATTCCGGCAACGATTAAGATTCTCTTTTTTATAAGCCACATCGCCTCCGGATTTGCCATGTATGTTCTTTCCCTGAGGGTCTTTAAAAGCAGATGGGCGGGGCTGACCTCGGCAATCCTGTACCTCTGGGCTCCTTTTAGATTCCTCACAATCATTGTTGCTGCAGCGATGGGTGTTGCCTTTGTCTTTACTTTTATTCCTATTCTTTGTTTAGGAATTCTACTCGCCGCCGATGAGAAAAAGGCCAGGTGGGCGGTTATCTTAATTGCCCTAGGCACGGCTGGGATAATACTTTCCCATTTTTCGAGCGTGCTTGCCGTAATCCCAACGGCTGCAATTTTTTCTCTAGCAATATTCTTTACGGCAAAAGATAGAAAAGCATTCGTCCTAAATTCCTTAAGAGGATTGTTGCTGGGACTAGGGCTTTCGTCTTTTTACGTTTTGCCGGCGATCTATTATTCCAAGTTAGGAATAGGCTTCGGCAACAATTACCTAAGGTACTTTGTAAACTTATCCCAGCTTGTATATTCGAAGTGGGGTTACGGGCCGATAATCAATAGCGCCAAAGACGGAGAAATGTCGTTTCAGGTTGGAGTAGCGCATTGGATATCAATTGCCTTATCCTCCGTCTTACTTATATTTTCGAAAAGGGGAAAAACTCAAAGACATATCCCGCTATCCCTTCTCATAGCTTTTGCTTTTTCATTGTTTATGATGCTCGACTATTCCTTACCAGTTTGGGAAACCATAACTCACTTCGTTCCTGTTGACTTCCCTTTCAGGTTCATGTTGCCTGCAGTATTTGTAGCATCTCTCCTGGCAGGATTTGTAATGATTTCGGTCGGAAAACTTATCAAGCCTATTCTGTTTATTTTCTTGATAGTCGTGGCCTTATTTACCAACAGAAATCACATCAGGGTGAATCTTTATACCGACTATCAGGTTGAAGATTACGTTGCTGCTGAATTTACGACTAGCTCGATGAATGAATATTTACCGCTTTGGGTTGATACCCACCTATTCTCAAGAAAGTCGACTTCGCCCCTGGAGCCCGAAAATATCCCTGTCAAGGATATCGAAAGGGCTACCCAAAAGCTTTCCTTTGAGGCCATCTTCCCCAAAGAGATGTCCGTCTCCGTTAACCATCTTGCATATCCAGGAATTATCCTCCGGGTTGACGGAAACCCAACAAATTATTCGAGGGATGTCTACGGTCGGGTGAGCTTTTCTGCCAGTAAAGGAAAGCACAATATCGCCGTTACCTTCGAAGAAACAAAAATGATCAAAATAGCGAAACTGGTTAGCCTGGGAAGCTTGATTGTTCTATTGGGACTGATTTTTACTCCGCCTTTTTTGTCAAAACTCTCTTTACGGCCTCGATAATATCTTTGGCCTTCATCCCGTATTTTGCCAGAAGCTCATCCGGCGCTCCCGATTCACCAAAACAATCAGGCATCCCCACAATTTCCATCGGTACCGGAAAGTTCTTGGCCAAAACTTCCGCTACAGCCCCTCCTAGTCCTCCCGTTACCTGATGCTCCTCGACGGTTACCACGGCACCGGTTATTTTTGCGGCGTGGATTATCGCCCTGGTATCCAGCGGTTTAACTGTATGGGAATTAATAACCAGAACTTCGATTCCTTTCTTATCCAGCTCTTTGGCGGCTAGCATGGCCTCATAAACCAAAGGACCACAAGCGATGATGGCTGCCTGGGGACTTTTGCTCTCCCAAAAGACCTCGGCCCTGCCAATCTTAAAAGGCGTTTTCTCCGAGGTAAAAACCGGAGACTTTTCCCGGGCGAAGCGGATATAGACCGGGTGTTGGGTTTTGGCTGCCTCAACGGTGGCTTTTTTGGCTTCGATTAAATCGCAGGGGGCAATTACCGTCATGTTGGGCATCGCCCGCATCAGGGCTATATCCTCAAGCATCTGGTGGGTGGCCCCATCGGGACCGACGGAAACACCGGCGTGGGCCCCGGCAATTATTACGGGTAAATCGTTTAAGGCGATTGTTGTTCGGATCTGTTCCCAATTTCGGCCCGGGGAAAATGCGGCGTAGGAGGAGATAAAGGGAATTTTGCCGTAATTGGCCATACCCGCGGCAATGGTTGCCAGGGCTTGCTCCGCAACACCGACTTCGATAAATCTCTCGGGAAAGCGTTCTTTAAAAAGAATCGAGCGGGTTGATTCGGTTAAATCCGCACACAAAACAACGACGTTTGCGTTTTTCTCCCCTGCGACAACCAGTCCTTCACCGTAACCCTGGCGGGTGGCAACTTTTTCAATATCTTTCTGAAATATCTTTTTGGACAGTCTGGCTTTTGTATTTAACATCGACTAACCCCTTCATAATCTCGACGTGCAATTGAGAAACTTTTGACCCTCGCTGCAGCCTCCCTCACCACAGGTCAAACCATATTGGTAGTTGGCTTTACACAAAATAGTTTTTTTGCATTGAACTTCGTCTTTGGTCAAACAGGAGGCGTTGGCTCCACCAATTCCCCCCAAAAACAATACTCCCAGCACCGCGAGGATGATTACAAAGGCAATTATGATCAGTTTGGTCATATTTTATTCGGCTTTGGCACCCTTTCTTAGCTCCTCCAGCGCAATCTTGGCTTCCTCGGGGTTCGGAGGCTTGCCGTGCCATTCGAATTTATTTTCCATAAAGCTCACTCCCTTGCCGGGGATGGTATGGGCAATTATTACGGTTGGATTCTCATAAACCGCCCGTGCTTCGTTCACCGCGTCGATAATCTCCTGGATATTGTGTCCGTCAATCTCGATGACGTGCCAATTGAAGGCTTTGTATTTTTCCACCAAGGGCTCAAGAGGCATGACATCCTCGGTAAAGCCGTCGATTTGGATATTGTTCCTGTCGACAATGGCTGTAAGATTCGCAAGGTTATATTTTCCAGCAAAGGCAACCGCTTCCCAGTGGTTTCCTTCCTGGTGTTCGCCGTCGCTGGTTACGCAATAGACTCTGAAGCGGCCTCCGTCCATTCTGGCCGCGTAAGCATAACCCGCGGCTTGGGCCAGCCCCGAACCCAAAGGGCCGGAAGTTGTTTCCATTCCGGGCAATCTGAGTCTTTCCGGATGACCCTGAAGCCTGCTGCCTAGCCTTCTTAAGGTCTTAAGCTCCGCAACCGGGAAATAACCCGCCTCGGCCATGGCGGCATAGCGGACCGGACAGATGTGACCGTTAGAAAGAATCAATCTGTCGCGTTCCGGCCAAAAAGGCTTGTGGGGGTCGTGATTGAGGATGGCAAAGTAGAAAGCGGCGAAGATGTCCGCCATACCCAATGGTCCTGCGGAATGACCCGACCCCGCCGCCAGAAGCATCTTAATGATGTCTTTACGGATTTCGTTGGCTTTTTTCTCTATTTGGGCAATGGACAGGTTGGCCATAAATCATTAGGTCTGGAAAGCCTTTTCTTCCTTGTGGGCGTTATTCTTTTCCTTAAGAATCCCTTCGAACATGTTCAGGGCCCGGTAGGCCTCCTCGGGAGAGTTGACTACCTTAAAAACCTTCAACTCCTCCGGTCTGATTCTCATATTTTTTACAAAAGTATCGATGATGTTGTTCCAAAATTCACCGTATAAGACCAGCGGTTTGTGGTGACCGAAATAAAGCCTCGCCAAGCCCCAGCTCATGCCGAATTCGGAAATAGTCCCGGTACCGCCGCGAAAAACCACATAGGCATCTCCCAAATCCAAAAGTTTCAATGTCCTTTCCAAATAGTTTTTGGTTTTGATTTCGATATCAAAAGGATTATTGGTATCCCGGCCTTCAAAATTGGTGATGTCCTTCGGATAAAAAGTGACCCCGATGGCCGTTCCCCCCGCCGCCTTGGCCCCTTCGGAGACCGCCCTCATTGTTCCCGGCCCGCCGCCGTTGATGGCCACAAAACCCTTTGCGGTTAGGTGTTTGGACACCTCGAAAGCCTCTTTGTATAAAGGGTCATTCGGTGCCGCATCCGCAAAACCGAAATAGGCCACCTGTTTTATCTTTCTTTTTGAAAAATCTTTATCCATATTTTTCTATGTTAACCGCGGGGTCTCCGTCGAATAACCTTTTGCCTACCGCAACTTCATCCGCCCCCGCCTCACTTATTTTGCCAACCAGCTCCGGGGTCACCCCTCCGTCGACGCAAATCTTAAAAGTTCCGCTACCCCTTGCCTCATTTAATTGTTTTATCTTAGAAATGGCCTTCTCGTCAAACGGCTGGCCTCCGAACCCGGCTTTAACCGACATTACCAGAACAACATCCAGACTTGCCAAAACCGCCTCATCGAGCGCAGAAACGGGTGTGGCCAGGTCAATCCCCAGCCCGACCGAGACTCCCAACTCTTGGGCCTTACCCAAAAATTCCATCTGGTTGGACATCATCTCAACCTGTCCGATAACTCTGCCCGCCCCACCCCGAACCGATCTCTCAACCCAATCGCTTGGTTCTTTGGTCATCAAGTGAAAATCCAAATCGACCGTTGTCTCTATCCCCTCCATGGCGGAGGGGTCGATGGTCCTGTTTTGAGCAAAAACACCGTCAATAATGTCTATCTGAGCCCGCTTAACCAGTTCCTCAAGCCTATCCAGTTTTTCCTGGGCCTCACGAATATCGGCTGTTAAGATGGTTGGAATTACTTCGACCATTTTTTGGCAAATTCTTTAAGGGCGGCCGTTTGTACATCCTCGATATGGGTTTCCGGTCGTTTTTCTTTAATCGAATTTAGCGCCTCCTCGACCGAAAAGCCTTTATATCTGACCAGATAGGCCGCGACCAAGGACGGACTTCTGCCGTGCCCGTTCTTACAATGAACATAGACTTTTTTACCCTGGGTTACGGCACTGTCTATCAGTTGCGAACCGATTTCCAACTGTAAGGGGGATGGGGCTACCCCGTCGACAACCGGCAGCCAGCTATAGACTTCGATTTCCTTGGGTGGAAGTTCGTTTTCCTCTTGGCTTAAGTTTAATTCCACCTCTACACCCAAGGTCTTAAACTGTTCCGCATGCAGAAGACAAACCCCGGCTTTACACAAATCGCTGCCTATAAAGACGTTCTCGGTAATCACCGAATAATCGAATTTATGTTCGTCTCCTCTTCCGGTTGGTTCCATTATTTATTCGGCGAAAAAGACAGGGTTATCGCATCCGAGGGTGCCACTCGTGAGCCGATGGTTTTGCCTACCCTGATGACTTGCTCTACCAGGCGATTGGCATAACCCCATTCGTTGTCGTACCAGGCAAAGACCTTAATCAAATTTCCGGCAACCACCTGGGTCAGGGATAAATCAACAATGGCCGACTCGCTGGTTCCGATAATATCCGAGGATACCAGGGGTTTGTCGGTCACACCCAGAATTCCCTTATAGATGGGATTCTGGGAAGCCTCAATAAAAGCCTGGTTAACCTCCTCCACACTCACGTCGCGCTTTAATAGGACCGAAAAATCCGTAATCGAACCCGTTGCCACCGGAACCCTTAAGGCCCGGCCGTCAAAAAGCCCCCTTAACTCGGGGATTGTTTCGGTGGTGGAAATTGCCGCCCCCGTCGTTGTCGGGATAATATTTTCAGCGGCAGCCCTAGCCCTTCTTAGGTCCTTGTGCGAATTATCCTGAAGGTTCTGGTCGTCCGTATAGCCGTGGATGGTCGTCATGGCTGCCTTGGCTATCCCGAATTTTGCTTGAAGAACAGCCGCAACCGGGGCCACACAGTTGGTGGTGCAGGAGGAGTTGGACAGAACGTCGGTTTCTCCCTTGAAATCATTGACCCCGATAATATAAGTGCCCACATTGCCGCCTTTAACCGGCGCGGAAATGATAACCACCTTGGCCCCTCCGACGGAGTGTTTTTTGGCATCCTCGGCCGTGGTAAACCTACCGGTAGCCTCAATGACGACCTCCACCCCAAATTTACTCCAGGGAATCTTGGCCGGGTCTTTCTGCGCCAAAACTGGGATTTTCTTGCCGTTGACTATGAGGTTGCCGATTTGGGGATCCGCATCGGTTGTTGCCTCCGGGTCCTTGACCTCCTCGCTTTTGACATCTACCCCGAAGCGTCGGTACATCGTGTCGTAGGTAACCAGATGGGCCCAGCCGGCAGTATCCATCGAGCCGGAAGTGTTAACTGCGGCAACTTCTATTTCATTGGTATGTTTCAGAAGAGCAATCCTGAAAGCAATTCTGCCGATGCGGCCGAATCCGTTTATTCCTACTTTGAGCATTAGTTCATTCTAACAGCGCCTCTATCCCCGGTAAAGTTTTTTTCGCCAAAAATTCAAGCATGGCTCCCCCGCCGACCGATATCCAGTCAAATTTATTCTCGAGTTTGTACAAGGAAACCACTACGTGGCTATCTCCCCCTCCGGTCACCTTATAGGCATCTGACTCGGCAACTTTGGCAAAGACTCTTTGGGTTCCCTGGCGGTGGCCCTCATCCTCGTATTTACCCATTGGTCCGGCAATGACAATCGTTTTGGCCTTTTCGATTTCGCTTTCAAAGCGCTCGATGGAATTTATCGTAATATCCTCTTTATCCATCACCAGGTTGGCGGTTACAATTTTTTCGTTGGGTCCAAGGCTGCGAATGCTCTCCTCAAAACCCAGATATTCGGGCAGCCTGCCTCCGACAAGAAGTTTATCCGCAACTTCGGCCAGGGGTTTGACCAGTTCGACCTTGTCTTTTTTTGAGCCGCCGAGGATGATTACCAAGGGTCTCTGGGGATTTTCCAAAACCTGGCCCAGTTTTTCCACCTCCTGGATAAATCTCAACCCCGCGGCGTGGGGTAACAGTTTCGGTAGGGCCACTATCGAAGCATGGCTTCTGTGGCTATCGGCAAAAGCCTCGTTGACAAAGAAATCGGCACCTTGGGCAAGCTTTTGGGCAAATGCAGTATTGTTTGCCTCCTCCCCGGGGTCAAAGCGCAAGTTTTCCAAAACCTCAAATTCTACTGCTCCTGCCAGTTTTCTTAGTCTCTCTTCAACCGGTCCTACTTTTAATTCCTCAACTGTCTTTCCCTCGGGACGACCGCGATGACCGATGAGGGTAATCTCCGCCCCTTTTTCGGATAACAGCTTGAGTGTCGGGACAAGAGCCTGCAACCGGTAATCCTCCCCGTCGGGAACATCAAGATCGACACGCAATAGCACCTTTTTAGCGCGAACCTCAAGATCTTGGACAGATGGAAGATTCATTTAATTGTTGGCTTCGATTTTTTTGATTTCGGAAAGCCGTCTAGCAAAGCGTGCCTTACCCCCAAACTTGGTCTCCAAAAAAGCCTCAAGCATTGCCTTGGCTTCGTCGTCTTTGGTAAAATCAGCCGCCAAAACCAGAATGTTCATATCATCGTCACTCCGTCCCGCCTTAACCTGCTCGGGGGTCTTACCCAAAGAGGCCCTTACTCCATCGAATTTATTGGCGGCAACATCAACCCCCACCCCGCTGCCACAAAGGAGAATTCCCCTGGCTCCCGTGTCTTTCCCGACCATCGAGGCCACTTTCTCGGCATAGACGGTGTAATCGTCTTCGGGGACAAGAGTCTCCGCTCCCAAATCTTCAAAGACAAGTCCTTTTTCAAAAAGCCATCTCGAAATTTTCTCTTTTAAGTCAAATCCCCGATGGTCTGCTCCCAAGTAGATTTTCATCTTAGCCTTTAAACCCTTCCGTTAAGTCGATAAGCTCCCTTTTGGGGTCAACAGCTTTAACTACGTCGGTGGCAACAGCCACTCCCACCGCCCCAAGTTCCAGGCTTTTTTTGACATCCTCCCGCGAGGCAATCCCGGCTCCAACGATTAAGGGAATTCCTCCCTCCTTGGTAATCACCGCTGCTTTGGCGATTATTTCCGGTTGAGCAGTAGCTACAGAAATTGAGGTCGATCCGATCAACTCGGGCGGTTCGTAAGCGACATATGTCGGCTTAAGCTCGAGGGCTTTTTTCAGCTCCTCCAGGCTTGAGGCAAAGACCAGGGTTTTCAGTTCAACCTCCCGGCAACGAGAAACCGCTTTGACCAAGTCTTCCCAGTTGGCGAATTTATGCTCCGAATGGTTCAAGAAAACCCCCCTGATACCAACCTTGACGGCTTCCTCGGGAAGTGTCCAGCCGGTATTGGCTCCGTAGGTCACCGGGTCAACATGCTGAATCCAGACTTCAAGTTTGGTTGAGCCGATGACCGTTTCGGCATCGATTATTTGCACCACGGGAATTATTTTAACCTGTGTCTGAAGAGCAACCTCTTCCAAAATACGGGTCAGCTCTACGGCTTTTGAGCCGCTGCCTTGTTCATAAGTCTTAAAATTTACAAAAATCATCCCTGAATCCCCAAAATACCGTTCAATCTGCCTTTGTCAAAGCCGATCACGTTCTCTTTGGCCCCGTCGTCTTTGGTGATCACACTAAAAGGAACTCCCAAAAATCCTCCGGAGACGGCCATCATCTCTTCTCTGGCAGCATCATCCTGATCGACCATCTTCTCGGTATAGGTCAAAGAGTGAGCGGTAAAGTAGTCCTTAAGCATTTTGCAGTAAGGACAAGTAGTTGTCGAGTAAATTACAATCTGCATCTATCTCACCTCCAAGGTTCCATCCATTCCCAAATCTTTGTGCCCGTCAACGCTGCAGTAAAAGCTAAAGGTTCCGACCTGACTGGCTGTAAATTCGACCGCATCCACTTCTCCCGCGGCCAGTGTCTTAGTCGTAACCCCCATACCTTCGATAGTAAAATTGTGGGGAAACCTACCTGAATTTTTAAAAGTTAACCTAACCCTTTCTCCTTTTTTGACAGTAATGACTGAGGGGGTAAACGAATATTCGCTGGCAACAATACTGACTTCTCTAAATGGCTCTTGGCTACCCGCCCCTGTCTCGGAAGACGGGGTTGAGACTCCGGACGGTCCAGACGTTGTGGAAGAGGTAGTCTTGCCTCTGCTCATAATAAAATAGGCCGCAAGCAAAAGCGCTAATAAAATTCCGAATGTGATAAAAACTGTTTTCTTCATTGCCCTCACCCCCTCCCGCTAGAAAAGTATATCAACTGTCGGGTATTGCTTCTACTTTTAATTACCGCGTATTTACCGCAATATTTCCGCATTAGGATTCCAGTTTGGCGTAAACACCGAAAAGAGCCAAGACGGCAGCCACCAAGAGCCACTGCGTAGAGGCCAGCCAGATGTCCTGATAGAGATAGCCGAATCCGGCCAATATAATAGATGCGAAAGAGCCGAACATTAATATTTTTGAGAACATCCTGATGTTCTTTTTCATTTCCTTCACCCCCTTTAGACAAGATAACGGTCGATCACAAATCCCACCAGATAGGCAATTAGGGCCGCAATCATTCCGATAAAAAGTACCTCCAGCCCGCTTTTGAGCCAATGCTTTTGGGTATAGATACTTTTAACCACGCCAATGGCAAACATCGAGGCGGCAACAATGCCCAAGGAAAGAAAAAAACTGGGGTGCTCAATGAAAAAATAGGGAATCAGGGGAAGAATTCCGCCACCGGCAAAAGAGCCGAAGGTGATCAAAGCATGCCTTGTCGGTGAATCCGCTCTCCAATGGCCTATTCCCTTAGCTTTTTCAAATTCTTTTTCGCTTTTGACCCCGATAAAAATACCGGAGGCCATCGAAAATCCGTCGGCGAAGAGATTGGCCAGGCCCAAAATGAGAGCCACCGTCGAAGAAAATCCCGCCCCGTGTGAGCCGGCCACCACCGCAAAGGTGGTAATTATTCCGTCATCGGCCGCAAAGACGGCATCCCTTAATAGAGACGCTTGTTCGGAGATGCCGATTTTACCCACACCCCATTTTAACACTTGACTGGGAGTCAAATAAAACCTAATTTGGCTTATCGGGTTGTGTTAAAGGAAGCAGGTGAAACTCCTGCGCTGTGCCGCAACTGTATAGCCAGAAAACTAGCAACCCGGGGCTTTCCGAGCAGAAAAATGAGCATAGAAACCGTTTACTCCCAACAAGTCGAATATCAAGCTTCTTTTGTCTTGGAAACCCAAAGAATCCCCGACGCATACCATTTTCTTCTCAAAGACGGAAAATTGTTCTCTCCCGTAACCGGGTTGCCGGCAGAGAAATCTATAACCCGCAGAGACTCCCTGGAAGAGGCCGAATATCAAGCCTTCCTGCAAATTCAGGATTGGTTTGTCCAGAAGGAGGCGGGTCTGGTAGTTTGGATTAATCCTTCTTTCCCGAACCGCTACGGCTGCGCCAAGGCCATTATTTCGGAAATCGTTTACACCTCCGCTTCGGAAAAAGCACTTATCAATAGAGCCGTTTGTTTCGATTGGGACGAGGAAACATGTCTCGCCTTCGCCAGAAATCTTGGTCTTTCAAGAGTAAGCTCGGGTTGGGAATTAAGAACAAATCCCGTCTTTTTGGATAAGGGGGCAAGCGAAGAGGTCATTGGACTTATCGAAAAGCACTCACCAAGTCAGGCCCAACTGATAAGATCCGGTCAGGACTTTATTATCAAAGAGAGGATTAAGGCCGAAATCGCCAGCGGCTATCTTCCTCCAAGCGGAGACTGCCTTTCCAGTTGCGGTTCGGCTCTAAAAATATTTACCGAAAATTCATCCCAGGTTAGCTGGGAATATAACGAAGGCACCTGTAGAATCTGCGGCAAAGAAACATCCGTGGGGCCATGCAAAATTTGTAGGGTCTGCGAGAGAATACTCTAGAAGAAAGTACAAGGTGCTGCCAGAGATGAACCGAAGTTCAATTTCCTCTGGCAGCACCAGATTCCGAAGAGCACCCTGCTAGCGGCGAGACTTCTTTTTGGCCTCAACCTTGGCAAAAGCTTCCTTGGTCAAGGATTCGAACGCCTCCACGGAGATGGGGACCAGATCCGATGCGGTCCAGGTCCTAAGCTTGCTGGGCTTGTGGGGGATGTAGGGATTCTCCAAAAGGAGAAGGCTTTCCTCTTCAGGGGACACCCCTTCTTCGTTGCTGGCGGCGAACAGATAATCGATCGCCCCTTCCCCACCCGGAAAATAGCCCGGATTACCGGTGACCACCACAACTTTCAGGGTGACCGCCTCGCGGACCTCCCGCTCCAAGCCCTGGAACGAGAACTTTCCGGAGGTTATCACTCCAGTCTGGAGGTCCTTGTTAAGCCCCGCCTCGATTTCGGCGATTTGCTTCTCGGTGAGTTTCTTAAGGATTCTCACGTCCCAGCATCTATCGCCCAGGCGTAGGAGCGCCTCGGGGCCGGTTTCGTGCTTGACCCACCAGCCGAGGGGCTCACCTTTCTTGTCCAGGCGGAAGACAAACGGGTAGTCGGCCATGACCACCACCATGCCGTTTGTCGGATTGGGTTGGAAGGTCGCAGAGGCCGATGTTCCCCGCCTCTTCTTGGCCGATGGCGTCGCTCCACCCGAGAAAAGGACCAAAAGACCCATGAGTATCAGTACGATCACGACGATGAGAATCAGGATGTTGGTCTCGCTCGGGGTAAGACCAAGGGCGACGAGGACGTTGGTCAGAAAGATCAGGATTGCATCGAGGATCTTGACGAGCCAGACGGGCAGATCGCTGATGTCCACGTTTTTCCTCCTTGAGGGGAATAAGTGCTCTTCGGATATTAAGGAACTAGGCAGGGGTATCCTAGGTCGAACCTAGGGATAGGCGTATTTTAACCTATAATTTGAATTTGTCAAAATTTATACCCTAAAAAGAAAGCTGCTTCCAGAAAGGGTGTAGAATAATTTATGCCTTCGAAAACGGTTTATTACCTTGCAGCTTTTATCGGTTCCATCGTCGGAGCCTATATTCCGGCTCTCTGGGGGGCGGGGTTCCTGTCTTTTTCTTCAGTTATCTTCAGCGCCATCGGAGGCATTGCCGGCCTGGTTATTGTCTGGAAATGGTTTAGCTAATTTTATCCGCGGTAGATACCCTTTATCCAATCGAAGTAGCGGATACTTATAAGCTCCGCGAAGGAATTTATCAAATCCCGGGGAAAGCGGACCCGTGTTTGGGGGTCATTTTTCCAGGTAACCGGTACCTCTTTAATCGTAAAACCGTACTTTCTGGCCAAAAAGAGAGCTTCGGAATCAAATCCCCAACGGAAAATCCGGGTTTTTTTGAAAATTTTCTCCCCGGCCTGAGCCGAAAAACATTTAAATCCGCAGGTAAAATCGGAAACCCATGTGTTTAACGCAATCTGCGAAAGTAAGGTAAACCCTTTGCCGAGATACTCTCTGATGAAGGACTGATGAACCACAACTCTTGCCCCCTTTAATTTTCGGGTGCCGATAAGTACATCTGCACTCCCCAGCAAAGGCCGGAATTTCTCGATCTCGGCAATCGGAGTCGAAAGGTCGATGTCGCAAAAAAGTCTATAGGCACCGGAGGCCACCAACATGCCGGCTTTGACCGCATAACCTTTGCCGCGATTCTGTTTGTAACTTACAACCCTTAAACCATACTTCTTTTGGTACGATT
Source organism: Candidatus Woesebacteria bacterium RBG_13_46_13 (assembly GCA_001791995.1). Lineage (GTDB taxonomy): Bacteria > Patescibacteriota > Microgenomatia > UBA8517 > UBA8517 > RBG-13-46-13. Next base: position 93,899 of record MGFR01000001.1, read on the forward strand.
CAAGCTTTACCAGGGTATCGTCTTTACTGCCGTCGTTGACAACGATAAGCTCCCAGGGCTCCCTGACCCCACGCAGATACTTGACGATTTTTTCTAGATTCCCGATGCGCTTGGTCTCGTTATAGGCAGGGATTATAATAGACCAGAAAACTGGTTCTTTTCTCATGGTCATGGTTATACTATAGCTTAAATAGTGATATTTCTACTGCTTGTTATCAACTTAATTTACTTTGCCCCGATGCTTTTGGGCAAGGTGCCCCTGCCGACCGATGCTTTGGCCGGCGCATATTACCCCTGGGCGGGACAAAACTGGGGGTTTGTGGCGGGAATCCCTTTTAAAAACATCTCCCTAACCGACGTATTCTCCCAACTCTATCCCTGGCGGGAGCTGGCCATGGATCTGATTAGGACCGGACAGTTGCCCCTTTGGAACTCGTTTTCTTTTTCGGGATATCCGCTTTTGGCCAACTGGCAATCGGCCCCTTTCTACCCCCTTAATATCCTGATGCTTATCTTCGGCAATATTCGCGGCTACGGCCTGATGGTTTTTGCCCAACCCCTTTTGGCCGGTTCGTTCATGTATCTATTTCTCAGGCAGATTAAGCTTACCAAGGTTGCAGCGGTTTCGGGAGCAATTGTTTCCGCCTATTCGGGGTTTGTGATGACCTATCTGGAATATGCCACCGTCGGCCAAATCTTGGCCTGGCTGCCCTTGATCCTTTATCTGTTTGAGAAGTACTTCCAAAAGAGACAAATCCGTTTTCTGGCCCTTTCCGGACTGTCACTGTTTCCGGTTTTAACCGGCGGGTTTTTCCAGCCGGCTTTTTATGTCCTTTTGATTGCATCCCTCTACTTCATTTCCCGAACAATCTCCGATAAGAACCCCAATAAAAAGCTGCCTCTATTCTTGGGTTTAGTCTTTATCTCGGTAGGGACAGCCACAGCCGCCGTCCAGCTAATCCCAACGGCCGAATTGCTCGGATTATCCATCAGAACCCTCGACCACAATATTATCGAATACCATTACGGGCTTCTGCCTTTTAAGAACCTGATATCCTTCTTGGCTCCGGACTTTTTCGGCAACCCCGTAACCGGTAATTTCTGGGGGGCAATTCAGTATCAGGAAGCCACAGGATATTTCTCGGCCATAGCCTTAATTTTGGCGCTAACGGTTATTTTTTCCAGAAAAAAAGACTGGAAGAAAGTCCTTTTTTCCTCTCTTTTTGCTCTCTCTTTAATTCTTGCTTTTGATAACCCGATAAGCCGGCTTATCTATCAATTCGGCCTACCCCTGCTTTCAACCGGATACGCCTCGCGCTGGCTTATCGTCACGGCCTTTTCCGGAGCGTTCCTTTCGGCCATGGCCCTTGAGGAGTTGAATCGTAAAAAGATAGCTCTCTTCCTTTTATTTGGAGTGGGAACACTGGTTGTAGTCGGGTTTTTAATTTGGGCAGCCATCATCCCTCTTAAATTCGCCCTTATCCCTGTGGCGATAAGGAACCTAATTCTGCCTTTGGTCTTTATGGAAGCTGCCCTTTTTATCGTGCTATTTATCAAAAATCGAGCCTGGGCAACCTGGCTGCTATTGGCCCTAATTGTGATTGATTTGGGCCGTTTCGGAATAAAATTCACCCCATTTTCCAGCCCGGAATACACGACCCGGAAGCTATCGGTTTGGGAATTTGTTAAAAAGGAAGGTGGGCTAAATCGTCTGGTAGGCGAAACCGGCCCCTTGCTGCCGGCCAACAGCTGGTTATACCCAAGGCTTTATTCCCCCACCGGCTATGACCCTTTGCTTATTAAAGACTACGCGGTGTTTTTCCGCGGAGTAAATATTGGGCAAAACGAAGATCAAGAGGTAAATGGTGATTTAGGGAAAGGCTATTTCACCCGCTATCTTAATCTGTCCAACCTTGACTCTCCTTTTGTCGATTTACTGGGAGTTAAGTATCTCCTGGCCCTAAAAATGGATGCGGGTAAGATCAGACCCTGGGGCAAGATAAACGAATCTAAAATTGACCTTGGCCGCTATAACCCAGTATTTGATGACGGAACGACCGTTGTTTTGGAAAACAAAACTACCCTTCCCCGTGCAATGCTTTACTACTCAGCCGAAACGGAAACCGATACCGCCAAGGCGGTCGAAAAAATGGTAGCCGGGTTTGATTTCAGAAAGAAACTCATTGTCGATAAAGAAAACCCTAGAGAATATCCGATAGGAAAGAGCGATACCGCCCAAATTACCAACTATTCTGCTAATAAAGTGGCGATGGAAACAAAGACCGAAAACGGAGCTTTTCTCGTTTTAACCGATACCTTCTATCCAGGTTGGGAAGTTAGGGTGAACGGCGAAAAGAAGGAACTCTCCCGCGCTTTCGGGGTCTTCAGAGCAGTCGAGGTCGGCTCTGGAGAAAGTGTGGTGGAAATGGTTTACAAACCCTTGAGCTTTAGATTGGGCCTGGCGATCTCAATCTTATCCTTGACCATCTTAATGTTCTTTGCCACAAAGAAGATCGATTATGGCGGAGACGATAGCTCGTTTTTTGGAAATAAACATTACAAAATATTCTAGTCTCCCGAAGGCTCCAATCCTCTTTTCTTAATTTCTTCCAATATCTTCCCACCGAGCGGTCGGCAAACACAATTCTTGGCATGCTCGAGGTGCCATTTAACCCTCTGATCCAAGGTTGGATTTTTGGGCATTTTATTGGCCAAATGCCACTTGGCGTTAATTTTCATCGCTTACCCCTTCTTCTCCGGGATGAAGTAAACAAACCAGATAAACCAGAGGAGCCAAAGTAAATCCTTCCAGTCATGGGTGAGGATCCCTGGAACACCTAAGAGACCGAGAAATCCTAAGAAGCCCAACGTCCAATTTTTCTTCATTTCTTTAAAGTCAGCCCAAAAAATAAACCAATCAGAAGCATCTCAACCAGTCCTGTCAAGAACATATAGACCAAAGCATTGGCTGGTACCTTAAACATCACCAACTGGGAAAAGACGTGCATCACGACACTGAGAAATGACACGATCAGGCCAAAACTCAATCCCTTTAATAGCATCGTCTGTCCCGGCAGGCTTTTATACAGCAGAAGAAACAATCCGGCCAGCACAAAGCCGTACAAGATGTCTATCCCAAAACCCAAGATAATATTAACCGAACTTTTTGCTATCGGTTTGTAGACTTCAAAAAGCTTTTGAGCGTAGGGGTTGGCATTGATTAGCCCATCTAGAAACCCCAAAAGAAGACCCCCAAAAACAGAAACAACCACATACCTCAACATATATTTATATTATATCTAAACCGCAACAATGCCTCCCTGTCTTCATTCATTTTTTGCTTTTGGATTTATATTTCAGCAGACGGAAAAGTCCTTTAGATGGTTTGTAAACCTTGTCAGGAAATCTTTCGACAAGTTTCCACACGCATCCGTTAACCGTTTTCGGATGAAAGCTGCTATCTGATGCCTCAATTTTTGAAAGCAGTTCTGACCAATGCAGACCCTCTGGATGCTCCTCGAGCAACTCAAAAGTTTTTGCGTTTATTCGTCCTGTAACTGTGGATTTGCCCATTAGCAGTTTTCTGTGTTTTGGCTCAATTATGTGCTCGAGAATCGTAACTCTAATATAACCATGCAATTGTCTCATATTTTCAAGGCTTTTTCAGACTTTAGGCTTGTGGCTCAAATCATGGAAGAAATAGAAAAACTTAATCCATTACTGATTTAACAATGCAATCATCAGAAAACTCTTTCCCACCATTAGGGTCTTCTCTTTCTTTTGCTTTTTTTCTTTCTTTTGCTATGAAAAATAATCTTTCCAACTCATTTTTTATTTGGATATGATTAAAGTTGTCCAATTTAACAAGACTATTGATGTCGTTTTTTAAATATCTCTCGTAGCCAGTCCCTGTGCCAATTAATTGTTTTCCGCTCCATCTATTCAGCTTGGGTTGGGGATCCCAATAAAATTCATAAACTTCGTAATTTCCATTCTGATAATTTTTTCCACATAAAACAAATCCTGAATTTTTGAAGTAGCTATTATTAGGCGCGGCATTTATATTTATGCGCAGCTGCTGTACAACGATAGGCTCAATAAATTCTTGAAAGTCTTTACTAATTAATTCTAGGCCTTTGCCCTTCCAACTTCCTAATTTTTCATATTCCTGGCAATAAAAATCCCAATATTTTCCATTAAATTGGTTACCTCCGTGATTGAAAATAATTAAGGGGCAAGAATTAAACTTGCATATTTTATCAAAACCGTCTCTAAATCCTTCCTGATATTTTTTATCTTCATATCTTGTATCAGCACAAACACATATATCGTCATCGCAAATTGCTGTAAGAATTAGGGTCATAACTTTTACTCTTTAGGTTCCCATTTAAGAGCTTTAATAATTTCGCCAGTACATTCCTTATCAACTTCATCCAACAACATCCCGTTAAATAGCAACATCCCTGGATATAGAAGCATTAAATTTACTGGAGCAATAAAATGAGTTCCTGAGGCAACAGCTGGCCTAGCCCCTTTAACAAAAACCTGGCCGATTAATCCAAGCACAAGCAAATAATTAACATCTTCGTAAATCCCTTGAGTTTTTTCATCCGGAGTTCCTCTACCTGTTGAACTATATGGCAATGGTTTTGAAGAAAGGTTGAAACAATTTTCCCACTGGTTTCGCCCGACCACTGATAATACACCTAATTGCCTATAGCTTAATTGATCGGCTAATATCAAAGATTGAATTAGATTGTCGATTGGGGTATTTGTAAATGGGGCTCGGCCGAATAAATTTGCCAACAAAGGGATCTTTTTGTCTTCATATTCATCCTTAGCCGCCAACAGAGTCCCCTCGAATAGTTCGCCTATTTTCTTATCTTTTGCATTCTCGGTTGGCTTAGAGCCACTACTGATCTGTTTTTGAATAATTTTATTCGCAAGCTCAGCCACTTTTTCAATCCGAGATTTCTCCTTTTTACTTAAAAACCTTTTAAGAACATCCGAAAGTATCGGAGCTGTTGCTCCACCAATTAATGCACCCGGAGGTCCTGCCACCACTAATCCAAACCCCGCACCGACTAGCCCCGATCCTGTATCAATCGCAATTTCCTTTGTAAAATCATTTTGTTTTTTCATATATGCCATCCAAGAAGTGAGTTGATTTTACATTAATAGATTTTGGTATATTAAGTGCCGATTGGCTCCGTGTTCCTAGTTTCGCACTGACCACTGCTTTGTCCCGTATTCTCAAGGCTTTCCAAAACCCAATCTGGACAGAACAAGCAAGGTCTAGATTGGAAGAAATAAAAAAATTACAAAATCCCCCTCGAGTTATATTTGCTAAAACTTAATTAAGTTTCTATTTCCATATCAATATTAGGCACCTTTCCGTATCCCTGAAGTACAGCTATGAATCTTTCACCAAAACCTATTGACTTGATTAAAGTTTCTGGATTCCCCGCCTTCTCCAATAACCATTCGCCAGTATCAGTCTCTTCGTCAGTTCCATAGTGATAAGAGTAATTGGTAAATACTATAGCGTTAGAAGGAGATTGTTTACCTTTGGTGGCAAATTGAGCCGCATCTCTCATTTTTGTAATGGTACCAACCCAAGGCACTTCTTCGGGACGAGCACCAGGTGAGAGTGGTAAGTTCATATCAATAAATACAATGAATGGTTTACCTTGCACCCTCTGTTTAAGAGCGTTTCTATATAACTTAAGTACGTTTGAACGAAATTCGCGTTCTTGGTTAAACTCTCCTCCTATATGTAACACTCCCTCCCGTTCTTTACTTTTAACTTCAACAATAATTTCCTCTTTCGTTTCTGGATGTGTAGCTACGAATTCCGAATGCTTCGGCTGATTCTTTTTTCCCGCATACTCTTCATCAAGAAACTTGATTTTATATCCCATACGAGCGAACATGGCAGCCACAGCAATCTCATATCTAACGCTTTGGTAGCCATCGTATGCCCTAAGCTTATTCAAAAATATTTCAGGAAGATGGACAGCATGAAGCAGACTACATACATCAAACGCTAATGCAATCAACGCTCGTGAATAACCATCTGGAATTGCCCGCCACATACCCCTGTACAAATTTTCTGGCCGTTGGTTTTTCTCCTTCCATTCATAATGCTTAGTGAAACATTTAAAAACGAAGTGTTGCTCATTTTCGGGTAGTTTCAGTTGTGATTCCCACCATTCTTTACCTAAGGTCATTTTCAGTACATAGATAATAAATTCGTGGAAAGTTTCACCCTCTTTTTGGTATGGGTATACACGGCTACCTAATGCCCATACTTTTTTACCTTTAAAATGGATTGGCTGTACAAAATCAATGAATATTCCAACCTGTCGCAGTCTTTTTCTTCTCTCCACTTGTTCTGTTTCTACCTCTCGCATCATCCTCTCAATCTCGGGGGTGGTATGTTCAATTTTAGTAACTTTGGGGACACCATAAGGAAAACCGCCCGTTAAAAGATGACATTTTTTATATTTCTTCCCGCTTCCACAGGGGCATGGGTCATTTCTTCCTATTTTCATAAAGGAGCTTCTGAGTTTATTGGTCAGATTAAGACAATTTGGCTCCTCGGGCAGGATTCGGACCTGCGACCTTGCCCTTAACAGGGGCCCGCTCTACCACTGAGCTACCGAGGAATATACTTGGCGGCCTAAATTATATCAGTTAGCCTCAATTCATGCCAGTTCCGATTGCCTTTTGAGCACAGCCTCTATATGATTTATAGAATGAAACGCTTCGGGATAATTATCGCAATTGTCACAATAGCCATACTGGGAGGAGGGGTTTACCTTTTTTCCAAGGGCGGAAAGTCCCAAACCGTTCCGTCCGTGTCGGGTTACGAATATTATTGGGGGACCGGTTGCCCCCACTGCGCAAAAGTCGACGAGTTTTTCCAGACCTGGGCCCTAAAGGATAAAGTGGAAATAGCCAAGAGGGAGGTCTGGTACAACAAGACCAACGCCAAAATCTTTGCCGCCAGGCTTGATGCCTGCCAAATTCCCCAACAAGAAAGGGGTGTGCCTGTTTTGGTTACTCCGGAAGGAAAGTGTCTTTCGGGAGATGAGCCGATAATTAACCATTTAAAGGAAATCAAAATCGATGAAAAAAGCATTTAAGATTCTTTCAGCGTTATTTGTAGTTCTTTTCGTCTTTCCGGTGAAGACCTACGCCGTTTGCCCAATTTGCACGGTGGCTGTTGCCGCAGGGCTGGGGCTCTCTCGGTATCTGGGAATCGACGATGCGGTCTCCAGTATCTGGATTGGGGGCTTAATCCTTTCGGTTTCTTTCTGGACGATAGACTGGCTGAGCAAGAAAAAGGTCGCCTTTAAATACAAAAACATCCTGGTTTTCGTTTTCTGGTATGGCCTGACCTTAATCCCATTGCAGCTTACTGGAATCATGGGGCATCCCTTCAACGTAATCTTGGGAGTAGATAAAATCCTTTTCGGAACAGCTGTTGGTTCGATTTTCTTTCTTTTGGGAGTCTGGGCGGACAAGAAGGTCCGGGAAAAAAGAGGCAAACAGCTCTTTGCGTTCCAAAGGGTGGTCTTTCCGATGGTTTCGCTGGCTATCGCCTCTCTTGTTGTATACTTTTACGGAGGGTATCTTTACTAAATGGCCGACAAGAAAAAAATACAAAGTCTCCTGGATAAGGTGGAGGCTGCCACTGCCAAGAACAAAATCGATTTATCCTCGGCCGAGGATCTATCCATCGGGATAATGAACCTAATTGCCATTGAGGAGCATCTCTTTTTCTCCTCCCAGAAAACCGGCAAACCCCAGTATCTTGAGCTTCTAAACGAGGTGCGGCTGATGCGTACGGAGCTGATGAAGGATATTATCAAGGATTACGAGGGCGAGGTCTGGTGTATCAGCAAACACCTCCTCTCAGCCACCATGAGGCTGATTGAGGTCGGCACCAAAGAGCTCAAAAAGGGCGAAAAGAAGAAAGCCTGGTATCTGTTCGAAAAGGCTTACAAGCTCTATTCCCTTTTCTGGGGAATCAATCTTGATATCGTGCACCTGGAGGAGGTCAAAAGGGACAAATTCGAAGACCCCAAGATTGACCTGATCGACGAAGAGGGGAAAAAGAGTGGTTCTTCCTCTGTTTTTGACAAACTGGGCTCAATCATCAAGAAAGCGGTTGATTGCTGCAAAGAGTAGCTCAGTCCAGGTAATCCTGAAGTTTCTTTCTTCTGGAGGGGTGTTTCAACTTTCTTAAGGCTTTGGCTTCGATTTGTCTGATTCGTTCTCTGGTTACCCCGAAAACTTTACCTACCTCCTCCAGGGTCATCTGTTTATTGCCTTCAAGACCGAATCTAAGCTTCAAGACTCTGGCTTCCCTGTCCGACAGGGTTGCCAAAACCTCATCCAAATGGTCTTTCAGAAGCTGCTTTGAAGCCTGGTCAACCGGGGAAAGGGTGCTTTCATCGGGAATAAAATCTCCCAAAAAGCTTTCCTGGTCTTCTCCGACCGGGGCCTCCAGCGAGGTCACCTCCTGGGCAATCTTAAAGATTTCCCTGACTCTGTCCGGCTCAATCTCCAGCTCTGATCCTATCTCCTCGGGGGTGGGCTCACGTCCCAGCTCCTGCATCAATCTTCTTGAGGTGCGGTAGAGCTTATTGATGGTCTCAACCATGTGCACCGGAATTCTGATTGTCCTGGCCTGGTCGGCAATGGCCCGGGTAATGGCCTGGCGAATCCACCAGGTGGCGTAGGTTGAGAATTTAAAACCTTTTCTCCAGTCGTATTTCTCAACTGCCCTGATAAGTCCCTGGTTGCCTTCCTGGATAAGATCCAAAAGGGAAAGGCCCCTGCCGATATATTTCTTGGCGATTGAAACCACCAGCCTCAGGTTTGATTCGGTGAGCTTATCCTTGGCTCTTTTGTCGGCTTTCTCATATCTTTTGGCCAGCTCAACCTCCTCTTCAGCATCCAAGAGGGGAACCTTGCCGATCTCGCGCAAATACTGTCTGACCGGATCTGTGCTTTCTATGCCTTCGAGTTTGGAAAGAATCTCTATCTCCCTGTCCAGTTTCTCCTGGGCTTTTTCGTCGGTTTCAATCTCTTCCGGAGTGATGGATTCGAAAACGTCGATATTCTCGGAGAGTAGTTTTTCGTAAAGGTCATCCAGTTCGGCAATTCTGGCCTCGGCATTGGGAAAGACCTCCAGGATATCGTCCTGGGTCAAAAAACCCTGGTCTCTGCCTTTTTTGATAAGTTCCTGAACCGGTTTTCTAATCATGTTTTCTGTACCTCACTTAGGATTATACCTCCTTCTTGTTCCGCAAGCTTGGAAAGTTTTAACGAAAGCTCGCCAAATTTCTCCTGGACATCTTTAAGTTTAGCCTTCTCTCCCGCTTCCTCAAACTGGCGAATCTTGGCTCCCAACTGCTCCAGTTTGTGCCTAACCTCTTGAATCGTCAGTTCACGGATGACCAAATCCTGTTCTTTTTTCAGCTCCTCTTTATCCTCCACCAAGCCTTCGGTGTCCCTTAAAACCATCTCGGCAAAGCCCTCCACCAGCTCTTTGGGGAGCTTCTCGGCAAACTCCGAAGGGCTAAAGGGTTTCCCGCCAGAGGAATATTTCTCGAATTCCTCAACGATTCTGTGGGGCAGAGGTGTGGCAATGAGCTTAAAAATTTTGGGCTCGATTAAAACTTTGGGGTCGGATTGGAAGGCCAGGGTCAGAAGCCTTTCTTCCAAGAGCTGTCTTCTGGCCTTTTCTTCTTTTTTGACGATTCCGACTTCCAGTTTAGGGGTCTCGGTTTGGGTCTGGACCTCCTCTATCTGCTGGGTAACTGCGGTTGCCGGCACCCCGAGCTTGGAAGCAACGATCTCAATGTAGTGGGCTTGGACTATTTTGTCCGGAATCGAAGCCAGGATAGGAACGATTTCCCTGCTTATTTTTGCCTTGCCTTCTCCGGTTGAATCGTCGAGTCTGGAAAAAACGGATTCCACGATAAAATCCCAAACACCTACCGCACCCTCAAGAATTTTTTTGTACCCGGCCGGGTCTTTCCGGACAGCCTCGTCCGGATCCTTAAACTCACCCATTATGGCCATCTTAACCTCCAGGCCCTGCTTTTGGGCAATAACCACCCCGCGTCTGGCCGCAACGTCTCCGGCCAGGTCGCTGTCCAGTGCCAGGATAATCTTGCGGGTAAACCGGGAGAGAAGTCTGACCTGCTCTTCGGTTAAGGCCGAACCTTTGATGGCAACCGTGTTTTTTACTCCCGCCTGCCAGGAAGAAATCATATCTAGTTCTCCCTCAACGATATTGGCCTCTCCCGCTTTTTTGATTTCTTCTTTGGCAACATTCAGTCCGAAAAGAAGATTCGATTTATGGTAGACGGGCGTTTCCGGAGAGTTGATGTATTTGGCCATCTCGGTTGAGGCGGTAGGCAGAACCCTGCCGGCAAACCCGGCGATGTTGCCCCGATGATCCGTTAAGGGAAAGATTATCCTGCCCCCGAATCTGTCGTAGACCCTGTCTCCCCGGATAACCACCAGCCCCAACCTGTCCACGTCTTTTAAACCGAATCTTTTTTTGCCCACCAAAAAACGGTTGAGGACGTTGGGTACATCCGGGGAAAATCCCAGACCGAAAGCCTTGATTGTTTCCAAGCTTAAGCCTCGGTCTTTAAGCAGGTAATTTAAGGCTCCCTGGCCGGCTCTGTGACTTAGTAAAATATAGTTGTAAAACTTTCCCGCAAAGGAATTGATTTCAAATAGTTTTTCTTTTTCTCCCGTCTCTCCCGGCCTGACCGAGACCAGCTTAACCCCCGCCTTATCCGCCAGAAAACGCAGGGCCTCGCCAAACTCCATCCCCTCATACTTCTGCAAAAAGGAATAGACGTCTCCGGCCTCTCCGCAGCCGAAACATTTATACATCTGCAACTCTGGGGAAACCATAAAAGAAGGGGTTTTTTCGCCGTGGAAGGGACAAAGCGCTTTATAATTCCTGCCGGCTTTCTTAAGAGGAATGTATTCTCCCAAAAGGGAAACGATGTCCGTTTTTTGCTTTATCTCGTCGACCTGGTCCGCCATGGTTTGCGCATTTTATCATATCACCCGAAGAAAAACTGAAGATTGGCCTTGGGCGGTGAGGGAGGGATTCGAACCCTCGGTAACCTTGCGGCTACTCGCGCTCTCCAAGCGCGTGCACTAGACCACTATGCGACCTCACCTTAGAGATTACCTTTTTCTCTGACGCGCTTTTTCCCACTCTTTAAGTACGTCTTTGGCGTTCTTGTACATCTCTTTTTCTCTTTTGAGAGAAACTCTTTTAATTACGTCCTTAAGTTCCAGCCATTCGAATTTATCAAATCCGATCATCTCTCCCGCGGACTGTTGGACCAAGAGATAATAGTAATACTTAACCGGAACCGATTTGCCGTTGATCAGGGTTGTCCCGCTGGCTCTCCCCGCTTCTTCCAAAATCCTGGCGTTCATGCCAGCCACCTCCCCGGTCATCCTGAGAGAGGCCCTCACCGAAGATTCCCCTTTGCGAACCGTAACTTTGGGAACCTCCCATTCCGCGTTCTCACCTTGTTTGACCACCAAAAACTTACGCTTGCCGGCGTAATCTTTAAAAACAATCGCTCCTGATATCAAAAGTTGATTCGTTTTCATTTTTTTATTGGCGGTGGGTACAGGATTCGAACCTGTGTAGGGCTTTCGCCCTCGGGTTTTCGAAACCCGCGCATTTGGCCGCTCTGCCAACCCACCTGGTGCGCCTACCCAGAGTCGAACTGGGATCAACGGCTCCGCAAGCCGCTACTCTATCCATTAAGCTATAGGCGCTTAGACTATTTGTTTCCCGGAAGTTTAGCGGCAAACCAATTGGCGGCCTTGTCCAGGTAGGAAGGTGGCGCCTCTTCTTCGGGCAAGAACTGGGAAAGCGCTTTTTTGACCTCTTCCTTGCTCTCGGGAGCCAAGACATACTCGATTCTTCCCGGCAGATTGGTACTTTCGACAACCAAAAGCTCGTTGTCAAACCTGCGGCTGAACCAGTATCTTACCAGAGCCTGCCAATCCGTTCTTTTTCCCGCAACCTTGATGCCCCGGCTGGTAATCTTATACTCCACAGCTTCGGGCTCAACGGTGCTCATGACATAGAAAAGGAAAATAAGCGAGATCAGAAGCACAACTGGCATCCAGCCTTCAACCATAAATAGGATCAACCCCACCACGGCGGCGATGGCGATAATGGTAACGTAGTATTCCCGATCCCTACGTTTAAACGGTCTGGCCGGGGCGGTCCAGCTGATCAGGTCTTTTTCGGCCTCTCTGCGGATAACAACGGGCTGTGCTTCCTCTTTTAAAGTGCTCTTGTCCTCGGCAGTGGGCATATTATGCGTATTATACCTCAAAGCAGGTTGGGTTCCAAGCTCATATCTGGTATACTTTAGGGCTATCTGGAGAGTATGCCGAGCGGCTAAGGCAATGGTTTGCTAAACCATGGTCGCGAAAGCGGCCGGTGGGTTCGACTCCCGCACTCTCCGCCCAGGTGAGGTGGCCGAGCGGACTATGGCGTTGGTCTTGAAAACCAATGTGGGGATTTTTCCTCACCGTGGGTTCGAATCCCACCCTCACCGCTTAACCACGGCAAAGCGTCAAACCCCTGACTTTTTTAACCCCCTTTTGCTTCAGCACGCTACAAGCCTCTTTAAGGGTGGAGCCCGTAGTCCAAACGTCGTCAAAGAGAATAACCGGCCTATTAAACGGGAAATGGTTTTCCTTTAAGGTAAAGGCTCCGCTGAGATTCAGTCTGCGTTGTTCTCTACTCAGGCCTGTTTGGGCAAGGGTCTTTTTGTCCTTGATTAGAAGCTTGGAACTAAAATCCCATTTCATTAGGGAGGCCAGACGCTTGCCTACCTCCTCTGCCTGGTTAAAACCCCTCCAGTTTTTTCTGTCCTTATACACAGGAATCGGAACCAACAGCGCCTTTTTGGGAAAGGGGTTAAATCCCGAGCCAAGAGATTCGGCCGCATGGGAGGATAGCTCCCCGGCGATATCAAAAGCGAAACGGTATTTCATGGTCAAAATCGCTTTCCTGACACCCCTTTTGTAACCCCAGAGGGAATAAAGCCCGTCGAGCCCTAAAGGTCTGCGGCAGGAAGGGTGCGTCTTTCCAGAGATAGAGGCTTTGAAGCAAATAGGGCAGATTTGCATTTCCAGACTCTCTTTGGCCAGACAAGCCGCACAGAGGTAGGTTCCTTTTTTGCCACAGCCAAAGCAGGTTTTTGGGAAAATAATATCTAAGATATCCATATCGGATATAATTGGGGTGTATGCATATTATCAACAAAAAGGCGAGGTTTGGCTATAAGCTTGGAGAGGATAAGGTCGAAGCGGGGATTTCCCTTTCCGGAGGTGAGGCCAAGGCGGTCAGAACGGGACACGCCGACCTGACCCAATCTGTGGCCAGAGTCTTAAACGGCGAGGCTTATCTGATTAATGCCAATATTCCCGTGGCCGGGGCCAAGAACTACGTTTCAACCCGAACCAGAAGGCTGCTGTTGCACAAAGCAGAAATCCTTTCCCTCTCAACTAAAGCCAAACAGCAAAAATTGACTTTCGTGCCTACGAGACTGTATACTAAGGGCCACCTGATCAAGCTTGAGCTTGCTTTGGGCAAGCCTAAGGCCAAATTCGAAAAGAAAGAGGCCACCAAGCGCAAGGACATTCAGCGCGAGCTTGAGAGGGAGTTAAAAGTTTAGGGGGCGACCGGTTTCGACGGAAAGTACTTTAAAAAACTGCAAGCCAAGTTCGATTCACACTTGTCAAAAGGAATCAAAAACAAGCGTCAACTCACAAAGTTACGCTGTAGCCTACGCTTAAAAAACGTTTTTAGGTTACTGTTCTTTCGGAGGCGCCTCTTGACCGCGCCGGAAGGGCATAAACCAGTCAAGATGCCGTATCCATCTTTGGTTTGGGCTGGATACCCAAGACACTAAACCTTACTTCAGTCAATTTTGTTGTCTTTCTACCTGAAGGAAAATTTAAGGACAACTAAGCTTGTAGTAGTTTTTTAGAAATATTTTTCGGACGAGGGTTCAATTCCCTCCGCCTCCACAAAAGTGTAGTTGGGTCAAAGGTGTTTTAGCTCGATTGAGTAAACCTTGCTTCCTCCAAGCAGAATAATCTTTTTGTCTTTCTCGCTAACCGCTATATCCGTGGCCTCAGAAATCTTATCGGCGATGTATTGGGCTTTATAGGCTCCCTTCTTGTCCAAAACCAGCACCCTTCTTCCTTGTTTATCCAAAATATAGACAAAGCCCAAGGTCTCGTTAGTGTAGATTGCATCGGCCGAGGTAATTTCGGGATAAATTCCCGACAAAGAAACGCTTTGCGGACTACCCTGGGTAAATTTGAGTATTCTCCCGCTTTTGGTCAGTACCCAGATTGAGCCATCTATGCTTAAGGAATTCACGTTTGAAAAATCCGGGGTAACCCCAGGCCCAAGCCATTTTTGCTTTGAGGAGAACGTCTCTCCCGTTCCAGGGAACCTCCATATCATGCCCGCACCCTTTTCCAGCATGTAGAGATTGCCGGCATAGGCATACGGTAAGACCTCTCCTTCCCAATCCTTGGCAAGCGCTTCTGTCCTTTTTGTCCCAACTTCGTAAAGTCCGTCTTGGGTGAGGATAAAAACTCTATCTTCATACGAAGCAACGGTTATCGCACCCTCGACCTGCTCGGGACCGGCAACCACTTCCGTTTTCTTTGTGGAAAGGGATACCCCAACTACCTTTTTGCCGTTTTTGTCCAGGATAAATATCTTCTCGGATGAGCCGGATAAATCATCGCCCGTCAATCCGTCGCTTAAGATGGATAAATCCAGATAAAGTTGGGGTTCAACCTTATATTCCCCCAAAATTCCCCCCTGGTTTGCATCCAGCTTGGCCAAAAGTTCACTCAAGGCCGGGTCTTTAATCCCTTCGGCCTTTAAAGCTTCGGCCGTGTTTTTACTTTGGGTAAAAAGCTCTCTGGCCCTGTCTGCATTTAACCCAGCCAGACCCACCGCTTCATCTATCTGATGCTGGGCCTGTGTCAGCCGGTCCTGATATTTACCCCTTGCTTCCTTGATACTCTTCTGCCTGATACCGAAGCCGATGCTAATAAACAAGATTGCCAAAAGAATTATGCCCACCGTGAGGGTCGTCTTTTTCGAGCTGGGTTGCACCTCTTCTTCCTGGCCGCCCCGGACATAGATTCTTCTTTCGGGCAGCCTTTTGCTTAGGACTGATTCTATCTTGGCAAGAAAACCCCCAAAAAGCCGCCTGGCACCCGTAACTGCACTCCCTAATTTGTCGCTCCGAACGGGGCTTAAATTCTCCCGGACGTCCTCTTTTCGAGGTGTTTCTTTGACAAAAACGGTTTCTTTTTCAAACTTAATGATTGCCGCTCCTAAGTTGCCGTTCTCGGCTTTGGCGTGGACCGAAGGGGCCAGACTTTCGGCGGCCAGGCCCGGCTCACCGGATTCCAGGGAGGCCTTAATTATTCCGTTGGGGATAGCTTCAAAAAAGCGTTTGGTGCCCAAGAGTAAGATATCTCTGTCTTTGGGGTATCCCGAGGCCGAAACCACCTCTCCTTGGGCGCTCTCTAAAATCTTGGCCAGCATTCCGTTCCTGAATATCGCCACCTGCCCCCCGTCACCCACCGCCGAATAGACAACCTTGTCCAGAATGGCCACGGCGGCAATTTCCACTTCTCCCCAGGTGCCTTTAAATTCCGCAATCACTTTCTCAACCGCACTTTTAAGCACATTAAAAGATTCCCCTTCTTCCTTACCGAAATATTCTTCATGCAGTCTGGCCAGAAGTTCCCGGCCGGCGATGACGCTATCTACACCCTCTTCGTGTCTACCTGTGGCTATAACCGCAAATAAGTGTCCCCTTGAGGTGAGTTTGTCGGGCTCTTCGGGTTTGTACTCATGAACTTGGGCCCAGCCGGAGCTGCCTGGGTTACCGGTCAGTTTTGCCGAAGTGATTGCAAAAGGCATAAGCCTATGCGCTTTGTACTACAAAATTAGCAAAGCTGCAAGCAAAACCACAATCGCAAAGACCAGATGGGCATAGGCAAAGAGTTTTATTGGCGCTTCAAATCCGACTTTTAAGGTTTCCGTCATCAGCTGGACTTGTCTGACAACCACTACGGCAAAAACCAAATAAATGACCAGGGCAATCACCACAAATATTTTGATGATTAGCCAAATAGAAATACCGATCAAAGGAATTGTCTCCATATCAGTCTTTGGCTTTCTTCTCCTCCATTCTGATGTCCTGTAAAATCTTGGCAACCTTGTCCGGCCAAGGGATCGCTTGAAACCTTAAATTTTCCAGCTCCGCCGCTGTTTGAATTAAAACATCTCCGTAATTAAAAATAGCCCTACCAACCCCCCCTACGGAATAAGTAACGTCCTGAATCTTATCCAAACTGGCGTCCGTTACCTCTTTATAGATAAGATTGTAAAAATCTATATCCAGCACCCTCTCGTTGGTGATAATAAAAATGTCGTAATACCAGACAACGAATTTTTCCAAGACAAAGGCAAAGCTGACCATATACCAACCCAATACCGCGACGAACTGGAAGCGCGCCGGAAGAAAAGAAAGAAAGGGAAAGACGGTTAGGATAACGGGGGCCAAAAGCATCAAGGCCCCAACCATAATCCAAGTCAGGTTGGTAACGGGATGCCTTCTTAAAAGCAGGATTATCTTCTCTTCCTTTTCCCTATTTTCGAAGGTTACGTTGTCGGGAAAGTAGCTATATGAAGCCAGGGGGTTATGGGTATGGCCCGTGAGCCTTTCTCTTTGGGTCGCGGTTTTTGGTTCCGGAAAAACACTGGGGGTGGGCGCAGGAGAGTCTTTTTCTTCGCTATCCGTGATGAAGATATCCGGCATCTCCCCGATTATATAACATAATCGCTAAATTCTAAATTAAAGCTTTTCGATGTTGAAAAGTGAGCTTTTCAAACCGATGTAGCCTGGGGCCCGCAGGTTAAAAGCTTCCTTAAAGGCACTCCCGGAAACGCTTTCGGATCCTTTGTTGGTTTGGAAGGTGACGTTTAGGGTTGACCCGTCGTTGCCGTAGGTTACCGAAACCGAGGATACGCTGGTAAAGCCACCTATGCCCCGCAGGTCAGAAAGGGAATAGGGGTTTCCCCCCCAACAGCCGGTATCCACCGGTGAAATTCTCGATTTATCTCCGCCCTTGCCGTCCAAGACGTATCTGGCGTTTAAGATGTCTGCCATCTCTTCGCTCGTCAGCCAGGGATTACTTCTGCCGCAGGAAGCGCCGCCCCGGCTTTTGTACCAACCTTTATAGAACCAGGGAGAACCTCCCTTTTTATCCCAAGCGTTTCCCGGCCAACCATCTTTGCCGCCGTCCGCGTCCCATTGTCCGGGGGTGGAGTGACCCAATGAGCTATACGAGAGGGTATAGCCTCCAGCGGTTGATGCATACCAGGAATTAACCACCTCGTTGGCGGAATTACTGACCAAGATTTTTCCCCGTGTTGCATCCACCGCTTCTTTCCATTTACCACCACTATCCGCCTTCGAGGATTTCCAGACCTGACAGGCCTCGGTCACGCAGATTGACCCCCCTGCATTTTGATTTCCCATTCTCCAGCCGACATATGACAGGGCATAGCTTCTGGCGGCAATGGCCTGGGCCTTAAGAGCCTCCATGCCCCCTTGGTCTCCCCAGCTGGCGGGCATTTCCGCAATTCCGGGTATATATCTTGCCTCAAAATCCATGGCTCCGGCAGAAGTTCTGATGGTGAGTGATGTATTAACATCAACGACCCTGACATCCCCGTAATAGGCCCTGAGGATCGCCTCGTAGTTTTGCCCAGCACGGGCTCTGCCGAAAGCCCCGTATTGGCTCATGCCTTTTCTGTGGGGAGCCCCAAAAGAAAATGCTCCAAAGGCCGGGGAAAAACCGGGACTGCAAAAATTGGACGAGCCGGGAGGACCGGAACAGGGCTCCAGGCTCGGGGGAACATCTCCCACCGAAGTTTGGAAACCTCCCTCCTTAAGGGCTTTAAGTTCGCTTTGCTTTGCCGAGAGGGAAGAAATATAAGTTTCCACTTTGGCTACCTCTCCCTCCAAAAATTTATATTGTTCATTTACTTTTTTCTGTGCGGCCGCGAGGGAGGTCTGGGATTTTTCGAGAGTTGCTTTGTCGTTTTTAAGCTTTATCAAATCCTCCGCGTATTTGACCATGGTTTTTCGGTCTTCATCCGCGGCTTTTTGCCTGAAGTTTATTTCCCTAAATGCCGTTGCCGCATCCGAGGAAAGAAAAGGCAGAAGGGGATCATAAAGTCTCAGGAATTTGTAATGGTTATTGGTCTTTTCCTCAAAAATGGCCTGGGCGAACGCCAGGTCTTCCTCCCTTCCCGCAATCTCTCCCTGGAGTTTCTTAAGCTGACTGGAAATTGAAGCTAGACGCTTGTTCAAATCGTCCAGCTGTTTTTTAAGCCCGGCCAACTCCTCTTTATTTTTTTCATGCGCTGGGGCAAGAGCATCTATTTCTCTCTGGATTTCTGTAATCTGACAATCGTAGTCGGTGGCGGGACAGTTGGTTGCTTGAACAATCTGGGTCGTAAATGAGCGAGAAACAGCAAATAGCGAGATGGCGAAAAGAATAATTATTAACAAACTTCTAAGTCGCATAGTTTTCATTATAACAAGGATTAACTGAAAAGCTGCTTTGTGCTAAACTCAAACCGTGAAGAAAATACTTTTGGCCGCTGCCTTATTTTTGTTTCTTTGGATCGTCTTTCCGCCCCCGGCTTCTGCCGGTCCAACCTGTACTAATCTCGGCGGAAGTTGTAAGACAAGTTGTTCTTCCAGTGAACAAGACGGCGGCTTATCGGATTGTACAAGAAACCCCAGGGGTCCATCCGAAAAATGCTGTATTCCGGGACAAGCTGTGGGGCCAACGGCCGGTTGTTCTGATGGAGAATCTATAAATACTGCGATAGGCTGTATCCCGGTTGGAAACACTAATGCGTTTATTGGCTTTATACTGCGCTGGGCAATAGGGGTTGGTGGGGGAATCGCTTTTCTTTTAATTCTTTACGCCGGCTTTATGATCATGACCTCTTCCGGAAACCCGGATAGGCTTAAGGCGGGACAGGAGCTGATGACCTCGGCAATTGCGGGTATAATCATGCTTATCTTTTCTGTATTTGTACTAAGAGTTATCGGAGTTGATATACTAAAACTGCCCGGTTTTGGAGATTAGAAATGCTTGCACAACTTGATTCGTCAGCCTTACAAGATCTGGAAGAAACCGCTTCCCCAAATTTTGCCGGAGGGAAAATCGGAGATATCATCACCAACCTCCTTCCCTACCTTTTTGCTGGGGCCGGGCTTTTGTTGCTCCTTTTTCTTCTCTACGGGGGCATAAGCCTAATGCTTTCGCGGGGAGACCCCAAGGCTGTTCAGTCCGCAAAGGATAAAATAACTGGGGCCATTGTTGGTTTTGTGATAGTCTTTTTCGCTTACTGGATCGTCCAAATTGTAGGCAAGATTCTAGGCATAGAATCGATTGTCCAAATCTTCTAACCCTCTTTTGAGTGTATTCCTTTTTTCTGCTAAACTAGAGCCGTGAATCATCTTGCTATTGATATAGGTGCATCCTTCGGGTCGCCTTTTAGTGAAATCACAAGTGTCGGCGGGCTTGTTTCCACAATCGTTAATCTCGCTTTGGTTGTTGCTGGTCTTATCTTTCTTGTCATGTTTGTCGTGGGGGGGATAGGTATTATTTCCGGAGCTGGAAGCGATAGCCCGGAGAAGGCCGCAAAAGGAAAACAGGCAATAACAACTGCCGTAATTGGCTTTGTGGTTGTATTTGCAGCTTATTGGATAGTAAAATTGATTGAAGTCATAACCGGAATTTCAATATTGGGATGAACAAATTTCTCAGCTTAAATTCACCTTTCGGGTCGGTCAAGTTGCCTGACCAGATTACCGCAACTTACGGAACGGACGCCGGGGCCGCCATCGGCAAGTTTCTTAATTTTACTTTAAGGGCAATGATCGTCGGAGCGGGTGTCTATGCCCTTATCAACCTTTTGGTCGCGGGCTACTCTTTTATGGCCGCCGGGGAAGACCCCAAAAAGATTGCGGGGGCTTGGTCAAAGATTTGGCAAACTCTTTTGGGGCTGGCCTTCGCTGCCGGAGCATTTGTTTTGGCGGCAATTTTCGGACAGCTTATTTTCGGAGACCCAACATTTATTCTTAATCCCAGAATTCCGACACCATGAAACACTTAGCCGATATTGAGCTTGGTCCGCTTCGAGGCTTTGGTCCTTTGGGAAATCCGGAAGGAACGGGGGTCGCAACTTTCAGCAAATTTATCTCTACCATGATTGGTCTGATGACCATCATCGCCATTATTTGGTTTACCTTTGTTTTATTTACCGGGGCAATTGCCATGATCAGCGCAGGGGGAGATAAGCAGGCTTTGGAATCTGCAAGAAAAAGAATCATTAACGGGCTTATAGGCCTGGTTGTAGTGATTGCGGCAATTTTCATCCTCGATTTGGTCGGAAATATCTTTGGAATTCCTAACATTTTGAATTTCGGACAATTGTTTGAGCAGATTCAACAATAATGCAACTCGCACAAGAAATTAATAACCCAGCACTGGGTCCCGCTCTTCAGGGGAAATCCGGAGCCGGATTTTTCCAGGCTTTTATCCCAAGCCTGGTGGGTATTGCCTTTGTAATCGGGACCCTGGTTTTCTTTTTTGTAATGCTGGCCGGTGCCATCCAGTGGATTACCTCAGGGGGAGATAAGGCCGGACTTGAGGGAGCACGCGGTAAAATAGTCAACGCACTGGTTGGTTTTATCGTCCTGCTTGCAACCTTTGCCCTACTGAAGGTAATTGAAGACTTTTTTGGAATCAATATTCTTACACTTGACATTGGACCTTTGCAAATTCAATAATATAGATGATGTATAAATTGCTGGCGGCCACAGACATCAACCTCAAGCCAAGCGGACAATTCGGACAGTTGGGAAATCTCACAATCGGAGGAATCGTTTCCGGACTTATCAGGTTTGTTTTAGTGGTTGCGGCCTTGGTTTTCTTCTTTATTTTGGTCATCGGTGGCATCCGCTGGATCGCCTCCGGAGGAGATAAGGCCCAAACCGAAAATGCCAGAAATCAAATTACGGCGGCGCTGGTTGGCTTGGTCATCGTCTTTGCCGCCTGGGCGATAGTCCAGCTGATCAACACCTTCTTCGGAATTAACATCTTCGAGCTCTCGATTCCTACCGCTATCTAGGCTTGCTCTCCATACTTCATTGAGTTAAACTTTTGTTATGAATGAAGGTTGTAATGCGATAACCAACGGTGTGGTTCAACTCCGCTATTTAGAGTGTGTTTTCGGAAATGTCGTAAATATCGCCCTGGCTTTTGCCGGAATCATCCTTTTTATCATGCTTATTTCCGGAGGATTTAAATACATTACCGCCGGAGGTGACCCTAAAGGCATCGAGGGAGCCAAAAAGACTCTGACTTACGCTATCGGCGGGATTGTACTTATCGCCTTGTCGTTTCTGATACTTCAATTTATTAAACAATTCACGGGCGCCAATGTTACGGATTTTAAGATCTTCCAATAATGAAGTATGAGGTTAAAATTTCTGCTGCATAAACTTCTGACGATACCGCTCCCGTCTGCGTTTGTCCTGACTATAGCTCTGGTTATCCATTCTTTGCTCTCTACCCCCCTTGCCGACGCCCAGGTGCCTTCTCCTTACGTGTCCTGTGAAGATACAGATAGTCCGGAGTTTCATTCTTTGCGGCCATATCAAAAAAGCCCCTGTAACCAAGAGGTTACGGAGACTGCAACTTTCTGCGGCAACCGGCTGGTTCTCTCCGATAAAGTTACCGCTATCCAAACCACCCCACCCAGGCTTGCCAATAACTGTACAGCCATAGGCGGAGGCAGATACCGCTGTACTTATACAGTTTCCGGTAAAACCGCCAACTACGAAATAGACCTGGCCAACGCCCACTTCCCCATTCTCGGCAACACCGAAGACGTGGCCAACAGCCAGCAATCAACGGACATGAACGACGCAGACAAAATGAACGAGTATGTCAGCTGGTATTTAAACGGGGCAACCGGGAGGGCCGAATCCTCCCCGCTTTCCCAAGATGAGGAAGATATCAGAAAACTGGTTGACTTTTCCGGACCCATCAAAAAACTTCTACCCTTCGACATCCAGAACAATCTACGGGCCAATACCGTCAAAAAGGCCGTTGCAACCAAGGAGGGAGATGGAGATCTACGCCACGACCAGGTTGTCGGCTGTACCTATGGGGTCAGAATTTTAGGTAAGGTGATTGGAGGAATTCCAGGCGCTTGTTATGAGACCGGATTAAGAGGCGTGCTTCCCCATATTGAGCACCGGCTCTCGGAATGGAACAGCCATCTTCCTCCCAAGTCTTCCGACTTTGACAATTTTCAGGACTACTGGAAAAAATATCGGGAGTGGCAAGGAAAGATTTGTTTTGAGATAGAAATTCCTTTTATGGACAACAAAAAAGTTCTGCTTTGCGGAGAAAATCCTCTTGCTCCCAACTATTACTCTAATCTTTTCGCCAATATTCCTTTTTCTTCTACAGAGGACCGGGTCGGCGAGGTGGCGGTCAATTCACAATCGGTGGCTCCCGCCTCCGAAGGACTTGAAATAAGTAACGTCTCTCTGGTCACCACCCCGGCTGAGCTTTATTTTTCCCACACCGAAGAAGTGGCGGAGTTGGCCAGTATTCTCCAGCTGACTTTTGCCCCGGCAGGGGCATCCACTACCGGGGGGGCGACCGGGGTCTCCCCGGGTGAGGCTTGTGACCTTAAAGAGATCAGGACAAACCCTGGAGATAATCTTTTTGCAGAATCGATTACCGGAGATTTAAAATATGACGCTTCTTTTAGCTGTGACTTCGACGGGAATGCCAGCTCAAGCGCCTGCGCGAAAGATGTCTCCATTGGGTTAGGGGTTATCACCGAAACTCCCAAGGCAGATGAGCTTTGGTCCCGGCTTGTAGCTGGACCCGCAGGAATCTTTAAAAGAATTTTCCCGAAGGTGGGAGAGGGAGGAGCCATCTTGGGAATCTTGGATATGCCCGGAGCAACCGGGGTTACCTATTCCGGAAGCGGTCTGGTCTCGGCCGGAAATCCCCAAGGCCGAGCTGGCGAAAGTGCTGAGCTTTACTTCCCCCATGTCGGAGGTATCTCCGAATATTTCCTTAAAGGAATCCAGACAATACTTCGACCCAAGGGGTTTGGTGAACAGATTCTTTCCGGGGCGGAGGGAACCTTCGGTTCTAGCGGGGAGATTGATTGTAACGAGGATGCCCCCAACGTTTCCCTGCGGGGAACCCTAAACCGCCAGGCCACTTTCCAGCTGGCCCTAAACTGGGTTTCGGGACAGTCCGGCAATCACGTAATGGAGTGTTATAACGATGTGGTTAAAAGGTCCAAGTCAGAAGGCTTTAACTCCGCCCTGGCTCTTTTGATCTGGCTTAATGAGAGCAATGCCAGCAACTACAACCTGTCGGTTGAGGATTTCGGAATTCACAGTTCCTCGGTCAGGGGCTTTAGCGCCCAAATAGACCAACTTCTCCAACTCCCCAGTTACTACAGAGGTACGTTTCCGCAGTGTTATGGGCGCGGAATGAGCGATATTGAAGCCTTCTTAAGAATCTTTAAAAGCGGCAACTGCACCAGTAGTGATGGTGCTAATTATTACAGCAACTTAAGGTCGCGCTGGAGTTGGGTGTCTCCAGGGTGTTCTTTTCCGCGCAGCCCGACGGATACGACCTGCCCTTAATTAGCGTTGTCGGGGCTAACCCCCTGTTGTATGATTAAAAGAAACATGCTTAAGAAAATACTGCTGTCCTTTCTGGCGTTGTTGGTCTTATCTTTGTCTTTCGCCCCAACTGCCCACGCCCAACTTAGCGAGGGAAAATGGTACAACCAATCGTTTGGTGAATGGATGGCCAAGGTAAATGATTCCCCGGAAAACGAAATTTTTGGCGAAAGGTATTCAGCCGCACAGGTCCAATGGGTCATTTATGGACTTTTCTATTTTGTTATCAACTCGGCGACCAACGGAAACGCATCTGCGCTGTCTTGCTTGATGACTTCAACCGACCTAGACGCCTGTCGGGACGCTATTGAGAATTTGAGAAATTCTTTTCCCGGCACAAGCTCGGAAACCGGTGGGGATATATCTGGCAATCAACTATTAAAGACAATCTCTGCAAGCCCGATCTCTTTGTCTGCATATCTGAAAGATGTTGGGGGAAGACTTCATCTCATCCCAAAGGTTGAGGCGCAAGGTTTCGGCTTCGGAGCGGCCAACCCCGCCCTCACTTTATGGAAAATTTCAAGGAATCTCGCTTACGCTTTCTTGATTATTGTAATTACGGTTATGGCTTTTATGATAATGTTTCGGGTAAAAATTTCACCCCAAACCGTAATTAGCGTTCAATCCGCTCTTCCCAAAATTGTTGCGGCCTTGATACTCATCACTTTTTCGTATGCAATTGCGGGGCTTCTGGTTGATCTTATGTATGTGGCCATAGGGCTACTTTCTGCCTTTTTGGTTAATGGCAGTTCGCCAAGTATTAGTAGTTTTACGTGGAGCCAGATGTTTAATTCTTTAACTGTGGGCAGAAATGTTTTTGACCTATTTATGGCATACTGGTTCCAGTTTTTTGCTGCAGCCTTTATAAATATCTTTAGCGCGGCGGGGCTTGTCTCCTTTTTTGTTCTTATTTTTACAATCCTGGCTTTTTTCCTACTCCTTTGGTATTCAGCAAAGGTGATTATTCTACTTCTTAAAACTTATATTCAGATTATGCTACTTATTATTGTCGGGCCGATTCTCATACTTTTAGGGACAATTTCCCAGGGTGTAGGTTTCGGCTCATGGTTAAGAAGTATGGCCGCCAATTTAGCGGTTTATCCGCTTGTGGGGTTAATGTTTACCCTCGCGCTTCTTTTTGTCCGAGCAGGACTTCCAGATTGGTGGCCGGTATGGTTGACGCCCCTTGATATAAACACTGGCTTTTTTCAAGGGCCACCGTGGGACCCCCCTCTGACGTTTGGTACTGGGGGTGCGTCAAGCAGTCATCTCCTGTGGGTATTGGTTAGCTATGGGATTATTGTTCTTATACCGAAGGTCTCCGATATCGTCCAAGGCTTCATTTCAGGCAAGCCATTCCCGCTAGGCACGGCGATCGGAGAATCGTTGGGTGGCCCAGTCAAGCCGGTTGCCGGTTATGGGGCTGGGTACTTCGCTGAAAAAGCCACGGTTTCTACGTCAGGCAAGGGAGGCGTATATAAAGCTATTTCAACCACGCTTGAAAGATTAGCCAGGGGCGGAAGATAAAATATGCAAGAAAAGGAATCGCCGATTAGGGCGGCAAGAAATATAACAGGGGGGGTATCAAGCTATTTTAAAGAAAGAGCCAAAACCGCGGGAACAGAAGCCAATCCAAAAAAGACATTTGTTTACAAAACCCTAGGCTGGTTGTTGGGTGGAAGCTCGAAGAAGGATTAGTCTTGCCAATAGCCGGAGTCTTTCGCTACCTCATTTAAAGAATCCCACTTCGCCTTGCCCAAGTTGCTGTGCCAAGCCTTGATTGAGTCGAGAATTATTTGTTTCCACTTCCTTCTTTCCGCATCAACCGCTTCCTTAATTTCTCTCTTGTAGGCTTCTGCTCTGGCTTCGTCGTCCGTATATCTGCGCCTCTTGCCGTCTTCGCCGGTTGCCTGCTCGGTTGACATTATTTCTTTTGCCCTTTTTTCAAGAGCGCCCGCCCTGGCCTTTCTCCAACGCTCCGGCTGGCCACTTGTTATTAACGAATCACCCACAACGATATGGATCCACCTTCTTACTTCCTTCCAATAAAAAGGCTCGAGAAGCCCTTCGACTTTTCTTCCTCTCCAATCATCTCCCCGCATAACTAAAGCTATTCCGGCAGGGCCCGTTTCTCCCGCCTTTCTTAAAAGCAGAAATGCTCTTAAAAGGTATCCCCTCATTGCCAGCTCGGGAAGTCTGTCCCAAGAAATATCCCCAATATTTTTCCCATCGACCCAAAGTTCTTCCCACAGGCTTTTTGCAAGAAGCTTGTTGTCCGGAGTGTTGATCGCTGGTATCGTGTTAAACCTTAAGAAGGGGACATGCATACGAACAGGCAGCCCTGCTAAAATCTTGCCGAACTCCCGATTGCTCTTGGACCGCGGTCCAGCAAAATAGCCGCTTTTTGCCCTGTCTAGGGCCCACACCTGAGGATTGAATATTTCTGCAAAAGCATCTGACACGGGATAGCCTTCCAGCGTAAACTCGTAGCTCCCTTTTTTCTCTTCAACTTCAGAGCCGTAGTATGCCGCCTGTCCCAGGATGAAAGATGATATATAGCCTAATTTTTCCGCGATCTCGGCCTGTTTTGCAGCAACCAAATCTTTCGGGTCTTCAGACCTCGAAATAAGCCCTTGGATGGCTTTCTTTATAATGTCTCTCCTTTCAGGCCTGAGTTTCGAGGCAAATCTATTGATAAAAACCCTCCTTTGGGAAAGAGCGTCCTTTTGTTCTGGTATCAATTCATCAAATGTCTTCCCCTCAAGCCCAAGGTCTTTCGCCCAGAGTGCAAGGGTTAAATCGTTAATCCATTGTTCTGCCTTTTCCTTTGATCCAAATAGGGCCAGAAAACCAGCGGTTCCCTCGATATAATATACCTCATCCTTTAATCGAGGGTCCGCCTTTAGCGCGATGTATTCATAGGCCTTTATTGCATCCCCTATCTGAGTACCCAACTGTGGCCAATCCTTCTCTGTCTTAAATCCGGGCAATGAAAATATCGTGCGCATCATGTCTGGGGTCACTTCCACGGTAAGCGGACTGATTGCCGTATTCGCAAGGTATTCTCCGCTACCACGAGAGCGCATATAGTTACCACCGAATTCCATATAAAATTTAAGAATGGCCTTCGTTTCTCTTTCGGCCTCTCTATAAGCTTCAAGCATGGCGGTATCCGCAGATTTTAGTGGTCTTTGTTCAAAGGCGGCAATGGAGGGCTCCGACTGTTCTTCGAGTTCTGTTACCTTGGAATGGATTCTGTCTTTTAAAATCCTGGCAGTCCAATCGTCTCCCTCGTCTAAAACATTTTCAAGGAGTCTCCACATCCGCCAGCGCACAACTTCGGGCCTTTCGGCAGAGGTCAGTTTTTCAACCAGCCCTGGCGACCATTCTCCTTTAGGAACCGTTGGCCCCCCACCCGTCCCGCCTTCCGGACCAGGAGCTGAAGGCCCACCTCCGGCCCCTTCGGCGGCAGAATAGACTTTTGGTCCTGTTTCCATATTGATATTTTAGCACCTGCTCCTTTCTTCTTACAATCAGCTGTGAAAAAGGCTACTTCTTGCATAGAAGTGTTCACGCTGTAACCTAGATTTAGAGTATCAAAATAGCTCTCTGTTTTTATGGAACAACAACACGCTATCCCGCAACAGATCTCCTCATACCAATTCCGTTTGGTGGGAGACATGACCCTCAAACAATTTTTTCAACTGGCCGGCGGTGCTTTGGTCAGCCTTCTTTTTTACGCATCCCCATTGCCTGCTCTTATTAAGTGGCCCTTTATCATTTTCTTTGCTCTTCTGGGTGTTGCTTTGGCCTTTCTCCCTTTTGAGGAGAGGCCCCTGGAAAAGTGGATTGTGGCCTTCTTTCGCTCGGTCTATTCGCCCACTCTCTTTTACTGGCGGAAAGCCCAGGTGCCCGCTGTCTTCTTTCAGGAAGAGGCCGCACCAACCGGCCTGGCCCCAGCTCCGCAAAAACCCGCAGGCGGATTTATCTCCATCACCGCCCCCGCAGGAACCGTCTTTTCCAAGCTGGAAGAAGCTGAAAAATCGTTTTTATCCTCCATCGGCCAGCTTTTTGGCGCAACGGCTCCCTCCGGACCCATCGCAAGCCAAGTTTCCGCACCTCTCCCGGGTGATACAGCCAAAAAAGAGGACATACAGGTACCCTACAACGCCCCTGTGCAATATCAAGCCGGTCTTGCTCCCAAAGTGGTTGTTGAGGAAAAGCCTGCCCCTGAAGCCGCTCCGACAGAGCTTAAAACGACCTCCGTTGCCCCGGCCGTAATGACACAGCGTGTTTACGGCCAAAGGGCCCAGTACTCCATCGAGGCAGCTCCTCCTAATCCCCCAACCGTTCCCAATACCATCGTGGGGCAAATATTCGACACCCAAGGGAAAATAATCAACGGAGCCATACTTGAAATAAGGGATGCTGCGGGAAGGCCAGTTAGAGCCTTAAAAAGCAACATGCTGGGCCACTTTTTAATTGTTACTCCTCTGCAAAACGGCAATTACGACATTATCATCGAAAAGGAAGGTCTTAACTTTGAACCCATCACCTTCGAAGCAAAAGGGGAAATTGTCCCCCCCATGGCCATTAGGGCCAAGGGTGCCCAAAAAATCCTGGCAACCGAAGAGGTCATCTCTAGCAATCAGATTGCCCAAACATGAAGATACCCTACATATCAGTTCCCGATACCGCCCTGGTCTCTACCACCCAGGCCCACTTACCCGTCGCCGATATCGTCGACGATCTGGTTTTGTATAAAGACGGCGGAGCAGCTCTGGTCATGGAGTCGACCTCTTTGAATTTCGGCCTGCTTTCCGAAAAAGAGCAACAGGCGGTGATTGCTGCCTATGCTGCCCTGATAAACTCCCTTTCTTTTTCCTTGCAAATCGTCATCAGGACCCAGAGAAAAGATATCTCAAGCTATATGAATTATCTTGAGGCCATCTCACAAAAAATTACCAATACAAAACTTGCCTTTCTCATGCAAAGCTACAAAAAATTTATTCTGGATTCGATTAAAAAGAAGAACGTGCTGGGCAAGAAGTTCTATTTAATTATCCCTTTTAGCCCCCTGGAGCTGGGTGTTACCAAATCGCTTTTAACCACGGCCAAAAGAAAAGGGCCTCTGCCTTTTCCAGAATCATATGTCTTAAAAAAGGCTAAGGTTGTACTCTATCCCAGGCGGGACCACCTGGTGAGACAGGCCGGAAGGCTGGGGCTTAAACTCAAGCAGCTGACCAATCTGGGCCTAATGGACCTTTTTTATGACGTTTATAATACCGAAGCGCCCGCAATCAAGAAGGAGGAGGTCTCAAGCGCCATAAAATGAACCCGCCAACATCCACCCCAACCACAGTTCCCACCGCTCCCGCCCAAGGAGCAAAACCCAACCTTCCCAAGACCGCCTTCTTTGCTCCCGGTCAAGGGTTTGGAATTCAGGACATTATCGCCCCCCAATCCCTTGAGACCGAATTTGATTACGTAAAAATCAACAACGTTTATTTCAGGACCCTGTTTGTAGCAGGATATCCCCGTTTTGTCTCCCCAGGCTGGCTCGAGCCGATAATTAACTTTGACAGCTCTCTGGATATTTCCTTCTATCTTTATCCGGTCGAGGGCAAAACGGTTCTTGATGATTTAAGAAGGAAGATTGCCGAGATGGAGGCCGAAATCGCCACCGACCTTGAGAGAGGGAAGATTGTCGATCCTTCTACCCAGGCAAAGCTTGAGGACGCAAGGAACTTGCAGGAACAATTGGTAAAAGGGGCCGAGCGTTTTTTCCAATTTTCTTTTTATATCACCATCCCCGCCTTGACGCTCGAGGAATTAAACCAGTTAACCCGACAGGTCGAGTCAACACTTGGCTCAATTCTGGTCGTTGCCAAACACGCAACCCTGGATATGGAAAACGGCTTTATTTCCAGCGCCCCTTTCGGAATCGACCGGCTCTCAATCACCAGAAACATGGATACCACGTCTTTGGCAACCACCTTTCCCTTAACCTCCGCTGAGCTCTCCTCGGACACCGGAGTTCTTTACGGAACCAACTCCGAAAATGAATCTTTCATTATCTTTGACCGCTTCTCTTTGGAAAACGCCAACATGACTATTTTTGCAACTTCTGGGGCTGGGAAAAGTTATTTTGTGAAGCTTGAAGCGTTAAGGTCGTTAATGATCGGGACCGAGGTTATAGTTATCGACCCCGAATCCGAATACAAAGCCCTGGCCGACGCGGCCGGGGGTGAATTTATCTCATTCTCCTTTTCCTCTCCTTCGAAGATAAATCCTTTTGACCTGTCGCAAATTTATGAGGCGGGCGAAAACCAGCTGGGCTTAAAAATTCTTTCCCTGCACTCGCTCTTCAAGGTGATTATGGGTTCAATCACCCCGTCCCAGGAGGCTCTCTTGGATAGAGCTTTGGTCTCAACTTATCGGGCAAAGGGAATAACCCAGGATCCGGCAACCCAAAAGAAAGAGCCGCCCTTGATGGAGGATTTATATAAAACCTTAATCGGCATGGAGACCGCCGAGGCCATGGACTTGGCTGCAAGAATCGAAAAGTTCGTTCGCGGCTCGTTTGTCGGCATCTTTGATAAACAAACCAACGTCAACATCAAAAATCCGTTTACTGTATTCTCGGTAAAGGATCTACAGGATGCCCTACGTCCCATCGCCATGTTTATCATCCTCGACTTTATCTGGACCAAGGTGAAAAAGGACCTGAAAAAAAGGCTGTTGGTGGTAGATGAGGCCTGGCACATGATGCGGTATCCCGATTCCGCCCAGTTTCTTTGGTCGGTAGTCAAGCGTGCCAGAAAATACTATCTGGGCCTAACCACCATCACCCAGGACGTCGAGGACTTTCTGGGCCAGGATATCGGCAAGGCGATATTGACCAACTCCTCCATGCAGCTGTTGCTCAAACAATCCCCTGCAGCCATCGATAAAATCGCCGAGGTCTTTTATCTCTCCCAAGGAGAAAAACAGCTTCTCCTGGCTGCCAACGTTGGTGAAGGAATCTTCTTCGCCGGGCCCCACCATGCCCCCATTCGAGTGGTCGCCTCGGAAGATGAGCATAAACTAATTACCACTAAGCCGTTGGAAAGAATGGTTCCGAATATTTAGATGGCTGACGATTCTAAATTCAAGACGCCCAGCGAGAAAACCGTTAAGTTCCTCTACGACGGCGTCGTGGCCTTCTATCCCGATGTTGCCAAGGAAGTCTTTCTTTTGGGAAAGACAACCCTTCCTTTCCATGAGGCTTGGGGGGGTTTTAAACGTTTGGAGTTTTTGGAGTTTGCTCTAAATTCGACCGGCACGGAGTCCATTGAAGAGGCTGCGGCCGCAATCAGAGATTGGAAAGAAGGACGGCGCCTTGAACGAACAATCCCAGACAAACTGGACGAAATGGTTGCCAGGCTTGAGGAACAGGAAAGGCTGTCCCGGGAAAAAGGACAAAAAGCTGCCTCTGCTTATGAAAAGCAGAAGTTGGCCAAGGATGCTCTGCTTGAAAGCCAGAGGGCTAAGGAGACGGTCCCGGCACCCGTTTCTCCAGCCGTAGAGGCCCCAACTGCATCCCCCGAGGAAGTTTTGGCTGTTGGAGTTAAAACGACTGTTGAGCCGGGGCACTTTGTCCAAAAGGTAGTCAATAAAACCGTTTCGCTTCCTCTGCGTACGGCCATCTCCTTGGCATATCCCGCAATCAAAGAAAGCGTCGGCCCTGCCCCTGCGACCGCAATGCTGCTTTGGGCCAAGGGCGTTCCTAGCCAAAAACTTGAGGGAAAGGCGGTTGCCCTACCCAGCAAGGAGGCTAAGAAGTTCGACGAACTCGTTAAAGCCATCAAGGGGATAGAATCTGGCCGCTCTTTGCAAACCAGGATCCTTCAGGCGTCCTTTAGAATTAAAGATGTCACGCTGCTTCTGGGCCCCGATACGGGACTAACACAAGCTCAAGTCTCTCTTTTTTTTAATCCTCCGGAAACTGGTGGGGTTGCTGCCATTCCCCACCAGTCTTTCTTTGGGAATCTCGTTTCCCGCGCTGGACAACAACTGTTCGGAAAGCTTGCCTCTAGGGCGGTTAAAGCAATCGCAACCAAGGCCGGATTGGCAATCGCCGGAGAGGCCGTGGGGACTGCCGCAGGAACAGAAGCCGGTGCGGCCGTCGGAGCTGCCGCGGGGGGGCCGGCCGCCCCAGTCACGGCCATCATCGGAGCCGTCCTCGGCTGGTTGGCCAGTAAAATTCCGGACTTAATCTCCTGGCTAAAAAGAAACGCCAAGGAGTTCGGCGTAGCGGCGGCAGGGCTTCTTGCCGCCGGAGTTTTCTTCAGAAACCCTTTCCTGTTGGTCGCTGGGCTAGGGGTCGGAGGAATTGCTTTGGGAGCAGGAGGACTGCAGTCAGCCGGAATGGCTGCGGCAGGGGCTGTTCAGGGTGTTCTGGCGGGAATTACCGGGATGTTGTTGCCGTCTATCGCCGTGCCCGTCTTGGTGTCTTTGGTTGCCGTTCCGGTAGTCGTGGCCCTAATCCTTTTTATTATCAACTCTGGTGCTTATATCGTTCCTCCCAGCCCGAGCTCGTTATACGGGGCGATTGAGTCTCCTTATATAGGAATAGAGAAGACAGCCAGCCCTGAGTGTATGCACCGAGCCGGCTGTCCCGGCTTTGGCCCTGTTACCTACCATGTCAAAATTTGGGCGAAGAAAGGAACCCTAACCAACATCTCCATCAAAAATGAATATGAAATTATCAGCAGGACCAATCCGCCCTTTACGCCTCCTTCGGTGCCTGAAATCGACAGCCCCCCCGATTTTATCTCCCCTACCCGCGCCTATGAATTTACCTATACGTTAACCGTTGGGCCGTCCCTGGATAACTCCATCGTTTCCGACACGATTACGGTTACCGCCGACGCTCCCGGCCAAAACGGCGCCCTGGCCAGCCAAAGCGCTGCCGTAATTGTCGGCAACCCTCCAGTTTCCTGTCCTCTCCCTGGAGGGCAATCCCAACCAATTCATTGGTCCTATCATCCCGGTAACGAATCCGGAGGCCACGGCAGCAACGATTACTGGAGAAGAATGGGCGGCTCATCTTGTAGATACTCGCTACCCCAGGGGGCGAACTGCTATGGGCCCACCAATGGCGGCAACGTTTGTTCCAATCAGTCATCCACCTGTGATTTCTACGGCTATGCCATGGACGTCTTTCCGTCGGGCAACACTCAGGTTTTTGCCCCCACCGTCAGGGGTCAAGCCGTGACCTGGAGCTACCAAGGGGGCTTCTCGAACGCCAGCGCCGGCCAAACTTTTATCTATCGATCCGGCTCTTACTACCTGGTCTTAACCCACCTTTCCCCCGGAGCAGCCACTGGGGGGTCTATCCAATCCGGGCAAAGAATTGGCCAGCTCTTCCCGCAGGGAGGAAACACACACCTGCATATCGAATTTTCTGTCTCGGGAAGATACGTCAGGCCAGAAGACTATTTCTGCCGCTAGTGTAAAATAAAAAAATGAAGGCTTTTTTAAAGAAATACAGATTCGTTATTCTCCTGATAGCTATTTTTCTCTTGATCGCTGCTTTCTTGTTGGTCAAAAAAAATCAAAGCCCAGCCCCTTCCCCCACCCCAACCCCTACCCCACTTCAACTTGTCCAGTTTTATCCTTCCCAGGGAGAACAAGAAATTGCGGTGCCCTTGGTTGCCCTGGCCTACACCTTTTCGACCCCCGTTGATTCCTCTACTGCAAATATTATTATTTCCCCCTTTGTCGGCTTTGAACTTTCAACCGATGCCAGCGGAAAAATTCTCTATATCACCCCCACCGCAGAATGGAAATACGACACTCTGTACAAGGTTACAATAACGATAAGCTCTAAAGAGGGGGTTACACTTTCTACACCAGTGGAGCATTCATTCCTGTTCAAGAAGGTCAGCAAAAGCAACTTCGACGAAAACTGGGCTCTTTAAGACTGAACCCTGACCGGCATGATTAGGTGGATAAAATCAGGGTCGGAGGCGTCCTTAAAGACCCCTGGTGAGCCTGGGGACGAAAGCTCAACCCTGAGTGTCTCTCCCTTAATCGCGTGCAGTAGCTCTTCCAAAAAACGATAGTTAAAGGCAATTTCAAGACCCGGCCCTTCGGTTTTGGCCTCAACCTGTGTTTTTTGGTTTCCGGCCTGAGAGCTTTCAGCAAGAACTTCGACTGAGTTTTTCCCGATTGAGAGTTTTACAATGTTGGCCGAATCCCGGGCAAAGACCGAGGCCAACTTCACCGCTCTCAAAAAGTCTTCCTTGTCCAATTCCAGCGAAAGAGAACTTTGCTTTGGCATTATTTTTTCGAAATCGGGGAAATCCCCCTCCAGAACTCTTGAGGAAAGGACTGTATCCGAAAAACCAAAGACAATCTGGTTTTCCTTTTCTTTGTAGTCAAATAGAATTTCCTGCTCCTCCGGCGCCAGCCTTAAACACTCTATTAAGGCCGTTTTGGGGATAATTACCCGAGAGTTTAACTTACCCGGCAAGGAGATTTTTTTCTGGGAGAGCCTAAACCCGTCAGTGGCAACCAGCGTTAACTTTCCAGAAGCGAAGATCATCAATGCCCCAGTAAGTACTGGTCTGGTTTCGTCTATCGAGGTCGAGAACAAGACTTGCCCCAGAGCATTAAGGAAAGGCTCTTTGGGAAAAGGAACGGCCCTGGCTACTTCAATTTTTTGCGGAACCGAGGGAAAATCCGCCGAGTTCATTCCGGAAAGCACGAGGGTAGAGCTTTGGGATTCGATTTTAAGCTGCTCCTTTTCCGAAGAGATAGACATACTACCAGGAAGCAGGTTGGCAACTATCTCGGTGATGGATCTTGCAGGGACCGTAATTTCTCCCTCCTCTTTCACCTGGGCTCCGATTGAGGAGGCTACTGAAATTTCCAGGTTTGTAGAGGCAACAATAAGTTTTGTTTTGGTCGCCTTAAGCAGGATGTTTCCCAAAACGGGAAGTTGGGCCTTTGGACTAACAAAACGCGAAGCGCTTACCAGGGCCTTGTTTAGGTTTTCTTGCAAAACTTCTAATTTCATTTCAGTTAGAGTATACCCTATTTTTATTATTCAAATAGTAGGGGTAGTAGTAGGGGTTGTTCATATGTGGAAAGACGAGCCTGTTTGAGCGTGTGGTCTTTGTTTAAAACAGTCACGGGGATTTGTGGAAAAACCTGTGGACAACTTTAGCCTGGATGTTGATAAGTGGGGTTCTCGATAATCTGTCCTCATAGCGAATTTTTTATCCCCAAGATATCCTGACGGATTTGCACATCGTTCGAGAGCAAGAAACTAATCTTTTCCACAGCGTGCATCACGGTGGTGTGGTCCCTTCCTCCCACCAGTCTTCCGACTTCTACCAAAGGCAGTTGCAGCTGGGTCCGTAGGAGGTACATCAAAATCTGTCTCGGTCTGGCAACGGGCCTGGCACGGGAAGCCCCCAAGAGGCTTCTTTTGCCCAGAGAATAATATTTAGCAACAGAGTTAACAACGTCGGCGGGGCTGGCCTTAATTGGTTGTCCGTTTTCCTCCCCCCTCTTTCCCAACAACGAGCCCACGAGCTCCTCGTTTATCTCGCTATTTCTTAATCTGGCCTCGGAAGAAAGGCGCACCAAAAATCCCTCCAGCTTTCGGGCGGAGTCGATATTTCCGGCAACCATTTGGACGATGTTCATGGGCAACTCGACCCCTCTCTCTTTGGCTTTAATCTGCAAAATAGCACAGCGCAGTTCAAAGTCTGGGGCGGAAATGTCCACGATCAGGCCGGCTTCAAATCGGCTTTTAAGCCTTTCTTCAAGCTTCGAAATTTCCGAAGGCGGCCTGTCCGACGCCAGAATGACTTGCCCCCCGGCATTGGTGACGGCGTTGAAGGTGTGGAAAAACTCTTCCTGGACAGCGTCTTTCCCGGCGATAAACTGGATGTCGTCAACAACCAGGGTGTTGAGCCTTCGGTATTTATCCCTGAAACTTTGGGTCGTTTTGTTTCTGATCCCTTCGACGATATCGTTGGTAAACTCCTCCCCGGTGCAGAAGAGAACTTTTGCCCCGGAGTCTTTTCTTATCATTGCCACACCAACGGCATTCATCAAGTGGGTCTTTCCCACCCCGACTCCTCCCCAGACAAAGAGCGGGTTATAAGCACTTCCCGGAGTTTTTACAACCGCTTCCGCCGCAGCCCAAGCCATTTGGTTTGAGGAAGAAACCGCAAAGTTTTCGAAAGTCAAGGCGGGTCTTATTCTGGCTTTTCTAAGGGAAGAGGCAAACCCCTCGTCGCCTTTTTCCTCCTCAAAAAGAGGAGTGGCTAAAATCCCCGCATCCGTACTTTTAATAGGATCCTGTTTTACCGAGAAGACAAGGTCGCAAGGCTTCCCCAGAAAAGAAACCAGGGCATCCTGGAGTAGGCCGAAGTATCGGGATTCGATTGTGGTTTTGACATAGGGGGAGTTGCAGCCAACAGAGGCGACAAAACGCTCCTTCTCTTTGTTCAGGCCCATGAGGTGTGTTTGGGAGAACCAGGTTGAAAATATCGCAGGCGAAACAGAAACCCTGACACTCTCAAGAATATCCCGCCAAAGAGTTTTATTGTCGTAGTCCATAGCTGTCGGTATACATATGGCTTTTCTGGAGCAGTGGGGTGCACGAAAGTTAGCCCTATGACCCAATGCACTATTATAAACTTATCCACATTTCGTCAACCCCCAAAAAACACGAAAGAAGAAAGTCTCGGCTCGAAATCTGGGTTTTCGTATGTTACAATCTAGAACATGTCGACCAAGAGAACAATGCAGCCGAGCAAGAAAAGAAGAATTAGGACTTACGGATTTAGGGCCAGGATGAGTTCCGCCAAGGGCAGAAAGGTTTTAAAAAGGAGAAGCCTCAAGGGAAGAAAAAAAGTCTCCCTTTAAAAAGTCGATACATGTTGGCAAAAGAATATCTCCTGTCGGGCAAGAAAACGTTTGAGAATGTCCTTGCCACAGGCACGTTCGTTCAGGCGGAATCCTTCGGTTTGTGTTTTCTAGAAAGAGAAGACGGGTTAAAGAGCAAGTATGGATTTATAGTATCGACCAAAGTTTCCAAGGAGGCGGTCCAAAGAAACAGGATAAAAAGGGCCTTAAGTGAGGCGGTCAGGTTTTTGACCGCCGACATTGTCGCCGGATACGACGTTGTCTTTTTGGCAAAACAGAAAGCCACAGCAATATCCACGGACAACATGATGAACGAGGTCAGGGAAACCCTAAAGAAAGCAAATCTACTGAAATGAAGAAAACTATCTTATTTTTAAACAGTCTTTATAAAAGATTTATTTCAGTGCTCCTGCGTAATTTGTTTGGCGAAGGCTGTCGCTATTCGCCGACCTGCAGCGCTTACTCGGCCGAAGCCATAGAAAGATTCGGAGTAGTTAAGGGGACAGCCTTAAGTTTAAAAAGAATTGCGCGTTGTCATCCTTTTGCCAAAGGCGGGCTTGATCCGGTACCAGCAAAATGAATATCTTTACCACATTTTTGATCCAGCCCTTAACCAACGGGCTGATACTGTTCTATAAACTCCTGGGAGGGAATCTGGGGATTGCGATTATTGCTTTTAGTCTTGCTTTGAGGTTTATTCTTAACCCCCTGACAAAACCCTACATGCAGTCGATGAAAAAAATGAAAGAGCTTCAGCCTCAACTGGATAAGCTCAAGAAAAAATACGCAAACGACAAGAAAGGACTACTTGAAGCCCAAGC
The DNA here is from genome assembly GCA_001791995.1 of Candidatus Woesebacteria bacterium RBG_13_46_13. Taxonomy (GTDB): domain Bacteria; phylum Patescibacteriota; class Microgenomatia; order UBA8517; family UBA8517; genus RBG-13-46-13. The sequence goes on from MGFR01000001.1 coordinate 131,586, forward strand.
GGAATTCTACCGCCAGGAAAAGGTAAATCCCGGAGCGGGATGTCTTCCTTACCTTCTGCAGATAGTCATACTTATCGCCCTGTTTAATGTTTTTACCAGAGTTCTTTCTCCGGGAGTAGGAATAGAAAAACTAAACGAACTTCTTTATCAGCCTTTGCGTTTTGCACAAAACGAAACCCTAAAGACAAGCTTCCTCTATCTAAATCTGACGAAACCCGACGTATTCCGTATTCCTGGCGCTCCTTTTCCGATTCCTGGACCCCTACTTCTCTTGGCCGCTCTTTTGCAATTTGTTTCTGCAAAAATAATGGCCCCGGTGGTTAGCGCGGAGAAGAAAATTGCCCAAAAAACTGCAGGTGGGGCGGATGATATCCAGGTTGCAATGCAGCAATCGATGACCTATACCTTTCCGCTTTTTACCTTGATCTTTGGAATGAGCTTTCCCTCGGGCCTGGCTCTCTACTGGCTTTTGTTCTCCTTCTGGCAAGCCTGGCAGCAATATCAAACGACCGGGTGGGGTGGGATGGCCCCCTGGATTTCAAAGCTCGGTTTGTTAAAATCTCAAACGAATAAAAATGGCTAAGAAAAAAGAACCCGACACACAGGGTCTAATAGAGGATTTGGCCAAGAAACTCTTGTCTCTAATGGGGACGAAAGCTAAGGTCTCGGTAGAGGAAGACAAGGAAAACGAGGCGACGGTTGTCAATATCGAAACAGAGGAGGAGAGGGGGCTATTGATCGGCCGGCACGGAGAAACTCTTAACGCTATCCAAATCCTGTTGGGAATGATGGTCAGAAGCAGTTTGGGCGAGTGGAAAAGGGTAGTGGTTAACGTTGGGGACTGGAGAGAGCGACAAGAGGAACAGCTTATAAAGTTGGCGAAAGAAGTTGCCGATAGGGCCAAACAAACAGGGGAACCCCAGCCTTTATACAACTTGAGCGCCTCACAAAGAAGACTAATCCACATCGAGCTGGAGAAAGACTCCGAAGTGACTACCGAATCGACAGGGGAAGGACAGGATAGGTATTTGGTTGTTACTCCCAAAGGAAAGTGACCAGCGCTTTTAAGCTAAACCCCAAAACCCTCTTTCAATTATTTATTTTTTTACTACCGACCCAATTGGGATATCATTTTTGGCCCCAATGGGCCTATGTCTTCGGCATTAGAGTAGACTACCTCTCTCCTACAATTTTCTTAACAGATATTATTTTTGGAATTTTCTTACTTCTGTTTATTAAAAATGCAACCAAGGAAATCCGGGCAGGTTTATTAAAGGTTGCCCTGGTTGTGGCTTTGTTGGCAATAGTTAACATTGTTTTTTCAAGTAGCCCTCCTACGGCAATCTTCAAATGGCTAAAGGTAGCCGAACTTTCGCTATTGGTTTTTGTCGTAGCCAGACAAAAAGGGTTAAATTTTTCATCCTGGCTGGTTAAGCCACTAGTAACATCCGCCGCTGTATTTTCGGCAATCGGAATTGCACAGGTGCTCAAAGGCGGAACAATTGGTGGACTCTTGTATTATTTAGGCGAAAGAAGCTTTAACACCTCAACGCCCGGAATAGCCCTCTGGTCTTTTTGGGGAGAGAAGACCCTGCGGGCCTATTCAACCTTTTCCCACCCCAACTCTTTTTCCGGATACTTAGCTGTCGTCTTAATACTGACCACACATCTACTGCTAAAGGGAAAATTGTCGAAAAAATATTTACCCGCATTGTTCCTGGTACTATCAGCCTTTCTGTTGACAGTCTCTCTTGCGGCAATAGTATCCTTGGCCGCGGTATCTTTCGGATATGTCTTGGTCAGACAAGGAGGAAATTGGACAAAAAAACTTTCCGCAATGGTTCTCGTTGGTCTGGTAGTTCTTAGCATGGCAATGCCCACCTTCGCCAAGAGTTTTTATAAAGACACCAATACCTTTACGGAAAGTCTTTCAAAGAGACTCTCCCTTTCCATCAGCGCAGGACAAATGTTTTCAGAAAGGCCCCTTTTTGGTATTGGCCTTAACAATTTTATTAGACGTTTACCGCAAGACAGTGGAATAATGCCGGCGATATGGTGGCTCCAGCCCGTCCACAACATTATTCTGCTTGTGCTCACGGAAACGGGCATTGTCGGGGCCTTAATCTTAGTGGGGATTCTGCAGATAGCTCTAACAAAAAGTTTGTCGAACAGGAGGATTGGGGTTTACTTAGCAATTATGTTCATCCTGTTTACCGGGTTTCTCGACCACTATTGGCTCACCCTCCAACAAAACGAGATGTTGGCTGCGGGAGTATTGGGGCTATCTTTGAGAAAAAAGACCGGTTAAAAACCGATAAGTCTTCTGATAAAATAACGAAGCGATGCAAAACTATTTAAGTATCTATTGCGACGGGGGAGCCAGGGGCAATCCGGGTCCGGCAGCCGCTGCTTTTGTTGTCGAAAAGTCAGGTAAGGTTATCTATAAGGAGTCCAGTTTTTTAGGCAAGGCGACAAATAACACTGCGGAGTATTCAGCCGCAAGACTGGCACTTGCTTGGTTACAAAAACAAAATGATATTCCTAAGCAGGTTGAAGTAATCATGGATTCCGAGTTAGTAGTCAAACAATTGCTCGGGATATTTAAGGTAAAGAACGAAAATCTGAGAAATTTCTATTATTCTGTAAAGTCTATCGAAAAAAATATTCCGACAAAAATTATTTATAAGTCGGTACCCAGGATAAAGAATAAGATAGCAGACTTTTTGGTAAATGAAACTTTGGATGAAAACAGTTAAAAATTTCACGTACCCCGTCACTTATAAAATTTCTTGCACTTGAAAACAAAAGTTTTCCCGTTTTATTCGAAAAGCGATTTCCCAAAGAAATTGAAAAGCTGCGGAAATTGAAATACGATAAGAAAATGAACCCAACCGTAGCCGTCTTTTCAGAGTACCACCCACTTGTCCTCAACGTTGTCGAAACGCTTCTCGGAAAATCATGCAGGGTTCTAGTTCTTTCTAGCCAAACGGAACACTGGAGGATAAACACCAGACATTTAGGTGAATCGGCTCGCATTGAGATTCAGGACGAAAACATCACTTCAACTCTCGCAGAATTCGATTACGCGGTCTGTTCGCTTTTAACTGACGAAAGGGAGAACTCTTCGGAAGACAGAATTGCCAGGACGATTCAAAATGCGCAGGCATGGCTTTCCAAGACGATATTTATAATTCCGCTGGCCGGGCTTCCGGAGAAAACCCTCAAGAGCCTGGAGGCCGCAATTAAAGTCGTTGATTTTTCCAGCACGGTAGTTTTTCTCAAGGATACATATGGTCCAAGGATGTCTTCATCAGAAAAGTACGGATTAGGCGCGGTACTCTCGGGCTATCTTAGGGGAGGGGAGGTTGGGATAAACGGCGAAGATCTATTTTACCCAACTTTTTACCCCGACATCGCAAAAGAAATTACAAAGGCTATGTTTTCCTTCGGACCGCCCTACGAGAGCTTTGCCATACTGGGGGAGCCCCTAAAAGGAGAACAAATAGTGGAGATCTTGGGTAAAGAAAAGGAAGTGCGCATCTCCTTTGGCCGAGCCCCCCAGCAAAGAGAGTTGCTGCCGGGGAACGTGGTTAGAACCAGCACCCGCTTTTCGGAAGGAATTAAACCAACCCTGGAGTGGTTTAGACAGCAACCCGCACGTAAAGAGGCGATTGTCAAAGCAGTGAAAACGAAAAAGTCAATGCCTCCGAAGGCCCCAGGGGTTGCCGTTCGTCGTTACCTACTGCTAGCCGCCTTGTTTCTGGTTCTGGCGCCGTTTCTATTGATGGCCACATCCGTCCTCTCGCTGGTTGTGGGCAAAAACGGCTTGGAAAAAGGGAATACCGCCTCCTCACAAAGGGCCTTTGCTACCACGAAGTTCACGGCCCGAATGCTTAAGGCACCTCTGGCCATTGCCGCTTCCGTTCCGGTTTTGGGAAAAGCATTTTATCAACCGCTCCAGGCCTCAAGCCTTTTAGAAAGGGCTTCCGATATCGGGATAAAGACGGGTAGCGTAGTCGATGGCCTTTCGGGGTTAGTCCAAAAAGCCCTGGGAAAGGAAGTTTATGACCCGCTTCTTTACTCAAAGGAAATGACCCTCACCCTTGAAAATCTCTATCAGGAAGTAGGATTTTTGGAAGGAGATATCGGATCTCAAAAAACCCTGATTGGTGGTTTGGCCCACAAATTAATCAACAATCTTGACCTGGGAGATATCAAGTCAAAAATTCTGCTATTAAGGGGTGTCACCAAGGAGCTGCCAAGTATTTTGGGGAGAGATAAACCTTCGACCTATCTGATTCTTTTTCAAAACAACATGGAATTAAGACCGACGGGTGGTTTTGTCGGGTCTTTAGCCCTGGTTACTTTTGACGGGGGAAGACTTTCGGATATTAATGTCTTGGATGTCTATTCCGCAGACGGACAACTCAAGGGCCACGTCGAACCGCCCACTCCAATAAAGGATTATTTGGGAGAGGCAAACTGGTTTTTAAGAGATTCAAACTGGGATCCGGACTTTCCCACATCCGCATCCAGAGCCGAATGGTTTTTAGGTAAAGAAATAGGTAAAGCAGTAGATGGAGTAATTGCCGTTGATTTGGAAGTAGCCCGCTCGTTATTAAAAGCGACAGGTCCAATTAAGCTGGCGGATTATGGGCAACAGGTATCGTCAGAAAACCTCTATGAAAAAACCCAGCAGGAGGTAGAAGAAGCCTTTTTCCCGGGCTCGCACAAGAAAGCGAGTTTCTTAACGGCCCTAGCACAGCAACTTTTAGATGCGATTGTGAATTACCCCAAAAACCAAAGTTCCACGTTGGCCAACCTTATTCAGCAGAATCTTATAGAGAGACATATTCAGGTATTTTTGCATCAGAAAGAAGCCCAAAAAGCGATTTCCGGATTTGGCTTCGATGGAAGTTTTTTGGTTCCTTCCTGTGACGGAAATTGCTACTCCGATTTCTTAGGCTTGGTGGAGGCCAATGTCGGAGTCAACAAGGCAAACTATTTTATCAAAAGGAGCTTCGCTTTGGAGGTGGGGGCGGAAGAAGGAGTTCTGCGAAGATCTTTGCTGGTTCAATATGATAATTCTGCAAATCCGGCCCTGGGAAGCCCGGGGAGATACAAAGCCTATCTACGACTGGCCCTACCTCTTGATGTCGAGATTACCACAACCGAAGTTCTATCTCCGGACGCAGCAGCTACCCCCCCAGAAATAAAAGACGTAGGAGGGAGAAGGGAGGCGGGGGTGCTTCTCGAGATAGCACCGGGGCAGAGCAAAAGCGTTAAGTTTTCTTGGCAAAGCCCAACCCTTTTGAATTATTCAAAACAAGGGGAGTACCGGCTCTTCTGGCGCAAGCAGGCGGGGACAGACAATGATCCCTTAAAACTAACTTTTATTCCCCCTTCCGGAGTAGATATCCTCTTCTCTCCGAAATTTTCCTTGACCCAGGCGGGCAGCTTTGTTTATAATACAACTCTGGCGAGAGATTTATTCTCTCGCGTTTCTTGGTAAAGGTAATTATGGACAAAATTACTCTCAATGCCGAAAAGCGAAAAGTGTTCGGAAGAAAAGTGAAAAACCTGCGGGGAACGGGGATCTTGCCATGCAATGTTTATGGTAAGAAAATCAAATCCGAGGCTTTGTCGGTTAATACTGCCGATTTTATTGAAGTGTTCGGAAAATCTGGGGAAACCGCCTTGGTAACCCTGGTTATTAAAAACGGCAAGACGGAAGAGAAGGCAGTACTTATCTCCAACGTCCAACTGGATCCCCGAAGCGATAAACCAATCCATGCGGACTTTCATCAAGTCGACCTCAAAGAAAAAGTTACGGCCGAGGTGCCGGTCGAGCTGAACGGAGAATCTCCGGCGGAAAAGCAAAGTTTGGGAACGGTTGTTCAGTATATAGACGAAATAGAAGTTACGGCCCTTCCTACAGACCTTCCTGAAAAGTTCACTTTGGACATATCGGTCTTGGCGGAGGTGGACCAGGCAATCTATATAAAAGATTTACAGGTTGATAAAGGCAAGGTTGAGCTTAAGGCCGACCCCGAGACAATTTTGGTAAAAGTTGAACCTCCTCAAAAGGAAGAAGTGATTGCTCCTCCGGCAGAAGAAGTTGTTCCAGAAGGGGAAGCACCGGTCGAGGGGGAGGCCGCACCAACAGAAGAAGGCCCAACCCCAGAAGTGACGGAAACCCCGACAGAGCAATAGTCTATTCTGATAGGAGAATTTTTAGCTCACGCAGCTTTGGCGAATTTGGATTAATTTCTACAGCCTTTTGATAAGCGAACAAAGATCCTGCTTTGTCTCCCGACTCCAGCCTGAGAGTGGTCAGCTCGACCCAGCCGTCAAAATACGAGGGATTGCGGTTCACAAAATCCTGCCAGAAAGATATTTCGCCGGCCACGTCTTTGTTGGTAGTTTCGACCGTAATACCCAGCACCTTATTGTTTTTGCTAAGTTCGAGGTTAAAAACCGAAAGGGTTAAGAGAACCAGGGTTGCGCAACAGCTACAAAGAAAAACGATCTGCTTTTTCCAGCCCGGATGCTTTTTTGCAAGGTGTTTGTGTCTTCCGTTATTTTTGGGCATTGGCAGAAACTAAAAAATTTTGTTAGACTTAATTATGGACGAGAGCCAACCACAAGCGCAAGGGGGAGTGGCGCCGGTTTCTAACCCAACTCCGGCAGCACCCGTGGTCACACCCGAGGTTCCGCAGCCGGTTCAACCACCTGCGCCGGTATTGGAACCTTCACCCCAAGTGGCACCAGTTAGCCCAACCCCAAAAAAGCCTAATCTGGTATTGATTATCGGAACGATAGTCCTTATTTTGGCAATTGTAGCCTTGGCCGGTTTTTACTTTTTAAATACAAAGAAGACAGGCGAGAACCTAACAACCCCGGAGGTTACCCCGACAATTATCGAACAGGGGCCGACCATAACACCAACCGAGACTCCCACGGCAACTGAAACAGGAAGTATTACTCCTACGGCGACAGAATCGCCAACGGTTTCTCCTTCAGCAACCCTCACACCCTAGGCCAAGAGGCTGAGATTAGAGTCGGGGAGTCGGATGCATCTCTTGCTTCTTGCCAGGCGGCCTCTGTCACAAAGGGCATAAAAGGATGAAGCAGCACCAGAAATATTTTTAGCCCCCAGCGCAGTTCGGCAGCATCAATTTTTCCCTGCTTGGCTTCTTCTATAGCCTCATCACAGAACCAGTGCCAGAATTCGGCATAGAGATACTCTGCGGCCAGGCTTAATTGAAATTTATTCAGGTATTTGTCCGTTTCGTGGACGATTGTCTTGACCTTACTCTTAAAGAGTGTGTTTTTGGTGGCGGTGGCCGAAAAGTCTTTTATAAAACGCGTAGCGTTCCAGATTTTATTGGAGAAATTGCGCTGGGCGCGCACGTTATCTTCGGACAAGGAAACGTCATTCTCAACCAGAGCCCCCCAGACGAGACTCATTCTGACAGCGTCGGCTCCGTATTTTTCAGACATCACAATAGGGTCGATTACGTTGCCCTTGGATTTTGATATTTTTTGTCCCTCCCTGTCCCTTACCAGACCGTGAATCAGGACTTTTTCGAAGGGCACCTTGCCTGTGGCGTAGACTCCAAGCATGATCATGCGGATGACCCAAAAAGGAACAATGTCATAGGCCGTCTCCATCACCGAGGTCGGGTAAAAATATTCGAAATCTCCCTTCTCGGAGGATTGCAGGGTTGCAAAAGGCCACTGGCCCGAAGAAAACCAGGTATCAAAGGTGTCGGGGTCCTGACTGAGGGACTGATGTCCGCAAAAGCCGCAGGACTTGGGGCTTTCACCCGCTGTTATTGTCCACTCCAGGCACTTGTCGCAACGCCAGGCTGGAATTCTTATTCCCCAGACAATCTGACGGCCGATGTTCCAGTCCCGCAAGTTCTTTAGCCAGTGTTTGGCTATTTTTCCGAATTTTTCGGCGGTAAAGGTAACAGATCCCGAAGACATCGCCCTTAGGGCGGCCTCCGCCAAGGGTTTGATGGCAACAAACCACTGCTTGGAAAGAAGGGGTTCAATTAAGCCTTTATCTTTATAGCAAACTCCTACCAGATGTTTGATTGTCTCGACTTTTTTGACCAGCCCGAGGGTGGAGAGGTCTTTGACAACTTCCTCCCTTGCCTCAGTCGCCTTCAAGCCGATATATTTTTCGGGAGTGCCTGTCATCCTACCCGAGGAGTCGATCACGGATAGGGCGGAAAGGCCGTGTTTCTGGCCTATTTCAAAGTCCAGAGCATCGTGTCCGGGAGTTATTTTTAGAGCACCGGTGCCGAAATCTTTATCGACCAGACCATCCGCGATTATCGGCAGGTTTCTGCCAACGATAGGCAGTTTGGCAAACTTACCAACGAGAGCTTTATAACGGGAGTCTTTGGGATTGACGGCCACCGCGACATCGGCAAAGATGGTTTCTGGTCGGGTGGTGGCAACCGTTATCGTTCCATAATTAATGAAGTAGAGCGAATCATTTCTTTCAACGGAATTGACTTCAAGCTGGGAATAGGTGGTACCGCAGCGGGGACAGTAGTTGAGGATTCTTTCCCCGCGGTATATAAGGCCATCATCGTAGAGTTTTTTAAAGGTTTGATAGACAATTTTGACGATCGCGGGCTCGAGGGTGAAATGGTTTCTGCTCCAATCGCAGGAAGCACCCAGAGTCTTAAGCTGCGCCTCCATGGTTTTTTTGTTTTGCAGGGAGAACTTCCAAAGCATTTGGTAGAATTCTTCCCTGGAAAAATCAAGTCTGCTTTTGCCTTCATCCCTGAGTTTTTTCTCGAAAACATACTGGGTCTCGATTCCCGCGTGGTCGCTGCCGGGGAGCCAGAGGGTGGGGTCTCCCTTCATCCGGTGATAACGCACCATGGCGTCTTGAATAGTGACAAAGCGGGCGTGGCCAATATGTAAGGGTGCATTGGCGTTGGGGGGAGGCATGATAATCGTAAAAGGGGACTTGTGTTTATCTATCTTGGGGGTGAAGGCTCCGGATTTTTCCCAAAGAGAGTAGACCTTGCTTTCGGATGTCTGGTGAGAATATGCCTTGTCCACTGTCAAATTATAAACGAAGTGCAGGCAAAACTAAACCTGGCCGTTGATGCCCAGGTCGGGCTTTGTTTCAAGGCTTTCCCAGGCAACGGGGAAGTGACAAAAGTAGGCACAGGCAGCAATGTAACCGGCGTTATCCGTACAAAGATTCGGAGCAGGGACCCTGAAATTGACCTTCAACTTTAGATGCTTAATTTTTGACTCGAAGGCTTCTCTCAAGCGTTCATTTGCCGAGACCCCGCCGGCCAGAAGCAACGATTTGGGCTTAAATTCCCAAACCGCCCGCAGGGTTTTTGTTACCAGAACATCAACTATCGCTTCCTGGAGCTCGGCCGCCATTTGTTCGCGGCTTATGCCCAGGTTTTTATCTTGGGTGGCCCTTAGGACTGCGGTTTTGAGGCCGGAAAAACTGAAATCAAAGTTGGGCTCATCAATCATCGGCCTGGGAAAAAGTTTTAATTTGAAGTTGGAATTTGGAAATTCAAATTTCTCCGCGGTGGCGGCGATAGCGGGGCCGCCGGGATAGGCAAGGCCCAAAAGCCGGGCTGATTTGTCAAAAGCCTCTCCTGCCGCGTCGTCTCTGGTTCCGCCTATCCATTCAAGTTTCCCGTGGGTTTTCATCAACACCAAATCTGTATGTCCGCCGGAAACAACCAGGGCTATGGCCGGAAACTCGGGTGCAGGCCCGCCAAGCCAGTTGGCATAAATGTGTGCCAGAAGATGATTGACAGGAACAATCGGTTTTTGGTAAAGATACGCCAGGGTTTTGGCCGTTTCCACACCGACCAGAAGTGAGCCGACCAAACCTGGACCTACGGTGGTGGCGATGACATCAATCTCCTCCATCTCGCATTTGGCTTCCGCGAGCGCCTCCTGCAGGACAGGCAGAACGCTAACCACCTGAGCCCTGGCGGCGGCTTCCGGGATAACCCCACCGGTTTTGGCATGCATTTCGGCGGAGGAGGCAACCACACTGGAGAGAATTTTTGCACCGTTTTCAACCACGGCAGCCGCGGTTTCGTCACAACTTGTTTCAATTCCCAGAATTTTCATAAATCTTGTACTTGTTTTTGAATTATACAACGTGGCAAAATCTAGAAAGTGTTTTTTGGAAAAGAAAGACCGGTCGAATTAAGAGGGGTTTTCTCTAGCGCAGCAGTTCTTTGGTCGACTCTTCCTACGGAATGCTCCCGCAATCGCTTGGTAAATTGTGGTTATGTCGAGGTCATGTTTCCAAAACCGCTCCTAAGATTATTTGATATACAGGAAAACCCGGCCGAAGTTCGCAGACTTAACCTCTCGGTATATTCACAGAACGACGGACACGGTAGGGGAATGGCGAGGATTTTTGCCGAAACAAACGGGGTGAAGGTTACTTTTTTAATCACCTCCACCGGAGGAGAAGAGACGTCGGGAAGAAGGCTAACCCTGCAGAGGGATTTTGGGGACGGCACGGCAGATACGGTCAGGGTGAAGGATGCCAACAAAGACGGCTTTGTGTTGGAAGCTCTGGACGAGCTGGTCGATCTTCACAGAAAGGGAATTCAAAAAATAGATCAAGCTTTATTGTGCGGGAGCTGTGCCGCGAAGATAGACGGCTTGCCAGGGTCGGTAGTTTGAAACAAAGGTCTTTTTATATATTACTTCCCCGGCTCTGGTAACCGAATAGTTAAAGCTGACCCTGGCCCCCCAAGCTTTATAGTCTATCTGCTTGGTTTGACCGACGGGAATGGTGGGATCGTCCACATACAAATCTTCCGGCGGAGGGGTCTGGCTTGAAATAATCGGTTTACTGGTGGTGGCGATTCTGCCGTCATTGGTTCCGTAGATTTCAAAGATTAAGGTTGCCGTTTTGGTATCAACCGTAGGTTGGATCAGAATATGTCCGGGGGTGTCATTTTTGATCTTCAAATCCGGACTCGGAGAATAGACGGTGGCATCAAATCCCGGGACGGAATCCTGTTCGTAGTAGCCGACCCGGTAAGCGTGGGCAACCCGCTCGACAATCGGCAGTCCCGCCCCCAAGGCAGCCCGAAAAAGGGTAGTGGAGACCTGGCAAACTCCGCCCCCGTCGCCCAGGACGGTTTTGCCTTCTTTGATGACATAGGCCTGTTTAAATCCGGTCAGCTCCGAGACGTCGCCCAAGAGTTGATTAAAAGACAGAGTTTCACCGGGGGGAACCAAGACACCTTTAAACCTTGAGGAAGCCAGAACAATGTTGTGAATCCTGTTGGGAATAGAACCTTTAAACCTGGAGATTCCTCTGCCGATAAGTTCCTTAATACCCAGGTTATTGACGTCGCCGGTGGTTATTTTGGGAGCCGTCTTGTTTACCGGAATTTCTATCGAGGCAGAGGCCTGGTCGTTTTCCTCCAGCAGCTTTAAGTTGTCGGTAATCAGACCGATAAGCTCTTCCTTTTGGACTTCCACTCCGTCTTTGGAGGCCGTAAATTCTTTAACCCGACCACCCTCGAAAACGAAAACCGGATTTTGCGGTTGCCTGTCCACCTGGGAAGAGATGGTCAGAGCCAGGGTATTTATCGCCTCGCCGTCGTATCCGCCCCGGGCATTAAGGAAAGAGACCAAATCATTACCTTTGTAGAGGAAATCCTGATATTCGAAGATGGCCTCAAGCGATTTATTGATAAATATCTCAGCCCTTTTTCTGAATCCTTCGGCCTCTTCGTCCGAAATGGAAGGGTCGATTGTTTTGACAGGAATTTGAACGAGTTCACCTGTTGGATAAGAAAGAGCCCTACCGATGGATATTCTTAATGTGGGAATATCCACCTGGGTGCCCGCTTTTCCCTTATCGATTACCACCTCTTTGCCGACGATTTTGGCCGACGGATAGACGGGGCTGGTTGCTACCTGGTCGGCAATTTCGCTGAGGTTATTATTGAGCTTCTGCTCATCAAGCGTAAATCTGACTCCGAGGGTTTTGGGGGAAGCCAAAAGAGACAGTCTCGTCCAAAGGTCGTAAAGAATATTGCCTGTTCTGGTTAAGCCATAGGCGGCCCTGGCCGAATCTATAAAATCATAGGCAAGACCAACATCGTTTAAAAAAATTTCGAAAGTTGTATCGGAAGAAGAGAGAACTATTTTTTGAGGAATATTAACCTCTTGGCCAATTGTTGCGATGGCCTCGGTGGGGCTCTTCCCGCCTAGATTGGCACCGGCAACGTAAATACCGGGAAATATTTTGCCCAGAAAGTAAAAATTGTAAAAGGAAAAAAGAACGAAGAGAATCAGGCTAATACCCAGAACAACCCAGCGGACAGCTCTAATCTTTTTGTTTCTTAATTTTTTGCCGATTTTTGCCAGAAACTTGGTCTTAAGCAGAGGCATCTTAGTATGATAACATTAAACATAATTAAGGCCTATATAGGTTAGCGATATGGATCCAACCGTAAACCCCACAATTCCTCCGACGGAAATATTTTCCCCGCCGGTGATGCCTCCCGTGGTGCCTCCGCCGATTACAACACCGCCTCCCCCCAAAAAAGCTTTTCCCAAGCTTCTCATCTTTGCCCTTCTGGCAATTATCCTTGCGGCAGTAGGAGCCCTTATTCTACCTAAACTATTCGGGGGCATGGGCAAGGGTGGGCAGGTAAATCTGACCTGGTGGGGGCTTTGGGAGGATGCATCAACGGTTACCCCCTTGATTGCCGAATACGAGAAAGCCAATCCCAAAGTTAAAATCCAATACGTTAGCCAATCCCAACAGGATTACCGCGAGAGGCTGACCAATGCTTTAGCCAAAGGCACCGGCCCCGATATTTTTAGGTTCCACAACAGCTGGGTACCTATGTTTGCCAAAGAGTTGGACTTTGTGCCTGCTTCGGTGATGAGCGCCTCCGAATACGCGCAGGCTTTTTATCCGGTGGCCTCATCCGATCTTACCAGCGGTACGGGTTTGGTGGGAATTCCCCTGGAATATGACGGGCTGCTTCTATATATCAACGAAGATATTTTTGCCAAAGCAGGCAAAACTCCTCCTGCGACCTGGGACGATTTAAGGCAGACCGCCATTTCCTTAACCACCAAAGACGAGCAGGGTGTGATAACCCAGTCGGGGGTAGCCTTGGGTAGAACCGAAAACATCGACCACTGGCAGGAGATCTTGGGCTTAATGATGCTTCAGAACGGGGTGGACCTAACCAAACCGACGGGCAAGCTTGCCGAGGATGCAATAAATTTCTTTACTCTCTTCTCCTCGGTTGATGGCATTTGGGATGCGACGCTTCCACCTTCGACTACGGCCTTTGCCGCGGGGAAGGTGGCCATGTATTTCGCTCCCAGCTGGAGAACCTTCGAAATCAGGCAGCAAAACCCCAACCTCAAGTTTAAAACCGTTGCGGTTCCGCAGCTGCCGAAATCCAATCCCAACGAGCCGGATGTGACCTATGCAACCTACTGGGCCGAGGGCGTTTGGGCCAGAAGCGAAAACAAAGCCGAAGCCTGGAAATTTTTGAAGTTTCTCTCCTCCAAGGACTCCCTTGAAAAGATGTACCAAAACGCGTCCAAACAAAGACTTTTCGGTGAACCTTATCCCCGGGTGGACATGGCTGGACTGTTGACCCAGGACCCGATATTGGGCCCGCTTGTGACCCAAGCACCTGACGCATCGAGCTGGTACCTTGCCTCGCGGACATTCGACGGAACCACGGGGATTAATTCCCAGCTAAGTAAGTATTTTGAGGACGCGGTCAATTCGGTAAATGCCGGGAATCCCGCCGCCAAAGCTCTGGAAACCGTTGCCGCCGGAGTCTCCCAGGTTTTATCCCAGTATGGACTTATTAGTCAATAAAAAAGATGCTACCCCCGTCCTGCTAGATCCCCGCGCCTTGGGCTCAATCCTGTACCATGATATCTTCGATTATCCTCTGTCCTTCTCCGAGCTTATCAAGTGGGAGCGTGCTCCCGGTAAGGGCCAGGTTAAGATAATAGTCCAAATAAAAAACGGTTTCTATTTTTTACAAGGCAGAGACGGGATTATTCTCAAACGCCTGATGCGGAAAAGGATTTCGGCCAAGAAATTAAGCATTGCCCGCAAGGCGTCCCAAATTCTGGCGACCATTCCAATGGTTAAATTTGTGGGCATAACGGGGGCTCTGGCGATGGAGAATGCGGATGACGACTCCGATATCGACCTACTCATAATTACGCAAAAAGGTACCCTTTGGACGAGCCGGATTTTGGTGCTTTTGGCCCTTAAGGCGATAGGCTTTCCGGTCAGGAGATATCAAGATAAAGACCAAAAAGACAAACTTTGCCTGAATATGTGGCTGGATGAGACGGCTCTTGCCTGGCCCAAAAAGGACAGAAATATCTATACCGCCCACGAGATTGCCCAGATAGTCCCTTTGGTAAATAAAGCCAAAGCCTACGAAAGGTTTATCTTCGCCAATAAATGGGCTAAAAGGTTTTGGCCGAACGCGATAAAAGTTCAAACTATAAAAATGAATCCCGAAAATTCTTCAAAACTCTTAAGCTCTTTGGTCGAACCTTTGGCCAGAAAGCTACAAATGTGGTACATGCGGGGAAAGATTACCAGGGAGGTAGTTGGGATCAAAAGGGCTGTTTTCCATCCCTTTGACTGGGGAAAACTGGTGCTTTCCAAATTGACCTCTTGACAGCTTCTTGGCCACTAGCTAAAATAGCACTCGCTGTTAGGTATTGCTAACAGTTTTTTGCATACAATGGTAAAGAAAGCTACCAAGAAATCTTTTAATATCCACCCGACCGCCGGGTACCTTCTGATTGAACCCTTGGAGGCCACCAATAAAACTTCTTCCGGGATATATATCCCCGATTCAACCAGCGAAAAACCTGTCAAAGGAATCGTTTTGGCCGTCGGGGAAGCAGAGATTACAGAGAACGGCAGCAAGAGGCTGGCTCCCGCCAAGGTTGGGGATACGGTAATTTATAAAAAGTGGGGCGGCAACGAAGTCAAAATCGATGGCAAAGAATACTTATTCGCCAAATTTGAGGATATTTTGGCTTTGGAGAAATAAATCATGGCTAAACAACTGAAATTTTCGGATGATGCCAGACAGGCCCTCTTAAAGGGAATCGATACCGTGGCCAAGGCCGTTGTGACCACCTTGGGACCCAAAGGAAGGAATATTGCCTTGGATAAAAAGTGGGGAGCTCCAAGTATCGTCCACGACGGAGTTTCCGTAGCCAAAGAGATAGATTTAAAAGATCCGTTTGAAAATATGGGTGCGCAGCTTGTAAAAGAAGCAGCCAGCAAGACCAACGACGATGCCGGCGATGGAACAACCACAGCCACTCTTCTTGCTCAGGTGATGACCGCCTCGGGAATGAAGAACATTACGGCCGGAGCCAACCCGATGATAGTTAAGAAGGGGATAGAAAAAGCAATTGCTGCGGTAGTTGATGAACTCAAGAAAATATCCAAACCGATCAAAAATAGGGAAGAGATTACCCAGGTTGCGACCATTTCGGCGGGGGACTCGGAGATCGGTTCGAAAATTGCAGAAGCCCTGGGTAAAGAAGGCAGGGTAGTTACCGTTGAGGACGGAAAAGGGCTAACTATCGATATCGAATACAAAGAAGGAATGGAGTTTGACCATGGCTACGTATCGGCCTATTTTGTTACCAACCCCGAAAAGATGGAGGCAGAAATTGAGGATGCCTACCTTCTTTTGACAGACAAGAAGATCGCTTCGCTTCAGGACATGCTTCCTTTCCTTGAGAAATTCGTCAAAGTTTCCAAGAATTTAATAATCATTGCCGACGAGATTGAAGGAGAGGCTTTGGCCACCCTGGTAGTAAACAAGATTAGGGGCACGTTTAATATCCTGGCGGTTAAGGCTCCCGAGTTTGGGGACAGACGAAAAGAAGTCTTGGAAGATATAGCAATTTTAACGGGGGGTGTAGTTATCAGTGAGGATGCGGGCAGAAAGCTGGAATCGGTGGAGATTGAGGATTTGGGTCGTGCCGATAAGGTTTGGTCAGACAAAGAAAGCACTAGGATAATCGGCGGAAAAGGCAAGAAAGCCGAGATCAGTGCCAGAGTGGCCTCAATCAAAAAGCAGATAGCAGGCTCGGACTCCGATTTTGACAAAGAGAAGTTTGAGGAAAGACTCGCCAAGCTTTCGGGAGGGGTAGCCCAGATAAACGTAGGCGCAGCCACAGAAATTGAACTCAACGAGAAAAAAGAGAGGGTTAAAGATGCGGTTGGTGCTACCAAGGCGGCGGTTGAGGAAGGGATCCTTCCCGGCGGCGGAGTGGCGCTGCTTAAGGCCAGAAAGGTCTTGGCCAAGCTATCTTCAGCCAATGAGGACGAAAAAGTGGGGGTGGAGATAGTCAAAGAGGCCCTGGAGCAGCCGATTAGATGGCTCGCCAAAAACGCCGGAGAGGACGACGGCTATGTCTTAAGAAAAATAGAAGAAGCAGCCGATTCCGATTACGGATTCAATGCCTTAACCGGCGAGTTTGGGTCGATGACCAAATTCGGCATTTTGGACCCCTTGAAGGTAACCAGGAGCGCTCTTCAAAACGCAGCTTCGGTTGCCATGATGGTTTTAACCACCGAAGGATTGATTACCGATATCCCGGAAGAGAAGAAAGAAACCCCAACCCCAGGCGGGGGAATGGACTATTAGTTCTTTTGAAGAGTTTTATCCTCAAGGTCCAGTCTTGCAGTGAAACACCCCTTTACCCGACTTCTTTCCGTGACAGCCTCAAGGGCTATTATTCTTCCTTCCGAAGCCTCATATCTGGTTATTTCTATGCCCGTGTCGGGATGACGCGACGGAGTATCCCTGTCCAGAGAACTTCTCCTGTTGACTCTTTCTGCCATAGCCGGATTATACGAAAATAGGATAAAATTCTCAAAGAATGTGGGATAAAGGGGAAAAGCTACTTCTAAAAGATAAACATCTAGGCCCGCTTGTTAAGAAATACGGCCACTGTAGGATTAAACCCAGCAAAAAGCAGGATTACTTTACCGACCTGGTGGAATCCATCCTCTCTCAACAGCTCTCCGGTAAGGCCGCGGCCACGATTTTCGGCCGGGTTAGGGTAGGGTTGGGTGGGGAAGTCTCCCCTGCCAAAATCCTTAAAACCAAAGACGCCAAATTTAGAAGTTGGGGACTTTCCCGGCAGAAAACCAGCTATATCAAGGATTTGGCCAAAAGAGTCGAAAGGGGAGAGCTGAATTTGAAAAAACTTGACACCCTCTCTGATGAGGACGTAATCGCCAAACTTGTTGCGGTTAAAGGAATAGGCCGCTGGACGGCCGAGATGTTTTTGATGTTTACGCTAGCCAGGCAGGATGTCTTCCCGGTTGACGATTTGGGAATCCGAAACGGGGTAAAGAAGATGTTCGGAAAAGCCCTAGATGCCCGAAAGGTTGGTCAATTGGCTGATACCTGGAAACCATTCAGAACCCTAGCCTCCTGGTATATTTGGGAATCCTTGGATAACCGCTAGTTTAGCGGGGTAAAATGGTTATCGGATTAACGGCGACTCCGTGATCGCGGATTTCCAAATGCAAATGGTCTCCCGAAGCACGTCCGGTTGCACCCATTTCACCGATGACGGTATTGGTAGTAACCTCCTGGCCTTCAACCACCAAGATTTTGGAAAGGTGGGCATAAAGGGAGGTTATTTTATTGCCGTGGTCGATAACTACAGCGTTTCCGTAGGCATATTTGGAACGGGATATAGCCTCAACCCGGCCGGCCTTAATCGGCCTAATCGGGTCTCCTGTTTCCCCGTCAAGGTCAATTCCGGGATGGAAAAGCCTATATCCCTGGGTAATTCTGACGCTTTCGGTCGGATATTGGGCGGAACGTTCCGTAACCAGCGGGGTAGATGCTTCCCCAACCACGTTTTGTTCAGCCTCGGCATCGGCGAAGACATTGGTGGGCGCAAACGAGCTGGCAATTAGGACTAAAGCCAGGTTGGTCCCCAGAAGCTTCCTAATATCTTTATGCTCGAAGATATGGCGGAAATAGCGGGAGATCTTATTCCCGGCTCTGAAATTTTTGATGGTTTCAAATTCGGGGAATAAAGGTTCCTCAACAGAACCTCCTCGCCTCTTGGCTAGGCTCAAGTGAAGGCGGTACTTAGGCAGATTTAGTGTAATTTTTATCATGGTGGGCAGAAAAAACGAGCCTGGGATAGGCTCCCAGGCAATAAAAATCCCGCTTTGCTAGCGGGAGACGCGAGTATATCTGATGAAAGGGTCAAAAGTCAAGTTTTGGGGCCTAAACCAACAAGGAGGCCTGGGAGGGAATCGAACCCTCGCATCGCGGTTTTGCAGACCGCAGCGTTTCCACTTCGCCACCAGGCCGACAAGCTGTATTTTATCTTATCCGACCCCGGAAGACAAAAAGAGGGAATATTGTCAATCCGCAATGTTTTTTGTTAAACTTTCTCACCATGAAGAAGATCGGGACAGCGCTGGCGGTATTGGTCATTGTCATGTTGGTAGTCTTGGCAGCCTTCTTTCTAATCGGCTATCTTCGGCCCAAAAGCGCGGGACTTTTGATTCAAACCAACCCCTCGGCTACTGTTTTTATCGATGGAGAAGAGGTCGGTAAAACCCCCTACGAGGGTACTCGTGCTCCCGGAGAGGTGGTTATCAAGCTCGTACCTATATCTACGGATAAGCCCCTGGTGCCCTATGAAACGAGGCTAACCTTAAGCTCTAAAATTCAGACCACAATCAACAGAGATCTGGCCGAGTCGGAGGAGGCATCGGCCGGAGAGACGGTTTCTTTTGAGAGGGTGGGCGGGGCCGAGGCACCCTTGGCGATTGTGGCAATTCCCGACAGCGCCCAGGTTTCTCTGGACGGACAACTGCGGGGTTTTGCTCCGTATAAGACTACTTCGTTCCCGGCGGGAGACCACGAGATAACCGTTGCGGCCCCAGCTTTCCTGGAAAGAAGCGTTAAAGTCAGAACCATTAAGGGTTATAAACTGACCCTTGTTGTTAAACTGGCTCCTTCTGGCCAAGCGCCAGAGCCGACCCCGACGTTCGAGGAGGTTCAGGTAAGCATGGTTGAAATCCTGGCAACCCCGACGGGGTTCTTGCGAGTCAGGGCCACCCCGGCCACCGGAGGAGAGGTTGTGGCTGAGGTCAAACCCGGGGAAAAATTCCGCTATTTGGAGACGGACGAGGCTACCGGATGGTTTAAGATAGAATACCAAAAAGGCAAAGAAGGTTGGGTGTCTAATCAGTACGCCAAGAAGATCGAAGCTCAGACAAACGAGGAAACCCCTCCGTAGATTATCCAGACAACCATTCCCATCCATAAAACAACGGAGGTGATCAAAGACCTGTCCGTTAACAGTAGCTTTTCCGGAGCCTCGCTTCTGCCTTCAAAAATCAAACTTTCGTATCTCATGATTCCGAAGATAACCACGGGAATGGTAATCATCATCAATTTGTTGATGGCCGTGGTCCGCGAAATTTCGGCCAAGAAAATCCAGACCCGCATGGTTGCGGGTGGGGACTCGAAGAAGGTGAAAAGAGCCCAGCTCATCCAGGCTGCATTTCCAAACATGGTGACGTAGGAGTTTAATAGATCCTGTTTGTAGTGGGTGAGGCTTTCCCTGGTGACAAGCGCCGTTTGCTCGATGACGTTAAGCTCCGCCCTTCTTTTTCCGGCCGCCAAAAAAAGAGCGACCGAGATAACACAGAGCAAAAACCAGACCGAAAGGTGGGCATCGATGACGAAGGCTCCGGAGTAGACCCTCATAATAAAACCTGCGGCGATTACCAAGATGTCGATAATTGCCAGCTTTTTAAGCCCCAGGCTATAGAGGATTTGGATAACCAGATAGCTTAAGACCATAAAGAAGAATAAGGAGCCCAGGTTCGAGGCTAAGGACAAAGCCGCCAAAGCCAACAGAGCCGAGACTATGATAGCCACTGGTATGGGCAGCTTTCCTGAGGCAACGGGCCTGTTTTTCTTGATCGGGTGCAGTCTGTCGGCTTTGGCATCGAGGATATCGTTCACGATATAGGCAGCCGAGGTTATCAGGTTAAAGGCGATAAATGCCCAAAAAACCTTATTAAAACTGGCTTTCGAGAACAGCTCACCGGTAAAGATTATGGCGGCAAAAAGAGCTAAATTTTTAACCCAGTGAAGAGGTCTTGCTATGCGGATGATTTCGGTCGGTAGGTTAGCCATATAATAAGACCGCCGACGGCCACTGCTACACCGACAATTGTATAGAACTTGGAGGGAGTATTCAAATTAAGAGCAATCACCCCGAGAGCGGCAGTTAAGGCCCAGTAGAAATAGGCCACTTTGGGCTTACTCCAGCCTGCATCCAGAAGCCTGTGGTGCAGATGGCCCCGGTCTCCCCAGACTGGAGACTTCCCCGCCAGAATGCGTCGCACAATAGTATAGCCGGTATCTACCAGAGGGATTCCCAGAACCACGATTAAGGTTCCTACTTTGGTTGTCGAAAGAATGGAAAGAACAGCCAAAAGGTATCCCGCCAAAGTTGCCCCTCCGTATCCCGGCATGATTTTTTGCGGATAAATATGCCAGGGCAAAAAACCCAAAAAAGCCCCTGCGGTAACTGAGGCTAGAATTATTACCGGCCATTGGGTAATATCCGCCGAGAATCTCAGGGAAAGAGCCGCAATTGTGGCCGCAGCTATGGCTACCACCCCGGTTAGCTGACCGTCGATACCTTTGGCTCCCATATTGAGCATGTTCATCATGAAGGTAATCCAGAACAGGGCGAAGATATCCGAAAGAATCCAGATGGCGTGCTGGCTTCCCAAAAAGTTAAAAACGATCTGTGGGTGGGAAAGATCAATGGTTCCGTTGAAAGGATTTGAAATAAAGGCGATGCCTATTCCGGCTGCGATTGGAGCGGCCGCGGCCAGAAATCCCGTCAATAGCCTCAAGTAGGGATTGAGATTGTATTTATCGTCCAGAAAACCCATGACGGCGATTAAAGCCGCTCCAGCCAGAATTCCCCTTAAGTGTTTATCCAAAGGTAGAAAGACAAGCGAGGCAACAAGAATTGCCGCGAATAGCGCCAGGCCTCCGCCCCTCGGGGTCGGCCGGGTATGGATTACTTTGGGGTGTTTGTGTTTTGCCGGGTCATCGATTATGCCCAGCCGGCTGGCGAACCTGATAATGACTGGGGTAAGGCAATAGGCAATTAGTCCGGCCAGGATCGCGGGGAGGAAAACAAGGTTAGAAAGACTAGGCATAGTATTTTTAAAAACTCCCCACCAAAAAGATAATCTTGCCAACGGTAATACTTGCCAAGAAAGTAGCAGCCAGGGCTGCAATCACCAGTGTTTTTTTGGAGAACTCGTCCTTAATAAAGAAAGCCAGGCTCAGGTTAACGGCTGTAATCAAAATAGCCACCAGATTCGGAATAATTAGGGCCAAGGAGCCTGCCAGCTGTCCGTCTCCCTCTGCCGTTCCGTAGAAAAGCGGAACCTGGGGTGGCAGGTGTCCCCGCAAAAGGAGGACCATGGCCAAAGAAAGAAGGTTAACGACTAAGGATGCGTAGACATAATTTCTGAAAGGGATAGCCTCAAGAATCTTCTTGTCGAATTCAATTTTGGGTAATTTAGGCATTGGCGGCTGATTTTAACCGAAAGGCGGCCTTGGAGCAATTATCTGGCGGGCTTTTGTCTTAGAGACCAGATTTCGGCTCCGTCCAGGGTCAAAACAGAGATATATGAGCTTCTTAAGAGTGGGACGATTTCGGGAAAAGGACCGGCATCCGGCAAAAGAACGATAAACTTCGGCTTGTTTTTTTCCAGAACGGCGGCCTCGTCCTTCCTTGATGAAAAATCGTTGATGTGGTAGTCGATAACATATTTTCCCGGGGGCAGCCGGCGGGAAAGCGCGTAAATGGTTGAACCGTCCGGTCCCCAGACGAAAACACGGTCTTTGGGGGTTGAAGATTTAACCAGAAAATCCGCAATCTGGTAGTTGCGGGTAACTTGCGTTCCGAAGCTGTCGAAATACTGGTTTTTGTCGATTTTGCCAATGGCAAACTTCACAAACTTGACATAATAAGGGGTGGTCGGATAGTACCAGAATTTATAGTAAACAGGCACAAAAAAGGCGATGGCCAGGGGAATTATAACCAGTGATTGCTCAATGGTCTTTTCGGCAAAAAGAACCCCCAGGAGCAAAGATATCGGGGCAACCGCCTGCAGCAGATAGTGGGGATACGGTCTTTCGGAAAGGGTTGCCGCAAAAAGTGCAAGCATCAGCCAGAGAGTTAGAAACACGAATTGTTTTGAGAGCTTCTTTTTCTTGAGATAAAGAATTACGGCCGTTGCCAAAACCACGGCACCCCTGACAAGCAAGGGCAGGTTACGTAGCAAAAACGGTTTGGCCACCCCACTCCCTCTCCAGCTGGAAAGGTAGCCGACATTTTGCAGGAATGCGGCGACGAAGTATTCCTTGAAGGCTCCCGCAAGGTAGTACCAGACAAAACTTAAGGCAATCGGAGTTGCCCAGCCCAATCCCAGGAAAAGGCTATTTTTGGCTATTTCCTTGAGAGACGATTTGTTTAAGGCCGAGCTAATTAGCCAGAAGGCGATAATTGCGGGGATATCAAACACCGCAGGAACCTTAAAAAGTGTCGCTATTGAAAAGAGCACTCCTGCGCCGAAAAGACTCCTGAAGTTGAGTTTACGGGTCAGAAGAACCAAGAAGGCGGCAATTGTCGGGCCGACCATGAACATCTCGGCATTGGCGATATTTCCCTCCAAAAGGGGAATTGTGGTTAAGATGGCGAAGATGGCCGTAGCCAGTTTTTGCAGCTTATCTCTGGTGGGAAAAAGAGCCTTGGCCAAATGCCAAAAGAGAACAATGGTGATTATGTTCCAGAAGGCCAAAATAGCCTTAAACCAGAAGACGTTTCCAGCCACGGCTGCGGCAAGATAAAGCAGGGGAGGCTTATTGTCATGGATATCCTTATAAAGAGTCATTCCCTGACGAACCCCCTCCCCCAGGGTCAGATAAATCATCTCGTCTCCGTAGGAGAAAGGCTCGAAAAAGGAAGGAATCCTCAAAACTATAACTGCCGCCAAGAGGATGGCCAGCCAGACAGGAATGTGGGTTTTGCCGATAAAAGTATTTAGCCCCGCCCGAATTTTTTTCATCTTATCCTTAAGTACCAAAGAAACTTGAGGCTGCCGAACTGTTTTACTTCATTTTTAGTATAGCCCGGAAGCTTAACCTCCTCAACCGGACCGCTGGTGATTACCCCGATTCTGTTGATACTCCTGGCATTTTTGCCCTGGGGCAGGCTGGAGACGGTATCCGCTTCGGTCATTAAAGCAGTTCCGACATAATAGGGCAGTTTATCCCCGGACAAATAAATCGGCGCAGGGATACCGTAGTATTTGGATTCCCAAAGGTGGTGTGCGGCCGAATTCCAGTTGATGAGATAATCGTCTCCCCGCTTGCTTTCGGTCACATAGGCCGCCAGTTCCCTAAAGGGTCGTTTAGTCGGATGGGTGAAGTAGAAAGAATCGATAATGATAAACAGGGCAATTACACCAGCCAGGATCGGAAGCGAGATTTTTCTTAAGCCGGAGGCAATAAGCAGCATGGCGGCGGGAATCGTGTAGAGCATATAGCGGTCGAAAAATATTGCCTGATACTTTTGCGAGATCACCCAAACAGCAATAATTGGAACCAAAAACCAAAAAACAAGAAATAGATTTTTCTCGACATCTTTTCCCCAGCGTTTAATGACAAAGGCTGCCAGAACCAGATAGAGCGCCGGCTGGGCAAGCTTGTGGGGAATTCCTTCGGCCAGATATTTATAGACCAGGCTTCTAAAATCCGTGAGTGTCGGGGTTCCCAGCCAAAAACCGGTTCCGACCATCTTGGCCTGGTTAAGAAGAGGCATAACCCAAGGTAGGTACAAGATTGCGATAGCGATAAAGGATTTGAGGATTTGGATGGCGACCTTTTTCTTACAGAAGAAGTATTCTTTGAGAAACCATAGCCCCTGGGGCAAAATGGCAAAAACCGCAAAATGGTGCGTATAGAGTGCGGCCGCGGTGGTAAGCACATAGAGCTTCCATCTCCTGCTCAGGAAGAAGTAGAAAGACGAGGTGACTGTTAAGGCCAAAAGCGAGTACATGCGTCCTTCGAAAGCGTAGGTAAAGAAAAAGGGGTTAAAAAAAGTCAGAATTGCCGCGATAGCCCCTGTTTTTCTACTCCAGAGATTCTCCCCGATCTTATAAACGAAAAATATTGCCAGGATAAAAAAGGCGAAAGAAAGGGCCCGGATGGCAATCTCGGATGAACCGAAAAATCTAAACAGCAGGTGCTCGCAGATATTGTATAAAGGAGGCGAAGTATCTCGGGCGATAATTGCAATAATCTGGGGGATGGATTTTTGGGAGAGGATGGCGGAGAAAGCCTCGTCTCCCCAGAGGCTGGCAGTAAATTGGTTCATCAATTAACTATACCTTTTCCGTGACCCGATATTCCAGATACTTGCCCAGCATCAGCCGGGTGTGGGCGTCCAGTCCGGGAAGTGCGGAGAAGAAAAAGCCGGCCACGGGCATGAGTACAAACTCAAAAGGGATTAAAAGGGCTCTCCAGAGGGGAAATTCTTTGGGTCGCTTGGGCTTATAAATGTTGTCGATGACTATCATTACAAGCAGGAAAAGAAGGGCCACGGTCAGAACAAAGGAAGAAAGTCTGGGTACGGTATAGCCCAGGGCGGTTCTGGCAAAGGCCGGATTAAGCAGGGAAGGAATCGTCAGACCGATAGTGATAATAAACCAGTTAACAGGCCACATAAAATGGGCCCAGATGGCGAACATCAGTCTCATTGTTTTATCCCAGAAGGGCACCCCGGGGGTTAAGAGGTAGTTTTTGATAATCCAGGGATCATCCGATACACCCCAGGCCCAGCGCTTGTACTGCTCGTATTGGTTTTTGAGGGTTTTGAAAAAGGACGTCGATTGCGGGGCGTCGGCGTGCAGGGGTAGATAAATCGGTTCAACTTCGACCCCGCCCCGTTTCTTGTAGTAGGCCTTAAAGAATATGCCCCAATCCTCCGGAATCTTGTCCGGGTCCCAATAGCCCACCTCGTCTAGAAGCTTAAAGGAAAGCGAGTAGTTTTGGGCATTGATTAGCCTGTCTTTGCGGGGCAATAAAGAAAGATTCCAGATAGAAGAAAGGGTATTGGGAACGCGGGTAATGGCGGGGAGTTCCCAGATGTTGTTGTAAAACATGACTGCCGGCTGCCAAAAATAGTTATATCTTTTGGGATTATCCAAAAACCTGAAGGTCAGGCAGGCAAAGTGCTGGGGGTGATATTTATGGTCGGCATCGCAGCTGGTAACCACCAAATAGTTAATATCCATCTTGGCCTTATCTATCAATTTTTCCTTCACCCACAATGCGGCGTGTCTTTCGTTGGAGGCCTTGCCTACCACTTCGCCGGGAACAAGCGTGTGTACGGTTACAAAAAAATGCGCAAAGGTTTGGCCGAACTTGCTTCTGAGATATTTAACCTTTGCGGCCCTATCCTCTTTAGGCTCCTTTTTCTCCATTGCCAGAACTACAATTAGTTTTTTGCGGGGCAGAGTCTGTTCTGCCAGGGAATTAAATGTTCTCTCCAGAATATAAGCCGGTTCTTTGTAGGTGGGGATGATAACCACATGATGGACCTTCTGCCAGTCGGGAAAGGTTTTTAAGTCCCCGAGCCAATCGTAAGCAATGGAAGCCTGAATCCTTAAGTGGGAGATGACTGCGGTAATGGCAATTTGCAAGGATTGATAGAACCAGTAAATGTTAAAAATGAGCACGAAGTAGGCAACCATGGTGGGAATCAGGAAGATTCCCCAATAGGGAAAGAGGATGATGTTCCAGGAGACAAGCCCCGGGAGTATTTCCAGCAGTCGGTGAATTACCCTATCGTGTTTGATTATAAATTCACGCATAGTAATTTATTTGCTGCGGGGGAAAAGCGGTGCCTGGGATTTGATTTTGGTTCCCCCGAACTGTTTTTCGATTGACTCAGCAGTTTCGGGAAGGAAGGGTTTAAGGTTATATGCTATTTGCAAAATTTCTCCAACCAAGCGAGTTAGGACTTTTCCAAGATCAGCCCCTTTAAGCTCCCAGGGTTTGGTCTCGTCGATGAACCTATTGGCCGCGAATATTTTCTTAATCCAGATATATTCCAGAGCCTCGTTCGGTTTGAAATTTGCCAGTGCCTGCTCAACCGCCCCATCTAATTTGCTTTCATCTCTCGATACGTGGATATCGGGAACGGATTCGCAGAGCCTGGCAACTCTTGAAACGAGATTACCCAGACCATTGGCCAAATCGGCGTTATATGCATCTTTGAGTTTTTCCTCCGAAAAATCTCCGTCCGCAAAGGGTGATACTTTGGCCAGTAGATAATACCGTAGGGCATCCGCCCCGTATTTTCCAATAAATTCGTTGGGGTCAATCACGTTACCCAGCGTCTTGGACATCTTCTGTCCGTTAACGGTCAGATATCCGTGAACGAAAACCGTTTTGGGAAGTTTTAGCCCCGCCGAAAGCAGAAAGGCCGGCCAATAGACGGCATGGAAGCGAGTGATTCCCTTGCCGATTACGTGGACATCTGCCGGCCACCATTTTTTGTATTTTTGCTCATCCCAGCCAAAGCCTATCCCGGACTGATAAATATTCAAAGCGTCAAACCAGACGTAGATTTTCTGCGTAGGGTCTCCCGAAACTGGAACCCCCCAGTTTTTGGCTCGCTCATTGGTTCTGGAGATACTTATATCCCGAAGCGGTTCTTTAAGAAATGCCAAAACCTCGTTTTTCTTGGTTTCCGGTACGATTTCCAGCTCGCCGGACTTGATAATTTCAACAAGACGGCCTTGATATTTGGAAAGGGCAAAGAAATAATTTTCCTCTGCGACTTTTTCGAGTTTCTTGCCGGGGTGCTCGAAGCACTCTCCCGCCTCGTCAAGCTCATCAGCCGTATAAAAAGCCTCACAACCTACGCAATAAAGCCCCTCGTAGGTCTTCTTGTAGATGTCTTTTTCGCAGAGTTTCCAAAGCTTTTGCACCGCAGGGTAGTGGTGGATCCTGTCGCTGCCTTTTTGCCAGGCTCCAAATTCGGCGTTTAAGGCCACAGCGAGGGTGCGAAAAGCTTCGGTATTCCTGTCGACAAATTCCTGGACGGGAACATTTTCCTTTTCCGCCGCCTGGATGTTTTTGACGGCGTTTTCGTCCCCGCCCGAAAGGGACAAGACGTCCTCGCCTAAAGCCTTGTGATATCTGGCGATGCAATCTGTTTGGACAAATTCCAGGGCGTGGCCGATATGCGGCTTAGCGTTTACATAGGGAATGGCGGCGGTAATATAAAATTTCTTGCTCATGAGGCTATTTTATCGCGCCTGGTGGGGTAAAGCTACTGTCGGATGAACTTTTTTATTCTTTCAGCCCAGACATTGGCCCATTCTTCGGCCTCGACCTGCTTCATGGCCAGGGCAAACCCTGGAGTTTTGGAAAGGTTTTGAATAACCGCAATTGTGGCACTTGAGACCTTGAGGTTCTCCCTGATATTTGAATAGCTTCTCTTTTTCCTCAACCAATAGGCAACGGCCAGTCTTTTGGCAAAAGTTTCCAACTCGCTCTCGTTAAAAAAGTCTTTCAGGAAAACCTCAACATCTTTGGGGTCTTTAAAGTCGGCCAAGGTCTGAGCCAAGGTCTTTATTACCTGATTTTTGAGGATAGGATGCATTTTTCTGTCCGAAATTCTCATATCAATTCATTAGAACAAAGCAGCAAGCGAGTGCAGTATATCAAGAAGGCCGACCCAGTCAAGTGCTGGCGGAATTTTTGGCAAAATAAATCTCAATCGAGATTGTAACGCCCGCGATCAACAAAAAGTTGATGATATGGCCCACGCCCAAAGATCTGAGTATCAGAAAAAGAGTCAAGGCCGATGCTGTCAAAAGCCCTCTTCTGGAATTGGCAAAAGCTGTAGAGAAGGTAAAAAGCAGGGCGAAAAACACAAGGGCAAAGAATACGAAAAAGGCTCCGAAGGTGTCCGGTTCAACAAAATAAACCAAACCGAAAAGCGCAATCCACAAAAGTATTGTAACCGCCAAAGTCGGAAAGAAGTTTTTTCTTTCCCTAATCTGTTTTTGTCTGAGTTTACCCTTCATAGTTTCATTTTAGCCCACTTTGTGGCAGAATTCTTAGCATGGATCCAATTGTTCTGCTCGTCATCGTTCTTGCCGGCCTTCTAGTCATCGCCATCCTTATTAACAGGAAATTAAGCGAACTCAAAGAGGCCCAAAAGCCGTCCGATGAGCTTCTGGAAATAATAAAAATGCTCCAAAGCGGCTCCAAGGAGGACAGAAAAGTACTTTTGGATTCCCTGCAGCAAAACACCCAGTCGTTAAACGAAAGACTGGATAACGCCGCCAGGGTTATTTCTCAGGTGCAAAGGAACTTGGGTGAGATGAGCGAAGTCGGCAAAGGAATAAGAACCCTGCAGGAATTTCTGCAGTCTCCAAAACTCAGAGGTGGCCTCGGCGAGGAAGTTTTAAAGGAAATGATCGGCCAGACCTTTCCTAAAAACGCTTTTCATTTACAATACGCTTTCAAGTCCGGGGCCAAGGTCGACGCCGTTTTAAAGACAGAAGCCGGACTTCTCTGTATCGATTCGAAATTCCCCATGGAAAATTTTAATTTAATGCTCAAAGGCGAAACCGAAGCCGAAAGGGCTGTCGGAAAAAAACAATTTGCCGCGGATGTTAAAAAACACATAGAAGACATTTCCAGGAAATATATCTTACCCGAGGAGGGCACCATGGATTTTGCCCTGATGTATATTCCTTCGGAGGCGGTCTACTACGAAGTCGTAAATATTCAGGAGCTGAGCAACTTTGCCCGAAGACTAAGGGTCTATCCCGTTTCTCCCAATACCCTCTATGCCCACCTGCAGGTTTTGCTTTTGTCCTTTGAGGGAAAGGGCCTGGAGGCAAAATCGCGCCAGGTATTCAGGATTCTCCGGGCCATACAGAAAGATTATTCAAAAGTCGGAGATAATCTTGGGGTATTACAAAAACACTTAAACAACGCCTACAATATCATGAGTTCGGTGATAACCTCGTTTACCCAACTGGGACAGAAAATAACCTCAACCCAGTCTTTGGGAGAGGCAGATGCCAAAGAAGTAAAAAAGCTCAAAGAGTAGAACAGTGGTTTTAAGCCTTTGACCGTGTGTATTATCACACAGACAAATGCGGGGTTACCACAAACCCATGACACTTGCTTCAAGATCTGCCGCCGGTGGACTCCATGAACTGCTGGGCCAGGAAGATTTGGTGCTTCACAATTCCGTGCATGACGTCTCTGATGGAGATTAGCCCCAAGAGCTTCCCTTCCTCGATAACGGGAAGGTGGCGGACGTGGTGTTCATCCATCAGAACCAGAGCTTCCTCAAGGGTACTAAAGCGTGTTACCGAAACGACATCTTTCGCGGGCGTCATGATCTGAGCGACGTTGGTTCTGGTAGCGGCTTTTCCCTCAAGCTCAACTTTCCAGGCGTAGTCGCGCTCCGTGACAATACCCACGAAGCTTCCCTCTTGATCCATCACCACAAGGGCTCCAACCTTGGCCTTTCGCATGATGTCGAGGGCTGTGATGACGAACGTTTCGGGGGCAACCTCAAGCAGAACTTGTTGCTCCTTCTCGACGAGCATTCCCCGGACAGTGAACGCATTAACCATTCCTTCCTCCTTAGGTCTGAGATTTTTGTTCAAAGAGCGAATAAGTATTATACATTATTGCCTTTTCTTTCTGATACAATTGCCTCGTGGCAAAAAGAGCTTCGGAAGTAAGGCTAAATAAAGAACAGGCAACCGCAATCAAATACGGCAAAGGACCCCTGTTAATTATCGCCGGCGCGGGTACCGGTAAAACTACGGTAATTACGGAAAGAATAAAGTATTTGATCCTCTCCAAACTGGCCAAACCCGACGGGGTTTTAGCCCTGACGTTTACGGAAAAGGCGGCCAGAGAGATGGAAAGCCGGGTGGATGTGGCCATGCCCTATGGCTATACCCAGATGTGGATATCTACCTTTCATTCTTTTTGCGACAGGATATTAAGACGAGAAGCCCTCCATATCGGGTTGGACCCGAAATACAAATTGACTTCAGAGGCGGAGACGACCCAGTTTATTCGCAACAACCTTTTTAAGTTTGATTTAAATTATTTCCGGCCGTTGGGAAATCCCACCAAGTTTATCGGGGGAATGTTGCAGCATTTTTCCCGTCTTCAGGATGAGGATATCAGCCCCAACGATTATCTTGCCTGGACAAATACCAAGTTGGCCAAGGTCGAAAAAGTCGAACGGGCCAAATGGAAAGAACTGGCCAAAGCCTACAAAACCTACGACGAACTCAAGGTTAAAGAAGGATTGATGGATTTTGGAGATTTAATTGTCAAAACCCTTCAGCTGTTTAGACAAAGACCGAATGTTTTGAAGGAATATCAAGAGCAATTTAAATACGTCCTGGTGGATGAATTCCAAGACACCAACTTTGCCCAGAACGAACTGGCAAAAATCCTTGCCGGCAAGGGCAAAAATATTACCGTTTGTGGGGATGACGATCAATCCATTTATCGATTTAGGGGAGCCGCGGTATCCAACATTGTCCAATTCAGGAAAAATTTTCCCAGGGCCAAAATTGTGGTTTTGACCAAAAACTATCGCTCCACCCAGGAAATTCTTAACCGTTCCTACGACATGATCCAGCACAATAACCCCGACAGGCTGGAGGTAGTTGAAAAAATTGACAAAAAGCTTGTCTCGCAGGTGGCCAAGGACGGTGAGGAGATAGGTTTTATCCACACCGACAGGGTAGAAAATGAGGCAGAGACTGTTGCCAAAAAAATAAGGGAGTTGGTAGAGGAAGGTTATGATTATCGCGACTTTGCCCTTCTGGTTAGGGCGAATAGCCACTCCGAACCCTTTAGTCGGGCACTATCCCGGCAGGGAATTCCCTCCCAGTTTTTGGGCCCCGGCAGACTCTTCAGACAACCGGAAATAGTGGATCTGATTGCCTATCTTAAAGTTTTATACAACCTCGAGGATTCGGTTTCTTTCTATCGGCTTTTGGCGATTGAGTATTTCAATATCTCCGCCAGGGACCTGGCACTTTTGGGAAATTATGCCAGAAAATACAACCTTTCCCTGTTTGAGGCCTGCGAGAAGATGGGGGAGGTTTCTATAAGTACCGACTCCAAAGAAAAAATTAGCAAGATTTTGGAGATTATCAATAAACATTTGGAAAAAGCCAAGAAGGAAACCGCCGGACAGCTGCTTTATTATTTTCTAGAAGATACCGAACTTTTGACCAAACTTTTAAATCCGGAGAGTGTGGATGCCGAGAAAAAGGCGGCCAACGTTGCCAAATTCTTCGACAAATTAAAGACCTATGAGGTGGATCATGAGAACGCGACGGTCGCCGCGATTGTTGATTGGCTGGAACTTGCCAGCGAATTGGGGGAATCGCCTCTGGCGGCAGACACGGACTGGGTTGATATTAATGCCGTAAATATTTTAACAGTGCACTCGGCCAAGGGTTTGGAATTCCCCGTCGTTTTCTTAGTCAATTTGGTAGCCCAGAGATTTCCGACGGTTGAGCGTCGCGAACAAATCCCCATACCCGAGGCTTTGATTAAGGAAGTTTTGCCGGTTGGGGATTATCATTTGGAAGAAGAAAGGCGGCTCTTTTATGTGGGGATGACCAGAGCACGGGACTTATTATTCTTTAGCGCAGCGGATTACTACGGAGAGGGGAAAAGAGAAAAACGCTTATCTCCGTTTATTTTCGAGGCCATAGGGGATAAGGCAGTTTCGGCCGAGCAGCTATTGCCCAAGGGCAAACAGCTGAGTTTCTTAGACTATGCCGCACCCCAGATATTGGACAGCAGGCCTAAAGCACCCAAGCTGCATATCGACTATTTGTCGTACTCCCAAATCGAAACGTTTAAAACCTGTCCCTTACACTATAAATTGAAATATATTTTCAAAGTTCCGACCCCACCGAGTGCCTCCCAAAGTTTCGGAACATCAATCCACTCCTCGATCAAAGAATTTTATGAACTGGTAGGGTCGGGCAAAAGACCGACGGAAAAGTTGATCCATCAATGTTTGCAGGAAAACTGGGTCAGGGAGGGTTTTTCGGGGAAAGCCCACGAGAAGAAGTTTTTCGAGAAAGGTAAAATTTATCTCTCGGGATTTTTAAAGACTGGTTTTGATAAAAATAATCTCCCCAGGA
This sequence comes from Candidatus Woesebacteria bacterium RBG_13_46_13, assembly GCA_001791995.1. GTDB lineage: Bacteria > Patescibacteriota > Microgenomatia > UBA8517 > UBA8517 > RBG-13-46-13. The sequence continues at coordinate 163,972 of MGFR01000001.1, forward strand.
CAATGGAGCAGGTCTTTACGGTTCCTCTGGTCTCCAAAGACAGGAAGTCTGTAATAAGGATTGGGGGGAAAATCGACAGGATGGATGTTTTTCCCGACGGGTCGGTTGAGATAGTCGACTATAAAACCGGGGCAACAATTCCGACCCAGAAAGAGGTTGATAATAACCTGCAGCTATCTTTCTACGCCTTGGCTGCAACCGGCATTCCCGACAAACCTTTCGGCAGGAAGACAGAGAAGGTCAAATTGTCATTATATTTTTTGGACGAACAGGAAAAACTGACAACAACCAGGACCGCCGAACAGTTGGAAAAAGCGCGTCAGGAGATTTTTAAAACCAAAGAGGAGATAGAAAAATCGGACTTCAAGTGCTCAGGTCACATCTTTTGCCAGGGCAGCTGTGAGTATTCCCTCTTTTGCCGCAGCGAAAGACTACTTTAGAGCAATAACCTGAAAACCGTATTTTTTGATATCTTTTTCGGAAAAGAATTTTAAGTCTTTCGTTTTTAAAACATAACCCACTCTTTTCTCCAACACCCTTCCGGTATAGACTTTATTTTTCGGGTCCCATTCACGCAGTACAAGAACATCTCCTTCTTTGCACTTCCAATCGGCAAGCCTGACCTCGAAGGTCTTCTTGCCTGATTTGATCTCTTTGAAAAATTCCGGCGTTGTTTTCTTTTCTATCTTCATAGTGGTAGTCGGGTTTTGATAAAAGCCCCCGGATATTCTACAACAATCCCCCCAAAGGATTTTTTAAAATGGGTAAATCCCAACCAGGATTTATTGGGAAACCTTTCGTCATAGATTCCCTCGAAATCAAAAATCTTGGCGCCCAGTCTCTTGGCCCAGAGGATTCCTTCCCAAACAATATTGTATTGTGCAAGGGCCCTTCTCCCTTCTTTGTTGGTGAATGCTTGCCAGTAGTAACCCATCCCGTCAGCTACCAAAAAAATCGCCCCCGCCCTTATCTGTTTTGAAGGATCTGTGCATAAATAGAAAGTGCACTTATCGTCGAAGGATTTCTTAAGGGCTAATAGAGGTTTGAGGGGCGGGATGCATCTTCTGCGCCCGACAGATTTTTTCCATAGGTTTCTAAAGTCTTCGATATCGGAAGAAGTTTCCACTCCAGAACGTGAAGTCTTGCGAAGAGCATGTCTGGCGTCTTTTAATAAATTCTGAAATATCTTTTCTTTAGGTTTGGTAAGGTCTATTTGCAAGGTTTTTGTCGGCAGGTAAGGAGATTTGCTTAGCTTATAGCCATTCTTTATCAATAGGCCAATGTCGGTCGTGTTCTTTGGTTCGACAATGATTTGCAAAGCCCGATATTTTTTCGCAAGTTTGTTGATTTTATCCATCTCAATCTTTTCGGGGCGCTGGATTTTTATTACAGAACCAACAATGGGGAATTTCCTAATAAAAGAATTAATCCCCGAAGCCCTCTCGGCTATCCAGCCGGTTTTGGAGAGATAGTCGGCATACTGGGTAGACTGTCTTATGTCCTTCATTAAAACTTTGGTTTAATGATTCCCAGCTTTGTTCTGGCGCGTAGAATCCACCAGCGGAGATTTTCGGCAATCCTATAAAGCCGATATAAAGGACTGGTGACCAAATCCCAGGTCCCCAAAAACTCAATTACTTCGGGGCCGTAGCCTTCTTTAAAACGGGTGAAACCCTTGCCTTCCTCCCGGCCCCAAAGATCAAAGGTGGCAAGCCCCAGAGACTTTCCGAATCTAATTGCCTCCCACATAATCAGATTATTGGCCATGACATTTTTGTTCTCTTCGGTCGAGGCACCGTAGGGATAGTAAAGGAAATCATGCCAGGAAAATAATATCCAGGTGGTAATGATTTTCTTATGATAAGTTGCGACCAAGAGGTGGGCGATACCGGCATCTTTTAGGCTTTTCCACATCAAGCGGTGGTAGTTTTCGGTATGGGCATAGAAACCCTGACGGCTAACCGTTTCGCCGGTAAGCTCCAGATATCTTTCGAATGCCGATTTTGAATTATTTTCCTGAACCGTAACCCCGTTTTTTATGGCAATGCGGATATTGTAACGGGTCTTGGGGTGAAAGTTGGCTAGCAGTTCCTCCTCGGACCTCTTGAGATTTATCCAAAAAGTGGTCGGTGTAAAAAGGGTTTTTCCGGGGACTGCGCCGGAAGATGAAAGGATGTCCGTAAGTTTTTTGTTGGACCTAACATTCGGTTCCATTTTGATAAAAATCAATTTATTTTTTCTGGCAAAGTCTTTGAGAAATTCCAGCGTTTCAGAATTTGGTTCCTGGCCTTTGATAAACATGCCGATTTTGAAATTGGTCAGGGGGATTTTGTGGAGTGTCAGCTGTATCGCCTCAAGAAGTACCCCACCTTTATTAAATCTGGCGAATCTTACAACTTCGTTCCCGGATTGTTTTCTAAACTCTCCCCACTCCCAAGATTGTAAAGGATGGCTCGAGGCTTTATTGAAAGCTTCTTTTTCGGACTGGGAAACTTGCCTGATCATAAATCTATCTCGTCTAATTCTGACATAAAATTGTCGATTAGACGACCCGGACCGATATCCTCCAGAAGATTTTCTGGAATGTCCATTATAAAACGGGAGGGTGGGTTTGAAACTTTTTCGCCGAAATAGAGCCGGCGCGAGGCGTAACTTAAATAAAGCAGATCTTTGGCCCTGGTCATGCCCACATAGGCCAGGCGTCTTTCTTCTTCCAATTGTCCCGCATCCCAGAGGGAACGCGAATGGGGGAAAAGCCCCTCCTCCATGCCGACGATGAAAACAATCGGGAATTCCAATCCTTTTGCGGCATGTAGGGTCATTAGCGTAACCGCATCTTTTTTCTCGCCGGTTTGGTTTTTGATATTTCCTTTTTCGTTTTGTTCCGCCTCAACCAAGGATACGTTTTCCAGAAATTCGTTTATCTCGGGAAACTGGGCGGCCACGGAGCGTAATTCCTTGATGTTTTCCAGTCTGGCCAGATTCTCTTCGGTCTCTTTCTGGTACAAATCCAAGTAGTCGGTTTTGGCCAGCACCGAATCCAGAAGGTCCAGAGTCGTAAACTTTTCAATACTTCCTACCTCTTGTCTAAACTCATCGAACTTTTGTAGTCTTCTTTTGCCGAGTTTTGCCACCCTTCTTTTGGAAACCGAATCGTTGGGGCTTACCAAAAGCCTAAGATACGAAAGAACATCCTTGACTTCCTTTCTGGCATAGAAACGGATGCCTCCAATAAGCACATAGGGGATTCCCCCATGCAGGAGGGCTTCCTCCAGAACCCTGGACTGGGCATTTGTTCGATACAACACGGAGATAGCGGAGTAATCAATTCCGCTACCAACGAGTTTGTCTATTTGGGAAACCACAAAGCTCGCCTCATCCAGACCGTTCTTGGCAGTATAGAGTTTTATCCTTTCTCCCAAGGGGTTTTCGGTCCAAAGCCTCAGTATCGGATGGGATTTGTTTTTGGCAATTACACCGTTGGCTGCGGAAAGAATGTTTTGGGTAGAACGGTAGTTCTGTTCAAGGTTAACAATTTTGATATCGGGAAAGTCTTTCACCAGGTAGTTGATATTGCGATAGTCGGCCCCCCTCCAGGAATAGATGGACTGGGAAGCATCCCCAACGGCCGTAATGTTTTTTCTCTTGCCAATAAGCATCTTGGTGAGGCTGTATTGAATTTTGTTGGTATCCTGCCATTCATCCACAAAGATATGCGTAAATTTTGTCTGCCATTTGGCAAGCACCCCCGGATTTTTTCTGAAAAGCTCAACCGCCTTAAGCAGTAGATCGTCAAAATCCAGAGCTCCGGCGGCCTTGAGATATTTTCCGTACCCACTATAGACCTTAAAGATTGTTTCTTGCCAGTCTCCCTTGGCGAATTCGGCATACTGGACGGGTGAGAGCATTTGGTTTTTGGCCTCCGAGATATCGTTTAGTACCGCGGCGGGGGCATAGGAATCCGTAGAGAGGTTGAAGCTTTCCATAATTTCCTTTACCGCCTGTTTCTGGTCTTCTTCGTCATAGATCAAAAAGGATGGTGCAATCCCGATATTCTTTCCGTCAATCCTTAAGATTTTTGCACAGAGCGAATGGAAGGTTCCGGCAAATCCGGGAGGAGTTCCGATGAGTTTGGCAACTCTTTCTTTCATTTCCCCGGCTGCCTTGTTGGTAAAGGTCAGAAGACAGCAGTTTTCGGGCTCTGCCTTGCTGGTGGCTATACAGTAGGCAACCCTATATGTTAATACCCTGGTCTTGCCGCTGCCTGCGCCGGCCAGTACTAAAAGGGGTCCTTTATCGTGGACCACTGCCTGTTTCTGCGCAGGATTGAGGCCCGAAAGAAGCTTGTCCGCCTCGGGTTTCTGAAATACAATTGTCATATGGACAAACCTAATTCTAGCACGCAGGAGGCTGTCCCCATACGTCAAAACCTTTCCCCCCGGGACAAGTTTTTTCTCAGGGCCAAACGCAGATTTTTAAGGCATATTTGGTTGGCCAGGCTCGGACTGGTTGTGGCTGTCGTGGCCTCCGTCTATCTGGCGATAGTGGTAATAGGCTTTGCCCTGACCAGAATCGGAATACCCAACTATGTCCATCTGGTATCGGATTTCATATTCACACCAGCGGCTCAAATTCATTCACAAGAAGGTCGTACCAATTTCCTTATCCTGGGGAAAGCCGGAGCCGGACACGATGCCCCGGACCTTACGGATACGATTATCTTTGCCTCGGTTTCGCAGGGGAAGCCATCAACCGTTTTGGTATCTCTGCCTAGGGATATCTGGGTCCCGGCAATTAGGGCCAAGCTCAATAGCGCCTATTATTGGGGTAAGCAGAGAGCCGAAGCTGGAGGTTTGGTTTTGGCAAAGTCGGAGGTCGAAGCCATAGTCGGACAACCGGTTCATTACGGAATAGTTATCGACTTTTCGGCATTCAAGCAAATTATTGATGTTATTGGAGGGATAGATGTGGACGTGGATAGGGCTTTTGTTGACAACAAATACCCGATTGTCGGTAGGGAAAACGATGAATGCGGTGGAGACAGGGAATTTAAATGCCGCTATCAAACCGTGAGTTTTTCGGCCGGGACACAAAAGGTGGACGGGGAGACGGCCCTTAAATTTGTTCGCAGCCGTAACGCCGAAGGTGAAGAGGGTACGGATATTGCCAGAGCGGCCAGACAGCAAAAAATAATTGTTGCCCTGAAAAATAAAATTTTAAGTCCTGCGGTTATATTCTCACCGAAGAAATTATTGGGAGTTTGGAAGGAAGTAAAAGACTCTGTGGAGTCGGACATCGATCCTTCGGCGGCGGCCATCTTGGCCAGGCGCATATTAGCCTCTAGAAACGAAGTCCGTCAGCTTGTGCTCTCGGAAGAATTTTTGGCAAATCCCCAGGTTTCTCCTAGGTACGACAATCAATATGTATTTTTGCCTAAGGAGGGCAACTGGAGTAAGGTCCACGAATGGATAAACTGTCTTTTGAACTCTAATTGTTTATCTGGTAAATAGAAGTTTTCCCCGCGGTAAAAACTTTCTTGCCAAACTTAAGAAATTTTGCCTCATCAAGATTCGGGAATCTTTCCCTTTCGAAACTGCCGATAAGTACATAGCTGACATTATATTTTTTCAAAAAAGTTAAGGCTTGGCTGGCATTTGTGGTCTGATAAATAATCGTGGCATCATCTACCCTCTCTTGAGGCAGAGCTGGCGAACCTCTCCAGAGCCACTCGTGGACAAACCAGCCCTGTAGGGTTGGCAGACCGGTATATGAAGAGATAAGGTTATTATCTGAATAGCTATTACCTGGGGCCTCCAGGATAACCGGCTGTCCGACAGCGTTTTCCCTTAACCACAAGATGGCCTCGTAGGAATCGGGATAGAATTTTTCTACCCAGGTCTCTCCGGATAGGCCCTGAAAACTTTTTAAGTCTCCATAATAAGAATTCACTGCCATAAAAGGGTAGATAAGTAGCGACGTAAACAGGAGCGCGAAAGCCACGGCCACAAAGGGTTTGAGAACTTTTTTGACAGCCCCCACAGTTCTTATGGCGATATAGCCTGAGGCTAGATAAAACATGACATAGGCTTCATAGGTGAGCTTAAACATGGTGTTGGCCCGGTAGTGCGAAGCGATATAAATGTCTTTTACAAAAACAATTTCCGGAATTAGAATCAGGATCCATGAAGCGGCAAGAATTCCCAGAACAAAAACATCGGCGGCCTCAATTTCTTTTCGAATTCTCTTAACAAGGACAAGAAAGACCACGGTCATGATAAACGGAAATCCCCAAAGCACTCCCAACTGCCAGAGCGGGCTATGCGAATGAACTAGTTCGATTCCTTGGGCTATCGAGGAAAAATTAAGCAGGAAGGGGAGGAATGCCAAAAGTCCGACAAGTGCCATTGCCGATACTTGTAAAAAGACAGAAACGGCCGATTTTAGTGCCCCCTTTTTCTTAGAAAGGTTTGTAAATAAAATTACCAAGCCCGCCGCCATCCCGTAGCTGGCAAAGTCCCAGGTGTTGGTTGCGAACATCACTCCCAGGGTGATTCCTCCGGCCAGCAGCCGATAAACATTATTTTTCCTACTTATTACCAAAGACAAAAGGATTCCCAAAAAAAGCAATGTAAAAGGGACATCCAGAAGATGTGCGTGTAAGTCCGAAACAACGAAAGAGTAGATGGGAAATTCATGGATTGTTTTATCCTGCGTTTCCGGGAAATAGCCGATGAAACGGGTTGCATCGGGATACCAATATTTATCAAATCCGTTCTTTACCAAATAGATAGGGGTATGCAGATTTCCGGCAAAGACAAGCATCAACGCCGAAATTATTCCTGCGGAAATTGCTTTTTTACTCGAGGCCGACTTTAGACTTTTGACGAGGGTCGAAACAAGAGAAAAGGCACCGCTGGCGAGAACGCCCAGAATTGTTCCCAACATCAGGTTATAGCCGACCGCCGGGGGTATCGCGGTTATTTTTATGGGAACCGCGGCAAAAAAGTGACCGTACCAATAATAATTCAGCTCTTTACCCGCGAACCACATGTCCGTGGGTGGGAGGTATTTACCCTGAAGTATCGAATTGATAAATCCGAAATCCATAAATTTCTCAAGACCCCTGATGTCCGGAGCATAGCTTCTGACAATTGTCCAAAGAACCAAGCCTAGTGTAAAGATAATTTCTTGAAGAAGAATTATTTTCCAGCTTTTCTTCAGAGTCAAAAGAAAAGATTCGTTTTTGAACGCCAAAAAAGCTCCGAGAACCCCAGTTAGTAGCAGAATTACAAACAGGATAGCCTGGCTCAAAGGCAAAACCTTGGCGCTGGCGCCGATAAAGGCGAGGTAGGAAACGATAAGCAGACCAATCGTTTTCGAGAATCCGTAACCCAGGTCGAATGATTTTCTAAACAAAAACCAGGTGAGGGGAAAATTTATCAGCCCTACCACCAAGAAAAATAGCCACCAGATAAAAAGGTAATAAATATCCATAAAAGAAGTATAGCAAGACTACGCTTGAACTAGAGAGCCAGAAGGACCGAGATAACCAGAAGTATTGCTCCAAGGCCTATTCCAAAGAGAGTCGGGGTTGAAACCCCAGCCACCGGAAGTGTCGGGGTGGCCGTTGCCGTTGCGGTAGGTGTTTTGGTGGCAGTAGGAGTTGCCGTGGCAGTTGCTGTGGGAGTCGATGTTGTAGTGGGGGTAACCGTTACGGTCGGAGTTACGGTTACCGTCGGGGTAACAGTCACCGTGGGCGTGATGGTTTCGGTTACCGTCGGGGTTGTAAGGACAAAGGATAAAGCGGTACAAGATTGTGGGGCGGCGGCTTCGGGTTTAGATTCCGGGGTGCCCGGTGAAACAGCCTTTTGCCTAAGCTGATACAGCCTGACTGCGGTAAAGATGGCCACCCCCGCCAGAACAAGCGTGGCGATTAATATTAAAATTGTAACGATTTTGTTCCTAAAAAAGTCCCTCATCTTGTTAATTAGACCAGCCTAAACTCGAATGATGGATTTGGGCATTTATGCTAAAAGTTGTTACTCCCTCGGGGATTGTATATTCATCATAAAACTCTTCTGTCCCTGGCTTCTTTACGCTAACCTCGGCCCTTTCGGTACCGTTAATCTTGAACTTGGCCTTATCAAAGTTGCCGGAGGTTGCCGTTCCTGCAACCGCAAAGCGCACTTTGTCTCCGGCTTTTAGGGTGGGAAGAACGGCTGCCGTAATTTGATTCCATTCGGTATCGTAGGCTTTAACATTCAAGCACTGCGCGGTTGCTCCCGGCGGAGGAGGTGAAGTAGGCTCACAGGCAGTAGCGGCGGCTTTACTCGCATAGGCAACCCCGCCCCAGGTGTTGCCCGTACTCTTACACCCAACATCGACCTGTACCGTGCCGCAGCTTGGATCGCTGGCACTGAAGGTCTGGCCGACAGAGGCGTTGTAAGTCAAAACTTCTCCGTTGTCTTGGCATCCTTGTGACAATCCGATTCCGTTACATTTATAGCGAGATACCCACAACACTCCACTCGGACATTTGTTTTTACATTCATTAAGCATGGCCTGGGAAATAGTAATACTTGTGGAATTGGTGCTACCCGAGACCAAGTTTACCCGGGAACACTGAGTTCCCGTAACGGTGGGAACAACGGTGGTGGTTGGGGATGCCGAACTGCAACAATATTCACCCAGGGCAGCTCCACAGTCTCCGTATCCCAGAGCTTGAGATTCGTTTGGATAGAAACTGCCCGCTGCACACTTGGATTTTGGAGCCACGCAGTCTTTGGGACACAAAGAAGTCGTGGGTGTAGGACTTGTGGCCTTGCAACAATATTGACTGTCGCGGCAGTCGAAAGAGCCCAGGCCTCGACTTGTTCCGCTGACACAGCTACTGAGATTAACATAGCATCCGTATCCTGCCCCTAATCCAGAGCAAGTTTGTGGAAAAGTCGGCGTACCCGTTGCCGGTGGTGTGCCGGTGGGTGGGGTTGGCGGTCTGGTCGCGGTCGGAGTTAGGGTTGGGGTGGGAGTAACCACGGGAACACACTTGTTGGACACACAGCGATAGCCGTCGCCACATTCCGAACTGCTTGCGCATTCAACGTCCTTGGCTCTTTGTCTTATATCCTGCTGTTGTTGTACCAGAACTATCCCCGCGCCCAACCCACCCACCAATACCAATAGGCCCAGAATTGTGGCCACCATTTTCTTTCCGCCAAATTTCTTCTTCGGCGGAGGTTCCGGAGAGATAGTTGATGAGATGTCAAAAGTCGGTGCGGCGGTTCCTTCGGTTGGAGCTTCTTCGACAATAGGAGGTGCCGGCGGTAACTCCGAATCGGCCATAGAGGATGGTGGTGCAACCTCAACAGGGGGAAGAGGCGGTGCAATATCAGCAGTCGGTTGTACGGGCGCCGGGGATTCGGTTGGGGGAGCCACGTCTAAATTTTTAAATGAGGTAACGGGGCCAGTCGTGATTGGGTCAGTAGGGTTCTGGTCGGGCATTATTTAGATTCCTGATTTTTTCCAAAGCATAACCGCAAACGCGATTACGCCTATCCCCATAATAGAAAGAAGCACCGTGGGTGTCAAGCTACCCGATTCCGGAGTGGCAAACGTAGTGGGAGTTGCAGTAGGCGTGGCAGTTAGGGTTGGGGTTTTTGTTGCCGTTGGGGTCGCGGTTAGGGTCGCCGTAGGTGTCGGACTTACTGTGGGGGTGAGGGTGGCCGAAGGTGTAGCGACAAAGGCGGGGCCTTCGGCTGCCTGGACCACGAAGGTCCTGGTTAAGGTTCTTAATATCCCCGATGCGTCCTTCCAGGAAATGATAATTTTGTGCGTTCCCTCCGAAAGGTCGGAAGGCGGTGTCCAAGCCCACTCGCCGCTTGAGGGGACGCTTAATTCCTGGGTAACTGGGTCCGATTCCACTGTGACGGTTAGGGCGGTTCCAGCGGGAGCTTCCCCGAAGAATTCGGGTTGGGTTGTAGTGATGACCTCTCCTTCTTTAACGCTGGTTAAAGTGACGGTTGTTGCGGAGGGGGTAGAAACTTGTCCGTCGACCGTAAAACCGGATGAAGGAGTTGCCTGCTCGGGAAGACTCACCGAGGCCTCCGGAATCCCGCTGACCTCACTGGGAGGTAGATTTTTGAAATCATGGGTTTGTCCGATGATCATCGGAGGAACGGGTTTTGCCGATTGGGGATAAACCTGAGCAGATGAGACTCCGTCTCCGGAACTGGCAGAGACCTCCAAAATAGTGGTTTTGTCGTCTATGGAAACAAGAGAGGAAAGATTCGAGGTTCTGGCCGTGGAAATAGACAGTACCCAGCTACCGTTTTGGGAAGTTATCGTTGAAAGCGGACTGCCCCCGCCTATTACTATATAGACTAGAGTGTTTTTCGATGGGGCGCCCGTGGCGCTTAGGATCGTGCCCGAGACCAAGTTGGATTTGCCGGTGGCGGAGAGGGCGGGCCCGGTCGTAACCTGCCAGGCGAGGCCGTTGTTATCAAACAGACTTCCCCCCGAATTTATCTTGAAAAAATAAGTCGTTTCCGGGGAAAGGCCCTTAACCGAAAGGGTGTGAGTTAGTCCGGGCAGACCCGTTTCGTCCTCTTCTGTTCTGGCTAAGGAATTCTCGTTTTCCCCCCAGGTGATAAAGCCCAGAGCTTCTTTCTGGGTAATCCAGGAAACCGCAAAAGAGGAATCCGTAATGTTGGTTATTCTGACATCCTTGGGCTCGCTTTCTTGGGAAGCCCCGAGCCGGAAGATCTGTCTGTTTTGGACCAGAAGCACCCCGGCGGCCAGGCCGACGGTCAAAAGTATTACTCCGATTATTGTTGGGATCTTGCTTATCTTCATGGTGTTAATCCTCCCGACGGGGTAGAGGTTGGCGAAGGAGTCAGGGTGGCCTCAGCGGAGGCCGTCGGGGTAGGAGAGGCGGTTGCCTCTAGGGTTGGTGTTGCGGTAGGTGTCGTAACTGCGACGCTAATTTGGGGAATTTCCCCTTCCTCAAAAAACCTGCGGCCTTGGATTTTACCCAAGGTCTCCTTGTCCAGCTCGGGGCTGAACGGCTCAAGTATCTCCGGTGAAGGCGCGGGCGTGGGCTGCTGGGTAAAGGCCCGGTAGACGCTGAAAAATACCCAGAAGACAATCGTAATGGTGGTCAGAACAACCAGGGTGACTAAGTTGGGGGTTTTGTATTTTTTCATTTTTTGCCCAGATAGGGTACCCTCCCGCTTATTAAAAGTACCAGTTTTTTACCCTCTTCGGTCTGTGATGCGGTAAAGCCGACATTGTCAATCTTAACCGGACGCCTGAGGTTTTCAAGTTCGGAAAGAAAAGAAGCAAGTCCCGCATATGTTCCGTTAACGCTTATCGAAAAAACCAGAGGGGGTACTCCTTCAGGCAGAGGTTCGGTATCGGTTTCCGACGTCGGAACTTTCTTGGCTTCCCCCGCCAGGGTTAACTGGCCGATGGATATTCCCAAAAGGTTTATCGATGAACTGGCGGCTAAGCCTTCTATTTGGCGTACAAATGTTTCGGGAGAGGCCAAATCCGGTACAGAAATTTGAGTAAGCAGGATTCTGGAAGACTCTGTATTGAAGGTGGTTTGGGCAGCGGCGATGTTTTTTATTTTTGTATCCATCTTGGCAACCGTTTCCTGTTTGGACTTTATTTCCTTATACAATCCCGCTACCGTGACCAGGGTCGGTTTTAAAGCAAAGAAGGTAAAGAAAGAGACGGTGCCGAGGGATAAAAGCACCTCCAGAAACATTCTTAAATCTTGATTTCTCTTGTAAAGAGCAACGATATTTAAGAAAAATTCTCTATACCTTAGATATTCTTTTCGCCAACCCAGTGCCATTTTTGGCTATTTTCCTTTCTTGGGAACAATTTTTAGAGAAAAAGTCAAAAGAGAACTTTCCTGTTGGCTGGAATCGAGATTGGTCAGTTCAACTTTCTCGAAGGCACCGCTCGCCTCCAAATTAACCATAAACTGGGCAACGGAACTTTCACTGATGGCCGCCCCTTTTGTCTGAACAACTCCTGCCCCGAAGGTATAGGAGATAAGGGAAACGTCCGAAGGAAGATATGTCGCAATAGTTTCCAGGTAGGTTGAAGCCTGTCCTTCTTCCTTGGCCAGGGCGGAGAAGACCCTGAGTCTTTTTTGGGTGTTTCGGTAATCTTTTTCGAAATCGGCAGTGGCGGCGATTACGGCCTGCTTCTGTTTAATCAGATCGTTTAAATCCACATTGCGTGCATCGAGCCAAAATCTGGAGAGGAATGCCAGCATGACAACCATTTCAGTAATAATAACGATTATTCTGAAGGTTGAAAGAGCCCAAAGAAGAACCCTGCCGAGCGTTGAGCCGGCGAATTCCTCCTGTGGCAACAAATTTATTTGATTTTGGTTTTTATGGGCAGCCATAGCAACCTAAACGCAAGAAGCGTCTAATCTCACTATATCATAAGAGTAAGGCTCGCAGAAGTTACTTTTTTTTCTTTTTGGCGGCCTTTTTCTTACTTGGAGTTATTGTTTTGCCCTTGAGGGTCAAACGACCGAGAACCTTTTTGATTCTTGAGGCCTTATTTTTGTGAATAACATTCTTTTTGGCACCCCTGTCGGCCAGTTTAATTGCGGCAGAAATTTTGGCCAAAGTTTTATCCTTTTTGGCGACCCTGACGGCAACTTCAAGCTGTTTTCTGATAATGTTATTTACTTTAAACTTTCTTTTGGCGACCCTGAGGGCTCTTTTGGCTGTTTTTGTAACAGGCATGGCTGGAGTATAATCTAACAGGATTTAAATATCAACATGGTTGGAAAGATTTTTGACAGAAGTAAAAAGCTTTTAACTTCCCAGCAATCTTCGGTTCTTTCCGCGGCGACAATAATTATGCTGATGATTGTTGTCTCAAGAATCTTGGGTCTTGTCAGGCAAAGAGTTTTGGCCAATTTCTTTACCCCGGATGATCTTTCTCTGTTTTTTGCGGCCTTCAGGCTTCCGGATTTGGTTTTTGAAGTTTTGGTTTTCGGTACTTTTTCCTCCGCCTTCATACCCGTTTTTACCCGAGCCTTGAAAAAGGGACACCGCGAGGCCTGGGATATTGCGGGTACTGTCACCAATATCGGCCTGATCGTTTTTGTAATTTTAGCAGCGGTTATTATTATCTTTGCCAATAATTTCTACGGAGTTCTGGCTCCGGGTTTTTCGCTGGAGCACAGAAGCCAGATAGTCGGGCTGACCAGAATACTTTTCGCCGCACAAGGGTTCTTTGTGGTCAGTTATGTCTTGACGGCTGTTCTTGAGTCTTCGAGAAGATTTTTGATTCCGGCCATTGCGCCTCTTTTTTACAATATCGGAATAATTGCGGGCACCGCTCTTTTCTCTCCGAGCATGCACCTTCTTGGGCCAACCTTGGGTGTGGTCATCGGTGCGGGAGCCCATTTTTTGATACAACTGCCCCTGGCCATGAAATTGGGTTTTAGGTTTAAGCCAAAGATAAATATCACCGATGAGGTGAAAAAGATAGGCAAGCTGGCGCTACCCAGGATTATCGAAGTATCGTTCTTGCAGGTGGCCAAAAGCGTGGAGCTATTTTTGGCTTCTTTGATATCGACCGCTTCCTATACCTATTTTACGTTTGGAAACTCTCTGCAGCTATTACCTGTGGGCCTTTTCGGAACATCCATTGCCAAGGCTGCTCTGCCGACCCTGGCCCGGCAGGCGGATTCCAAAATTGAATTCAGGAGAACACTTTTTGCCGCACTTTATCAGGTGGCTTTCTTGGTTTTTCCGGTGGCCACGGCCCTAGTAGTTTTAAGGATACCCATCGTGAGACTGGTTTTCGGGACCGATATTTTCGGTTGGGAAGCAACCGTGCAAACAGGAATGGTGGTTTCAGCTTTCGCTTTCGGTGTGTTTTTCCAGGCCGCGGCGTCACTTCTGGCCAGAGGTTTTTATGCCCTTCATGACACCAAAACCCCGGTAATTATCTCGGTGACCGCGATAGCCTTAAATATTTTGGGCGATTTTATCCTGATCAGAAAGTTTGGTTTCCCGGCCTGGGGATTGGCGGCCGCATTCTCTTTCGGGGCGTTTTTTCAAACAACCCTGCTTTTTTTCTTCCTGAACAGAAAAATAGGAGACGGCACCAATTTTAAAACCATTTTCCCGATTCTCAAGGCGGTGGTTGCGTCTTTGGGTTCAGGGATGGTGATGTATTTTCTGCTGAAGTTTTTTGACAGGTCGGTCTGGATCAAAAGACTTTCTTTCTTGGGAAAACTTGAAGGAACAAGGGGCATTGCTTTCGAGAAATTTGTACTCGATACCCGCTACACGGCAAACTTGCTGATACTGACTGTTTTTGTCAGCCTGGTGGGGGCCTTGGTCTATCTGGGGCTTTCGTTAATTTTTAAGTCCAAAGAGCTTCATTATTTCCTGCGTCTTATCAGGAAGGTGGTTGTGGGCAGAAAAGTGGAACCAATTCCTGCCAAGGAAACCGAATCGGTGACACCCCCACCGACGGATACGGCAGTCTAGCGGGTCTTGACAGACATTAGCACTCATGTTAATCTTCTGCTAAATTAGAATTGCCATGATGGAACCGCTTTCCGCCAGACAAACACAAATTCTCAAAGCCCTCATCGATGAATATATCGAAACCGCCGAACCGGTAGGATCGGAAAACTTGGACAAGAAATACAATCTCGGAGTTTCCCCGGCAACGATAAGAAACGAGATGGGTACCCTAACCAAAATCGGATACCTAAAACAGCCCCATACCTCCGCAGGCCGTGTGCCGACCCCTACCGCCATGAAGTTTTTCATCGACCAGCTGATGGAAGAAAAACAGATGAGTCTTGCTGACGAGGTCAAGGCTAAAGAAGAGGTTTGGGATGCCAAAGACGATATCGATGAACTTTTAACGGAAGCAACGCACGCTTTGGCGGAAAGAACCAGAAGCTTAACCGTTGCCGCCACCGACGAAGGCAAGGTTTGGCTTTCCGGATATTCCAATATCTTTACCAATCCCGAATTCGCCGATTTGCACACCTGCGCAAATCTTTTCAATTTTCTGGAAGAAGCCGAGAAAATTCATGAGCTTTTCTTCGAACGCCCTCTTTCGGGTAGCCCGATAGACGTTTTTTTTGGTGAAGAGCTGGGTTGGCCGGATCTTTCCCCCGTGGGGGTTATAGCCACCCATTTCAGCGCCAAAGGCAAAAACGGCGCACTCGGAATTATCGGGCCGGTCAGAATCAGCTATCCCACGGTAATTCCGGTACTCAGGTATTTCAGAAATTTAATCGAGGAGGTAGCCGGATGAAAAAGAACCCAGAGATTAATCTTAAAGCGCAACTTGCAAGAGCCCTGGCAGACTATGATAATTTAGTTAAGAGGGTTGAAAGAGAAAAATACGAGTTTGAGAAGAAAGCCAATCTCAAGCTTGCAATCAGGTTGCTTCCGGTTTTAGATATATTAAAGCAAGCGCAGAGACACTTGGGGGATCCCGGAATTGCAATCACGATTGTCCAGTTCGAAGACGCTTTAAAAGCGGAGGGGATAGAGGAGATTAACGTTGCCCCTGGGGATAACTTTGATACCCAGTTGCACGAGGCGGTCGAAGTTGTCGAGGAAGGCAAAGGGAAAGGTAAAATCAAGGAAATTGTCATGACCGGCTGGAGATTTAACGGGGGGTCCGTAATTAGGCACGCAAAGGTAAAAGTATCCAAGAAAGGATAAAAAATATGAGCAAAATAGTCGGAATTGATTTAGGAACCACGAACAGTGTCGTTGCGGTCATGGAAGGTGGCCGTCCCAAGGTTATTCCGGCGGCTGATACGGGGAGAAATATTACTCCTTCGGTAGTCGAGCCTGTTAAAAACCTGGTCGGCGACGTTGCCAAGAGACAGGTGATTTTAAATCCCAAAAACACAGTTTATTCGGTTAAACGACTTATGGGCCGCAGGGAATCGGATAAAGAGGTCGAAAGGACCAAGAAAATGGTTCCTTATGAGATTAAAGCAGGCAAGGACGGAATGGCCGTAATTTCGATTGAGGACAAAGAGTATTCTCCCCAGGAAATCTCGGCCAGAATCCTGATGAAGCTTAAAAAGGACGCCGAAGCTTATCTGGGAGAGAAAGTGGAATCAGCGGTAATTACTGTCCCTGCGTATTTTGATGATGCCCAGCGTCAGGCCACCAAACAAGCCGGTGAAATTGCGGGATTTAAGGTCGAAAGAATTATCAACGAACCCACGGCTGCCTCCCTGGCCTACGGACTGGATAAGAAAAGCACGGAAAAGATTGCCGTCTACGACTTGGGCGGGGGAACTTTCGACATCTCCGTTCTTGAACTCGGTGAGGGTGTTTTTGAAGTCAAGGCCACCAATGGGGATACCCACTTGGGCGGGGATGATTTCGACGAAAGGATAGTCGACTACATTGCGGAAGAGTTTAAGAAGGAGCACGCGGTTGATCTGAAGGCGGATACCCAGGCCTTGCAGAGAGTCAGAGATGCCTCCGAAAAGGCGAAAATAGAGCTATCTGCTGCCGAGGAGATTGAAATCAATCAGCCGTATATCACCCAGAAAGACGGGCAGCCGCTTCACCTGACAATGAAGTTGACCCGGGCCAAGTTGGAAAGTTTGGTCGAGGATCTTGTGGAGGCAACAATGAAGCCGACCGAGGCCTGTCTGAAAGACGCGAAGCTGGACCCCCACGATATTGACGAGGTGATATTGGTGGGAGGAATGACCAGAATGCCCAAAGTAATAGAGGCAGTCAAGGGATTTTTCGGTAAAGAGCCCAATAAGTCCGTCAATCCGGACGAGGTGGTTGCGGTTGGGGCAGCCATTCAGGCGGGGGTCCTGGGCGGGGAGGTCAAAGACATACTGCTCCTGGATGTGACCCCTTTGAGCTTGGCAATCGAAACTCTGGGTTCGGTTGCAACCCCCATGATTTCCAGAAACACTACGATTCCGACCTCCAAGACGGAAATTTTCTCAACGGCGGCGGATAACCAGACCCAGGTTGAGATTCACATCACCCAAGGAGAGCGTCCTTTAAGTGCCGATAACAAAAGCCTGGGGCGCTTCGTCCTGGACGGGATCCCCCCGGCTCCCAGAGGTGTTCCCCAGATCGAGGTCACCTTTGATTTGGACGCTTCGGGTATCTTAACCGTTACCGCCAAGGATAAAGCCACAGGCAAAACCCAGAACATCAAAATTACCGGTGCGGTGGGGCTGTCCGAAGACGAAGTCAAAAGAATGCAGGAAGAGGCGGAAAAACACAAAGAGGAAGATACCAAGAAGGCAGAAAAGATAACAGCCAAAAACCAGGCCGATTCATTGGTGGCCGCGGCAGAAAAAGCTCTTAAGGATGCCGGAGATAAGGCCCCCAAAGACGTTAAGGAAAAAGTGGAAGAAAAAATAAAAGCAGTTAAGGAGATTATGGCCAAAGAAGATTTTTCGAAAGACGAACTCGATGCGGCAACCAAGGATCTCTCGGATACTCTTTCCCAGATAGGTCAAGCGATGTACGGTTCGGGAGCCCAAGAAGCAAAGAAAGAAGAAGCCGGGGAGAAGTCAGAAGAAAAAGAGGAAAAAAAGGAAGAGAAGAAAAAAGAAGAAAAGGTTGAAGAAGGGGAAGTTGTAAACTAGTAATGAATGGCCGCGAAATCCGACTACTACGACATTCTGGGAGTCTCCAAAAGCGCCTCAGCTGAAGAAATAAAAAAAGCCTACCGGAAACAGGCCTTAGAGTGGCACCCCGATAGACACAAAGACGAGAAAGAAGCTGCGGAGCGGCGCTTCAAAGAAATAAACGAGGCTTACCAAATTTTATCCGATCCTCAGAAACGCTCGGCCTATGACCAGTTCGGACATTCTGCTTTTTCCCCGGGGGGCATGCCCGGTGGTTTCGGGGGAGGCGGAGGACCATTTGGTCAAACCGGCCGCTATGGACCCTTTACTTATACCTATACGACCTCGGGTGGAGGCGGGGGCAATCCCTTTGCGGGATATGATTTCGGAGATCCGTTTGAAATCTTCGAGCAATTTTTCGGCGGGGGCAATCCCTTTCGCCAGGCAAGGCAAATTCCGCGCTACTCAATCAGCATCGATTTCATGGACGCGATAAAGGGGGTTGCCAAGGAGGTGGACATTGAAGGGAAAAAGCGCAAGATTAAAATTCCCGCCGGAGTTGGGGAGGGTTCAAGAATCAACTTCGGAGATTTTATGCTCTCTATTAATATCAGGCCGCACGAGGTATTTGAAAGAGACGGAGACGATATCTACGTAAAAGTCGAAATTCCCTATTCGATGGCGGTTTTGGGAGGGGACGTCGACGTTCCCACGGTTTACGGAGATGTAAAAATTCGTATCCGTCCGGGAACCCAGTCGGGTACGATGGTTCGCCTGCGCGAAAGGGGCGCTCCCCGGGTTCACGGCCGGGGAAAAGGAGATGAGTATGTCAGGATCAATCTTCTGGTGCCCGACAAACCCACGCATAAGCAAAAAAAGATAATCGATGAAATGAAAGAGGAAGGGTTATAACTTAAACGTATTTTATTGCCTTAAAAGGAAAAGTTTTTTGGTAAACGATTGCATCAAGGAGAAAGGTGGGGGCGACTCTTAAGTCTCCCTGTTTCCCCTCTTTAATAACCTGAAGATCCAATAGCTCCTGATAAGTGTAGGTTTTTCTGATGGAGCGCCAAGCTACTTCATTTAAAGTTGCCGCATGAACCAAACCGACTCTTTCTGGTCCGGTGAGTTTTCCTCCCAAGACACAAGCGCCGACATCGTGGGCCAAGTCGTCTAAGCTGAAAACTCGCTCGTGTTCGGTGCCGACAAATAGCCTGTTTCCCTGCCCAATCCTTACCGAGTTTTCTCTGGTCAGAAGATCGTTTTGTCCTCTGGCATTAACAAAGCTGGTTCCCAGCGGAACCTCCTGGGGGGTAAAACCCACATCTTTGGCTATTTCATAGAAGGACTCAATAGAACGGTCGTGGTAGGCAGCTGATAAGCGATGTCCGTGTTGGGCAATTTTATCCCTGACGTTTTTTAAGCTATTTAATTCCCTTTGCTTGAGGGAAGGCTCGATTCCTTCTTTAATCTCCATTAAACTGATTTTATCGTTTTTGTTTTCGGAAAAGAAATAGATTGACTTAAGGGAGCTTCCGGAGTAAACTTCAGGGTGGATTTGGATTTGAATGGTGGGATTTTTGCCCGCCATTTTTTTTAGAAAGATATATGCAAACACCAAGAACTGAATTTGCCCAGGCTTTAAAAGCCATTGCCACCGAAAGGGGGCTTGACCCCAACGTTATTTTGGAAACGATTGAACAGGCGATAATTGCAGCTTACAGGAGGGATGCCAGAGAACGCGGAGAAGATACGGAAGAAATGGATTTTGACGTTGAGATTAATTCAACCAACGGAGAAGCAAGAGTTTTTGCCTGGCCCCTGGAGAAGCCGGAAGAAAGAAAAGACGTTACGCCTCCGGGATTTGGTCGAATAGCGGCCCAGACCGCAAAACAGGTTATTCATCAGAAAATTCGCGAGGCGGAAAAAGGAGCGATTATGGATGAATTCTCGGGAAGAGTGGGAACGCTCATTTCTGGAATGGTATTAAGATTCGACGGACCGAATGTCAGGGTGGATATCGGCAGGACCGAGGCCCTAATGCCTGCCGAGGAAAGAATCCCCAATGAAAGGCTCAATTTGAACCAAAGATTTTCTTTTCTTTTGAAGGATATTCAAGAAGGACTTAAAGGCAAAGAAATAATCCTCTCAAGGGCAGACCCCCGCTTTGTAGAAAAGCTTTTTGCCAGGGAAGTTCCGGAAATTTCCTCAGGTAATGTTGTTATCAAGCAAATAGCCAGGGAAGCCGGAACCAGGACTAAAATAGCGGTCATCTCCAACCAATCCGGAGTTGATCCTGTGGGAAGCTGTGTCGGGCAAAAAGGTGTTAGAGTGCAGGCGGTGACCAATGAACTTGGCGGAGAAAGGGTTGATATTATTCCCTTCAGTGAAGACTCCTCGGAGCTTATCGCCTCTGCGCTTTCTCCGGCCGAGAATATCAGTGTGGAGCTTAATGAAGAAAGCAAAACCGCCAAGGTCAAGGCTCCCGAAGACCAACTCTCTTTGGCGATAGGCAAAGAGGGGCAAAATGTCAGGTTGGCCGCCAGACTTACGGGTTGGAGAATTGAAGTCGAATCTTCCGGAGTTAAAACCGAGGGAGAGGCTAAACCCAAAACCAAAGCGGTTGCCAAGAAGAAAACCAAAAAATCTGTAGCCAAAAAAGAAGAAAAGGTAAAGGAAGAACCGAAAAAAGCCGAGAAAAAGGAATGAAAAGCTTTTTCTCTCAAAACAAATTAAATTATGGAAAAAGGACACGAAAGACCTCCCATAGTCACAGTCTTGGGTCACGTTGACCACGGTAAGACTACCCTTCTTGATGCCATCAGAAAGACTAATGTTGCTTCGAAAGAAGCAGGCGGAATCACCCAGTCTATTGGAGCCTCGGTCATAACCACCAAAGATGGTAAAAGGATAACTTTTATCGATACCCCCGGGCATGCGGCCTTCAGCAAAATGCGCTCAAGGGGGGCGGATGTTGCCGATATTGCCATTTTGGTCGTCGCGGCGGAAGACGGAGTAAAACCGCAAACCATGGAGGCACTTCAATTGATTAAAGAAGCAAAAATTCCCTTGATCGTTGCCATCACCAAAATAGATTTATCCTCGGCCGATGTGGAGGGATCAACGGGGCAGATAGAGAAACAGGGCATTCTTTTTGAAGGCAGGGGCGGCAGCACTTCTCTGGTAAAGGTATCCGGAAAAACCGGCCAGGGAATAGACGATTTGATAGAAACCATTAGCCTCTTATCCCAAGTCTCGGAGATTTCGGGAGACCCCAAGGCTCCCCTGGTCGGAGTGGTTATTGAAACCCAGAAAGACAAAAAAGGACCTCTGGTTTCGGCAATAATCCGTGAGGGCAGCCTAAAGGTAGGCGACGATATTTCGGCGGGAGACACCTCAACCAAAGTGCGTGGGCTCTTTGACGACAGGGGACTTCCTGTAAAAGAAGTTTTACCCGGAGAACCGGTGCAGATCTTGGGTTTTGGCGTACTTCCGGAAATCGGAGCCAAAATTGAGATTAATAAAAAAGAGCCCAGCGAGGAAGAGTATAAGAAAACGCTGCCCGTTGCGAAACTTAAAAAGGGAGAGCTGGGGGTTATTATCAAGGCGGAAAATGCCGGAGGCCTGGAGGCTGTTCTGGGCAATTTACCGCCGCGTATCGTAGTGGTAGATTCGGGTATTGGCGATATTTTCGAATCCGATATCTTGCTGGCCAAAGCCTCGGGAATAAAAAGGATTTTTGCCTTCGAGGTCAAGGCTTCCCCTAACGTAATCAAATTGGCTGACGCAGAAGGGGTAAGAGTTGAGAAGTTTGAAATTATCTACGAACTTTTTCAAAGACTTCAGGAGCTTGTCCAAAAAGGAGACGTCGAAATATTGGGTAGGGCCGAAATTCTGGCGTCCTTCCCTTTCAACAACAGGAAGGTTGCCGGCGCTAGGGTAGTCAGCGGCAAGATAGCCAAAGTCGATACCCTGATTCTTACGCGGGGCGATAAAGAACTTGGCAAAATCAGGGCGATTTCTCTGAAAAAGCAGAAGCAGGAAATAGCAGAAGCCAAGGCGGGAGAGGAATTCGGTATGATTTTTGAGCCCCAGCTTGATTTTGCAATTGGCGATGTGATAGTATCCGTGCGCAAGTAAAATCTTATGGAAAATTCATTTGGCTCGATTATCAACTCAGCGAACTCTATCTTGATCCTTCTTCCCTTGAAGCCCTACTTCGACCAGGTCGCGGCAGCGCTTTCGCTTTATTTGGCCATCAAAGGCAAAAAGGAGGCAACTATAGTTTGCACCACACCCATGATAGTGGAGTTTAACCGCCTAGTCGGGGTGAATAAAATCTCGACCGAAGTCGGAAACAAGAATTTGGTTATCCGTTTTGCCGGCTATAAGGCCAGCGAAATTGAAAAAGTCAGTTACGATGTCGAAAACGGCGAATTTCGTCTGACCGTGGTACCCAAAGCGGGGTTTGTCTCTCCTAAAAAGGAGCAGGTTGACCTTGGCTATTCTGGAATTTCAGCGGACACCGTAATTTTGGTGGGTGGAGCGATGGAATCGCACTTCCCAACCCTTTCCCAGGAAATCGCAGGGGCCAAGATTTTGCATATAGGGACCAGAGCCCTATCTGGAAGCGCCGCGCTTTCCTTTGCCAGACCTGCTTCCTCCACATCGGAGCTGGTTGCCCAGCTTATCGCCGAGGCCGGCCTGACTCTCGATGCGGATATCGCTACCAATTTACTGATGGGAATTGAGGAGGGTAGCCGTGAATTCAAAGGACAGGATGTTACCGCTGATACATTTCAGACGATTGCAACATTATTAAGAGCCGGTGGGAAAAGAGGCGGAGCCAGGCCGGAGAAAACCACATTCCCGGTCGGGGCCATTCCCGGAGAAGTTTTTCAGGAGCCGGAAAAGAAGGAAGAACCTCCTAAAGATTGGCTGGAACCGAAGATTTATAAAGGGACAAGCGTTAGCTAGTTTTGCCTTTTGGAAATCCTTGTGTTAATATAACCCCGATGCTTACAAGGTTGTTCGATTAAACGAACTACTTTGTTCGACACGACCATGGCTCTAACACCAGACGAGAAAAAAGACATAATTAAAAAATTTGCCAGGGAGAAAGGCGATACAGGTTCCCCCGAAGTGCAGATAGCCCTATTAAGTCTCCAAATAGACAGGTTAACAGCCCACTTGAAAGAACACTCAAAAGATGTACACTCAAGACGAGGGCTACTGTCAATGGTAGCCAAAAGAAGAAGACTATTAACCTATCTTCGAAAACGGGATGAGGAGCGCTACAAAAAACTCATCGCAGATTTGAAGCTGGAGAAATAAAAAGATCCACAGTTTAAAAATAAATAGCAGGAAAAAGGAACAATCCTTTTCCAATTGAATAAAAAAATGAAGAAAGTTGAAAAATCCATCGAATTAGGTGGAAGAAAGTTAACACTCCAAGCAGGAGTTTTAGCAGAACAAGCCTCGGGTGCAATTTTGGCCCAATACGGTGAGACGGTTGTATTAGCAACGGTTGTCTCGGCGCCTCTTAAGGTTGATTTGGGGTATTTCCCCCTGACGGTTGAGTATCAGGAAAGGCTTTATGCCGGCGGCAGAATAAAAGGGAGCCGTTGGGTCAAACGCGAGGGACGTCCTTCCGATGAGGAAATTCTCTCCGCCAGGCTAATCGACCGTTCCATCCGACCTCTTTTCCCGGAAACCTACAAAAAAGACGTTCAGGTCATGATCACCGTTCTTTCTGTTGATATCGAAAACGACCCGTCGGTCCTATCCGCCATTGCGACTTCGGCCGCCATTGCGATTTCCCCGATTCCCTGGAAGGGTCCAGTGGGAACTGTACGTGTCGGTAAAAAAGACGGCACTTTCTTTACCAATCCTCAGGATTCGGAAATGGCATTTTCGGATATGGATTTGGTGGTTTCTTCAACCAAGGACGCCGTTTTGATGATTGAGGCGGGAGCCAAAGAGGTAGATGAAGAAGCGGTTTTGGGAGCAATTGAGCATGGACAAAAAGACGCAAAGAAAGTAATTGAGCTAATTGAGGATTTAGCCAAAGAGGTTAAGGTGGAAAAAGAATCTGCCGGAGAAGCCCTTTTTACGGCTGAAACAAAGACTAAAGTTAAAAAACTCCTGGAGGGAAAGGCCGAAGATTTGATAAAGGTTATGGCCGAGCGTGAAGGCGGAGGGGAACTTGACGAGATTAAAACAGCGATTGCTCAGGAATTAAGCGAAGAATCCCCGGCGGCTGTTTCCTTAATTGTAGAAAAAATAGTTAAGGAAAAGGCCAGAGAAATAACCCTGAAGGGCAAAAGGGTTGATGGCAGAAAGGTTGACGAGATAAGAAAACTTTCAAGCCAGGTCGGAGTTCTTCCCAGGACCCACGGCAGTGCAATTTTTCAAAGAGGACAAACACAAGTCTTAACCGTTACTACTCTTGGAGCCCCGTCTCTGGGGCAACTTCTTGAGTCTGCCGAAGGCGAGGAATCAAAAAGATATATGCACCATTACTCAATGCCTCCCTATTCGGTAGGGCAGACAGGCAGGGTAGGTTATCCGTCAAGGCGGGAGATTGGTCACGGAGCTTTGGCCGAACGGGCACTGGAGCCTGTAATCCCGGCAGAAGATGTCTTTCCTTATGCAATTAGGGTGGTATCCGAGGTCACCAGTTCAAACGGCTCAACCTCAATGGCCTCCGTCTGCGGCTCGACACTTTCCTTGATGGACTCGGGTGTTCCCATTGCCTCTCCGGTTTCGGGAATTGCCATGGGTTTAGTCATCGATACTCCGAAAAAGTATGTGGTCTTATCCGACATCATGGGACTTGAGGATTATATGGTCGGGGATATGGATTTTAAGGTGGCGGGAACCCAAAAGGGAATAACCGCGCTGCAGCTGGATGTTAAAACCTTGGATTTAAGTCTTGAGATTCTCGGCAAAGCCCTCTCCCAGGCCAAAGAAGGCCGCGCAAAAATTCTTAAAAGCATTCTTGAGACACTTCCGGAGCCCAGAAAAGGCGTTTCCGCTTTTGCACCCAAAATTAAAGTAGTGAAGATTTCCCCGGAAAAGATTGGGGAAGTCATCGGTCCTGGGGGAAAGATGATTCGAAAGATTATTGCCGAAACAGGAGCCCAGGTTGAAGTCGAGGACGACGGCAGCATTAATGTTTCTTCCATCACCGATGCCGCGGTTGCGGCAGCGATTGAAAGGATTGAAGGCCTGACCAAGGAAGTTGCCCCAGGCGAGATTTATGACGGGGAGGTCAAAAGAATTCAGCCTTTCGGCGCATTTGTGGAGATACTCCCGGGTAAAGACGGATTGGTTCATGTATCCGATATGGGTGAGGGCTTTGTAAAAAATCCGGAGGATGTGGTGAAACTTGGAGATAAAATTAAAGTCCGGGTCAAAGAAATCGACAATTTGGGGAGAATAAACCTTTCGATGAACATGGACCCATCCAAGGACAAGCCTAGAGCCGAAAGAAGAGATAGCTTTGGCCCCAGGAAATTTGAAAGAAGACCCAGTAGGGGTTTTGCAGACAAAGGTGGTTTTGGTGGACCCCATTTCCCCACGAGTAGATTTGTGGATTCCAAGAAAAAAGGCTTCTAAGAAGCTACCCGAAACCTAAATGACTTCTTCAAATCTGTTTGGTGATATAGAATAAAAGATATGGATACTGCTGCCCAGGAAATTAGTTTACTGGAAGAAAAAATCAAGAAAGCTTCTTTGCCCGAAAAGCTGACCGAGGTTGTTTTGGTTAGGCTTAATCAGCTGACCAAGCTGACCAACTCCCCGACCTTCTTACCGGAATTTGACCGAATTGGCCGTTATATAGACTGGATTACCAAGATTCCTTGGGGTCAAAAGACCCAGGACAGCTTGGATTTGGTAAATGCCAAGAAAATTCTCGACAAGAACCATTTCGGCCTCGGTGAGATCAAAGACAGAATTTTGGAATATATTTCCGTGATGAAACTCAAACAGGAAAAGGGCGAAGGCATCGAGATAACCCGCGCACCCATTCTTTGTTTTGTAGGCCTGGTCGGAACTGGCAAAACTACCATTGCCTTTTCGATTGCGGAGGCCCTCGGCAGAAAGTTTGCCAGAATTCCGTTTGGAGGAATGGGCGACCCCCTGGATTTAAGAGGACAGTCGAGGATGTACGCCGAGGCCGAGCCCGGCAAGATTGTTAAATCCTTGGTGGTCAGCCAAAGCCGCAACCCGGTAATACTGCTTGACGAGATAGACAGGGTAACCGATGCCGGCAGGGCCTCGATTATGGGAGTTTTGGTGGAACTTTTGGATCCCGAACAGAATCATGAATTTATCGACCACTACATCGATTATCCGGTGGATTTATCGGAAGTCTTATTTATCGCAACAGCGAATAACACAACCAATATTTCAACTGCGGTTTTGGACAGAATTGAACCCATCGCCATGCCGTCCTATTCGGACAACGAGAAAATTACCATCGGAATTTCGTATATCCTGCCCAAGGCAATGAAGGCCGCGGGAATTCCCGACGGGGCCCTGGTTATCGACCAAGACGTTTGGTCTAGCATCGTCAGGCCCTTGGGTTATGATGCTGGAATCAGAACGCTGGAAAGAACTATTGAAGGGCTGGTCAGGAAAGTCGCCCGAAGCATCGTTGAGGGAAAATCGACAGGTTTTCATATCAACGCCCAAAACGTCAGAGAATTTTTACCACAATAAGATGGAAGAGAAGGAAAAATCAGCAAGACTCCAGGATTTAAAAAAGAGAATGCAAAACGACACGGCTCTGCCTTTGAGAAATTCAGCCACCCAATTGGTTTTTGGTGAAGGCAGCCCTGATACTAAAATATTCTTTTTGGGAGAAGGCCCTGGTTATTGGGAAGACCAGAAAGGCAGACCTTTCGTGGGAAATGCGGGCGCTCTACTCAACCAGCTGCTTTATTCTATTAAACTACCCAGGCAAGACGTATTTATCACCAACGTGATCTGTTTTAGGCCACCGGAGAACAGAGATCCTTTACCCGAGGAGATTGAAGCTTTTAGGCCCTATATCGACGAAATGATTGATATCATGAAGCCTAAGCTGATTGTTACTCTGGGGCGCTTTTCTATGGCCAAATTTGTTCCCGGAGCCAAGATAACCGCTGTTCACGGAAAATCTTTCGTTGTAGACTGGAAGGGAAGAAAAATTACCGTTGTTCCGATGTTTCATCCTGCAGCGGCCTTAAGAAGCGGGGAAGTATTGCGAATGATTAAAGAAGACTTTATGCTTCTTCCTGATATCCTTAAGAAGGAAAACCAGGTACAGGCCGAACAGATGAATTTAAGCATATGAAAAATAGCCTCAAATTTATAGCACTCTCCGGTACGACCGGAGTAACCGAAAATTTCTATATTTATGAATACGGAAACGATATGATCATCGTCGACTGTGGCGTGGGATTTCCCGAGCATGACATGCTCGGGGTGGATTTGGTCATCCCGGATTTTTCCTATGTCAAGAAAAATATCTCCAAACTGCGCGGAGTACTTATTTCTCACGGACACGAAGACCATCTCGGAGCTTTACCCTTCCTCTTAAAAGAGATAAAAACTCCCATCTATTCGACGAAGCTGGTTGCGGGTTTTATTGAGGATAAATTTGAAGACTATGGATTACCGAGCCCGAGGGTTGTGGTTTTTGATCCGGAAAGGGACGTTATCTCTCTGGGAGTTTTCAAAGTAGCACCCTTTAGGGTCTCACACTCCGTTCCCGACGGTGTCGGCTTTGCAATCGATACCCCCGAAGGAAAAATTTTCCACGTCCCCGACTATAAGTTTGACTGGACCCCGGTCGACGGGAAGCCCTTTGATGTGACCAGAATGGTGTCTTTGGCGACAGGGGGCGTATTGGGTGTGGCATCGGATTCCTTAGGCTCCACAACTCCTGGCTATACCGAAAGCGAGAGGGAAATAGAAGGCAAACTGGAAGAGATTATCAGGAAGGGCAAACGACGTGTTTATTTCACCACGATTTCTTCGAATATTTCCAGAGTTCAGCAGGCACTACAGGTAGCTGCCCGTTTGGGCCGCAAGGTGAGTTTTGTCGGAAAATCAATTGACCGAAAAGCCGAAATTGCCAGGAACTTGGGGTACCTGCATTATTCAAAAGATCTGGTTATCCCGGCAAAGCAGGCCGCCAAACTGCCGATCGAGAGAGTGATGTATATCATTTCCGGCAGTTACGGTCAGCCCGGAAGCGCACTCTATAGAGTGGCATTGGGGGATCACGATTTCTTAAAAATAGAGGCTAACGACTTGGTTGTTTTTTCTTCGGATCCGGCCCCGCCCGGCTCCAAGACAAACGTGGACTTTGTGGTGGATAAACTGATCGAGCTTAATGCCGATGTGCACTATTACGATGTTCAGGAGGATTTGCACGTCTCCGGGCACGGTAGCCAGAAGGATATCCTGATGCTTTTTGGACTTTTAAAGCCCAAATATTTTATGCCCATAGGTGGGACGGTTAGGCACATGAGGTCTTATAGCCTCTTGGCCCAAAGCATCGGGGCGGATGGCAGAAACGTCTTTGAGCTAACCCCGGGTGAAATCGTCGAGTTTAAATCCGGCCTGGCCAGGCTTTCCGGAAAGGTCCCTACCAGAAATATTTTGGTTGATGGCTTAGGAGTTGGAGATGTGGGCAACGTTGTCTTAAGAGACAGGCAGGTTCTTGCCCGGGACGGTGTAGCCATAGTTCTTTTGATGTTTGACGGGGCCAATAGAGTCTTGGTTGCAGACCCAGAGATAATCAGCCGAGGCTTTGTTTACGAGAACAAAGAGAAAGAGTTTCTACTTAGAGCCGGTAAAGATTTAAGGCGCCTTATTGAATCCAAAAAAAGAATAGACGGGAAACTTCTAAAAGACGAATCTCAAGACTTCCTTGAGAAGTATTTCTATGCAAAGACGGGCAGGCGCCCGATGGTTCTTCCCCTGATTGTGGAAGTATAATGTAGATTGCGATGAGCAAGAGGCACAGACGTTCAACCAAAAGAGCTTTTAATCTCAGGCTGAAAAAAGGCACGGTCTATTCCATTGTCCAGGTCTTTTTCTTTGCCTTGGCAGGACTTATATTGGTGTCTTTTTCCAGGCAGGGGCTGGTTTTGGTGAGGCTTAATGATTTGCTCATCAGCGCTTTTTCCTGGACGACTTTTATTCTGCCCTTCCTTTTTCTTTCCTTTGCTTTGCTTGTTTCCAAAATCAAAAACCCGTTGGGGCAACCGAATGTGGTTATCGGCGGACTGCTTTTTTTTGTTTCGATCCTGACCCTAGGTAGGGCAGGAGCAATCGGCAGGATGGCCTGGGGGGGAGCCTCTTCGTTGGTTACCTCCATCGGGGCCTTTATAGTACTTTTAGGTACCACACTGGTGGGGCTGATCATTCTTTTCAATACTTCTTTCGAACAGGTAATAGAATTGGCCTCGGGTATTATTGCCCAGGCCAAGAAATATATCCTTGGCGAAAAAGGATTTTCCAGGCAAACCTCCCGTGGGCCAATGAAAGTCTCGGGTGGAGCTCTGCCCCAGGCTGGGGCAAGACCGCCGCAGGAAGTACCAGGACAACTCGAACAAAAATTGGTAAGTAATGTCCCCGGAGAAGAAAAGGTTTGGAAATATCCCTCCATCGAACTCTTAAGCGATGTCGAAAGCGGCAAGGCCAATCGCGGAGACATTAAAGGCAACGCCGCCACGATTGAAAAAACTCTTGAATCGTTTGGTATAACCGCACGGGTGGTTGAGGTTAACTTGGGCCCCGCGGTTACCCAATATGCACTTGAGGTGGCCCTGGGGACAAAGCTTTCGAAGATTACTTCCCTGGAGCGGGATTTAGCTCTGGCCCTTTCCGCCCCGACGGGAACAATCAGGATTGAGGCGCCGATTCCGGGAAGGAATCTGGTGGGCATAGAGCTGCCCAACATCAGCCCGGAGTTTGTTCCATTAAGAAGAATGATGGAATCCGATGTGATTAGGGATAATCATTCGAAGCTAGCCGTGGCCCTGGGATTGGATGTTTCGGGTAAGCCCATCGTCACCGAGATCGGCAGAATGCCCCACGTTCTGATTGCGGGCCAGACCGGCTCCGGAAAGTCGGTTTGTATCAACGCTTTCTTGGCAACGATTCTTTTTAGGGCGGCCCCATCCGAGGTTAAGCTGATTATGGTTGACCCTAAGAGAGTAGAGCTGACCCATTACAACGGTATCCCGCACCTTCTCTCTCCGGTAATCGTCGAACCTGAAAAAGTGATATCTGCCCTGAAGTGGATTCTGGCGGAAATGGACAGGCGTTACAAGCTTTTTGCCCAAGCTGGAGCCAGAAATATCGATGGCTATAACGAAATGTCGGGTTTCCAGGCTCTTCCTTATATAGTGCTTTTCATCGACGAACTTGCGGATATCATGCTTTTCTCACCGGTGGAGGTAGAAGATGCGATTACCAGAATTGCCCAGATGAGCCGGGCCACAGGTATACATATGGTTCTGGCGACCCAAAGACCTTCGGTGGATGTTATTACGGGTCTTATCAAGGCCAACATTCCCTGCAGGATAGCTTTTGCGGTTGCCTCCCAGGTAGATTCCCGGGTAATACTGGATACCCAGGGAGCGGAAAAACTCTTGGGGCGGGGAGATATGCTTTACCTGCCTCCCGAACAGGCCAAACCGATCAGAATTCAGGGAGCCTTCGTTTCGGATAAGGAGACCAACGCACTGGTTGCCTTCCTTAAAAACCAGGGAGTTACCCCCCAATATACCGAGGAGGTAACCTCAATGCCTAAAGGTGGGGGGGCAACAGTTCCGGGTCTTACAGGTGAGGCAGACGATTTGTTTGCGGAAGCGGTGAGGGTAGTTTGCCAATACGAGAGAGCCTCGGCCTCCCTTTTGCAAAGACGGCTTTCAATCGGCTATGCCCGAGCAGCCCGAATTATCGACCAACTGGAAGCTGCCGGCGTCGTCAGCCAGGCTGAGGGATCCAAAGCCAGGGATGTTCTGGTCCAAAACGCCGAAGAATTTCTAGCTTCTGCCTCACAAGGTAGTGAGCCCCAATGAAAACCATAGGCAGTTTTATTAAAGATGCCCGTGCCAAAAAGAGATATTCTTTGGCCAAACTAGAAGAAGCTACCAAGATCAAAAAGGATTTTATTGAGGCAATAGAGAAAGAGGATTGGAAGACCCTCCCCGATTATTCTGTTGTTGTGGGTTTTGTAAAGAATATCGCAGCGTATCTGCAGGCCGGCGAAAGGCAGGCAATAGCGCTTCTAAGAAGGGACTATCCTCCGCAAAAGTTATCCATAAATCCCAAACCCGATGTTTCCAGGCAGTTTGTTTGGAGCCCAAAACTGACATTTTTTGTCGGCGTGGGAGCAGTGATTGCCATAATTGTCGGATATCTTATCTTCCAATATGTCAGATTTATCAATCCTCCGCATCTTGAGGTTTTCGAGCCCAAAGAAGGACAGGTAGTTAATACGGCTGCAATCAGAGTCTCAGGAAAAACCGACGGCGACGCGGTAATTAAAGCCAATAATCAACCGATATTGGTATCCGACGACGGAAAATTTAGTGCAGACATTGAGATTTTCGCCGGAACTGGTGAAATCGTGGTCAAGGCCGTTTCCCGCTCTGGAAAAGAAACTACTGTAAAGCGTATGATAAAACCGGAGTTGAAATAATATGGACGGGGTACAAACATTATTGGCGGTTGTTGTGGTTTCTTTGACCGCCCTGTTGGTAATTGTCGGAATTCAAGTTCTTTTGATTATTGTCGATTTAAGGAAAGCAATAAAAAGACTCAATAGTATTCTGGAGGATGCCATCTTGGGTGGTGGGCTAATCAGGCCGGAAAAGCTTACTGGAGTAATCGAGATTATCAAGAGAAACAAGAGATTGGAAACTCTTGGAGCGGATTCCTCGGAGAAATAGACAGTCTTTATATCAGCCTCCTTTGTCTATATAATCTAGCCAGAAGCAAAGCTTTTTAAGTCGGCTATTATGACCACAGACGAGATTCGCGAAAAATACCTAAAATTTTTTGAAGAAAGGGGACACGCAAAAATAGAGGCAGCTCCTCTGGTTTTGGAAAACGATCCGACTACCCTTTTTACCTCGGCCGGAATGCAGCCTTTAATTCCCTACCTTAAGGGTGAAGTGCACCCCAAAGGCAAAAGGCTGGTGGATATTCAGCCTTCTTTAAGACTGCAGGATATTGAAGAAGTGGGAGATGCTTCCCACACTACTTTTTTTGAGATGCTTGGCAACTGGAGCTTGGGAGATTATTTCAAAAAAGAGCAGCTTGCCTGGTGTTGGGAGTTTTTTACAAAAGAACTGGGACTAGAGCCCGAAAGACTTTATGTTTCTGTTTTTGAAGGAACAAAGGATGTTCCCAAAGATACAGAGTCCGCCGATGTTTGGAAAAGCCTGGGAGTTCCCGAGGAGAGAATTTTTTACTACGGAGTCGATAAGAACTGGTGGAGCAGAAGCGGAACTCCGGATTCAATGCCCGATGGAGAAATCGGCGGTCCGGACTCCGAAATCTTCTTTGAATTTACAGATATTCCCCACAACAAAAAATACGGCAAGGATTGTCACCCCAACTGCCAGTGTGGAAGGTTCATGGAGATAGGCAACTCCGTCTTTATTCAGTACGAAAAGCAAAAAGACGGCACCCTTTCCGAGCTCCCCCAGAAGAATGTTGACTTTGGAGGGGGACTGGAAAGAATCTCGGCCGCCGTTGGCGGCTATTCAGACATTTTTCTGACCGACATTTACGAGCAGGCCATAAGGGTGATGGAAAAGATTACGGGAAGAAAGTATCGCCAGGTAAAATCGGAAAGCGCAGATTTTAGAATCATTGCCGACCACCTAAGGGCTGCGGTAGCAATTGCAAAAAACGGAGTCTATCCCGGCAATAAACTTCAGGGTTATGTTCTACGCAGATTGATAAGAAGAGCCGTTGCGAAGATACGCCAGATTAAACCAGATTCTGCAGTGGATATTATCGGAAAAATGTGCGAATCGTTTGGGGCGAGTAACGACGTGGGCGACGTGATTAAGGAGGAAGTGGAAAAATTTGAAAGAATCTTACTTGAGGGCGCAAGGGTAGTAAAACAGAATCCCAAAATTGACCCCTTTGAACTTTATCAATCGTTCGGAATTCCATACGAGATGTCTCTTGAGATTTTTTCGGGAGTGGGGAGATTGCTGACGGATAAGGACAAAAAGGAGTTCGAGAAAAAATTCGAAGAGCATCAAGAACAATCAAGAAGTGCCTCCGCTGGAATGTTTAAGGGAGGCTTGGCCGATGCGTCTGAAGAGGTAACCAAACTTCATACCGCCACTCATCTGGTCCATGCCGCGTTAAGAAAAGTATTGGGAGAGACCGTGTCCCAGAAAGGCTCAAATATCACTGCGGAAAGATTAAGATTCGACTTTTCCCATGCTGAAAAATTAACAGATGGACAAATAAAGAAAGTAGAAGGTCTTATTAACGAAGTTGTTGATAAAGACTTACCGGTTACGTTTGAAACTAAAACATTGGACGAAGCTATTAAGGAAGGTGCTTTGCATTTCTTCGGCGAAAGATACGGGAATGAAGTAAAAGTCTATACCATCGGGGACCCCAAGGGCGGCTGGTTCTCAAAGGAAGTTTGCGGCGGGCCTCATGTTGAACACACGCATCTTATTGGCCATGTTAGAATAGTTAAGCAGGAGAAAGTCGGCTCGGGAATTGTCAGAATCTATGCCACGAATAAGCCCGAGTAGTTTTCTATGGATTTCAAGAGCTTTTTATCAGGCGAAAAATTGGGAGCAAAGGAGCATTACTGGGCTTTGGTTATTGAGCCCGGTTGGATCCAAGCGGGCATATGGGAAATAGCAGGAGATAAGGCAGAGGTGACCTCGGTAAGCCCCCCTGCAGCTTGGGAGGTAGAAGAAGAAATAATCGGGGCGGCAGACACGGCCCTTTCGGCAGCAGTACAGAATTTACCTGAGGATATCGGTGAGCCTTCAAAAACCGTATTTGGAGTTCCAACTTCCTGGGTTTCCGAAGGACAGATAAAAGCAGAACACCTGGAAAAGATTAAAAGAATCTGTTCGGAGCTTTCACTGGAGCCTTCCGGTTTCGTAGTTTTACCCGAGGCAATAGCCCATCATGTTAAGTCCGAAGAGGGAGCTCCCCTTAATGCCGTGGTTATCGGCGTTGGCGATGAAAACATTGAAATATCCGTCTTTAAACTGGGGAATTTGGTGGGAAACTCCGTGGTGGCCAGAAGCGTCTCGATCGCCGATGATGTTGCCGAGGGCCTGGCGAGATTTTCCGGAAGCGAAGCGCTTCCCTCAAGGCTCCTGCTTTATGACGGCAAAGAAGGAGAACTCGAAGAAGTCAGACAAAATCTCTTAAAGGTTTCTTGGGAAGAGCAGGAAAAAGTAAAATTCCTACACACTCCCAAGGTAGAGATTGTGGACCCCGACACCAAGGTTTTGGCAACGGCTCTGGCCGGAGCCTCGGAAATAGCTAACGTTTCCAGTGTCGAGTCCACCAAAAAAGAGTATGAGGAGGAAGAGGGAGAAATTCCGCCCGAGACCGAAAACGTCGGCAAACCGGATGGGGGCATCAATGCCGAGGATTTGGGTTTTGCGATAGGGGAAGATGTTGCCAAAAAGCCCGGAGCGCCCAGCCCCGAGACAACGCAAGCCCTTCCCACACAAAACGCCCCGCAACCTTCGAGACCAGCCCCGCCCGCGACCTTACCAAAAGGTTTTGAGGTTGGACGATTCTTCGCTAGGGTGAAAAATTTTCTGGTATCACTATTGCCCACCAAGACGATCCAAACAGGATTCCCCGCCCCAGGCAAAAGAGTATTTGCCTTGGGTCTAGGATTTTTTGTATTTCTGATAATTTTGAGCTTTGTTCTTTGGTGGTATCTGCCCAAGGCCGTGGTTTCTATTTATGTTTCCCCTAAAAACATCGAGCAAAAGACGGATGTGGTTTTTGACACCACTGTCTCCAGTCCGGATTTGGCCAGCGCGGTAATACCTGCGCAGATAGACAAGACGGAAGTTTCCGGGGATAAGACAAAATCAACGACCGGAACCAAGGTAGTCGGAGAGAAGGCCAAAGGGAGTGTCAAGATTCGTAACGGCACAGCCAGCAACATTAATCTTGCGGTCGGTACCATTTTGGCAGGAACAAATGACCTTAAATTTAGCATCAATTCCGCAGCTTCCGTATCGGCTGCACTTTCTCCTTCCGAGCCGGGTACGGCAACGGTTGATGTTTCGGCTGTAGATATCGGTTCGCAATACAATCTTGGCAAAGACGAAACCTTTAAAGTGGGCAATTACCCCAAAGCGGATGTTGACGCGGTTGCGCTTTCGGATTTTTCCGGAGGTACCAGTCGGGAGATTTCCGCCGTTTCCGAGGACGACCAAAAGGGATTGGAAGAGGAGTTGACCGCCGAGCTTTTGGATAAAGCCAAGCAATCTCTTTCCCAGGAGGTGGGAGAGGATAAATTGTTTATTGAGGACAGTCTCACTCCAACTGTCGGGTCGAAATCCTTCAGCAACAAGGTGGGAGATGAAGCCTCAACCCTCAAGCTCTCTTTGGATCTAAAAGTCAGCGGAATTGCGGTCGACAAAAAGATGTTTTACGAGTTTGCCAGAGAAACGTTGAAAGAAAAAGTACCTTCAGGGTTTGTCTTAAGAGACGAACAGTTAAAAAACAGATTTGTGCTTATTGACGAGAACAAGGGCGTATACGAAATGGAGGCGGTAATTGCTGCAAACCTTCTGCCGGAGTTAAAAATTGATGAGATTGCCAAGAATATTTCAGGGAGATCCAGCGTTGTTGCCGAAAGATACCTTTCCTCCATCCCCGGATTTAGCCGGGCGGAAATTAAAATCAAACCCCCGCTTTTTGGCAAGCTTAAGGTGTTGCCGAGAATAACGAAGAACATTCAGATAGAAGTTGCTGCCGAAAGATAATTCTCTTCCTAAATGAATAAAAAAGTATTTTATAAAATAGCAGCGGTTGTTTCCGCGATATCGGGACTTATCATCTTGGCGGCGGTTATGCTGCCGATTTTAAGCTATGAAAACTCTTCCGCCAAACTGTACCCAAAACTTATCAGTCCCCTGACCCCGAATAAGGTACTTTCGGGGGAGGCCCAAAACCTGGATTACACCAAGGCTTCAAACTGGTTTCCCGCCGCCGCTTCTAAAGAAAAATTTATCTCCAGCAATATTTCTTTCTATACCCTGAGTATTTCCAAGCTGAAGATTGAAAATGCCAGCGTTGCCATCGGCGGAGAAGACTTGGCCAAGAGTCTGATTCAATATCCCGGTACGGCCTTACCCGGCAGACCCGGTAACTCGGTAATTTTCGGGCACTCGATTCTCCCCATTTTTTATAATCCCAAAGATTATATTTCGATTTTTTCAACTCTCCCCAGTTTAAAAAAGGGAGACGATATTGAAGTAAACTACGACGGGGCCACCTATAAATACAAAGTCGAAAATCTATTTGAAGTATTACCCTCCGATATCCAGGTTTTGGAACAGGACTCAACAGACTCGTTTCTGACGCTGGTTACTTGTGTTCCGCCGGGGGACCCCAGAAAACCTAAAAGGTTGATAGTCAGGGCCAGGATAGTTCCTTTAAAGGAGGCAAATGAAGTACTTGGGCGTTGATTATGGCAGGAGCAAAGTCGGGATTTCCCTGGCGGTGGCGGGTTTGGCTGAACCTTATCGCGTAATCAGATATCAAGATTTAAATACACTCAAAGGACAGATTGCTGAGATTGTTAAAAAAGAAGAAATAGATAAGATAGTGGTTGGGGTCTCCGAGGGAAAGTCGAAAGAGGAAGCGGAAGATTTCGGTAAAAACTTAAGCGTTGATGCTCCGGTTGTCTTTTTTGACGAAACTCTTTCAACCCAGCTGGCCCAGGCGCTCTCCCGGGAAGCCGGGGTAAAGAGGAAAAAAAGAAAAGCACTCGAGGATGCTTTTGCCGCAAGCGTTATGTTACAATCCTTCTTAGACAGCAATGTTTAAAAATGTAATAGCCCCAATCCAGGCTTGGCTGCTTTCGCAGGGAAGATGCGTGGGTTGCGGCAGGGAACTCTCCCTTGCCAAAAAAGAGAACAGGCGGGATGGAACTCAAAAAGCAACTTGCGCCTGCGGCCGTATTTTTATCTTCGACCCCAAGACCAAAAGATACCGACGCGCTCTTCTGGAAGAAGTTTAGAGGATGAAGAAATACATCGCCCTGCTTGCCCTTGTTGTAGTCTTAATTGGGCTACTTTCTGCCGCGAATTATTGGTGGCAGAATACGTCTAAACCCGTCAGTAATCAGAGAGAAGATGTTGATTTTTTGATTACTAAAGGAAGTTCTGCTGGCAAGGTCGGGCTTCAACTTCAGCAAGAAGGTTTAATTCGCTCAGCCACCGCTTTCAGGCTTTATGTTCAGCTGACCGGGAAATCCAAAAGTATCCAGGCGGGGGAATATAGCCTTTCGGCGAATTACTCTCTGATTAAAATGGTTGATATTCTTTCCAAAGGGCCGATAGAAGTCTGGGTGACGATTCCGGAAGGGCTAAGGCGGGAAGAGGTTGCCTTAAGATTTGCCGACGGATTGGGCAAGAAAGACAAGGGGCCCTTTGTCGAGGAATTTTTAAGTTCTTCAAAGGGAAAAGAGGGTTATCTTTTCCCAGATACCTACCTTTTCCCCAAAACGGGCACCGCCCAACAGGTTGTTAATAAAATGCTGACAACTTTTGACAACAAAATAGAACCGTTTACCAAAGATATTTCCCCCTCGTCCTTGTCTAAAAACGAAATTGTTACCCTGGCCTCGATTGTAGAAAGAGAGTCCAGATCCGACTCGGAAAGGCCAGTTGTTGCCGGCATTCTATTAAACAGAATCGATATCGGCATGGGGCTTGGAGCCGATGCTACTGTCCAGTATGCGGTGGGGACTGCCGAAAATTGGTGGCCGATTCTGTCCAAAGACGATTTGGCAACGGCTTCCCCATATAATACCTATAGATTCCGCGGACTACCCCCAACACCTATCGCCAACCCGGGAATCTCTTCTTTGCGCGCGGCGATTTTTCCCGAGGAGTCCGATTATCTCTACTACCTGCACGACGCAAAAGGACAGATATATTACGCTACAACACTTGCCCAGCACAACGAAAACATACGCAAGTACTTGGGTAAGTAAAGATAACCCTTGACAGGGTCCTTTCTTTTTGTATAATCCCATTAGGCGTAGGAAACTACGCCCCCTCTTCGTCTAATAGAGGGGATTTTTGTGTTTAGTCGCTAATGACCACCACAAACAATACCCAACATAGGATTTTTGGCAAAGAAGAAAAGAATCTACCCACTCTTGATCTTTCTTTGGTGCAGAGAGAATCTTGGGAATGGTTTTTGGGAGAAGGGATTGCTTTAGAACTTGTTGAAATTTCCCCGATTGATGATTTTACCGGTAAAAATTGGCAACTCAAATTAGGCGAGCATGCCTTAGGTCTTCCGACAATTGCTCCCCGCGTTGCTCAGCAAAAGGGAATTACCTACTCCTCTCCTTTAAAGATTAACGCCACCTTGGTAAATAAAAAGACCGGCAAGGAGGTCTCGCAGGAGGTATTTTTGGGAGATCTTCCCCAGATGACGTCCCGTGGGACTTTCATTATTAACGGAATTGAAAGGGCGGTTATTAACCAGATAGTCAGAAGCCCCGGAGTTTATTTTTCAGGGGAACTCGATGCCTCCAGCGGCAGAATGCTTTATAAAGCCGAAGTCAGGCCCCTGCACGGTTCTTGGCTGGAGTTTGAAGTTGCCAGGAACGATGTGTTGGCCGCCAGGATAGACAGAAGGAGAAAAGTGCTGGCAACCGTTTTCTTAAGGGCCTTGGGGATAGAGACGGACGCGGATATTCTGGAGTTCTTCAAAGAGACAGACAAAAACGCCCAGCATCACTACATCGAGGCCACTCTGGCCAAAGATTCAACCAAGAGTAAAGAGGAAGCCCTTTTGGAGATTTATCGAAAGATGAGACCAGGGGAACCAGCGGTTTTGGAAAATGCGGAAACACTATTTACCTCGTTATTCCTTGAACCCAGACGCTACGACTTGGGGAAGGTCGGCAGATTCAAAATCAACAAAAGGTTAAGCCTGACCTTACCCAATGAAAAATCTACCTGGATTCTTACCAGACAGGATGTCGTGGGAGCCATTAAATATCTCATCGGCCTGCAAAACGGGGAAGGTAGGGTGGACGATATTGACCATTTGGCCAACCGACGTCTAAGGCGGGTGGGAGAGTTGGTCGCGGTCAACGCATTTAGGGTAGGGCTTTTAAGAATGGAACGCTCGGTCAAGGAAAAAATGAGTCTGATTTCACCGGACGACAGACCGCTTCCGGCGACCTTAATAAATGCGCGCCCGCTTATTGCTTCCCTGAATGAATTTTTCAGGTCGAATCAGCTTTCAACCATACTTGATGACACCAACCCTCTTTCCGAAATCGATAACTTAAGAAGGGTTTCGGTCTTGGGCCCCGGCGGAATCAATCGGGAAAGGGCCTCATTCTCCATTCGGGACGTTAATTCCTCTCAATACTCAAAAATAGACCCCGTTCGTTCTCCCGAAGGACCCAATATCGGACTGGTTACTTACTTGGCTCTTTATGCCCGAGTCAACGAGTTCGGGTTTATCGAAGCTCCGTACAGAAAAGTTCAAAAGATAAAAAGAGGTAACAAAATTCTAATCAAAGTAACGGATGAGATAATTTTTGTTACGGCCGACGATGAGGAAGATTTCCATATCACCCATTCGGGGGTGGAGATTGACGCCAGAGGTTATATAGTAGGCCCCAGAGTCCCCTTCAGGTTTAAGGGTACATTCACCGAAGGACCGGTCGAACTTATTGATTTGATAGACGTTACCCCCCGTCAGGTGGTGGGTGCCTCGGCCGCCTTAATTCCGTTCTTGTCGCACGATGAAGGTAACCGTGCCCTGATGGGCTCCAATATGCAATGTCAGGCGGTTCCCCTGGTTTCCCCCGAATCCCCAGTGGTAGGAACCGGAACGGAGATAGAAATTGCCCAGGCGATGGGCAGAGTAGTCAGGGCCCGCCACGCCGGAACCGTTGAATATGCCGACGGAGAAAGAATAGAGGTCAAACTTAGCCAAAAAGTGGAGAACGACAACCATTATGAGGATATTGAAATTGCCGAAGGCGGTAAAAAAGAAATTTATCACCTGACCAAATTCAAAAGAACCGCCCATTCAACCTGTTACAACCAAAGAGTCCGGGTTATCACCGGCGATAAGGTAAAGCCGGGCGAGCTTCTGGCCGATGGGCCGGCCGCGGAAAAGGGAGAGCTTGCCTTGGGCAGGAATTTGGTTATCGCCTACAGCAATTTCGGAGGATACGGATTTGAAGACGCAATTTTGGTCTCCGACAGGTTAGTCAAAGATGATTCCTTAACCTCGATTCACATCGAAGAATATGAAGCAGATGTGGTGGATACTAAGCTTGGCCCCGAAGAGTTGACTCGGGATATCCCCAATGTTGCGGAAACCGAACTGGCAAATTTGGCCGAAGACGGAATAGTGGTCATCGGTGCGGAGGTCGGACCCAACGACATTTTGGTCGGTAAGATTGCCCCGAAGGGAGAGACCGAGCTGACTTCGGAGGAAAGGCTATTAAGAGCCATTTTCGGAGAGAAAGCCAGAGAGGTCAGAGATACCTCCCTCAGGGTTCCCCACGGAGAGCGCGGAATTGTGGTTGACGTTTCAATACTGGATAAAGACAAAGGGGACGAGCTAGGCCCGGGAGTGATTAAGAAAGTGATTGTTAAAGTCGCCCAGATGAGGAAGATTACGGTGGGAGATAAGGTTGCCGGACGCCACGGCAATAAGGGTGTAATTTCCAAAATCATGCCGGTTGCGGATATGCCCTATCTTGAGGACGGAACGCCGGTTGATATTATCATCTCACCCCTTTCGGTCCTGGCCCGAATGAACCTCGGACAGCTTCTGGAATGCCATTTGGGGTGGGCTCTCTCCAAGAAAGGCCAAAAGGCCTATCTTCCGGTCTTCGAGAAGATAAAAGAGGATGTCATCGAAAAAGAATTGAAAGAAGCCGGCCTGCCGGTTACGGGAAAGGCCAGGCTCTGTGACGGTAGAACCGGAGAGCCTTTTAAAGAGGATACGGTAGTTGGAATCAGCTACATCATGAAACTTATCCACATGGTTGAGGACAAAACACATGCGCGCTCGACCGGTCCGTATTCTTTGGTTACACAGCAGCCATTGGGAGGCAAAGCCCAAATGGGAGGTCAGCGTTTAGGGGAAATGGAAGTTTGGGGACTCGAAGCCCACAGGGCAGCCTATACTTTGCAGGAGATGCTGACCATAAAATCCGACGATGTGGTCGGCCGCGCCAGAGCCTTTGAGGCCATAGTTAAAGGCGTGGATATTCCCGAATCCACGGTTCCCGAATCGTTTAAAGTTTTGGTCAGAGAACTTAATTCCTTGGGGCTTGGAGTTGAGGCCAGGGGAGCGGTTATGGCCAAAGATTTGGGAGGCGAAGAAGGGGAGAAGGGAACCGAGTTGGCCAAGGCGGCCGGGGCGGAAGTGGTCGCAACCGCGGAGTTGGTTAGTCCGGTGGGGACAATGGAGGTAGAAGAGGTAAAGGAGGCAACAAGCTAATGGAACCTTTAGCAGAACTAAGAACATTGGCAGATTTTAAGAGCCTGATTTTAAGGCTGGCATCTCCCGAAGAAATTCGGGCTTGGAGTCGTGGAGAAGTAACCAAACCGGAAACCATCAACTACAGAACACTCAAGCCGGAAAAGGATGGTCTTTTCGATGAGCGGATCTTCGGTCCAACCAAAGATTGGGAATGTTACTGCGGAAAATACAAAAGAATCAGGTATAAAGGTGTGGTTTGCGACAAGTGCGGAGTCGAAGTTACCCAATCAAGGGTCAGGCGGGAAAGAATGGGCCATATTGCCCTTGCCACTCCGGTTGTTCACGTTTGGTTTTTCAAAGGAGCTCCGTCAAAGATCTCTCTGCTTCTGGGAGTGGCTCCGAGAGCCATAGAGCAGGTTATCTACTTCGCCCGTTATTTGGTGATCGCCGTTGACGAAAAAGGCAGAAAGGCTGCCATCTCCGGGCTGGAAAAGATCGAAAGCGAAAGACTCGCGGATATTTCCAGGGAGTTTACGGAAAGGAAAGACGGATTAAGAGGTGAGGCCCAGCAGGCAAAAGAAAAGACTTCTGGGAAGGTAAAGGACAAAGAACAGCTGGCCTTGGCAATTTCCGAAATTGAGCTGGACTTGAGGAAAAAAGAAGCCGCAATTTCCGAAGAAGAAGCAACAACCGGACAGAAGACAAGCCAGCTTTTCGAAAACTTGCTCTCTCTGGTTAGGGGCTTAAAACCGCTTTCCGTATTAACCGAAGAGGAATACGACGAGCTGGCCCAACACGGAGCCGTAGAATTTTTCACCGCCAGAATGGGAGCCGACGCTATCACCTCGGCCCTTGAAGGAGTAAATCTGGAAGAGCTTTCCGCGACTTTGCGCCGAGAAATCGGAGAAGCAAAAGGAGCAAGCAGCAAATATGTGAAGTTGGCCAAACGCTTAAAGCTAGCCGACGGAATGAGGAGGGTCAAGATCAATCCCATGTGGATGGTACTTAAGGTTCTGCCGGTTCTGCCTCCGGACTTAAGGCCAATGGTTCAGCTTTCGGGAGGGCGCTTTGCAACCAGCGACTTAAACGATCTTTACCGCAGAGTCATCAATAGAAATAACCGGTTGAAACACCTTATTTCTCTGGGTGCTCCCGAGATTATCTTAAGAAACGAGAAAAGAATGTTGCAAGAGGCGGTTGATTCCCTGATTGATGCCTCGCAAAGAAAAGCCGTCAGGCGTGGTCGCGGCAAACAAGCTCTAAGGTCTCTCTCGGATATGCTCAAGGGTAAGCAAGGCCGGTTTAGGCAGAATCTTTTGGGTAAAAGAGTCGACTATTCGGGCCGTTCGGTCATTATTGTCGGGCCGGAATTAAATCTTACTCAGTGCGGATTGCCCAAAGAAATGGCCCTTGAGATGTTTAAGCCATTTGTCTTGAGGGAAATGATCACCAGGGGCATTGCGCCAAACGTAAAATCAGCCAAGAACATGCTTGACAGAAGGCCGCCAGAGGTCTTCGACATCTTGGAGGAAATTACCAAAAACCACCCGGTTCTTCTCAATCGTGCCCCGACCTTGCACAAGCTTTCCATCCAGGCGTTTTATCCTGTTCTGATCGAAGGCAGTGCCATCAGAATTCACCCCGCAATCTGCGCAGGATTTAACGCGGACTTCGACGGAGACCAAATGGCGGTCCATGTTCCTTTAGCCCAAAGGGCAATCGACGAGGCCAGGGATTTGATGTTGCCTACCCACAATCTTTTAAGACCCGCAGACGGAACCCCGGTCTCCACACCAGCGAGCAAGGAAATGGCTTTGGGGGTCTACTATCTAACCAGCGAAGACCCCAGAATTTCTGCCTCCGAGACTGTCTTCGCCGACAGCGAAGAGGTTGTTTTCGCATATCAGTCGGGCAAGGTGGAGCTGAGGCAAGGAATTTCCGTCAGGGTATCGGGTAAGATTATAGAAACGACAGTAGGCAGAATTCTTTTTAACGAGGTACTTCCCGAAAGTTTCGAGTATGTCAACGAACCGGCCACCTCCGGGGTCATCAAGAAATTGTTCAATAAAGCCTATGCAACCATAGAAAAAGACAAGGTGGTCGAGATGGTGGATGCTATAAAAAATCTTGGTTTTTTTGGCGGGACCCTTTCTGGCTTGTCTTTTGGAATTTCCGACGCAAAGATATTGCCCGACAAGCAGAAAATGCTTGATGAAGCGGAAGTTAGGATTGCCGAAATAGAAAATAATTTCATTCAAGGTCTCATTACTAAAGAAGAAAGGAAACGTTTGTCCCAGGAGGTCTGGATTGAGGTAACGGAAGAGTTGGCAGATAAAACCTGGGAGGCGCTGGACGCAACCAACCCCATCAAGGTTGTCATAGATGCCAAGGTGGGAAGAGCATCTCGAGATCAGGTCAAACAACTTGCGGCCATCAGGGGTTTGGTCGTTGACCCCCTCGGAAAGATAGTCGAACTTCCCATTAAATCCAACTTCAGGGAGGGTCTTTCCGTGTTCGAATACGTAACCTCTTCCCGAGGATCCAGAAAAGGTTTGACCGATACGGCCATCAAAACTGCCGATGCCGGTTACTTGACTAGAAGACTTGTGGATGTGGCCCACGACTTGATTATCAGGATGGAGGATTGTGGCACCAAAGAGGGAATTTTGATAAGCAAAGCAACAAGGCCCAATATTTTCGTATCAAGAATCATGGGTAGGTTTACCGTTAACGACATAGTTACCCCGAAAGGCAAGAAGGTTATCATCAAAAAGAATGAAATAATTTCCGAGGATAAAGCGATTGAGATTGACGCTCTCGGGATAACCGAAGTTATTATCCGATCTCCATTGACCTGCCAAGCTCGCTACGGGATGTGTAAGACTTGTTACGGTTGGGACCTTTCCAACAAA
The DNA here is from genome assembly GCA_001791995.1 of Candidatus Woesebacteria bacterium RBG_13_46_13. Classification (GTDB taxonomy): domain Bacteria; phylum Patescibacteriota; class Microgenomatia; order UBA8517; family UBA8517; genus RBG-13-46-13. Next base: position 208,255 of record MGFR01000001.1, read on the forward strand.
AGAATGGTTGAAATAGGAACTCCGGTCGGAGTAGTGGCGGCTCAATCCATCGGAGAACCGGGAACACAACTGACTCTTAAGACCAAGCACTCTGGAGGGATCGTCGGTTTGGACGTTACCCAGGGTCTTCCCCGTGTTGAAGAGCTTTTTGAAGCCAGAACCCCCAAGGCTCTTTCGCCGCTTTCGGAGATCGGAGGCAAGGTCAGAACCGCCGAAACCGATGAGGGTTGGAAAGTTACGGTAACGAGCGTTAGTGCCAAGCCGAAAGAAGAAAGAGACTACCTTATTCCCAAAACCTTAAAACTTGCGGTTGATGATAAACAGCTTGTCGAGGCAGGCACGCAACTTGCCGTCGGAGCCTTGGATATTAAAGAAATCCTGATAATTAAAGGCTTGCGCTCTGCACAGGAATATCTTGTCAGCGAGATTCAAAAAGTATACGAATCCCAGGGAATTCCCATCAACGACAAGCATTTTGAGGTAATAGCCAGGAAAATGAGCGATGAGGTCAGAATTATTACGCCTGGAGATACCAAATTCCTACCGGGAGATTTGGTCGATAAGGCAGGTTTTGAGGAAGAGAACGAAAAAATCTTAGCCGCTGGCGGAGAGCCGGCCAGTGCCCAACAGGTGGTCTTGGGTATAACCAGGAGAGCTCTCTATACCGAAAGCTGGCTATCGGCTGCTTCATTCGAACAAACTACTGATGTCCTAACCGACGCTGCGCTTTTCGGGAAAGAGGACAGGCTGGTCGGATTAAAAGAGAACGTAATCATTGGGCGCCTGATTCCCGTAACCCTCGAACGAGCCGTCTTGCCTCAAGAGCAGAAAAGGGGGTAAAATACCTCGTATCGATTTATTATGCCAACAGTATCACAACTTGTCAGACACGGAAGAAAGGTTCTCGGCAAAAAAGCCAAGACAGCCTCTTTGGGGAAGTGGTTTAATGCCAAAGACAGAAAATTTGGCGAACTATCCTCTCCCTTTAAGCGTGGGGTTGTGCTTTCTGTGCGAACGATGACGCCCAAGAAGCCGAACTCCGCCTTAAGAAAAGTGGCCAGGGTTAGACTTTCAAACAAACAGGAGCTGACGGCTTATATCCCCGGTGAAGGGCATGAATTGGCCGAGCACTCTATTGTTATGGTGCGCGGCGGCAGAGTAAAAGATTTACCCGGAGTTAAATATCACGTAGTCAGAGGTAAATACGACACAACCGGGGTAGTCGGCAGACAGACGGGAAGAAGCAGATACGGAACCAAGAGAGGAGGAGGCCCACGCACGGCCGCGGCAGCACCGGCTGTAGCGCCCAGTGAGCCTGCTGTATAAATAATATGGCCAGAAAAGGACAGACCAAGCCCCGTGAGATAGAGGTCGATCCGATATACGGCAGTATCGTGGTTTCAAAACTGATAAATAGGAGTATGCTGGACGGCAAAAAATCCGTAGCCCAGAAAGAAATCTATAATGCCTTTGAGCTAATTAAAGAGAAGACAAAGGAAGATCCTCTAAAGGTCTTCGAGGCGGCGCTGGACAATATCAAGCCGACAATGGAGGTTAGACCAAGAAGGGTGGGAGGTGCAGCTTATCAGGTTCCGATGAGCGTCAGAGGTCCCAGGAGAGAATCGTTGGGGATAAGATGGTTGATATTTGCCGCACGCTCAAGGAGCAACTCCGAATATCATTCTTACGCCGAAAAACTAGCCCAAGAGATAATCGATTCTTCAAAAGGGGAAGGAGTGGCAGTTAAGAAAAGACAAGACATGGAAAGAGTGGCAGAGGCCAACAGGGCCTTCGCCCACTTTAGGTGGTAAAGGATTAGCCTCATTATTTAAATGGCAGAAGTTCAAAAAAAGAAGTCGGCTATGGTTATGACGGTTACCAAAGACCGCGACGTTCCTTTGGAAAGAATCCGAAACATCGGCATTATTGCCCATATTGATGCCGGCAAAACGACAACCACCGAACGAATCCTTTTTGAAACCGGAAAAACTTATAAGCAAGGGTCGGTGGACGAAGGGACAACCGTCACTGACTGGATGGCCCAGGAAAGAGAACGCGGCATTACCATTGTTTCGGCGGCCATTACCACTTTCTGGGACTTAAAAGCGACTTCTTCTGTGGAATCCGGTCACTATCGGGTCAATATTATCGATACACCTGGCCACATCGACTTTACGGCCGAGGTGGAAAGATCGTTGCGGGTCTTGGACGGAGCGGTTATGGTTTTCGACGGCAGAACCGGAGTTGAGAGCCAATCCGAAACCGTTTGGCGCCAGGCTGATAAATATAGCGTTCCCCGGATTTGTGTTTTGAATAAACTAAACCTGATCGGGGCCGATTTTGAGGGCTCTTTAAAATCTATCCACGAGCGCTTGGGTGCCAACGCCGCCCCGATTGTTCTACCCATCGGAGTTGAACACGACCACAGAGGAATCGTCGATTTGGTCAAAATGAAGGCCTTTTCTTATAAAGCCGTTGAGGACAATGCCTTGACCGAGGGAGAAATTCCCAGCGATTTATTGGAATCCGCTAAAAAATACAGGAAAGAGCTAATCGAAAAAGTGTCCGAATTCGATGACGCAACCCTCACCAAATATCTGGAAGGACAGGAGCCGACCGAGACGGAATTAAAACAGGCGATAAGAAAAGGGGTTATCAAGGGCAAGTTTTTCCCCATATTCGGAGGAGACAATAGAACCGCGGAAGTTCAGCTGATTCTTGATGGAGTCATTGAATATCTGCCGTCTCCTTTGGATCTGCCGCCGGTGGAAGGTGTTAATCCCAAAACCGGAGAGAAAGAAACCCGAGAAAGAAAAAACGAAGCGCCTTTTAGCGCCTTGGCTTTCAAAGTCATGACCGACCCCCACGTGGGCAGACTGGTCTATTTAAGAATTTATTCGGGAAAAATATCCTCGGGGCAGGTGGTTTATAACTCAACCCGCCAGAATCAGGAAAGGATAGGTAAACTTGTGCTTTTACATGCCGACCAAAGAGAGCTTATCGACAGTGCCTTTGCTGGCGAAATCGTGGCTGCGGTCGGGATAAAAGATACCACAACGGGAGACACGGTTTGTGATCCGGGATTTCCCATCCACCTCGAGTCCATTAGTTTCCCCGAACCGGTAATTTCGTTAGCCATTGAGCCGGCGACCAAAAGCGACCAGGAAAAGATGGGGATTGCCTTGGGGAAGCTCTCGGATGAGGACCCGACCTTCAGAATTAAATCGAATCCCGAGACAGGGCAGACGATTATTTCGGGAATGGGAGAGCTCCAGCTTGAGGTTCTGGTCGACAGAATGAAAAGGGAATTTGGCGTTGTCGCCACGACCGGTGCACCACAGGTAGCGTATAAGGAAACCATCAAAAAGATTGCCCAAGGCGAAGGAAAATATATCCGCCAGACTGGGGGCCGAGGTCAATACGGGCACTGTTTGGTTCGGGTTGAACCCAGAGGCCGGGGTGAAGGATTTCTTTTCAAAAGCGAGATCAAAGGGGGAGCCATTCCTTCGGAGTTTATCTCCCCAATCGAGAAGGGAATCAAAGAAAAAATGGAAAACGGTATCTTGGCCGGTTTTCCCATGGTGGATATGGGAGTATTTGTTTACGACGGCAGCTTCCACGAGGTTGACTCTTCCGAGATTGCCTTTAAGATTGCCGGTTCTTTGGCGGTGGAGGAGGCAGCCAGAAGAGCGGACATGGTTCTTCTTGAGCCTATTATGAAGGTTGAGGTTTCCACCCCGGAAGAGTTCATGGGAGATGTCATTGGAGATTTATCCAGCAAGAGGGCTCAGATCCAGGGGACGGAAAAACGAGGCACAATGACGGTTATTTTGGGGCAGGCGCCCCTGGCCGAGCTTTCGGGATATGCAACCAAGCTGCGCTCGATTTCTCAAGGTAGGGCCAGCTATTACATGGAGCCTTCGCACTACGAAGAAGTGCCCAGAAACATTGCCGAGCAAATTGTGGCCAAAAGCGGCAAAGCCCAGGCCAGCTAAACTGATACTTGACACTATTTATCGAGGCTAGGTATAATACGCTCAATGTAAGGGCAACTATGCCCTTTTCTGTTTGTAAAAGGATTAAGTTTAATATAAAATACGCATATGGCAGGTGAAGCAAAAGCAAAATTCGATAGAAGCAAACCGCACGTAAACGTCGGAACCATTGGTCACGTTGACCATGGTAAAACCACATTAACGGCGGCCATTACTACTGTTCTTTCTAAGCAGCCGGGAAATCCGACAAAGCCTCTGAAGTTTGACGAGATCGACAATGCTCCCGAAGAGAAAGAAAGAGGAGTTACGATCAACATCTCCCACGTCGAGTACGAAACGGACAAGCGCCACTATGCTCACATCGACGCTCCGGGACACGCAGACTACATCAAAAACATGATTACCGGTGCAGCCCAGATGGACGGAGCCATTTTGGTTATCTCCGCAGCTGATGGCCCCATGCCTCAAACCAGAGAGCACGTTATTTTGGCTCGCCAAGTCAACGTTCCCGCAATTGTAGTTTTCCTTAACAAGGTTGATGCGGTTGATGACCCTGAAATTATAGATTTAGTCGAAGCCGATGTCAGGGAACTGCTTAAGAAATACGAATACCCGGGAGACGAAGTTCCCATAATCAAAGGCAGCGCCCTTAAGGCTCTTCAGGGAGATGCCGAGGCAGAAAAGCAAATTGTCGAGCTGATGAAGGCTGTCGATGAGTATATTCCCGACCCGGTCAGGGATTCAGAGAAGCCTTTCCTGATGCCTATCGAGGACGTCTTCGCAATCAAAGGACGAGGTACGGTTGTCACCGGAAGAGTCGAGCGAGGTAAACTCAAAATTAACGAGGAAGTCGAGATTGTCGGGCTTAAAGACACGAAGAAAACGGTTGTTACCGGTCTGGAAATGTTCAGAAAGACCCTGGACGAAACCGTTGCCGGGGATAATGTCGGAGTACTACTTAGGGGAATTGAAAAAGACGATGTCGAGCGCGGTCAGCTTTTGGCTAAACCCGCCTCAATTACTCCCCATACGGAGTTTGAAGCAGAGGTTTATATCCTTTCCAAAGAGGAAGGTGGACGCCACACACCGTTCTTTACGGGTTATAAGCCCCAATTCTATATCAAGACGGCAGATATTACCGGAGACATCACTCTTCCCGAGGGAATAGAGATGGTCATGCCCGGAGATTCCGCTAAGATGAAAGTTAAACTTATTCAGCCAGTGGCAATGGAGGAAGGCTTTAGATTTGCAATTCGTGAGGGCGGTAGCACAGTTGGTGCTGGAGCTATCACCAAAGTTATTGCGTAAGTTAGCACCTTAAACGGGCAAAATGCCGGCAGGAAGACTAAGAGTCAAGCTTAAGAGCTACGACCACCGTGTCATAGATGAGGCGGCAGGTAAGATATTGGATACAGCCCTAGCTACCGGTGCAAAGATAATTGGCCCGATTCCTCTCCCCACAAAAAGAACGGTCATGGCCGTTAAAGAATCCCCTTTTACCGATAAAGACGCACAGGAACACTTCGAGATGTTGATTCATAAACGCTTGATTGACATTATCGACCCCTCAGAGCGTACCATCGACTCCCTTTCCAATCTCGACCTCCCTGCGGGGGTATCTATCGAGATAAAGATGTAACCTCTTGCGCAGTTTAGCTTCCTCTGATATAATTTTCGCATCGTGGAGGTGATCGGTAAGGTCTAATCACCAAGTTTGCAGGATGTGCCCCTTAAAGGTGCCTCCGGCACCTTTTTTTGTGTTCAAAAAATGGATACGATTCTAGCCAGCAAAGGTGGTATGAGCCAAGCCTTCGTAGAAGGAAGAAGAATTCCGACTACCAAGCTTATGGCCGGCCCTTGCGTGGTAACACAAGTCAAGAAACTGGACAAGGACGGTTATTGGGCAATCCAGCTGGGATTTGGCCAGAAGCGGATTAAAAACGTTACCAAACCCCTTCAAGGACACCTCAAAAGCTTCATTAAAGACAACAAAGCCCCCAGATATTTAAGAGAAGTCAGGTTAGATAAAGAGCCGGAATTTAAAGTCGGAGATACCCTTAAAGCCTCCGACATTTTTAATAAGGGAGACATAATTGCCGTTTCCGGGATTTCCAAAGGCAAGGGCTTTGCCGGAGTTGTAAAGCGTTGGCACTTTGCGGGAGGGCCCAGGACCCACGGACAGTCCGATAGAGAAAGAGCCCCAGGTTCAATAGGTCAAACAACCACCCCGGGGAGAGTTTTTAAAGGTAAACACATGGCCGGTAGGATGGGTGGCGAAAGAGTAACCGTTAAAAATCTCCAGGTAGTGTCCGTTAATCCCGAGACAAACGAGATAGAAGTTTCCGGCCCCATCCCCGGTATCAAAAAAGGGCTGCTTATATTAAGGCGCATCTCGGCCGGCAAACTTGAAGGAATAATCGAGGCCCAAGCACAAGTCGTTGAAGGAGAAGCACCCGAGGGAGAAGAGGTAAGGGTGGAAGGCGAAGCCGCTCCGACCCCGCAGGTGGAGGAAAAGAAAGAAGAGAATGCTCAAAGTTAATACATATTCCCTAAAGGGAACAAAGCTTGCCCCAACCGTTCTTCCCAAAGAATTTGAGACAGCGGGGAGCCTTAACCTCTTGGCCCAGGCAATGCGTGTTTATGAGGCCAGGGGGCATGTCGGTTTGGCCAAAACAAAAACCAGGGCAGAGGTAGAGAGAACCAAGAAAAAGTGGTACAGACAAAAGGGTACGGGGGGTGCCCGCCATGGTGCAAAATCGGCACCGATTTTTGTCGGAGGAGGAGTAGCCCACGGTCCGCGCCCGATCGAAAGAAAACTTTCCCTTCCCAAAAGGATGGCCAAAAAGGCACTCTACGTTGCCCTTGGTCTTAAAGCCAAAGACGGCGCTATTGTAGTTGCCGATGGGCTTGCGAAGATTAAAAAGACCAAAGATGTCCAGATTTTGATTGACAGGATTAAAAAAGGAGGAAATTTTACCTTTGCTCTGTCGCAGGAGAATATCGGCGTTTCGCAGTATTTGAAGAACATTAAAAACGCCGTTGCAGTGCCCTTTAAAGACCTTAATGCCTACAAAGTTTTTTTGGCCGGGGTGGTTGTTCTGGATAAAGATAATTTTAAAAAAGCAACAACAATCGCAAAGAAAGGGAAGAAATAAATGAAATTAATTCCACTATTGACGGAAAAAAGCCTGGCAGAGGCCAGACGCGGCAGTTACACTTTTTTGGTAGGAGCTGGGTTTAACAAAAGCGAGGTCAGAAAAGCCATCGAATCGGTCTTTGGTGTGCACGTAACCGGGATAAACTCATTAAGCGTCAAGGGCCTTTCCAAGAAAAATTTTAAAGGCTATATCCAAAGGCAAAAGGGAGCCAAAAAGGTGATGGTGACTCTTAAAGACAAAGAAAAAATCGATCTTTTCGAGGAAAAGAAGAAATAATATGAAAAAAATCAAAAGAATATCGCCAAAAAGAAGCGGTAGGAGTTTTGGGAGCTTAACCGTACGTCATCAGGGAGGACGGGCCAAGAGATTCTTAAGGGAAATTGATTTCAAAAGAGAAAAAGATGACGTTTGGGGAAGAGTCGAGTCGATAGAATACGATCCGAATAGAAGCGCCGAGATTGCTTTGGTGCTTTATGAAGACGGGGAAAGAAGGTATATTCTGGCACCTTTTGGACTTAGCGTTGGGCAAAAGATTATTGCTTCCGCCTCAGCCCCGATTGAGGCCGGAAACACCCTGCCTTTGGCCAAGATTCCGGTCGGAACCCAGATTCACAACATTGAAATCAAACCCGGTATGGGCGGACAAATGGTCAAATCCGCGGGTTCGGCTGCAATATTGCAGGGTAAAGAAGAGGATTGGGTTTTAGTCAGGCTTCCTTCCGGAGAGGTCAGAAGGTTTTTGCCCGGCTCTAAGGCTACGGTGGGACAAATTGGAAGGATCGAGGCAAAAACCGAAAGATTGGGGAAAGCCGGCCGAAAAAGGAATATGGGTATAAGGCCCACGGTCAGAGGAGTTGCCATGCACCCGCATGCCCACCCGCACGGAGGAGGAGAAGGACGAAGCTCGGTGGGGCTTAAATATCCCAAGACCGTTTACGGGCAACCTGCGGTCGGAAAAACCAGGAGAAAGCATAAATATTCGGATAAACTGATAATTACAGGAAGAAGAAAAGGAGCGCACACGGCGTAATAATTATGTCCAGATCGTCCAAAAAAGGTCCGTATGTCGATGAACGCCTGGTCAAAAAGGTGGTTTCCGGCATGGGTACAAAAGAAAATCCCATCAAGACCTGGTCTCGAGACAGCCAAATTCCTCCCGAATTTGTCTCCAAGTACTTCCAGGTCCATAACGGCAGAATTTTTATCGATGTTTTCGTAACCGAAGACATGGTTGGCCACAGACTTGGGGAATTTTCCCCCACCAGAACATTTAGGGGACACGGAGAAATAGTCAAGAGAATTTTGGAGAAAACTTAATGGAAATTATCGCAACACAGAAGTTTTTGACGATGTCGCCTCGGAAAATAAGGCCGGTTGTTGACGTGATTAAAAAGCTTAAGCCGACAGAAGCCGTAGAAAAACTTCCCTTTATGGCCAAAAGAGCCGCCGAACCCCTGGCAAAAGTCATTAAGCAGGCCATTGCTAACGCCAGGAGCCGGGGTTTATCCGATACCGAGCTGACCTTTAAAGAAATTCAAATTGGAGAAGGCCCAAGGCTTAAAAGGGGCAGACCCGTCTCAAGAGGCCAGTGGCATCCGGTAAAAAAGAGGATGAGCCATATCAGGGTCGTCCTGGAGGCCAAAACAGCCCCCGAAAAACCAAAAGCCAAGAGTCAAAAGGTAAAGGAGGAACATGGGACAAAAGATTAATCCGGTCGGCTTTAGGGTCGGAAACTTCCTACCCTGGAAATCCAGGTGGTTTTCCGACAGCTCGAATTTTAAAGATTTCCTGATCGAGGACATCAAATTGAGAAAAGCCTTGATGGAAAAACTTAAGCTGGCTGGTATTACCGAGGTCAATATCGAAAGGCTTCCCAAGAGTATGTCGATAGGGCTTACTGTATCGCGTCCGGGAGTGGTTATCGGCCGTGGAGGCTCTGGTATCGAGGAGGTTAAAAATTTCATTCTCAAGATAATCTCTGAAGTAAGGAGAAAGACGATCAAGGATTTAAAGATTGATTTGAAAGTCAATGAGGTCAAAAATTCCGAGCTTTCGGCCCACCTGGTTGCCGGCAGAATCGCCGCGGAGCTGGAAAGACGAATTCCCCACCGCAGGGTGGTAACCAAGGCCATTGAGCGGGTTATGGCCTCGGGCGCCCTGGGGGTTAAAATTGTCTTAGGAGGCCGAATCAACGGCGCCGAAATTTCCAGGGTTGAAAAGTTCCAGAATGGCTCTGTCCCTACCCAAACCTTGAGGGAAAATATCGATTACGCCCAGTTGCCCGCACTCTTAAAAAGAGGTTATGTGGGGGTCAAGGTTTGGATACACAAGAAAGAGGAAGATTAAATGTTGCAGCCGAAAAGACGAAAATACATCAAAGATTTCAGGGGCAGAAGGCGGGGAGTGGCTACCCGCGGAGCCACGCTTTCTTTTGGGGAGTATGGCCTCAAGTCTTTGGGGACGGCCTGGGTTGCCGCCAACCAAATTGAAGCCGCAAGGCGTACAATTACCCATAACCTCAAAAAGGGAGGAAGAGTCTGGGTCAGAATTTTCCCAGATAAGCCGATTACCTCCCGGCCGGCGGGAAAGCGTATGGGCGGAGGTAAGGGAGATATTGCCAAATATGTGGTCGTGGTTAAGCCGGGCAGAATCCTATTCGAGGTTGCCGGAGCAGCCAAAGAATATGTCTTGGATGGTTTTGCCAAGGCAGCTGCCAAATTGCCGGTAAAAACCAGAGTAGTCAGTAAGGAAGAATTATGAAAAGAAAAGATTTTGTGGAGTTAAAATCGAAAGAGACCAGCGAGCTTAAAAAGCTGCTCAAAGAGAAGAAGCTGGAATTGGTCAAAATTTATCCGGAGATTGCCATGGGGCGGGAGAAGAATACCAAAAAGGCTGGCCTTTTGAAGAAAGATATTGCCCGGATTGCGACCCTGATTAACGAAAAAGAAATAGTCAAAAAAGAGGAGGTTAAAGATGAAAATATTCAAAGGTAAAGTGATCTCGACGAAGATGGCCAAAACCGCGACGGTTGCGGTTGAGCGGATCGTGGTCCACCCGATCTACAAAAAGAGGTTTAAAAGGATTAGGAAGTATCACGTCCATGACGAGATTGGGGTTAAGGTTGGGGACGAAGTCAAATTTATTGCGACCAAACCGGTGAGTAAACTCAAGAAATGGAAAATTATTAGGGAGTCTGACAAAAAGGAGAAAGCAAAATGATACAGCTCAGATCAATTTTAAAGCCTGCCGATAATTCCGGAGCCAAGAGGCTGATGACCATCGGCATTTCGGCCAAAATCGGCAAAAAAGCCGGCTTGGGGGATGTGGTTTTGTGTGTGGTCAAAGGAGCAGACCCTGCGGGAACCGTAATTGACCACGAAAAAGTCAGGGTTTTGATAGTCAGAACCAGGAAGGAAACCAAGCGCCAGGACGGCAGTTATGTCCGCTTCGACGACAATGCGGGAGTAGTCATCGACAAAATGGGGCTCCCCCGCGGTACCAGAATATTAGGTCCCATCGCCAGAGAGGTTAAGGAAGCCGGTTACAACAAAATCTCATCTTTGGCCAGAGAGGTGGTTTAAAGGATAAAAATGCAAAAATCAAAATTTAAAGCAGGAGATATGGTCAGAATTACCCTAGGCAAGGATAAAGGCCGCGAAGCCAAAATCGAAACCATAGATTCGAAAAAACACCTGGCTATCGTTCCTGGGGTAAATATTTATAAAAGACACGTCAAGGGGGGTAGGGAAAAAGGACAGAAGGGCGGCATTTATGAGCTACCCCGTCCTTTGGCTTTCTCAAAGATTGCGCTTGTCTGTCCCAAATGCAAAAAACCCACCAGGGTAGGCTTTAGAGTGATGGAAAAAGAAAAAGTCAGAATCTGCAGAAAATGCGGAAAGGAGATTGACACCAAATGAGCCGCTTAAAAGAAAAATATCAAAAAGAAGTTATGCCTGTCTTAACCAAAGAGTTTGAGATAAAAAACTCTCTCGAGGTGCCCAGGGTTGAAAAAATTGTGGTCAATACGGGACTGGGAGAGATGATTAAGGATAAAAACCTTAAAGACATTGTATCGAAGGAATTGGCCGCAATTACCGGACAGATTCCCTCGGTTAAAGTGGCCAAGGTTTCCATTGCCGCCTTTGGCTTAAGGGCCGGGATGCCGGTAGGGTTGACCGTGACCTTAAGAGGCGAGAAAATGTACGATTTTTTGGATAAATTGGTTTCCATTACCCTGCCCCGCTTGAGGGATTTCAGGGGAGTACCGCTTAAGAGTTTTGACGTCAGAGGCAACTATACTTTGGGTATTGTGGAGCATACGGTTTTTCCGGAGATAGATTTAAGCAAGGGAGTAACGCCCCGGGGAATGGAAGTTTCGATTGTCACCAATGCGGGTACCCCGGAAAGGGCCAAAAGACTATTGGAACTATTGGGTATGCCGTTTGAGAAACAATAACTATGTCAACAACAGCCAAGGAAGTCAGAGAAGGTAAGAAATTAAGGTTTAAGGGTCGCTACCACAACCGCTGCAGAATCTGTGGCAGGAGCAGGGGATATATGAGAAAATTCGGTCTTTGCAGGCTTTGTTTCAGGGAGCATGCCTTAAAAGGCGAGATTCCCGGTGTTAGAAAGGCCAGTTGGTAAATTCGTTATGACAAATTATCCCATAGGAGATTTTTTAACCAGGATCAGAAATGCCGCTTTAGCCCGCAGGCACGAGGTGGTTGTGGACAGCACCAATCTGATCAGGTTATCCGCTAAGGCACTCGAACGGGCCGGTTTTGTCCAGGACGTTAAAGAGGCCAAGGGTAAACTTTCCTTGGCGATATGCTACCGCAGAAAAAAACCCATTATGTTGGGAATTAAGCTTATCTCCAAGCCGGGCTTAAGGATTTATGCCAGCGCGGATGATATCGAGGCCAGAAGAGGTCCGGAGACTCTGTTGATTTCTACACCCAAAGGAGTGTTGGTTTCAAAAGAGGCAATCAAACAAAGGACGGGCGGAGAAGTTTTGGCCAAAATTTGGTAGAAAGATATTTATGAGCAGAATAGGAAAATTACCGATTATCTTACCCCAAGGAGTTACCCTTGAGGTGGCCGGCCGTGAAGTTAAAGTTGTGGGTCCAAAAGGAAGCCTGGTACGCAGACTCGCCCACGGGATTTCCGTTGAGGTAAAAGACGGAGTAGTCCAGGTGCAAAGTACGGGCAAGACCAAACAGGATAAGTCGAATTTCGGCTCAAGCCGAGCCCATATTGCCAATATGGCCAAGGGCGTTTCCGAAGGCTGGAAGAAGGTTTTGGAATTGGTTGGCACCGGCTACCGCGCAGAGGCAACGGGCAATAGCCTGACTCTGACAATCGGCTATTCCCATCCGGTCAAAGTCGAAGGCTCTGACAATATCAGTTTTAAGGTCGAAAAGTCGATAATCACAATTGAGGGAATTGATAAAGAAGAGGTCGGAGAGGTTGCCGCCAAAGTCAGAGCGGTACGCCCCCCTGAACCCTACAAAGGCAAGGGTATCAAATATCTAGATGAAGTAATCAGAAGAAAGGCGGGTAAAGCAGCCAAGACCGTGGGGGCTCCGGCTTAATTTATTAAAAAATGGCTAACTTTAAAGCAAAAAGGTTTTTAAAAAGAAAACTGCGGGTTAAAATGAAGGTTAGGGGGGATGCCTCCCGACCCAGACTTTCGGTTTTTAGATCGAATAAGAATATTTACGCCCAAATCATAGATGACGCGGCGGGGAAGACCCTGGTTTCCGCAAAAAACAGGGAGAAAGAGATTGCTAAGATTAAATCCAAAATGGAGGCTGCGAGTGCCGTGGGAGAAGCAATTGCGGTCAGGGCTTTGAAGGCAAAAATCAAAAAAGTGGTTTTTGATAAGGGCGGTTTTAAATATCACGGCCGTGTAAAAGCTCTGGCCGAGGGAGCCAGAAAGGGAGGACTTGAATTCTAATGGGATATTACAATCCGGAGGTTAAAGAGTTTGAGGAAACGGTTGTCCAAATCAACAGGATTTCCAAGAAAACCAAAGGCGGAAACCAAATCAGATTTTCTGCTCTGGTGGTTGTTGGGGACAAAAAAGGCAAAGTCGGCGTCGGCCTTTCAAAAGCGGGCGATGTCAGAAGCGCCATCAAAAAAGCGGTAGCGGCAGCCAAAAGAAGAATGGTGGTAATACCTTTAAGTGGAACTACAGTACCCTACTCCGTCAGGGAGAAGTTTTCCGCAGCCAAAGTTTTGATCAGGCCTGCTCCTCCGGGCTCGGGTATTATTGCCGGGGGTCCCATTAGGGTAGTCATGGAAGCGGCCGGTATCAGGGACGCATCCGGGAAAATCTTGGGCACGAAAAATAAAATTTCAAATGTTTACGCAACCCTAAAGGCGCTTGAGACTATTTCGGAAATTTCCAAAAGAAGGGAGAAAGAATAATGAGCACTCAATTACCAAAACTGGTTACACGAAGGTCAAAAAGGGTAGGCCGCGGTTACGGAAGCGGCAAAGGGGGCCATACCGTCGGACGCGGGCAAAAGGGTCAGAAGACCAGGGCCCACATCGGGATTCTTTTTGAGGGAATAAAGGTCAAGAAATCTTTGATTAAAAAGCTGCCTCTGCAGCGGGGAAAAGATAAATTCAGAGCGCATCCCAAACCCATCGTGGTCAAGCTTTTCCTTCTGGATCTGTTGCCGGCCAAATCCACGGTTGATATCGCCCTACTGGCCAAGGAAGGAATTGTAGACGCCAGGGATGCGGCAGAAATCGGAGTAAAGATATTAGGAAACGGCGAGGTCAAGAAAGCCTTTACCATCAAAGTTCCAATTTCGAAATCAGCCGCCAAAAAGATAGAGAAAGCCGGCGGAACTATTGCTTAATGTTTAATTCGATTGCCCGCTTTTTTGTCAAGGTCGTAAAGTCGCCAGACATAAGGAAAAAACTTCTTATAACGGCACTTATCCTTTTTGTCTTTAGGCTGGTGGCCCATATTCCCGCAGCCGGTATCGACAGAGCCAGTCTGCAGGCATTATTTTTGGGCAGTCCGCTTTTATCCCTTCTGGATGTTTTCTCCGGCGGAACCCTGGCCAACTTTTCCATAATGGCTCTGGGGCTTAACCCTTATATCAACGCCTCGATTATTCTTCAGCTTTTAACCTATGTTGTACCAAGCCTGGAGGAGCTTTCAAAGGAAGGCGAGTACGGTCAGGAAAAAATTAATCAATACACCAGATTTTTGACAGTGCCCCTGGCCGCTGTTCAGGCTTTTGGTATGTATTCACTATTGCATTCACAAGGAATAATCTCGGTTATCTCTCCCCTGGCTTTAATTTCGCTGGTCTTAACCATGACGGCGGGAACGATCTTTGCGGTCTGGCTGGGGGAGCTGATCACCGAATACGGATTTTCAAACGGAATATCGCTTCTGATCTTCGCCGGGATAGTGGCACGGCTTCCGATCACCTTTTTCCAATCGGCAACAACAATTCAGACCCAGGATTTACTTAAAACTGGAGCCTTCGCGATAATCGCGGCGGTGATTGTGGGGCTTATTGTCTTCATGAACGAAGCGGTCAGGCAGATTCCGATAAGCTACGCCAGACGTGGAGGGAAAGTCAGTCCTGGCTTTTCTTCTTACCTTCCGCTGCGGCTTAATCAGGCGGGGGTTATCCCTATCATCTTTGCCGTATCTTTAGTTCTGGCCCCGACCATGATTTCCCAGTTTTTATCGGGAGTAACCAATCCCCAGGTCGCAAGTTTCGTAAATTTCTTAACAACCGCTTTTAATCCCAAATCGGCCATCTATAACGCTACCTACTTCTTTTTGGTGGTAGGCTTTACCTTTTTCTATACCGCGGTGGTTTTTAATCCCCAAAAGATTTCCGAAAATCTCCAGAAAAACGGGGGATTTGTACCGGGGATTAGGCCTGGGGCCCAGACCGCCAAGTATTTGTCCTTTGTCTTAAACAGAATTACCCTAATCGGGGCAGTGTTTTTGGGACTGATCGCCATTCTGCCTTCGCTTTTCCAGAACGTCATCGGCGTTGCCAATTTGGCCATTGGCGGAACCGGAATCTTAATCGTTGTCTCGGTGGTTTTGGAGATTACGCGCGAACTTGAAAGCCAACTGGTGATGAGAAGATACGAAGGGTTTTTGGAAAGATGAATATAATTCTTTTGGGACCACAGGGATCGGGCAAGGGAACGCAGGCACGTCTTTTGACCGAAAAATTGGGCCTTTTTTATATTGAGAGCGGAGACCTTTTAAGGGCAGCCGCAAAAGATGACCCCAGGATTGACGAAATTATCAACAAACAGGGCCAGCTATTGCCCGATGCGGAAACATTTTCCATAGTTACCGATTACATCAATAGCAACAAACCGGAGGCAAAGAACCTACTTTTCGACGGATACCCCCGGACCATCAAACAATATGAGCTTTTGCAAAAATGGCTTGGAGAAAAAGGAAGTAAGATCGACTGTGGGTTTTATTTAAATATTAGCGATGAGGAGGCGGTAAGGAGACTTTCGGCCAGAAGAATGGATCCCTCATCCGGAAAAATTTATAACCTGATTACGGACCCGCCTGGGTCGGAAGTAAACATGGATTCACTGATTCAGAGGCCTGATGATCGGCCCGATGCAATTAAAAAACGTCTGGGTTGGTTTAAAACCACGGTAGCTCCGATGATTGAGCTTATCAGGAAAGATATTCCGTTTTATGAAGTAGACGGAGCAAGACCGATTCAGGTTATCTTCGCTGATATTCTGCAGAAGTTGGAAAAATAAAATGACGGATATTTCGCTAAAAACCAAAGAAGAAGTCGCCATCATGCAAGAGGGTGGAGTCCTTTTGGGGAAAGTGAAAGCTGCTCTCAAAGAAAAGGTCCAAGAAGGAGTAAATGCCTCCGAAGTGGAAGATTTGGCGGTAGAGCTGATTAAGAAATCAGGTGGCGAGGCTTCTTTCAAGATGGTTCCTGGCTATTCGTGGGCAACCTGCATCAACATTAATGAAGGGCTTGTTCACGGAATTCCCAAAGAAAGCGTGGTTTTTAAAAAGGGCGACGTGGTGAGTGTGGATGTTGGCCTTTATTACAAAGGTTTCCATACGGACACCTCTTTTACCAAGGCGATAGAGCCGGATAGTATGACCAAGAAGTTTTTGCAGGCAGGCCAGGAGGCCTTGGAAAAAGCTATTGAGGCAGTATCTCCGGGAAAAAGGATTTACGATATTTCCCTAGCCATCCAGGAGACGATCGAAAAAGCAGGCCATTCCCCGATTAGAGTGCTGACCGGCCACGGAGTGGGCCGAGAGCTACATGAAGAACCCAAAATTACCTGTTTTGCGTCTGGGGACAGAGCCAAAAGTCCGGAAATAACCGAAGGAATGGTTTTGGCGATTGAAGTGATGTATTGCCTGGGTAGCCCCCAGGTAGAAATTTCCAAAGACGGATGGACAATTTCCATGCGTGATGGTAAAATATCAGCGCTTTTCGAGGAGACCGTGGCGGTTACTTCGCGCGGTCCCCTTGTTTTGACGGAAGGATAATCTATGGATAGGAACGAAATTACCGAGGTCGATGGGGTGGTTACACAAGCTTTACCGAATACGATGTTTAGGGTCGACCTGGTCGACGGCAGGACGGTTCTGGCAACGCTTAAGGGCAAACTCAGAAGGCACTTTATCCGCATTTTCCCCGGGGATAAGGTCAAGGTCGAAATGACTGCCTACGACGAAGAGCGGGGAAGAATCGTTTATAAGTATTAAAAACCATGAAAGTTCAATCATCGCTACAAAAACGCTGTAAGGATTGCAAAATAGTTAAACGTAACGGGATTTTGTATGTAATCTGCAAAAATCCCCGCCACAAGCAAAGGCAAGGTTAATTTATGGCAAGAATTTCTGGAATAGAACTAAACGACAACTGGAAAGTAGACTTCGCCCTGACAAGGATCAGGGGGCTGGGTTGGCCGTCGGTCAGAACTATTTTGGATTCTTTAAAGATCGACTCCGCCAAAAGGGTTTCCGATCTCACCCCGGAGGAAATTGCAAAAATTTCCGGCAAACTGGAAGACTATACTACCGAGGGGGAATTGGCACGGGCAGTCAGGGGAAATATTTCCCGCCTGCAGGCAATAGGTTCCTATAGAGGCTCTAGGCATTCGCGAAATCTGCCGGCCAGAGGACAAAGGACCAGGACCAATGCCAGAACCAAAAGAGGCAAAAGAAAAACAGTAGGCGCCTTCAAGAAAGAAATACTTTCGGCCCAAAAGACAGCCAAGACCGAGGAGGAGAAGAAATAATATGGCAGCCAAAAGACAAGCCGAGGCCGGCAAAGTTTTCATTTCGGCTTCGTTTAATAACACTCTCATAACGGTCACCGATGAAAAAGGGGCGGTAATTGCCTGGGGTTCATCCGGAGCCGCCGGATTTAAAGGTACCCGTAAGGCCACTCCCTATGCGGCCACCTTGGCTGTAGAAAAGGTAATCAAAAAAGCCAAGGACGATAATGGCTTGGGAGAGGTTGAAATCTATGTTAAAGGTCCCGGTCCGGGCAGAGACGCAGCCTTACGCGCGGTGAGAGCCGCCGGGGTTAAAATCTCTCTCATCGCAGACGTTACGCCCATGCCCCACAACGGCCCCAGGCCCAAAAAGAAAAGGAGAGTCTAAATGGCACGCTATACAGGACCAAAAGACAGATTATCCAGAAGAGAGGGGTTTGACCTTTTCGGTGCGGGTGCTAAACTTACACGCCTAACAGTTCCGCCGGGGATGCACGGACCCAAGGGTTCCAGAATGCCTTCGCAGTACGGAAGGCAGTTAAGGGAGAAACAAAAAGTCAAAAGACTTTACGGGGTCTTGGAGAAACAATTCAGGAATTACATTGCTGAGGCTTTAAAGACCAAGGGAAATACGGCGGAGATGCTCCTTTCGCTTTTGGAAAGACGACTGGACAATGTAGTTTTCAGGTTGGGATTTGCCCCAACCAGGGCATCGGCCAGACAATTGGTTTCCCATAGGCACGTCTTGGTTAACGGCAAAAGGGTAAATTTCCCTTCCTATCAGGTCGGACCCGGAGAAACAATTTCCCTAACCGCCAAGGGAATGGATGTCCCGGCAATCAAGCAAAAGCTGGCCGAGGAAAAATACAAAGCACCCGAATGGCTGAAAAGAAAAGCCGCAGTCGGGCTTATCGAAAGAGAGCCGAGGGTGGAAGATTTGACAGAACCTATTTCAGTGCAGGATATTATTGAATTCTATTCAAGGTAAGAAGGAGGTGATATTAATGAACGAACCGATGTTTGAAATAAAAGAGGAAGAAAGCCAAAAGAACTATTCTAAATTTTTCATTTCGCCTTTAGAGCAAGGCTATGGAGACACATTGGGCAATGCTTTAAGGAGAGTTCTTTTGACCTCGCTTCCGGGAGCTGCCATTACAACCGTCAGAATTTCGGGAGTAAAGCACCAGTTTTCAACCCTGAAAGGGATGAAAGAGGATGTGGTCGAGTTTTTACTCAATCTTAAAAAAGTCAGATTCTCTTTGGAACCAGGTGCGCTCAAAGCCGACAAACCGGTCAAGGTAACCATTTCGGTCAAAAGTTCGGGAGAGGTCAAAGCCAAAGACATTAAGGTCCCGGCGGATGTAAAGATTGCAAACCCGGAATTCGTTTTGGCTACCCTAAATAAAGGATCAAAACTGGAGGCAGATATGGAGATTACTGCCGGTGCCGGATACTCACCTGCCGAAGACAGGGAGAAAGGCCCGATAGGGCAAATCCCACTCGATGCCTCATATTCTCCTATTACCAGGGTAAATTATAAGGTTGAAGAAACCAGAGTTGGACGTTTAACCAACTACGACAAGTTAATATTGGAAATTTGGACGGACGGGACAATGACACCCAAAGAGGCAGTTAAGATGGGAGCCAGGACTTTGGTTTCCTATTTTAACCAGCTGGTTTCTCCTAAAAAGGTAGCAAAAGCGGAAGAAAAGACAGTTACCGACACGCTCGGTCCAGTAGGCAAACTCTCCGTCGAGGAGATAGGTCTACCCACCAGGGTGGCAAACGCCCTAGTTAAAGCCGGATACGAAACCGTTGAGGAGCTTGTTGGGGCAAAGCGAGAAGATTTGGTCAAGGTCAGAAATTTGGGAGAAAAATCGATAAAGATTATTGCGGTAGCCCTTGCGGAAAAGGGTGTTAATTTAGGAGTATAAGACCAAATGAGAAAGATGGTTTTCGGCAGAAAGCTTTCGCGGGGAAGGAAAGCCAGAGAAGCGCTTTTCAGATCTTTGATAAAGGCGCTGATTATCAGTGGAAAAATAACCACCACCAAGGCGAAAATCAAGGCAATCCAAGGCGAGATTGACAAGCTAATTACTCTTTCAAAGAAGGGGACTCTTTCGGCGGAGAAGAGGGTTTCGGCAATTTTGGGCAACAACAGGGTCTTGGCCCAAATCCTTTCGGGCAAGATTGTAAAGGCTTTTGGGACAAGGACAAGCGGCTTTACCAGGATGACTTTGCTTTCGAGAAGGAAAGGCGATGCCGCCGAGATGGCCAGGCTCGAATGGGTAGAAAAGATCAGTTTGGAAGAGAAAAAGCCGGCCGCCAAAGCCAAGCAAGAGACCAAAGCTCCACCGAAGAAAACAAAGAAGACAGTCAAGAAAGCGAAATAATGAAAACGTATCAACCCAAAGCAAAAGAGATAACCAGAAGCTGGCATCTTCTGGATGCCAAGGACAAAGTCTTAGGCAGGCTCTCGACCGAGATTGCCAAGTTTTTAATGGGTAAGCAGAAGCCCGCCTACTCCGCACACATGGATTCGGGCGACTTTGTGGTAGTGGTTAATTGCGAAAAAGTGTTTGTAACCGGAAAGAAGGCCCAACAGAAGCTTTATCGGGGTCACTCCGGCTATCCCAAAGGATTTAAGGAGGTTAGCTACGTCAAAATGCTTAAAGAACACCCCGAAAGAATCATCGAGCATGCGGTTTCCGGAATGTTACCGGATAATCGTTTAAAAAGAGACAGAATGGCGAGGTTAACGGTAGTTGCGGGAGAAGATAATCCGTACAAGGATAAATTTAAGCAATAATGGCAAAAACTAAAAAACAAACTTATATTTCCGCAGTAGGAAAAAGAAAAACCGCCTCGGCCCGCGTCAGACTTTATAAAGGCAAAGGCGAAAATATGGTAAACGCTCTTCCTATGGAAAAATATTTTCCGGGCAAGGTTAACCTCGCGCATTGGCAAAAACCGTTCGTCTTAACCGAAACACTCGATAAATATTATGTCAGCGTCAAGGTTACCGGCAGCGGCAAGGAAGCTCAACTTGAGGCCATGGTTTTGGGAATAGCCAGAGCGTTCTCGGAGGCAAATACGGAAAAGTTCAGACTGACCTTAAAGAAAGCGGGGCTTGTCAAAAGAGACTCGAGGAAAAGACAACGACGCATGGTGGGAACCGGTGGCAAATCCAGACGCAAGAAACAAAGTCCGAAGAGATAATTAGCTTCACTGTGTTATAATTTTACCCATGCGCGCTAAAGCCGGAATTACACTCCCCAAAGGCACAAAAGTTCCAGACCACATCGCGATTATTCCCGACGGCAACCGCCGTTGGGCCAGAGCCAGAGGACTCCCGACTCTCCAAGGCCACAAAAAAGGATTTGACGCTGCAGTACTTGTTTCCAGGGCAGCCAGAGATATCGGTATCCATACCGTAACCATGTGGGGATTTTCAACGGACAATTGGGATCGGGCAAAAGAGGAAATAAATTATCTAATGAAGCTTTATGCCAAACTGGTAGACGATTATCTTAAGGACGCAAAGAAAGACAATGTCAAAATAGTTCACCTTGGCAGAAAAGACAGGCTTCCCCAACTCCTTCTTAAAAAGATTGCTTTTGCGGAAGAAACAACCAAGGATAACTCCAAATATATTATGAATATCGCCATCGATTACGGTGGCCAGGACGATATCATCCGGGCCACCCAAAGCATGATCAAAGATGGGGTCAAAGCCGAACAGGTAGACAAAGCTCTTTTTGAAAAATACTTGGATACGAAAGACCAGCCCTATCCTTATGTCGATTTGATAATTAGATCATCGGGTGAACAAAGGACCAGCGGATTTTTGCTTTGGCAGTCCGCTTATGCGGAAACATATTGGGAAAACGACCATTTTCCCGACTTCACACCCGAAAAGCTTAAGGCAGCCATTCTCGACTATTCGAGACGCAGAAGAAGGTTTGGAGGTAATGATGCCGAGGAACACCTCAAATTTAACCCCGAGGTCGTTGCTAAACTTGAAGTTGCCTGGTGGAGATTAAGGAAGATTCCCGAGGGGACGCGCTTTAGGGATTACGCCTTTAAACACCTAAGAGAGCAGTACGGATTTTCAAAGCACATCGCCAAGAAAGCCGCCAAGTATTTACTTACCGCATTTTTGGAGCAGGACAACGGCAGAAACTGGGAAAAGGCCATGCGGGAGGTCGGCAAGTTTTACTCTCTTTTAAGAGAAGAGCTGAAGCTGGCCTTTGAGCCGTCCTTGGTTGCTTCCTTGGAAGTTAAGATGTGGAGGGACCTGGAGGGCAAGGACGAGGTCCGTTCTGCGGGTGAGGCAGAAGAGACCGCCAGAGAGCTTTACGCGGAAGTCTATAGAATATCTCTTCTGCAGGCAGCCAAAGCGGCCCATTTAAGGGTTATGGCCAATATCGAGCGGGGTTTGGCCGAGCGGGGATTCGGAGACAAACACTGGGCCAGGGCAGAGGACTACTTGGAGAAATTCTACCGTGCCCTCAAGGAAAGAGTTGCCTAAGGGAAGACAAAAAGCTTCAAGCCCAAGACCAAGAGAAATATCGCGATTAAATTCTTGAATATTTTTTGAGGAAGCCTATCCACAATCTTCTTGGCAATCCAGGCCCCCAAGAGTGATGCCGGGATAAATACCGCCAATCCCCAAGAAAGCGGCGCATTTATTCTGGTTCCGCCAATAAAATAGGTGGTTATTCTTGAGGCATCAATTACCGCTCCCAAAAGCCCCGAGGTAAATATATAAGTGGACTTGGGAACGTTGAAGGCCGTCAAAACGATAGCCCTTAAGGCTCCGCCACCAACCCCGGTTAGTCCCCCCAGAAATCCCGAGCCTGCCCCGCCGAAAGCTGAGGCAAGAACGGATTTTTTGATTCTGAACGTTGGCCGGAAAAGAAGATAGACCACGTAAGAAATCAAAATTGCCCCCACCAGACGCGAGAGCAGTTTTTCGGGAAGGGTCAAAACCAGGCTCGCTCCAAAGTAAGCCATAATTACCCCGGGAATTCCGAATGAAATCAAAAGCTTCCAGTCGATTCCTTTTTTGAAAAAGTACATTTTCCAAATGTCTCCAAACCAGTGGATAATACCTACCAAAAGCAGGGTTTCGGGAAGAGGCAGAAAGAAAAGCACAACAGGAACCATGATTGTGGAAATTCCGAAGCCGCTGATTGTACCCAAAATACTGGCCAAGAGAGTTAGGGCGCTGATTGCGAGAATTTCCATTTAAGGGGGTATCTTGATAAAATATACCAGATTTCCGGGGAGTAGTTTAACGGTAGAATAGGCGCATGGGGTGCGTCTGGACGGAGTTCAATTCTCCGCTCCCCGACACGTTTTTCCTTCTTGAATTTAATCTGGCTGCGTAGTAAAAGGAAACGCTATGGCCAAAAAGAAGAAAGAACTTCAGGAAACCAAACGCCAAGAGGCCGGCTCGGCAAAACTTCAGGCGATACGCCTCGCCATGGATCAGATCGAAAAGCAATACGGACGGGGTTCGATTATGAGATTGGGTGAAAGAGGAGGGGATAAATACAAGATAGAAGTGGTTTCCACCGGCTCCATTGCCCTTGATTTGGCTCTTGGGGTGGGTGGGCTGCCTCGGGGTAGGATTACCGAAATTTACGGACCGGAAGCATCAGGCAAGACCACACTGGCCCTATCCGTAATTGCCGAGGCGCAGAAAAAAGGTGGACAGGCGGCCTTTGTTGACGCGGAACATGCATTGGATCCCGAAAGGGCGGAGACCATCGGAGTTGATTTGGATAACCTCTTGATGAGCCAGCCGGATACGGGAGAGCAGGCGCTGGAGATTACCGAAACCCTAATCCGCTCCGGAGGGCTGGATGTTGTGGTTATCGATTCCGTAGCGGCTCTGGTGCCCAGGGCGGAGCTGGAAGGGGAAATGGGCGATGCCCAGATGGGGATGCAGGCCCGTTTGATGAGCCAGGCTTTAAGAAAGCTTACCGGTGCAATTTCCAAATCCAAGACGGTTCTGATATTTACCAACCAACTGCGGCAAAAAATCGGGGTGATGTTCGGTAACCCCGAAACAACCCCCGGAGGTCTGGCTTTGAAGTTTTACTCTTCGGTCAGAATCGACCTAAGAAGGATAGAGGTCTTAAAAGACGGAGAACAGGTAATCGGATCCCGCCATCGGGCCAGGGTTGTCAAAAATAAAGTTGCGCCTCCTCTAAGGGTTGCGGAATTCGATATCATGGAAAAGGAAGGAATGTCCCGTGCCGGGGGAATCTTGGATGTCGCCGTTAATTTAGGTATTGTTACCAAAAGCGGGTCATTTTTCAATTACGAGGGAAAACCTCTAGCCCAAGGTCGGGAAGGGGCCAAGGCCTACTTAGAAGAGCACACCAGATTTGCCGAGGAGCTAGATAAGAAAATTAGAGATATGGTCGCCTCCGGCAAAAAACTCCCCAAGGAATTAGGAGAAGAAAAGGGGGAATAGCCCCGATGCCAGTCATCACGGCAGTTAAGCCTCAAAGGAATAAAAAGCGCCTAAATATCTATCTGGACGGAAAATTCGGATTTGGGATAGACTTGGAAAACTTCCTCAGGCTGGGATTAAAAGTCGAAGAGGAATTATCCGAAGAAGATATCGAGGAAATTGTCAAAAAGGCGGAGTTTCAGAAAACGCTGGACAAACTGTTAAGGTTTGCCACCCTAAGACCCAGAAGCGAGAAAGAGATAAACTACTGGTTTAAGAAACAAAAAGTCCACGAAAGTATTATTCCCAAACTTTTCGAAAGAATTAAACATCTGGACTTAGTCGATGATGAGGCCTTCTCTGGCTGGTGGATTGAGCAGAGACTGACCTTTAAGCCGAAAGGAGTCAGGGCCTTAAGGCAGGAACTTAGACAAAAGGGGATAGCCAAAGAGATAGTAGATAAGGTCCTGGCCAAGACAAAAATCGATGAAGTCGGAATGGCCAAGGAACTGATGCAAAAAAAGGCTTATAAGTGGCAAAACCTGCCCAAGAGGGAGGCACGGCTGAAGATGTCCCAATTTCTGGCCAGAAAGGGATTTGCCTGGGAGGTAATTGAAAAGGTTGTCGAGAAGAGGTAAAATAGGCTCGGAGTGAAAGAACCAATGTTGAAGAAGACGCTTTTGGTTTCTTCGATCAGCCCGGTTGAATAACCGGCAGGGCTTCTTTTGCTCCCAAGATTATGGCAGATGACGACATCAAGATATTAGTTGAAGATTTAAGGCACGACAGAGAGAATCTCGAAAAGCGCCGCGAGGCTCTGAAAAAGAGGGAAGAAGAACTTGTTTCCCGCCTGGAAAAAGCCTCTAATATGACCGCCGATGAGGCCAAAAAGATTCTTTTGGATGAGATCCAGAGTGAGCTGACCGCGGAGGTTGCCCAAAAGATCAGAAAATCCGAAGAGCGGATCAAAGAAGACGCCAACGAGAAAGCCAAGGAAATCTTAATCGATGCGATGAAGCACGGGGCAACCGATTATGTGGCCGAATTTACCGTCTCCAGCTTCGTTTTGCCCAACGAAGACGTCAAGGGAAGAATAATCGGTGCTGGAGGCAGAAACATCAGAACCTTCGAAAGGGAAACCGGAGTTGAAATCGAGATCGATGAGAGTAACGAAATCAGACTTTCCTCTTTCGATTCGGTCCGGCGCGAAATTGCCAAAAGAGCTTTGGAACGTCTGATCAAAGACGCCAGAATCCAGCCTTCGAGAATCGAAGAGGTGGTCAAGGAAGTCAAAAAAGAAGTCGACGATATTATTTTGGAAGAAGGTAAAAGGATAACCCACGAATGTGGAGTCTATAACCTGCCGATGGATCTTATTAATTTAATCGGCAGATATAAATTTAGGACTTCTTACGGCCAGAATCTGGCGATTCATACGATTGAAGAGACCAAGATAGGTATCTCCATTGCCAATGAGGTGGGGGCGAATGTTGATATCGTCCGGTTGGGATGTTTGCTGCACGACATCGGTAAAGTTGTAACCGACGAAGAAGGAACCCACGTCGATGTGGGGGTCAGTACCATCAAAAAATTCGGCCTTCCCAAGGAAATAATTGCCTGCGTAGCCGAGCACCATGAAGACAAACCTTTTTCTTCGGTAGAATCAACCATTGTTTGGGTGGCCGATGCCATTTCCGGTTCCCGCCCCGGAGCCAGATATGAACCCCACGAAGAGTATGTGACCAGAATGAGCAAAATCGAAGAGATAGCCGGCTCCTTTTCTGGAGTGGATTCCGCCATGGCATTTCAGGCAGGCCGTGATGTCAGGGTTATCGTTAAACCGGATGAGGTGGATGACGATAAAATAACCGTCTTGGCCCACGAGATAGCCCAGAAATTGGAAAAGGAAGCCCAATATGCGGGTCAGATTAAAGTCACGGTAATTAGGGAAGTCAGGGCATCGGATACGACCAAGGCCCACTAAGACCCCTTCTCCTATGAAAAAGAAAGAATTTTTTCTGTTTCTACTTTTGGTAACAGTTTTTTTCGGGCTATATCTTTTGGCCAAAAACATTTTTTTCCCGACAAATCTCAAAAGGATTACGCCTGAAAAAATCGCCCAAAACTATCCTTTATCTACACCGACTCCGATCCCAACCCCAAAGCCCTTAAGCTTTACCGAAATGAATGCACTCTATGGACCTTGTGTGGGTTTGCCCACTCTGATGTATCACCATGTTCAAGACGCAGCGGCGGCCAAGGAGAAAAACCAGTCAGGCTTAACCGTAACGACCGAAACCTTCGGGGAACAAATGAAATACCTAAAAGAGAGAGGTTATCAAAGCGTTTATATGTCCGATTTGGTTAATTTCTTTGCCGGGACGGGTCGAGTTCCCGCCAAAAGCATTTTGATCACCTTTGACGATGCTTATGACGATTTTGCGATCAACGCGGTTCCGATCTTAAGAGAATTTGGCTTTAAGGCCACGCTTTTCGTACCGACGGGGCTGATCGATAATCCCGGTTATTTAAGCTGGCAAACGCTTAAGGATTTAGCCGGAGCCGGGGATATTCTTTTCGCAAACCATACCTGGTCGCATCGCAATGTCGGGGCGGATAAGGCGGAGGTTGAAAGGGAAATTACAACCGCAGACTTGCAACTTGAGGAAAAGGGCTTAAATACCCCCAAGATTTTTGCCTATCCCTATGGTCTTGAAAGCGCCAATGCCAAAACAATACTCCAAAGCTTAGGCTACAAATTGGCCTTTACCACCAGACCCGGATCGACGCTCTGCCAAAAGCAGAGCCTCGATCTTCCCAGAATAAGAATCGGTAATGTTTCCATTTCTTCCTACGGTTTTTGAAAAAGTGCCCAGAACTTGACTTTTTTTCTCCCTTAATCTATCCTGTTGAGCAGTTATGACCAAAAGAGAATTGGTAGACCTCGTTGCCCGAAAAGCCCACTTAACCAAAAGGGCCGCAATTGAAGCGGTCGATGTTTTCCTCGGTGAGGTAGGCAGGGTTCTTTCCAAAGGAGAAAAGGTGGTTCTTTCCGGATTCGGAACATTCAGGGTTATCTCCATGAAGGGTAAAACCGTAAAGATTCCCAGGACGGATAAAATGGTAACCATCAAAGCCCATCGTTCTCCCCGCTTCACTCCTGGCAAGAAGCTAAAAAGACAAGTCTCCAGATAATTGTTGTAGTATACTTTCATAGATGGACAAGGCTATTGTTGTTGACCATTTGCTTAAAAACTTCGAAGTTACCGAGAAAAAACCGGGTCTGGTAAACTCCTTCACTTCTATATTTTCTCCCCAGAAAAAAACGATCAGAGCCCTAAGAAACATTTCTTTCACCGTTGAGTCCGGGGAGCTTGTCGGTTTTATCGGCCCCAACGGTGCCGGGAAAACAACCACCCTTAAGGTTTTATCCGGACTGCTTTATCCGACATCGG
The DNA here is from genome assembly GCA_001791995.1 of Candidatus Woesebacteria bacterium RBG_13_46_13. GTDB lineage: Bacteria > Patescibacteriota > Microgenomatia > UBA8517 > UBA8517 > RBG-13-46-13. The sequence continues at coordinate 235,601 of MGFR01000001.1, forward strand.
GCTTTACCTCTGTTTTGGAATTCGATCCCTGGGACAGAAAACCGGAATTTTTGAAACAAATCTCTTTGGTGATGGGGCAGAAAAACCAGCTCTGGTGGGATTTACCCGCCATGGAGACTTTTGAGCTTAATCGGGCGATATACGAAATACCCAAAAGGCAGTATGAAGAGACTTTGGATGAGCTGACCGAGCTTTTGGAAGTAAAAAAACTTTTAAACATCCAAGTCCGAAGGCTTTCCTTGGGTCAGAGAATGAGGCTTGAGTTGGTGGCGGCCTTGCTGCATAGTCCCAAAATTCTTTTCTTGGACGAGCCCACCCTGGGATTGGATTTGATTGCCCAACAGAAGATGCGGGACTTTATCTACGAATACAACCGGCGCTCCGGCGCAACAATCCTTTTAACTTCCCACAACATGGACGATTTAATGGACCTGGCCAGGCGGGTCATCGTCATCGACGAAGGCAGAATAATTTTCGACGGGGCACTTGAGGAATTGGTTAACCGCTTTGCCAAGGAAAAAATAATCAAGGTATCCCTCTTAAGAGAAGACGATATCAAGAGAATCGAGGAGATAGGTAAGGTAAAGAAATTGGCCTTTCCAGAAGTTATCCTCTCGGTTCCCAGAAGCACTACGGCGGTGGCCGCGGCGGAGCTGTTGCAAAACTTTCCTGTTGCCGATTTGACGATTGAGGAAGTTCCGATTGAGGAGGTTATCCGTAAAGTCTTCCGGGGAGAGGGAAAGAAAAAGCTTCTTAAATGAAAAAGTATCTGGCGATTTTTAAAATCTCCTTTGCCCAGGAGTTTGCCTACCGTTTGAACTTCATTATGTGGAGGCTGAGAAACGTCATGCAGATTTTTTTGATTTTCTTTCTCTGGAACGCTGTATTTACGGACCCCACCCGAGTAGTTTTCGGTTACGACCGGGGCAAAATTTTAACCTATGTTTTCGGAATCCTGATTATGAAGGCGATTGTTCTTTCGGCCAGGACTATCGAGGTGGCCGGAGAAATCTCAAGCGGGGATTTAACCAATTTTCTTTTAAAGCCTGTTAACTATTTTAAGTATTGGTTTAGCCGTGACCTTTCCAGCAAGGCCTTAAATTTGGGCTTTGCCGCGTCTGAGGCACTAATTCTATATCTTATCCTTAGACCCCCGTTCTTTCTTCAGACCAATCCTTGGCTAATTGTTGCTTTTGTTATTTCTCTGGCTATCGCCGTGGTTTTGTTTTTCGGGCTTTTGTTTTTATCCAACCTGATTGCATTTTGGATGCCGGAGCAGGGCTGGTCCGCCCAGTTTCTGATAATCGTGATCTTTACCGACTTTCTCTCCGGAGGGGTATTCCCCTTGGATATTTTTCCCCTGGTGGTTCAGAAGATCCTCTATACCCTGCCTTTCCCCTACCTCTTGTTTTTTCCGCTCCAGATATATCTGGGAAAAATACCGGTCACCCAGGTCTGGGGAGGAATAATGATTGCCTGTGCCTGGACTCTGATACTACTGGCCGGCTTAAAATTTGTCTGGAACAGAGGTATCAGGAAATATGAAGCCGTAGGACGATAATGAAAAACCTAAGAAAGTATCTCAAAGTATGGTGGATGATGAGTAAAAACAGCTTCATCCAGGTACTTATCAATAAATTCGGGGCAGGAGTTTTCCTGACGGGGAAAATACTCAGATTTGTTTTCTTCATGACCTTTATAGTCTTTCTTTTAAAAGGCACCCAGAATTTGGCGGGATATTCACTTTCCCAGACCGTCTTTTTCTTCCTGACTTTTAATCTGGTGGATATTGTTTCGCAGTTTTTGTTCCGTGAAGTTTACCGTTTCAGGCCCCTGATCGTCTCCGGGGGTTTTGATTTGGTATTAACCAAACCGATAAGCCCGCTTTTCCGTTCTTTGATGGGGGGAGCGGATATTTTGGATTTTATCACTATTCCTCCGCTTATCGTGGCAATTGTTATTTTGGCAAGGGGACTTAATCCGACAGCCATCTCAGCTTTCTTTTACATTCTCCTTCTGCTAAACGGTCTACTTCTGGCCACCGCTTTCCATATCATGGTGATATCTATGGGAATTATCACTTTTGAAATAGACCATACGATTATGATTTACAGGGATTTAACCAATTTGGGTCGGTTCCCGATTGATATTTATGCTCAACCTTTAAGGGGGATACTGACCTATCTTATCCCGGTTGGAATCATGATTACTCTTCCGGCCAAAGCCTTGATGGGCCTGGTAAGCTATCAGGGAGTTTTGGTTTCTCTGGCAATCGGAGTGTTGGCGCTATACGTGGCCAAACGTTTTTGGGGTATTGCTTTAAAAAGATATACTTCGGCATCAAGTTGATACCATGGGGAAACTACTTATTATCTGCGGACCCACGGCCGTAGGCAAAACATCTTTAGCGATTGAGCTGGCAAGGACTCTGGAGGGGGAGCTGGTCTCTGCGGATTCCAAGCAGGTATATAAGGGGCTGGATATCGGAACGGGCAAAGATATTCCGCCTCAGGCCAAAAGGAAAGGATTCTATCTATATAAGGGGGTTAAGATCTGGGGATACGATTTGGTTGGGGCCAGTCAGGATTATAGCGTTGCCCAGTTTGTGGCCTTTGCCCAGGACCGAATCAAAAGAATCCGCAAGGACGGCAAACTTCCTATCCTGGTAGGAGGAACCGGCCTTTACATCAGGGCCATAGTCGACGGTATTGGTACCGTAGAAATTCCCAACAACAATGCGCTGCGGAAGAATCTGGCGGAAAAAGAAGTCCAGGAGCTTTTCGAACTTCTGGCCCAACTGGACCCGATTAAAGCAGGCTCCTTAAACGCTTCCGACAAGAAAAACCCCAGGAGGCTGATCCGGGCAATAGAAATAGCCACCTGGAGACTTAACTCAGGGGGTAGGAAACTTAAGCAAGTTAGGCCACAAGAGGACGCCCTCTTTATCGGTCTTATCGCGCCCAAAAAGGTTCTTTACGAAAGGATAGACAAGAGAGTAGAGACACGTCTTCGGGCCGGAATTATCAAGGAAATAACGGCTCTTTTAAAAAGCGGGGTGGATTGGGACAACCAATCGATGAGCTCTCTGGGGTACAGGCAGTGGCGGGAATACTTTGCGGGGGTATCCTCCAAAGAGGAGGTGGTTAAGCTTTGGAAGGTGCAGGAGAGGAAATATGCCAAGCGTCAGATTACCTGGTTTAAAAAAGACCTCCGGATCATCTGGTTTGACGTAGTCTCACCCGGTTGGAGAGAAAAGGTGGAAAAATTGGTCAAAAAATGGTATAAATTGTCCTGAAAGGGGCCGAAAATGCCGAGAAAAATCGAAATTTCCCACAAAACCATTATTTTCGCGGTTATGTTTTTGTTGGGTTTGTGGTTTTTCTACTACATTAGGGATTTAATCTTCGAACTTTTCATCGCTCTGGTTATAATGACCATTCTTAACCCCTTCGTCAGTAAAATCACCAAAATCAAGATTCCCAGAGGGTTTGCTATTTTAATCGTTTATATAGTTGTATTGGGTATTTTCGGTCTGGGAATTGCCGGGGTAATACCTCCATTGGTCGAGCAGACCACTGGATTTGTAAACAATCTTCCCCATTTTCTTTCCAGGATCGGGGTCAGCCGATTTATGAGTGAGCAGGTTACCTCGCAGCTGCTTTCCCAACTGGGGGCCATTCCGGCACAGGCCTTAAAGTTCGGTTATTCGGTTTTTTCCAATGTCCTTTCGGTCTTAACGGTTTTGATATTTGCCTTTTACCTGCTTTTGACACGCGACAAACTGGATACCCAGCTGGCTTTTCTTTTCGGAGAAGACAAAAGGAGAGAAATTGGCAGGATAATCGACATGCTGGAGACCAGGTTGGGAAGCTGGGTGAGGGGGGAGCTGCTCCTAATGCTTTTGGTCGGAACCTTAATTTATATCGGCTTGGCCCTCTTGGGAATTCCTTTTGCACTGCCCTTGGCCATTATCGCGGGGCTGTTGGAAATAGTACCTATTTTAGGGCCGATTATCGCCGCCGTCCCCTCCGTAATTATCGGATTTACCATCTCTCCGGTGATGGGGCTTGCCGCAGCCGCCCTGGCTTTTCTGGTCCAGCAATTTGAAAATTATGTTTTTGTCCCCAAGATTATGGAGAAATCGACGGGCGTATCTCCCTTAATTACGCTTTTCGCCCTGGCCATAGGCTATAGAATTGCGGGTCCCGCCGGAGCCGTTATCTCCATGCCGGTTGTGTTGGCACTCCAGGTCGTTTTGCGGGAATACTTCCTCTCCAGGCAGTAGCTTTTTCTCCGGATACTATTTTGCCATCAAAAAACCCGCTTGCGCGGGATTTTTGACCTCTGGAGGGTAGTAAGCCAGGTTCTGTTTCAGATGACCATCTGTCTAATGCCCTCAAACTTTGGGTCTCGGGAAAGCATCCTGATAACGACCCGTTCGGAGGTTGCAGCGGGGAGGATTGCCCCTTTTCACTCGTTCTCGTCTACCTTTAGGGTAGATGAGTCGACATAGTCTCTGTGGCTCTGACTAGCGCTTTCGCGTTCCCGCTTGCGCGGGACACCCTGCTTTCTGCTGCCTGGACTTTCCTCCCCGATTTTATTCGGGGCGGTCATCCTTCCTCCAGAGTGGCAAAAGTATATCACGCGAGGCTGAAAAAAGCAATTTTCGGGTGATTTGATATTTTTCTATACCTATAGTAGAATGCAAGCGCCTTTTAAAGGCAACTCGTCGCTCATTTATTATCCCATCTCAAAGGAGGGGAGAATGACCAGCCTAACGGAGCTTGTCAAGCTTGGCAAGGTGGCCTCGCGGGTCCTGATCGAGACGTTGGAGGCTCTGGCCAACAACGGCAAAGATTTGGGGCTTGTCGAAGCCAAGGACGTTGTGGGGCTGCTCGATCGTTCGGAGCCACCCCTCTCGCGAGCTGAACTCGAGAGACTCAAGGGAGCCAGCCGAAAGGCATCTACCGATCTCGGGACTCAGGGGAAGAGCTGGGCAGAGCAGGATTGGGCGAGAATTGTCAATGCAATCGAAGCCAAACTTGCCAGGATGCCCAGGTGAGTACGAAAAGAAAGACAGAGCCAGCAATGGTGGCCCCAAAGGCCTTAAATCTGTCTTTTTCTTTGGCAAAAATGTTGACAAACAAAGAACCGGCCTGAATGGGGATTTAGAAAAGCTGTAGTACAGCTACCCCAAACCAGGCCGGCAATGATCCACAGGGTGAACCCCTGAACGGAGTCCACCCCTTGTGGAGGAGGAGAAGGGTGAAGAAACGCCGTTCGCCCTTCTACTATTCAACTGGGGCGCCATCCCCAGGAATAGCTGGTCGGGTGGAAAACAACACCGGTTACCCTCCCAACATGAGGGGGGCACGCTAGGAAAGTAGCCAACATTGTCTCCACCCGGTGATGGAATCAAGAAGCCGTGGCGGAAAAGCAAATCTTTCCGCTTGGCGAATCTTGACCCCCAAACTATCAAGGTACTTTCTCTCCGGACCCCGGGCCCCTAACGGGGAGTTAAGAGCCCGGGGCAGCCGGAGGGAGGCGCAAAAGGTCTCACAGGGGGACCTTTTGGCTCGTAACAGCCATTATATTCGATTTTTCATTTTTTTCAATCGATTTTTTGTTAGAATGAGCCATGCGTTTAGTCATTCAAAGGGTCACCAAAGCGGTGGTGAAGGTAGGGAATAAACAAGCGGGGAAAATAGACAAGGGCTTATTGATCTTGGTTGGAGTCGGGAAAGAAGATACCCGGGCCCAAGCCGAAGCCTTGGCGGAAAAGCTTTCCAAACTGCGGGTCATGGCGGATGGGAAAGGGAAAATGAACTTAAGTGTCTCGGAGGCAAAGGGGGAGTTTTTGGTAGTTTCGCAGTTTACCCTCTATGCGGATACCTCGGGAGGCAATCGGCCTTCGTTTATTAAAGCGGCAGAGCCTGCCCTTGCCAAAGAAATTTATGAGCATTTTCTGGCTAAACTTAAGGAAAATGGAGTAAATGTTGCAACGGGAAGCTTTGGGGATTATATGAACATTAGCGCCGAACTTGATGGTCCGGTGACAATAATTCTGGAGAGTTAGTATTTGGGTTACACAAAAGGGACCCTACGAATAGGGAACCCTTTTGCTTTTAAGTATTCAAGCGGAAGTTACCCTCCGATCTTGAACATTGTTGTGCCGCAAACTTCACAAACGGCCTTTGTTGCTTTCTTGCCGTTCTTCATCGTTACACCTTGCGCGTCTTTTCCTTCTCTTTTTGCTCGGCACTTTACGCAGTACATCATTTAGAATTCACCCCCTTTCGATTGGGCAGAACAATTATTTGTTCCAAGCTAAGTATAACACCACTTCTAAGGCTAGAATGAGGCTGACGATGATTAGGCTTTTTAGGATATCACGCTTGATTGAGGCTGATGGTGCGTCTTTTGCCAGTGTTATGGCACTTTCTTTGTGTGAGCTTCCCGGAATTGGCTTCTTAGCCTTGGAAATAAATTGCCCCTTGACACTGGGCTCCCAGCTTAAGGCGAAGCCGTGTTTGGCTGAAGCCTTCTCTCTCCTTGTTCTTCTTTTTGCCATTTCAAACCTGTTTCCTTCTTAGCTCCTTGACACCAGTATATCAAGATGCAAAAATGTTTGAGCTATTATCTTACTCACCGCGTTGACGCGGTAGTTTTTTTAGGGTACAAGTACTTTGATGTCCTTGCAAATTTTGGTTCCGGTACTGTTAAGCCTTTGGCTTTTGGGATTGACCATCGCTCTCTTTCTCTTTTTGAGGTTTTTTAAGCGTCTGGTTAAGGGAGTTAAAGATTTTGATTTAAAAAAAGTACTGGATAAGGTTCTGGCTCAGGAACAAGCCAATAAAGAAGGTCTTGAGCTTATCATCAAAGAGGTTCGGAAACTGGAAGAGGACGGCAGGTTACACGTACAAAAGGTCGGCCTGGTCAGGTTTAATCCGTTTAAGGAAATCGGCGGGGATCACAGTTTTTCACTCGCACTTTTGGACGGCAAAGATACGGGAGTGGTGATAACGGGATTACATACCCGGGAAAGAACCCGGGTGTACATGAAGGCGGTGAAGGCAGGTAAAAGCGAGCATGAACTTTCCGATGATGAAAGAAAAGCCCTAGTAAAGGCTCAAAAAAGCATATGAAAGAAAACATATCCGCAAAGATTTCGAAACTTATCGCATCAAAGAAGTTTATGATGGTGGTCTCTTTCGTGGGGCTATATCTTTTGGCTACCGGACTTTCTTTGGCAATATTCTCCTTCTTAAGAAAAGATACGGGGGTGACCTCGGGGGCGGTGGGTTCCACCCGCTCCAAGATCAACCTTGATTTACCCAAAACAGAGGAATGTCCTATCAATGGATTAATGTTTACCAAGGCGGAGAAGGATATTTGGGAAGGCAGAAGGCCCATCACCGCTATGGTTGAAAACCACTCGGACAGCCGTCCTCCATCAGGGCTTTCCAAGGCGGATGTTGTTTATGAGGCCGTGGCCGAAGGCGGCATCACCCGTTTCTTGAGCATCTTCTATTGTGGTGCTGCAGCCGAGGATGTCAAGATTGCACCGGTTCGCTCAGCTAGGATTTATTTTGTCGACTTTGCGGCTGAATATGGGGTCAACCCGATATTTATGCATGTGGGTGGAGCCAACGACTTTTCCGGTTCGGGTGATACTGCCAGGGACGTCAGGGCTCTTGAGACTCTTGAGTCTTTAGGCTGGAGAGTTCCGGGCGGAAACGATTTCGATACGACCTACGATTCCGGCTACCCGATTTTCTGGAGAAACTACGAAAGGTTGGATAAAACGGTGGCCACGGAGCATACAATGATGGCCTCACTCGATGCCGCTTATAAAGAGGCAGAAAAGCGCGGGTTTGGAGCCAAAGACGAGGACGGAGTGCGTTGGGACAAGAACTTTGTTTCCTGGAGATTCGCGGACGATAAGGCCCAGAGCCCCACAGCTAGCGATATCTCTTTCGGCTTCTGGGACAATAAACCCGACTACGATGTCGAGTGGAAATATGACGCTGCCGGAAACAAATATCTAAGGTTCAACGGAGGAACGGAGCATACCGATCTTGAAACCAAGACCCAGCTCTCGGCGAAAAACGTAGTCATTCTTTTTGCCAAGGAAAGGGGACCTGTTGACAGAAACTTGCATATGTTCTATACAACAACCGGGACAGGAAAGGCTCTGATATTTCAAAACGGGGTAGCCATTGAAGGAACTTGGAAGAAGGAAGCCCGAACATCAAGGACCAAGTTTATGGACGAGAAAGGCAAAGAAATCTCTTTCGTACGCGGTCCTGTCTGGATAGAGATTGTTCCTGCCGGAAATAGCGTCAATTACTAAAAAACTCCTGCCCCCCAAAGAGATTACATAAATGGCAGAACTTGGAGACATTATCACTTCTAAAGTAAGAATAAAAATTCTTGAACTGTTCTTCTCCAACTTGGACGAAATGTATCACGTCAGGGGAATCGTCAGGGAGATCAAAGAGGAAATTAACGCAGTCAGGCGCGAGCTGGAAAGATTCGAAAATGCCGGAATCCTCAAAAAGGAACCCAGAGGCAACAGGGTTTATTATTGGGTCAGGCCAGATTACCCCCTGTTTGGAGATATCATCTCCATGGTTTCCAAATCAACGGGACTCGGTAAGTCGATAATCGAGAATCGAGGCAAAATCGGCAAAGTTATCTATGTCATGTTCTCCGGGAGACTTGTCAGGGGCAAGTCCAGGAAAAGGGAAGACGATGTGGACATTTTGGTTGTCGGGGATATTGTTTTGCCCGAATTGGCTTCCATAATCCGGGCTGAAGAATCCAAGCGCGGTAAAGAAATAAACTACACGGTGATGAGTAAAGAGGAGTTTGATTTCCGCAAGAAAAGAAGGGACCCGTTTCTTCTGGGGATCTTATCTGGTAGCCGCACCATGGTCATCGGGGACGAGGAGGAGTTGGTCAGTTAGACATGCTTCGGCTTTCTTCTCCTGCCAAGAAAGTTACTCTGATATTTTTCCTCACACTCTTGGCTGGGTTTATCAGTTTGCCTCATGAGTTTTCTCTTTTCGGCAGGAAATTCACGCGCCCCAATATCAATATCCAATCCGACAGGTTTGACATTCAAAAGAATCTGGACCTGGTGCTGGGCCTCGATTTAGCCGGAGGCAGCCATCTGGTGTTTGAAGCGGATTTGGGTAAAATTGCCGATGGGGAGAAGAAGGAAGCTTTAGACGCTGCAAGAAACATTATCGAGCAGCGAGTAAATATGTTTGGAACTAGTGAGGCTAATGTCCAAACATCGTCCTTTGAAGGTAAGGATAGAATTATCGTTGAATTACCAGGAATAAGTGACCCCCGAACCGCATCGGAAATAATAGGCAAAACTGCTCAACTTGATTTTAGGGAGTTTATCAATCCACAAGACGCAACGATTGGCGCAACTTTGGCTAATACAATTTCGACTGGATTTACCGGAGCGGATTTTAAAAAGGCTTCCCCGGCGTTTGACCAAAATGCGGGGAGACCTGTTATTTCTTTTGAAACTAAACCTGATGCCGCAAAAAAGTTTGGTGAAATAACAACGAGGCTTGTTGGTAAACCGCTGGCAATATTTCTAGATGCATCTCCGATTTCTTGGCCGACGGTACAGGAACCAATAACACAAGGAACCGGTCAGATAACAGGGGGGTTTACAGTTGAAGAAACAAAATTTATTTCTAAACTTTTGAACGCAGGAGCGCTTCCCGTTCCGGTTACCTTAATTGAAGAAAGAACGGTTGGGGCCACCCTGGGAGCCGAATCAATTGCCCGCAGCGTCCGCGCGGGCCTGGTTGGCCTTTCCATGGTTCTCCTTTTTATGGTTTTGGAGTACGGAAAACTGGGACTGGTGGCGGATATTGGCCTGATTATTTTCGGAGTTTTAACCCTGGCTCTTTATAAACTAGTTCCGGTCGTGCTCACCCTTCCTGGAATTGCAGGATTTCTTTTGTCTGTAGGAATGGCTGTTGACAGCAACATCCTGATATTTGAGAGATTCAAAGAAGAAAAGGTCAGACGGCCCGTGGCCGATGCTTTGGAAGTTTCCTTCGGCAGGGCCTGGGATTCGATCAGGGATGCCAATATCTCAACTTTGGTTACGGCCTTTGTTCTGGCCAATCCCCTTGATTGGCAATTTCTAAATACATCAGGCCCGGTCAGGGGATTTGCCATCACTCTGGCTTTAGGCATCGGCTTAAGCCTTTTTACGGGAATCGTTGTATCCCGCAATCTGTTAAGGGTCTTTATCAGAGAGGGTAAGGTAACTAAATAATATGAAGTGGATGAAATACAGACTGGTCTATTTTGCCATTTCGGCCCTGGTAATCGCAGTGGGAGTATTTAGCCTTCTTAAGTGGGGACTGGCCTTTGGGGTGGACTTTAAAGGTGGGGCGATTCTGGAATATAGATTTAACACAGACGTTTCGGAAGAGAAACTAACTTCGCTTATCGAAGGCACCAAGGCTCAGGTTGCCTCTGTCCAGAAAACCGGCAACGGTTCCTACATTATCAGGCTTTCGCCTATTTCTATTGAGCAAAAAGAGATAATCGGTGTGCTTCTGGAGAAGAACTTTGAGGCCCAGGAGCTTAGATTTGAAAACGTCGGTCCATCAATCGGTCCCGAGCTGGTCAAAAAAACACTTTACGCTCTCATCATTTCCGCCACGGCAATTCTGCTTTGGGTTGCCATCCAGTTTAAGAGCATCAAATTCGGAGCCAGTGCGGTTTTGGCCATGTTCCACGACAGCGTGGTGGTTATCGGAACCTATTCGTTCTTGGGACACTTTTTCGGAGCGGAGGTGGACTTTCTTTTTGTGACGGCACTTCTGACCATTCTTTCCTTTTCTGTACACGACACCATTGTCGTTTACGACCGAATTCGTGAGAGCCACAAAAAACTGGGGGGCAGCGTCACCGAGTTGGCGGATAAGGCCATTTCCGAAACAATGGTCAGGTCTTTAAATAATTCATTTACCATAATCTTCATGCTGGTGGCGCTTCTCCTTTTGGGAGGGACGACCATCCGCTGGTTTGCGGCGACACTCCTTATCGGAACTGTTTCGGGAACTTACTCTTCGCCCTTTGTGGCGGTCCCGATTCTGGTAACCTGGGAGGAGATACAGAAGAAGATTAAAGGCTAAAGCTTTTATTTAATTCTTTTCAATTCTTTAACCAACACCTCTTTTTCGTTCGCCAATTCTTTTTCGACAACTTTTTCAAAGAGGGCATTTAGTATTTCTCCAACCTTCGGTCCGGGGGCAAGATCAAGTGTCTTCATTACATCGTTTCCGTCTATTTTCAGATCCCGCACCGTAAAGGGTTGTTTTTGAACTTCGATTAGTCTTTTCTTGAATTCTTCCAACCTCCATGAGGTCTCCCTGGCGCCTCCGCCTAACCTGTCGGCAACTCTGAGGTAAAGCATGTCGGTAATGTTTTCCTTGCCCACGTTTTTGATAAAGCGTCTTATCGCCGAATCCGTCTGGCGCTCATCCACCGTAAACTGATGCCACCTGATAAGTGTTACGAATTTATCCGTTTCCTCATTGGAAAACCTCAATCTTTCGGCAATATTTCTGGCGATTTTGGTGGAGATTACCTCGTGGTTATAAAAGGTAATCACCCCGGTCGGAAGTTTTTTGTAGGTTGCGGGCTTGCCGATATCGTGGATTAGAGTGGCAAAGCGTACCAAAGGATCCGTTGACTTACAGGCCTTAAGGCTCATCAAAAGGTGGGTGCCCACATCGTAAAGATGGTGCCTGCCCGGAGATTTCTGCTCGACCCCGAAAGCCTTCTCCAGCTCCGGAAGGATCTCCTGCATCAGACCGGAATTTCTGAAGAGCAATATTCCCTCGTAAGGATTGGGTGAGGCCAGAAGTTTAAAAAGCTCTTCCTTGACCCGTTCCCTGGCGATTTTACCTATCAAAGCCGCATTCTTCTTTATCGCTTCAAGGGTTGCCTCCTCAATCGTAAAGCCCAACTCTGCGGCGATTCTTAAGGCTCGCATCATCCTTAAGGCATCTTCGGCAAATCTGACGTTGGCATCTCCCACGGCCCTGACCATCTTTTTGTCCAAATCTTTTTGTCCCCCGAAAAGGTCGACTATTTCGTATTCGTGGTCTGCCTTAAGTTTCTCCAGGGCCATGGCGTTGATGGTGAAATCCCGTCTGGCCATGTCCTCTTTAAGCGTCTTGCCCCATTCGACCCTGTCTGGGCGGCGTGCGTCCGAGTAACCGAATTCTTTTCTGAAGGTGGTTATCTCATAGGGGTTGGTCGAGGAGGCGTCACTCACGCCTACGGTACCGAACTCGTTGTCGTAAAATCCGTCGGGAAAAATCTTTAATATTTCCTCGGGGGTGGCACTGGTTGTGAAATCCCAGTCATCAACCGACCTGCCAGTCAATAAATCCCTGACTGCTCCTCCCACAACATATATTTCGTAGTTATTCTCCGAGAACTTTTTTAAAATTTCCTGTACGAATTCTGGGAGCTGAATTTTCATCGTAATCTAATTATACTTCAGTCATCGGAAAGAAATTAAGGCACAAATATGAATAATCTTGGATTTAGATGGGAAGTTTTGGAAAAGGCGAAAGTAAAAGATATTATTCCTACCCTCCTAAGGAATAGAGGTATCACCTCAAAAAAGGACAAAGAGGAATTCTTTAAACCTACTCCGGCGGAGAAGATCTCGGTCAAAGCGCTGGGTGTAAATCCCAAAGAAATCGCCAAGGCAATTACCAGAATAAAGCTGGCCAGAAAAACGCAGGAAAAAGTAATTGTCTACGGAGATTATGACGCTGACGGAATTTGCGGGACAGCGATTTTATGGGAAGCACTTTTTACCCGGGGGTTAAATGTCCTGCCCCATATTCCCGAAAGATTTACCGAAGGGTATGGGCTCAATGTCGAAAGCATCAAAAAACTAAAAAAGGAAGATGAGAATCTGGGCCTGATCATTACGGTAGATCATGGCATTGTGGCAAATACAAAAGTCGATCTTGCCCGGGAGCTGGGGATAGACGTCATTGTCACCGATCACCACGAGCCGGCAAAGCTTAAGCCTAAAACCTATGCTTTGGTACATACCACCAAAATTTCCGGTTCGGCCGTTGCTTGGGTATTGGCCAGGGAGATAGGCAAAAAGATTAAAAACGAAAAACCAAAACTCAAAGACCTAAGTTCTTTAGAATTGGCTGCAATCGGGACTCTGGCGGATCAGCTGCCCCTGATTGGCCCCAACCGTTCCTTTGCCAAATACGGACTCGAAGCACTGAATAAAACTCAGAGGGTCGGGCTTTTAGCGCTTTTTAAGGAAGCGGCCATTGTTCCGGGAGAAATTGGTCCTTATGAGGTCGGCTTTATCATTGCCCCGAGAATTAATGCCACAGGGAGGCTGACCCACGCGATTGATTCTTTGCGGATTCTTTGCACCAGGAGTGTATCAAGAGCGCAGGAGCTGGCGGAGCATTTGGGCAGAACCAATCTAGAAAGGCAAAGAATAGTCCAGGAGGTGGTCGTTCATGCCCGGGAAAGGCTAAAAGGCGGAGTTGGGGAAAGTATTATTATCCTGGCCCACGAAAGCTACCACGAGGGAGTAATCGGACTGGCCGCAGCCAAATTGGTTGAAGAATTCTATAGACCGGCAATCGTGCTGTCTAAAAAGGGCGAGATTTCAAAAGCCTCTGCCCGCTCAATATCGGGTTTTAATATCATTGCGGCAATAAGAAGCCTGAAGCGTCTTTATATCGAAGGGGGTGGACACCCGATGGCAGCGGGCTTTTCGATCAAGACGGTTAAGATCCAAAAGTTTTCCAAAGAGATAAATAAACTTTCCAAGAAAGCTCTCACCCCGGAAATACTATCAAAGCGGATTAAAATCGATACCGAGGCCCACTTTAATCAATTGAATCAGGCCCTTTATGATAAAATAAAAGCCTTCGAGCCTACTGGGCTTGGGAATCCTGCACCGGTATTTATTACAAGAGACGTCGAAGTCCTTGAAGCAAGGCGGGTAGGGAAAGAAGGATCTCATTTGAAATTACGTTTGGCAAAGGACGGAATTAATTTTGAAGCGATAGGTTTTGGACTAACCAAGCGCTTCACCGATTTGGGACAGGCTGAAAAAATGGACATCGTCTACTGCCTTGATGAAAACGTTTTTAACGGCAGAAAAAGCCTGCAGCTAAAGATAAAGGACATCAGGAAAAATGCGTGATTTAAAAAAGAAATTTAAAGATCTTAAGCAAAATATATTGGATTACAATCCGCAGGCTGATATTGGGCAGATTGAGAAAGCCTGGAATTTTGCGGTTCTGGCCCATACCGAGCAAAAGAGATTAAGCGGTGAGCCTTTCGTGTCTCACCCTTTGGAGGTTGCCCTCAGGCTCGCCAAATGGAAACTCGATACAACCTCAATAATTGTGGGGCTACTTCATGACACAGTGGAGGATGGCGGAGCCAAAAGGGAAGATATCGTTGAAGGCTTTGGTGAGGATGTCGCAGCCCTTGTCGACGGGGTGACAAAGGTCACGGACTTAAGGCTTAAAGGCAGCCGCGAGAGGGAGTTTATCGAGAACTTGAGAAAGATGCTTCTGGTTATGGCCAAAGACCTGCGGGTAATACTGGTTAAGCTTGCGGATAGGCTGCATAACATGGAGACCCTCTTTGCCCTTGCCCCGGAGAAACGAAAGATAAATGCGATAGAAACCTTAGAAATTTATGCCCCCTTGGCCGAAAGACTGGGAATGGGAGAGGTTAAGGGACAACTTGAAGATTTGGCCTTCCCTTATGTTTATCCGAGCCAGTATAAAAAATTACTGCGGCGCTCAAAACCCTTTTACAAAGAAGCGGAAGGCCATATCAATAAAATGAAAAAGGTTCTTCTCAAAAAGCTTCTGGAGGAAAATCTAAATGCAGAAATTCATGCCAGGAAAAAGCATTTATTTTCTCTCTGGAAAAAACTGGAGAGGTCGGAAGTCGGTTGGGATTTTGGTAAGGTTCACGATATTGTGGCGATAAGGATAATTGCCGGAACGGTTGCCCAATGCTATAGCGCTTTGGGTATCGTCCACGGCAACTACAAGCCCGTTCCCTATATCGGGGTTTCGGATTTTATCGCCCAACCCAAGCCCAACGGCTACCGTTCTATCCACACCAAAGTTTTCGGTCCGGAAGGAAGGATTGTTGAGGTCCAGATCAGAACCTTTCTGATGCATAAAGAGGCGGAGGAGGGAATCGCTGCCCACTGGGTCTACTCCGATGCCAAGGGAAAAGGAGCCAGCGACGCGATTTTGGAAAAAGGCGACGTTTTTGCCCCTTCCGAAAAGCTTTCCTGGGTACGCCAGCTTGTGGACTGGCAAAAAGAGATGACGGATTCGGATGAGTTTCTTAAGGCCGTAAAATTCGACGCTTTAAGACACCGGAATTTTGTTTTTTCTCCCCTGGGGGATGTTTACGATTTGCCGGCTGACTCCACCCCGGTGGATTTTGCCTATGCGGTCCATACCGATTTGGGCAGGTTCATTACGGGTGCAAAAGTGGACGGGAAAATCGTCCCCTTGGACTACAAACTTAAAAGCGGCCAAGTGGTTGAAATATTGAAATCCAAAAATCCCAGAACCCCTAATCCCCACTGGGCAGATTTCGTTGTCACAACCTTGGCCAGGCGCGAAATAAACAGGTATTTGAGAAAGACAGGCCCGACAGAGTAGAATTTATCAAGATGCAAAGAACTTTGATTTCGGAAACAGCAAAAAAGACGGGAGAAAAAGTGGAACTTTTCGGTTGGATAGACAGCATCCGCGACCACGGAAAAATTACCTTCATCGACTTAAGGGACGCAACCGGAATAGTTCAGTGTGTAGGGGAGGCTCTTGACAAGGTTTCGGTCGAAAGCGTGGTGTCCATTTCCGGTACTGTTGTTGAAAGACCCGAGAATTTAATCAATCCGAACCTCGAAACGGGAAAGTTCGAAATCAAGATTGAAAAGATGGAGATAGTCTCCAGAGCGGCGGAGCTTCCCATTCCGATTGGGGGAGACGGAGCAGACATCGACGAAGGATTGAGACTTAAATACCGTTATCTGGATTTAAGGCGCCCCAGAATGGCCAAGAATTTAAGGCTTCGTTCCAAGGTGACGACATTTATCAGAAATTGGTTGACCAAAAAAGATTTTGTGGAGATTGAAACTCCGATATTAACCAAGACCACCCCCGAAGGGGCCAGAGATTTTATCGTGCCTTCAAGACTTCAACCTGGCAATTTCTACGCTCTGCCCCAGTCGCCGCAGCAATACAAACAATTACTGATGGTTGCGGGCTTTGAGAAATATTTCCAGATTGCCCGCTGTTTTAGGGACGAAGACCCGAGAGCTGATAGGGCCTATGGCGAGTTTAGCCAACTCGATTTGGAAATGTCCTTTGTCGAGCAAGAAGACATTCTGAGATTGACAGAAGATCTTTTTAGCGATTTGGTCGCCGAAGTTTTTCCCGAGAAAAAAATCAGCTCAAGCCCTTGGCCCAGAATTTCCCACAAAGAAGCCAAAGAAAAATATGGCAGCGATAGGCCGGATTTGAGGAAAGATAAAAACGACAAAGACGAATTGGCGTTTGCCTGGATTGTGGATTTCCCGCTTTTTACGGAACAATCGAAAGAAGATTTCTATCACGGCTCCGGAGCATCCCGCTGGGCACCGTCACATCATATGTTTACCGCTCCCCGTCCTGAAGACATCGCCCTTTTGGACAAAGACCCGGGGAAGGTGCGGGGACTTCAGCACGATTTGGTCTTAAACGGCTATGAAGTGGGCGGCGGCAGCGTCAGGATTCACGATGCGGAGATCCAAAAGAAAGTTTTCGATTTGATTGGCTTTTCAGAAAAGCAAAAGGAAGAATTTGCCCACATGCTGACGGCTTTTAAGTACGGTGTTCCGCCGCATGGGGGGATTGCTCCCGGCCTGGACAGGTTTTTGATGGTAGTTTTGGGAGAGTCCTCGGTCAGGGAAACAATTGCATATCCGATGACGGCCGGAGGAACAACCGCGGTCATGGATGCTCCTTCCGAGGCCACCCCAGACCAGCTAAAAGAATTGGGAATAACAGTACGGGGAAAATAATGAAGAAAGGTAACTTCCTCTTCCTGGTTATCCTGAGTTTTATCTTTATCGCCACCTCGGCGTTTGCGATTTCCGGTGGGAAAGATATTAGTTTCGGCCAACCTTTAAAGTTTAACTCTCAGAAGTTTTATTCTCCCTTACCTGCCCTAATCGGTAAAGCCCCTTTTCCGATAGTCTCGGCCCAGGCGGCTCTGGCTATCGATTTGGATTCCGGGATAACTCTTTACGAGAAAGACCCGGACAAAACTCTTCTGCCTGCCTCAACCACCAAGATAGTTACCGCTCTCGTTGCCCTGGATACCTATCCGGACGATGCGGTTTTGGTAGTTGCCAATCCCAAAGTAGAAGGCCAGAAGATGGGGCTTATCAAAGGAGAAAAGATTAAAGTGGGGGATTTGCTTTACGGACTATTGGTATACTCCGCCAACGACGCGGCCGAGGTCTTGGCTCAGAATTACCCGGGAGGCAGGGATGCTTTCATCGAGGGCATGAACGCCAAGGTCCGACAGCTGCACCTGGAACATACCACTTTCAAAAACCCCACCGGACTTGATGGCAACGGGCATCTGACAACCGCCAAGGATTTAATCAGGGTTGCCTCGGTGGCAATGGAGAACCCGGAATTTGCGCAGATTGTGGGGACAAAGGACATATTGGTCAAAAGCCAGGACGGCAAAATTGCCCACCGGTTGACCAACATCAATGAACTCTTGGGTAAGGTCGAGGGAGTCTTAGGGGTAAAGACCGGCTGGACGGAAAACGCCAGAGAGAATCTGGTCACCTATATCGTTCGGGGCAATAAAAGGGTGATGATTGCTCTCTTGGGAAGTCAGGACCGCTTTGGGGAAACCAAGGAGCTTATCGACTGGATTTTTTCCAACTACACCTGGGAGCCGGTCAAGTACCCGGTTTAAACTATTCTCCGTAGTAATCCGAACTCACCGCCGGCAGATATGCAAAAAAGCCGTTGTCTCCTTCAAAGACCACTATCGGCTGGAAAAATTCCGTGTATACTCCCGGGTCGAAATAGGCCAGATAAACCCGCCTGATCTTGACGCTATCGCCTTCTTTGTTCTGGCCGATGGTGGCAATATACCCCCCGCCCGCATTGAATTCATCCCAGGCGGCCTGAGCCGTTTTAATCGGGTAAGTTGAGGAATTACTCTCATCCACGGAGAAATAGTGGAATTCCCCGGCAATCATTTGTTTTTCCCTTTCTCTGGCCCCGCTGACAATAAACCAGACATTGGCCTTGGTCGGGTCGGCGGTTAAGCTGGATAGATTGTCGTAGGTTTTTCTGAAAAAGTAGACTTTAATCAAATCCGACTCCGAAAGGGAAAGGGCCCCAACCAGTTTATCCTCCTGGATTTTCAAAAACTCCGGACTGGTGGGTCCGGTTAAGTCCTCGGGCAAAAGATTGGCCGAGGAAAGGTAAGAGCGGACCAAGGAGGCGGCCACTTCTGGTGCCGGAGGCTTTCTTTCCAACGGGGAAGGGTCGGTTTTTAAGTCGTAGCTGACAGAAAACACACCGGTCACGATATTCATTTCCAGGGTTGAGGGATTATCCTTGTGCGGGAAACGGTAAACGGTTTGGGAGATCTCCTGTTCGCTCGGCAAAAAGCCCAAAGAATTGGCTTTTTCTCTGGCAACCTCCAGAGACAACAGATTGGGGGCAATTTTCGGCATGAAAAATACTTTGGCCTGTGTGGGCAGAGTCGGCAGCCCCCCTTCGGGAGTCTCCAAAGAGTAGGTAAGGGCCACCTTCGGCTTTTCCTCAAAAGGCAGCTTGGGAAGTTTCCCGAAACTCACGGTTGGAGGCGGAGGCGGAGCCGGGAAGAACTTACGATAGACGCTACTGCCTATTCCCCAAAGAATTCTCAGAACTACAAGAAAGATAACGAAGAAAATTCCGTAGCGGATAATCCTTCTGGTGGCTATGGCAATCTTGGTTAGAGAGGTCATGCACTTTGAGTATAGCTGTAAGGTGAAAGGCTATCAATTTTATTTTTTGAATGGCGAATATGGCCAAAAGATTGTAGAATTCAATCATGATTCGAACCCGATTCGCTCCTTCTCCAACAGGTGCTTTACATATCGGCGGGCTAAGAACCGCTCTTTATTCCTTTGCCCTGGCCAAGCACGATAAAGGGGAGTTTATCTTAAGAATCGAAGACACCGATATTAAAAGAGAAGTAGAAGGCTCCAAGGAAAGAATTAAAGAAATTCTTAAGCTCTTCGGAATGGACTGGGACGGATATTTTGTCCAATCCGATAGAGCCAGAGAGGGAATATATAAGAAAGCGGCCGAGGCTCTAGTTGAGGCGGGGCACGCTTTCTATTGCGACTGCAAACCCAGAAACGCCAAAGAAGAAGGTTACTCCAAAGAATTAAGGGATCCCTGCCGGGATGCGAAAAAGAAAGAAGGGGCGATAAAACTAATGGTTCCGGACGGGGAGCATGTCGGCTTCCGCGATTTCGTGCTGGATAAGGAAGTAACCTGGGAAACGTCTACCGTTGCCGATACTACCCTTTTAAAATCGGACGGCTTTCCCACCTACCACCTGGCCGTTGTGGTTGACGATCACGATATGGATATTACCCACGTCTTAAGGGGACATGACTGGATGCCCTCAACTCCGGTGCACCTGCTTGTTTATAAATGTCTTGGCTACGAAAAGCCGGAGATAGGGCATTTAACCGATATTTTGGATCCCGAAGGGGGAAAGCTTTCCAAGCGCAAGGGAAGCACGTCAGTGGATGGGCTATTAAAAGAAGGATATCTTCCCGAAGCTGTCTTAAATTTTATCATGCTTTTGGGTTGGGCTCCCAAGGACAACAGAGAACTTTTTAGTCTGGAGGAGTTTGTCAAAGCTTTTGACCACAAAGGTTTTCAGAAATCGAATCCGGTTTTCAATAAAGAGAAGCTTGATTGGTTTAACGGCGAGTATATCCGCCAAAAATCAGACCCAGAACTATTAGAGGCGTTTAAACCTTTTATTCCTGAAGGGGCAGATGCAGAGAAAGTAAAAAAAGTTATTCCTCTTATCAAGGACAGGATAAAAACACTTGCGGATTTTAAAACCATGGCTGGTTTTCTTTTTGAGGTAAAAACTGTAGATCCGACACAGTTCGGTGAAAACCACAAAATCCATTTACAAAAGGCAGCCCAGGCGATCGCAGGAAGTAGCGATCTCATGAAAGTTGTTGAAGAAAATAAATTCAAAACCGGAGATTTCTTTATGGACTTAAGGATTGCAATTGCGGGAAGCAGAGTTACCCCTCCGATTACCGATTCGATTGCGATATTGGGGAAAGAAGAAACGCTTGCTAGACTAAAAAAGTTTACCGATTAAAACATGGGAGGAAAACTGCCGACTCAAACATACCAGGGGATTGCCCGTGATAAGGTTGATTTTGATTATCTCCGCAACCACCTGAAGGTCAAACACCTAGAGGCTAAAAACGCCTTCTCCAAAAAGTACCCGCATGTCGAGAAGTTCCTCAAAGAAAAAGGCCTAGACGTCGGCAAAATCAGAGAACACTCCGCAAAGATAATCGGAGCCGGAGCCTTAACGGGCACTCTTCTTCTGACCCCTCCGACGGGAACAAAATCCCTACCCCCTCCGCAGGAGGTGTTGGAGAAGGTCAGAGAAAAAGCCTCGGCCGCGGGTCTTCCGCAGAAGATTTTGGTGGATAGCTTAGCCGCAGTGCTGCCGGAAAAAACCAGGCCTTTGGATAGAAGCGAGGAAAAATACTTGGAGAGGATATTTGAAGATATTTTGGGAATAAAGGCAAAAGCCAATCTGGAAGGGGAACATTTAAATACAAGTTATGGATTGATAGGAGCAGAGCAGCATCTTAAAAGATATCCGGGAGATGTGATAGGGAACCACGCCCCATATCTAAAGGAAGGTATCGCCCCAGGGCTTGGGGCTTGGGGCTATTTTGCCCGCTCCAGGGCGGATATTTCTCCTTCTCTGGAAGAAACCGAAAAGTGGTATGCGGTTGTGCAGACCCTGTATCTGCCCGATTGGAGTAGCCGCCAGCCATATCTGCGGGATTGGTACAAATATCGCAAAGTTTTGATTGTAAATACCGATAACGGCAATGCGGTTATTGCGGCCATCGCCGATTCCGGCCCGGCGGCCTGGACGGGGAAGCATTTCGGTGGCAGCCCGGAGGTGATGGAATATTTGGGAGGTCCGCGTTACAAAAAAGGTCCGGTAGTTCTTTTCTTTGTCGATGACCCCCAGAATAAAGTTCCTTTGGGGCCGGTGGAATATAATAAAGTAAACCTGCCGCAGTTGGCTTTGGTAGAAACCTAATAATGAGCAAACTATTTTTCGATCAGCTTTTGGTTCTTGATGAGGTTGAGGGAGAAATCAAAAAAATCGCCAAAACCCGGGAAGAGAAAGAAGAGCTTTGGGGATTGGTTGATGAAATGGTTCACCACCGGGTTTTGGGCTGTGTTTTAGATAAGCTTCCCCGCGAAAACCACGAGGAGTTTTTGGAAAGGTTCCACGCCGCTCCCCAGGATGAATCCCTCTTGGACTACCTAAAGGAAAAAATCGGAGACAATATTGATGAGCTGATAAGGCAGGAAATAGGAGATTTGGCTTTCGAACTTCTTGAGGATATCAGGGCCGAGAAGAAGTAATTCTGACCACAATATCCCTCCGCGCCCTTCCTTTTTGGTCCGTGTCCAAGCCGTAGCCTTCGACCCAAAGATTAGGTATTTCAATACCGAGATAATCAACTGGGACTTTTACCTCTCTGGCATCGCTTTTGGAGAGCAGGGCGCAGGTTTTTAAAGACTTGGGCCCTCTGGCGTCTATCATGCGCAATAAGGTGTTGAGCGAATAGCCGGTATCCACGATATCCTCAACCAGTATTACATTCTTGCCCCGAATGGGGGTTCTGACGTCAAGATTGATAATCGGTTCGCGGGAAGATTTGGTGCCGGAGCCATAACTGGAAAGACTTATGTAGTCTATTTCCACATTCGGATTTCTTATTGCCCGTGCCAAATCAACCAGGAAGAAGGTTGCGCCTCTTAAAACCCCGACCAAAACCAGGGATTCTTCCCCTTCGTAGTCTGCGTCTATCTGTTGGGCCATCTCCGCAATGCGGGTGGATATCTGCTCGCTGGTTAATAAGGTTTCGTAGCGGACGTTTGAGGGTTTTTCTTTCACAAAAGAAGATATATCACAGAGCTGTATAATTGAAAAGATGGATAAAAATTATGGAGGAGTAATCTGGACTAACCACGCCCTGGATAAGATGCGCCAGAGGGGTATGTCCCAATCGGATGCTTGGGCGACTTGGAGGAATCCCCAGCAGTCAAGAAAGGCAAATACACCTGGGGCCTGGGTTTACTATCGTACTTACGCAAACGAGAAAGTTGAAGTCGTCGCCAAGAAAAACGAAAAAGGGCAGTGGCTCATCCTTTCGGTCTGGAGTAGGCCGGTTTCTGGGGAAAAGCCTAAGAGCGAATCTTTCCTGAAGTTTTTCTTCCGCAAGCTCTTCCGTGGTTAACCTTTTCGGTGCTTGAAAAACTCAACCTGTCTTAAGCGCTTGAGAGCTTCTGTCCGTGTTTTGTACGGCCCACCCAGATTTCTTCTGGTCTTTTCCGAAAGAACAAAATAGCCCGCCTTTTTCTTGACGATCATGGTTTGATTTTAGCAAAAAAGGTGTAAGATATTTACTTATGGCAAACAAGAAATACGTAACCCTTTTACTTTTAGCTTTCGGATTCTTCGTCTTCGGAGGGATTTTCTACTCAAAGTTTATAAAAGGGAATAATAGCCAAAATACGGTTAGCCCAACGCCTACCCAGCAAGTTCAGGGCGAAACAGCTAGCGTTAAAGAATTCACTGTAGACGGCACCAACTTTGCCTTTAACCCCAGTGAGATCAGGGTCAAGAAGGGGGACACCGTCAGGATTATTTTCAAAGACGATGACGGTCAGCATAATCTGGTTATCGACGGTTATAACGTTTCCACTGACCTTATCGGTCCGGGTAGCCAGGATACGATTGAATTTGTAGCCGATACGGTCGGGGAGTTTGAATACTACTGTTCGGTCGGAAGCCACAGGGAACTCGGAATGAGCGGAAAACTGGTAGTCGAATAGACGAAGCTAAAGATTCAAAAGTCCGAGGACTCGGTAGATCAGAATAGCCGGCCAAACCAAAGCCTTCAGGATGCCCAAAAGCCCCTCCGAAAAGGTAGTTGCCTGTTGCAGAAAATAGACCAAGGCGCCGATTAAGCCCAGACCATAGACTGCCCCCGAGCTTGAGTTACATTTCATTTCTTTCCACTTTTTAATCATATGATTATTCCCCAACGACTGTGGTTCCACCTCCTTCTCCTCCAGAGGATGTACCTGGAGCCGTACCAGGATTACCGCCTTCTATGGTTGTTCCGCCGCCCGAGTCACCCCCACCTTCAATTACTGTATTCTGAATGTCAGACCCACCACTTCCGCCGGCAGAGGTTCCGGGCGCAAACTGCATGGTGCCACCCTCGATAACCACTCCCGCTTCTCCTCCCGGTCCGGTTCCCGGTGCCCAGACATGCTCCACTTTCTGGAAGAATTCGGTTTGCCCCTCGGTTCCGTTAACCTCAACAATTCTTTCTGCCACCTGATTTACAACCTGTTCCTGAACTTCGATGACGTTTCCTTTCTCACCCTCGTCAATCTCATTCTTTATTTCCTCCATGGTCTTTTGTTGTTCTATCGTTCTTTCCGCAACCGACTCCAAAGTCTCCCCGTCATCGGTTTTCCCCAATAAGTTATTTTGTTTTTCTTTAATCTCAAGGTAATTCTGCAAAAGATCTTTCATCTTCTCGTTATTTCCCTCTTGAGCATAACCCTGGGCCAGAGACAGTCTTTTTTCGGCATGTTTTTCCAAGACCCCCACTTTTCTCTCCAGGCTGAAGGCGAAGAAATATTCAATTCCTTCCTGGATCTTCACTACAATCGAGTTCTCTGAAGTTAACGCCTGTTGTAAATCAATTGCTTTTGAAGATTTTGGGAGAAAAAGACCGAAGAAGAAGAAAACCAAAACCAGGAGCAATATTCTCTTAATACCCATCTAAGGTAATGATATATCAGCGATACTCAACAAATCAATAAATTACAATTGAGTTATACTTTCGGAGTGCCCGTTTGGCTGAGTATACCTGCCCAAAAACATATTTTGTCGTAAAAGTAGTATAAATAAAGTATGGGCATTAACTCCAAAATTGCCAAAGTCCCTTTTTTTGTTCTTTACCTGATACTTATAACCTTTACCTCATTTAATTGGGTTAGAGTTATCCTGTCCCAAAGTAGCTTTGAATCTTTTCGATCTCTACAACCATGGGATTATTATTTATCCAATTTCTTTGCAACTAATTTCGGAATTTCCCAAAAACAATATTTCATTTTTGCTTTCCCCATAATCCTTCTGGGTCTGTATTTTATTCCCAAACTTGTCGGTAAATTAATGGGTCTGGACAAAAAAACCAACGTCAAAGGAGATAATCATGTTGCCATACTGCTGATTCTTCTTGTCGCACCTTCTACTTTGGGTTTACATAAACTTTTTGCGGCAAACTGGAAAAGCTACCTCATGCCAGGAATCATTCTGATAGCTATATTTTCCATCTGGTCATGGTTAGATGAAAAAAAATACAAGACCAGAGAGAAAAATACCCTATAAATTGCTGTGGCAAATATAGACAATAAAGCAACAAAAGAAATTGGATTAAAGACGGTCTTTACCTTTATCCTAAACGGTTTATTTTCAGCCTTTTTTGTCACCTCCGGAGTCATAAATTTTAAGGAAAAGAAAATTATTGTCGGTCTTCTATATTTTGTATTGGCTGCTCTTGCCCTTTTACCCCACAGATTTTTGAAGGTTACCCAGGCTTTAAAAATAGTTATTCTTATTATTCTTTTTGTCATACTGGCGGGAGTAGCTGCACAAGGTAATCCCATCGCGGAGCAGAAGTATGAATACTATAAAGTAGGGCAGGAATTTAACTTAAAATTCGGAGACAACACCTTCGCAACGACGGTCCGTAATGTTTCACAGGAAACCAAGATAATAGCTCAAGGAAAAGAAGCAACCACATCTGGTCTTTTTCTTGTAGTTAAGGTGGATATTGTTAATCTTGGATCGGAATCGCTTGATTTTATTACAGGAAAGGATCCTGAGTTAAAAGACAACCAGAAAAGAGTCTATGCTCTTTACGGGGCAGATATTCCCCAGGGAAAACTACAACCCAGCGTTGCCAAGAGAGTGTCGTATGTTTTTGAAATTCCCAAAGATTCAAAAGGATTAAGTTTTATTTTCAAAGACAAAACCGATATTGCCAAATCCGTAGATTTGGGGAGGTAATTTTAGATCAATCATTTCCCCCTTGGAGCCTTCTGATTGGAAAGGGTAGACTTGGAATTAACCAAGGCCTCCTTTTTTGCTTTAGTCCAACTTTTTAGTTGAATTTCCCTAGTCACAGCTTCTTTCCTAGTTTGGTACTTCTCGGAATAAACGAGGGCAAAAGATGAAAAATAGCGAAGATATTTAGCTGATTTTAACGAACTTTTCCGGTGTTCTTTAAGCCTCTTTTCCAGATTGTTTGTTTGGCCGACATAAAGGGTATTTGAGGATGTGCGGAGGATATATATAAAGAAAGGCATTGGCTGAGCATACGGGTCTGGACCCTTATAGACCCATTAGTACTGTATCATTCTATTGACGTTTCTTGCTATAACGTGAGTGGCTCGTAAATATTTTGGTCGCTTACTGGAGAAATATATTTCGGGGTGGCGGGAGCAGCTCTCTTTGCGATTTCACCCACAATTACCCTGATTAGTTTTTTTGCCATCCGTTCATTTTTCTTTAACGATAAGTTCCAATCAATTCCTGGCCTTATATTTCCTTCCATAAGGAACACATTGCCACTGTTGCTTACTACCAAATCTAAAGCATAAAGTTCACTATCCACGTCGAGGTCTTGAGCGATGCGTTCGGCAAAGACGCGTACCTTTAGCGGCACTTCTTTTAAGGTTATATAGTGAAGTTCACCACCTTGATGTTCATTACAGCGGAAATCTCCCTTTTTTGCTCTCCTGATATAGACCTGGACAACTCTTTGCCCTACATAGATCATGCGAATATCTATAAACCCCGCGCTTTTGTTGTAAGCATAGCCGGTATTAAATTGAGCGAATGGCTGAAGTATAAATGAAATATTTTTATTTTTACGCATGATATTTAAAATATCTTTTTGGGGATTTAATGAGTCCACCAAATAAACATTGTTTCCTCCGGAACCGTATCTGTCCTTGAGAACAAATCTGTTTGAAAAGTCAGAGGCATGAGGATGAGCCGCGGTAAGTACCCTGATTTTATTTAGCGCAGCATGAACGCCAACAGAGCTTTTATTTGTAACAGCTACTGTTGGAATAGCAAAATCTTCAAGTACACGATATGTCTTTTGTTTGTCATAAAAAAGTGAGAAGAATGCCGGGCTATTAAATGGTCTTACTTTTGGATCGGAAAAAAGAATATTTATCCGTTGTTTTTGTTTTGAATTAACCGGAGATAATTTTTCAAAAATAAACTGTGAGTAACACGGCTGGTTTACTTTGATCCATTTGTTGTTTTTATATAACCAGTAACAACTTGCTGTTCCGCCTCCGATTATATCTTTAGAAGTGACAAAAGCGGATTTTAAATTATTTTTCTCACACGTTTTAAGGAAGTATGAGTAGGACTCATTATAATTAGTCCTACCTTTACTTAGTTGGAAAGGTGACAGTACATTGTTATTCGATGAAGCGCTTGCGGCAATTGCGTTGGTGTAAACGACAAGAACATCAAAGGTTTTTATTTTAGTCATAAGAATGTGCGAAGTAATTAATTTAATTCTCGTGAAGGCAAGCAGAATTAAATATTATAAGCAACTTACCGAGTATACACGAATTTACCTATAATTGCTTGTAGAGCTAGCTTAGCTGAGCGGGTCGGTCTAGAACCTTATATTCTATTTTTCCCCAACCGGCTTTTCACCCTTTTTAATGGATACCAACGCTTTTTGAAGTTTCATTCCCGCTTCCCAAGACAATTCATCACCCTCGTACTCGCACCTATATAAACCCTGCAGATTCGAGGGAATCTTAACCCGTTTATCCCAAACCAAAATTACTCTCTCGTCATAAAGAACAAACGCTGTACCGATTTCTATTAGGACGTTTTGATTAATTTCAAATGAAGTTTTGGTCTCTTCTTCCGGACTTTTATCTGCAGAGACGCTTATGACAGCAGCCTGACACTCTCTCATCTGATCGAGAATTTTTTTGGGGACTGGTATAGCTGTCGTTTCCTCCTCTTCGGCAACTACTGGTTCAAAGCCTCCTAATTCAAGTGAGGTTTTAATCTGATCAAGAATTTTCGAGTTTTTTCCATGAGAGATAAACACTTTGAGGGTTTGACTTGCCGCAGGGGGTTCGGATACGATGGGTGTTGTCGATTCTTCTTGTTCTTGAGGCTCTTGTTCCAAAAGTGTTTCCGGGGCGGTTGTTGGTTGTTGAGTGCCAACCGCATCGGTTTTTGAAAGTTGCACAAACAAATTGCCCGTTATATTCGCTAAGATTCCTACAAAATTTCCATTTTCTTTAAGAATACCGAGAGCTTCTTTGGCCCTTTCAGACGGTACCCCCATACCGACAAGAACATTAATGGCTATATCTTCTCTGGGAAATTTATTACGATCATACTTCTCATAAAAACTCTTGAGTATTCTGGGATTTAAAGCTGCTTTTATTAGGGCCTGTTTGTCTTGGTTCTCTTCGGTGGGCATAATTATTTTACGACCCAGATCTGTTAATCCAACCTCTTTGGCGTTATATCCCCCCGTCGTCAAACCATAGGCAACGGAAGCCCCGGTTAGATATCGCCAGTCTGAGCTTGTGGGAGACCTATTTATCGCGCCAGCTATGTCTAAAGGGGTTGCCGACTTAGCGGCAAAATTATCAACAAGAGCTTTGGCTATAACTAAAGACTCCTTCAACGTCACACGAGGAAAATCGGTTTGAGACAGAATTGAAAATTTTTTAGTTCCTGTTTCTCCTGTCATTGCACGAACATTATAAACACAAGTATTTCGGCCTGTCAAGTGTTTGTTCTGCCCAATATCTGATTGTCTTTTAAACTTAACGTGCCCGGATAATTGGCGTGTCGTACGAATATTCCATGAATAAATCATCGGTTTTGAAGGTGTTTTAGGGCTATTCGAGGCGTCTCGGTCACTGGGGTGCCCTGTTTGGCTGCGGGATAGGGATTCGAACCCCAATACCAGCCTCCAGAGGGCTGTGTCCTACCGTTAGACGATCCCGCAATGTGGCATAATTATAGCAAATAAGGGTAAAATATTCGTATGCTAAAGTCTTTCTATCTTTTGGTAGTTGCCCACTTTGTCGCGGACTTTATTCTTCAGGGACACTTCCTGTCGGTTAAGAAAAGGGGATTGAATAAGTATATGCTGGCCCACACGGCCATTATGGCTTTGGCTTTCTTCCTGCCCCTCATCAATTATCCTTCCGGAAAGGTGGTTCTGGGAACGGCTATTATTCTTGTCGTTCATGCCCTGATTGATGCGGTGAGGGGGGAATCAACACGGATTTTTAAAGTTGTCCCCGGAACCTATCTTTATGCGTTTTCCTTGGGCCTGGACCAGATTGCCCATATAACTACGCTCTATTTCGTCTTCACCAGGTTGATAATCTAAGCCCCATAGTATATAATCCAGCCTCGTTCGTTGACAACTTCGAAAGCAGCTGGAGAAGCCAAAAAGGGAGGCTACGATGCAAAAGCCAGGGGAATTCGTACATGCAGGAATGGAAAGAGCTCGAAGGAAGATCTCGCCTGCGGTAATCGTTCTTTCTCTCGTGCTCTTCGTCGGTTTGCTGGTGGGCATAAAGATGCTCTTCGGCGAGCCAACCTCGGCAGAAGCATTTGCCGCGGCATTCGTTTGTCCGGAAGCACCGGCACCCTTCGTTCTTCAGCAGAACTTGGTCGCCGATGTTGACGGGCAGCGGCTCTACATCGCCTGCGCCTGGGTAGGAGGTCTTCCTCAAGAAGCCCCTTTACCGTAAGCGCGGGGGTTGCCGAGCCTGTTTCTGCCGCCGGCTTGGTAGCCACTGGAGAAACCGTCCTTGTGAGGACATCGCACTACTGGCCGCCCTTGGGTGGGCCAAACTGCGCTCGCTTTGAAAACGGCGAGTGCGTCAGCAGGATGTCCAGCGGGGAAGCCTGGCAGGATTGGACCGAACGGGCAATCGCTTGCCCTACCGAATGGGAATTCGGCACACGGCTTGAGGTTGCCGGGCGTGAGTGGGTCTGCATGGACCGCGGCGGAGCCATCGTAATTGAAGATGGAATCGCCTGGGTCGACATGCTCACTCCAGTTGGACTGTTTCCGCACGGAACGGTTCTTGAAGCAACGCTTGTTCGTTGAATAGCTTTCGAAGTTGATTGCCGGGGGCAAAATCTATCTCGTGAGAGATGATCAGCCCCCGGCATTCGCTTTCGCATTAAACATCCGCCTGGTTCTTGTCCAGCCTACGTCCCTTCGGGAATCTTGATCAGAGACCAGCCCTTCCTTGTGAGATCGAGCCTACCGTCCCTTTTCTGCCGAATAATACCGGCTCTCCTTGGCAACTTGGTTGCCTTACTGTTGAGGAAAGCGTGACGCGTCATCCTCTTCTGAACCCCCTCCGCAAGTTCTACCAGCAGGAGCAAAGAACAACGCGAGCAACCCAACCTCTTCAGGAACTTTTCGAGCTTGGTGAAGTCGTAGGCAGACACTGTTCCCTCCGCAGAGAATGGTGTTCGGACTTACCCAGGCTAGTCGGCGGACATTTAATGTGCGACAGTAGCAAAATTCTACGCTTTAGCCTCAAAATTGTCAACCGATTAGAGAATGTGGGTATAATAAAAAACGTTGAAAAAATTATTACCCTTGCTAATAATTGCAGTTTTAATTGGAGCTTTATTTCTACTTGGCCAAAAATACCTCCGTTCCAATGTCAATATCGATATTCTGACCCAGATAGCTCAACCCGGGAAAAATAGCGAAAAATCCCTGCCCTCAAGCTCCCAGCTTGCGGGTTTGGAGATCTTTGCAGATCTTAAGGGGGCTTTGCCCCGGGCTCTGGCCTTTGACAAAAACGGAGTTCTTTTCGCCTCCGTCCCCGCCCAGGGCAAAATTATTGCCCTGCCCGATGCAAACAGAGACGGCAAGGCGGATAGGATTGTTGAAGTAATAACCGGTTTGTCTCGGCCGCACGGTATCGCCTTTGACGGGAATTTTATATATATCGGGGAAACCGACAAGGTAGTGCGGGCCAGCTACAATGCCGATAACTTCACTATTGGGTCTTTGCAAACTCTTTTTTCTTTGCCGGATGGAGGCAGACACTTTACCCGAACGATAAGAGTCCTGAAAGATAAACTTTATACTTCCGTGGGCTCCTCCTGCGATACCTGTGTCGAAAAGGATGAGTATCGTGCTGCTATTTTGGTTTCTAATCTCGACGGGAGCGGGTTGAGGGTTTTTGCCAGAGGTTTAAGAAATAGCGTATTTTTTACCTTCGATTCTCAAGGAAAACTCTGGGGAGCGGATATGGGTAGGGATTTCTTGGGAGATAACCTACCCCCGGATGAGATAAATATTATTGAGGACGGCAAAGACTACGGTTGGCCTTATTGTTATGGGGATAGGCTTAGGGATAGCAATTTTATGCCCGGTCAAAAGACTGACTACTGCTTAAGTACGCAAAGCCCTCTTTATCAGCTGCCTGCGCACGTTGCTCCTTTAGGCGTGGTTTTCGATAAAGACGGAAATTTATTGGTGGCGCTACACGGCTCATGGAATTCGACTGTTCCCGTTGGTTATAAAATTGTTAAACTTAATCTAACCAAAGGAAAGGTCGTCCAGGTAGACGATTTTGTAACGGGGTTTATTACGCCCGCAGGTAAAGTTGTGGGACGACCGGTGGATTTGATTTTCAATAAAGAAGGAGAGCTTTTTGTCTCCGACGATTACGCTGGAGTTATTTATTTATTGCGCACAAAATGATGGGATTTATAAGTTCGATATTTTTAGGAATCATTCAGGGCTTAACCGAATTTCTGCCGGTTTCATCCTCGGGGCATTTGGTTTTGGCCCAGAGCCTTATTCCGGGATTTAGACAGCCGGGAATACTTTTTGACGTGATCCTACATTTTGCGACACTTTTTGCGGTTTTATTCTACTTCAGGAAAGGAATATTTAAGCTTGGTTTGGGCTATCTTTGGTATCTGGCAGTCGGTACTGTTCCTGCTGTTGTCATCGGGTTCTTGTTCAAAGATGCGATTGAGGGGATGTTCCAATCAGCCAAGTTTCTGGGGTTTGAGTTTATGATTTCGGGGCTTATCAATCTGGCGATTTATAAGATAAAACCCGGCAAGAAGGCAGTCAATGCCAAGAATTCCTTTTTAACCGGAATTGCCCAGGCGGTGGCTATTATCCCCGCCATCTCCAGGTCGGGTTCAACCATTTTTAGCGGTGTGGCCCAGGGCATTGAGCCCAAAAAGGCGGTTGAATTCTCATTCCTTTTATCCGTACCTGCCATTTTGGGAGCCAACATTCTGGAAATTGCCAGCCATGGACCGGGAGGGGGCTTTGTAGTTTCCGATTATCTGGTCGGATTTGTAGCTGCTTTTGCTTCGGGCTTTTTTGCGATCGGTTTGGTTCTAAAACTTCTTTTAAACAGGAAGTTCAAATTCTTCGCTTACTACTGCTTTATTCTGGGGGCGATAACGCTTCTCATTTAGAGGATCTTCGGCAGAAAAAGAAACCCACCGACAATCAAAGAGAGGGCGGCGGAAACAAAAACCGCTGCGGCGGAGACGTCCTTGGCTACCTTGGCCTTGGCTCTTGTCCTGGGGCTCACTATGTCGACAATTGCTTCAAGAGTGGTATTTATTAGCTCGAGAATAAAAACAAAGGCGATGGTAAAAAACAGCACTATCCACTCAAATCTGGAAAACTTCAGATAATAGGCCAGAGCCGCGGCAATGATGCCGATTACCAGGTGGATCCTTAAGTTGGGTTCATTTTTCAAAGCCAGCTTAATGCCCGAAAAAGCGTAGGAAAAGCTAGCCAGGGTCGAGTGGGACTTGCTCATATTAAAAGTATAACCCAAAAACCCACTTCTTAACCAATAGCCATTAATCTGGGGGTGTGCTAGGATAATTTATGGCCAAAAAGAGAAACCATAAAAATATCCTTTTCTTTATAATTGGAGTTCCTGTTTTTCTCATCGTTGCTCTGGGGCTGATCTCTTTCACCGCCAAGAAGTCGCTTTTTAGCGCCAATGCCTGCGGGTGCACCATCTCCGAGAATATCGACCCCAACGCCAAAGAAGGAACTTTTGAAGGAAAGAAAGTGAACGTTCCTGCGCTTGCGGGAGAGATCAAGGAACCTGTTTTGGGTGCCTCCTCGGCCGAACGTTGGATCGAGGTTGACCTTTCCGAGCAGAAAATCAGGGCTTGGGAGGGCAGCCAGTTGTATCTGGAATCTCTGGTTTCAACCGGGCTACCCTGGTGGCCTACTCCTCAAGGGGAATTTCGCATCTGGGCCAAGGCGAGAGCCACCAAAATGGAGGGGGGTTCGGGCAGATACTATTACTACCTGCCCAATGTTCCCTACGTGATGTTTTTTGAGAACGGGGAGGTGCCCGGCTGGAGGGGCTTTAGCCTGCACGGAACCTACTGGCACAACGATTTCGGCAGGGTACATTCCCACGGTTGCGTAAATTTACCCACCCCGATTGCCGAGAAGCTTTTCTACTGGACCAACCCGGCCTCGGAAGGCAAGGGTTTTATCCGGACCGATGCAGCCAATCCCGGCACCCGCATAGTTATTCATGAATGAGATTCTTCTACTGGATAGAGGCAGTTGGCTGATTGCATTTTTGGCCAGCTTTCTGGTTTGGATAATGTTCGGAGGTTTGATTGTCCTTTGGCTTATCGACGGTAGGATAAAAAAAGAACAGGCCCTGCACGCGTTTCTGGCGGCCACCTTTGCCTGGCTGGTTGCCGAGATGCTCAAGACCTTAATTCCCTCCACCCGGCCTTTTGCCATCAACGGCTATTCGCCGCTGACCCTTACGGTTCCGACGGACAATTCTTTTCCCTCGTCCCACGAAGCTCTGTCTTTTGCCATGGCAGCCAGTATCTGGCTGCACGACAAAAAACTGGGGACGGTCTTTGTAATCGGGGCGGCCCTCGTCGGGGCGGGCAGGGTCCTGGCCAATGTCCATTTCGTTTTCGATATTGTAGCCGGAGCGGGGATTGGAATCATGATTGCTCTGGCTGTATATAAGATGCACCTCCACCAATTATTTTCCCCTAAGTCAAAAAAGCCTTGACATTTAGCAGACGTGTTGTTAGACTGCTAAATACTTTTGTGAAATTTAGTTATGATTGAAGAAGCAACAGTGATCAGACGGGTGCCGATAGTTGCGGTCAGGGGTTCCGTAATTTTTCCCCATACGGATACGCTTTTGTCTTTCGGCAGACCCAAATCCACAGCCGCCATCAATACCGCTTTCCAGGAAGACAGGGTGATAGCAATATTTACCCAGAAAGACGCTAGAACCAGTGACCCGATGGAGGAGGATCTTTATAAAGTCGGGACCATTGCCACTATTACGCAGATGATGTCCACCGAAGGGGAGATTCATGCCCTGGTGCGGGGACAGGCAAGGATCAAAATAGAAGAGATAATCTCCAGCGAGCCATATCTTCTGGGTAAGGTCATCGAGCTTAAAGAGGAAGAAGGGGAGGCCGATGAGGTCAAAGCTTTGGCCAGTCAGCTCGCGGATCTATTTAAAAAAGCCATAAATTTAGGTAAACAGGCGGAGATTATGGCCGTGATGCGGCTTATTTCCGGTCCGGTTGAGCCGATGGAGCTGGTCGATCAGGTTGCGGCCCTCTTGGAGGTCAAAACCGTTGAAAAACAGAAGCTTCTGGAAACCCTTTCGGTCAAGAAAAGAATGCAAAGGGTCTTGGAGCTTATTGCCAAAGAGGTCAATATCTTGGATTTGGAAAGGACCATCTCCAGCAAAACCCAGCAAAGATTCGAGGATCAGATGCGCAAAGCCATGCTCAGGGAGAAGAAAAGAACAATCGAAGAGGAGCTCGGTGAGGAAGAAGGCGAGCTTTCCTCCGATGAGGCCAAGGAATACAAGGAAAAGATAGTCGAGGCCAAGATGCCCAAGGATGTCCGCGAAAAGGCGGAAAAAGAGCTCAAAAAACTAATCCAGCTTTCTCCCCATAATCCCGAGGGAGGTTATATCCGAAACTACCTCGACTGGTTGGTCGATATGCCCTGGGCCAAGCTTACCCCGAATAATGTCTCCATCAAAAATGCCGCCAAAATTCTTGAGGATAGGCATTACGGCATGAAGAAAGCCAAAGAAAGAATCCTCGAGTTTTTGGCCGTCATGAAGATTAAGCAAGCCGTTAAGGGCAAGGGAAACAATGAGAGTCAGCCGACAATTCTCTGCTTTATCGGACCTCCCGGAGTAGGTAAGACCTCAATCGGCAAATCCATAGCCGAGGCATTGGGTAGAAAGTTTGTCAGGGTTTCTTTGGGAGGAATCAGAGACGAGGCGGAGATAAGAGGCCACAGGCGCACTTATGTTGGTGCCCTTCCGGGAAGAATAATCCAGGGAATCAAAAACGCCGGTACAAAAAATCCGGTCTTTATGCTGGACGAGATAGACAAAATCGGGGTTGACTTCAGGGGAGACCCCTCAAGTGCTCTTCTGGAAGCACTGGATCCCGAACAGAACAGGGAATTCTCCGACCACTATTTGGAGGTTCCTTTCGATTTGTCCGAGGTGATGTTTATCGCCACCGGCAACATGCTGGATACAATCCCGCCCGCCTTAAAAGACAGAATGGAGATTATCGGTTTTCCGGGCTACACCGAGGAAGAAAAATTGCATATCGCCAAGGATTTCCTTTGGCCAAAACAGGTCAGGCTGCACGGATTGGAAAGCAAGAAAATGGTGCTTGCCAAGGCGGCTATGTCCGAAATTGTCAACCGCTATACCCGGGAAGCCGGGGTTCGCGAGCTGGAAAGAAACCTGGCCTCGATCTGCCGCAAGGTGGCCAGAATGGTTGCCGAAGGCAAAAAGCCTACCAAGAAAATAGGGGTGGAGGATATCCATAAATTCCTAGGCCCACAGAAATTCTCTTCCTTAATTGCCGAGAAACAGGACGAAGTGGGAATGAGCACCGGCCTGGCGGTAACCGCAACCGGAGGAGAAATTCTCTTTATCGAAGTTGCCTTAATGCCGGGTAAGGGAAAGCTCACCCTGACCGGACAGCTGGGAGAGGTTATGCAGGAATCGGCCAAGGCGGCCTTCACCTGGGCCAAAGCCCACTTCGATATGCTGGGGCTTAAAAGTAATTTCGGACAAGATATCGATGTCCATATTCATGTTCCCGAAGGCGCTGTTCCCAAAGACGGGCCGTCGGCAGGCAATGCGATAACCACAGCCCTAGTTTCGGCCTTAACGGGGATACCGGTCAAGAGAAACGTGGGAATGACAGGGGAGATTACCTTAAGAGGTAGAGTTTTGGAGATCGGCGGAGTAAAAGAGAAGGTAATTGCGGGCCACAGGGCTGGGCTTAAGACGATAATTCTTCCCAAAGACAACAAGAAGGATTTGGAAGATATCCCCGAGGCAGTCAAGAAGGATATTAAATTTGTCTATGTTTCAAGAATCGAGGAAGTGCTTTCAACCGCGATGAAAGCCTGGCCACCGAAAGGGACGGTCAATCAGAAAAAGTTCACCCCGATTCCCACCCTGCTTGCCGCAAATTAGTTTTTTAGCCTCAAACCTGATAGAATAACCCTACCGCGGCCCCATCGTCTAGCGGTCTAGGACACTAGGTTCTCATCCTAGAAACCTGGGTTCGAGTCCCAGTGGGGTCACACATTTGGATTCTGCAGAATTTTTATGGCTTTACCGAGGACAATAGCTTCCGCAATTTTTTTGTGAGCACTGCCTATTACTCGGGCGAATGTGGGCTGAGAAATTTTCATTTTCTCCGCCGAGCCAATTTGATCTAATCCATCAACTTCATATAACTTCAAGGCCTCAAGCTCATCTGGCTCAAGAACTACTTCTTCTAGGAAACGCAAAGGAACCCCCCGAGGTTTGAAGTAGTAAACATCAGGATTATACCGAAGTCTGCGGGGAATTTTTGGTCTTGGCATAGGGATCTCCTTAACCTTACTTACTTAGTTCTTCCTCTTCCTTTTTTACATCCTCAAGTTCTTCTTCGAGAGCCTTTTTATAATCGGCAAGAACTTTTCTTTGGTCCTGCCTATCCTGCGGCCACGCCCAACGAAAATATCTACCCAAACCCCTATTGTGATGGTGCAAGTGAGCTGGTCCGAAACCAAAACAAGGACCAAATCCTCTTCCGGTACCCGGTCCCATTCCCATCGGTCCTGCTCCGTCAAATTTTGGCATATTTCTCACCCCCTCCGTAAGTAATAATGAATACTTATTCAGTATATGAGGTGTTTTGGGCTTTGTCAACAAATGCGGACAAAATTGAAGTTCGAGGAATCTTCCCACAAATCTCTCAATACAGCCACAAATCTACTAATCTGAAAGTTCGGGTAACGTAATCGTGGGTCACCGGATACCTTTTCTGCAAAAATTGGTTTCAAGGAGTAGAATATAGTTACTTGCCCGAGATATCGGGCATTTTTGTGCACCTTGACAATCCCGTCACAGATTCGCCACAAGGAGGGCGAGATGAAGAAAGAATGGCTCTATTATGTGCCGATCGTACTCTACGGGGTCATCTGGTTCTGGATCTTTTCGGCAAGCGCCAGGGCTGGGTGTAGCGAAAACGATCCCATGGTGGGACTTTCGGGCCTGTGTCTGGCGCGGCGCATTGCGGGCATGAGCTGTTTTGCGATCTATCTCGGCGTCTGGACCTTCCTCGGTATCCATGTTGCCATGGGCAAGGGCCGGAATCCCATCATGGGCGCCATTGTGGGATTTACGCTGCAGTTCATGGGCTGTCTCGGTATGATGATGATGGAGCCCAGGCGGGACAACGCAGGGCAGATGATGCACTGGAATGAGTACAAGCATCTGACGAAGGAGCAACGCGAAGCCATTCGTCCCGTGAAGGTTCCGGACACTCCTCAAGACAAAAGGAGGAAAAAGATCGTTATCGCGATCGCCATTTTCACCGTCCTGGTGATGGTATTCCAAGTTCTGAAAAACCTGGGGAAAATCTGATGACAAGGTGCGGGGGCACATACCTGACGCAAGTTAAGGGTGTGCCCTCTTTTTATGCGCGCTAGGCACATTTTCTTGACAAAAAGGTTTAAGCAGTCTAAAATTCTCTTTCAGTTGGTAAATTCTACTCTTTCCCCCGCAAGGGGATATTTTTTTACCACACACGGCCGAAAATCGGCGAAAAATATGGCAAAACAGGTTCAAATGACGAAGGAAGGCATCGAGACCTTAAGAAAAGAGCTTGACGAGTTGGTCAATGACAAAAGACCAAAACTTGTCGAGCGGCTTGCCAATGCCAGACAGCAGGGAGACCTAACCGAAAACAGCGATTATGCCAACGCCAAGGAAGAACTGGAATTTCTCGATGGCAGAATTGATGAGCTGGAAGACGTTCTTAAAACTGCAACCGTGGTTAAGGCCAACGGCAAAGCACAGGGTGTAGATATCGGTGCGAGGGTTACGGTTAAGGTCAACGGGGACAGACATATTTTTGATATCGTCGGCGAATGGGAAGCGGACCCGGTCAACAAGAAAATTTCTCCGGAATCTCCTTTGGGACAGGCTTTGGTCGGCAAAAGAGTGGGAGATAAAGTCGAAGTTGAAGCTCCGGCAGGAAAACTCAAGTACGAAATCCTCGCAATCGAGTAACCCCTTTGCTACAATAGCCTCAAGGTGTATTGGGCAGACAAGATAGCCAAAGAGATTATCGCTTCGGGAAAATATAAACCCTTCTGGGTTGATGATATGAAGACTCCCTCGGGTTTTGCCCACGTAGGCTCCCTAAGGGGTCCTCTTATCCACAGCGTCATCTTCAGAGCCATGAAGGATGCCAGTAAAGGAAAGGTCGTCTATACCTTTGTTTTTAACGATTTTGACCCGGCCGATGAGCTTCCCCCGGAGTTTAAAGACGGGCTTTCCCAATATCTGGGTTTCCCTTTAAAGAAAGTTCCCTCTCCAAAAAAGGAATTCGCAAACCTCGGTGATCTTTTGGTCGATGATTTGAGAAAAACCATGGAGGCCTTGGGGGTTGAAGCGGAGTTTCTTTCTTCCTGGGAGCTTTACCACGAAGGAAAATTTGATGCGGTGATAAGAGAGGCTCTGGATAGTGCCGAAAAAATTCAGGACATTTATCAGAAAGTCTCGGGAAGTAAAAAAAGAGAGAAAGGCTGGTTGCCATTTCAGGTTATTTGCGAGGGCTGCGGCAAGCTCGGCACGACCAGGGTTTTTGCCTGGGACGGCAAGGAAGTTTCCTATAAATGTGAACCCAATCTGGTTACCTGGGCCAAAGGATGCGGACACGAAGGGAAAATTAGCCCCTTCGGAGGCAACGGCAAGCTTCCCTGGAAAGTCGATTGGGCCGCCCACTGGAAAGTAGTGGGGGTAACGATAGAGGGTGCAGGCAAAGACCATGCATCCGCCGGGGGTTCGTACGATATTGCTATGACCCTTTGCGACGAAGTATTTCACTACCCCCGGCCCTATAAATTGCCTTACGAGTTTTTCCTGATAGGGGGAAGGAAGATGTCTTCCTCAAAGGGCTTGGGACTTAAAGCCCACGATTTGGTTAAAATTCTGCCTCCCGAGTTGGGGAGATTTCTTTTCACCCGGACCGACTACAGGCAGCAGATTAACTTTGACCCCATGGAAACGATGGCGATTCCCGACCTTTTTGACGAATACGATAAGTGCTGGCAAGCCTATATCGAGGGGTCCGATGAGGATTTAGCCAGAGCCTTTGAACTGGCTCAGATAAAAAGCGTTCCGGAGAAAACTTCCATGTTTTTACCCCGCTTCAGAGAGGTTGCGCAGGTAATACAAATGCCCAATACGGAGCCTGAAACCTATTTTGCAGAGAAAAAGGGAGAGAAGTTGGAAAATACAGAGGATGAGATTCTTAAAGAGAGAATCATATATGCAAAAGTCTGGGTCGAGCAGTATGCTCCAGAGACAGAAAGATTTAAGGTCGAAACCCACACGAAAACAATTTCTACCCAAGCCCATATCGTCGAGTCGGATCAAGTGTTTTTCTCAAAGCTGGTAAAGGCTATCCAAGAAGAAAAAACACCCGATGGGCTGGAGAAAACCCTTTACACAATCATCAAGGAATCAGGATTTACCCCCAAAGAGGCTTTTGTAAAAATCTACCGGGTGCTAATCGGCAAGGATTACGGACCCAAGGCCGCCTGGCTTATCTGGGAGAGTAAAGAGAAAGCACTTACCCTTTTTAAGGAGGTTTCAAAGTGATTACGCGAGAGCAAGCTCTAAAACTTCTTCACGACAATATGGATTCTGCCAATTTAAGACGGCATTGCTATTCTGTCGAGGCGGTAATGAAAGCTTTGGCGAAGTATTTCAAGCAGGACGAGGCCAAATGGGCAGTTGTGGGACTTTTGCACGACAGTGATTACGAAAAAACAAAAGACACTCCGGAAAAGCACACTCTTCTGACCGTGGAATGGTTGAAGGAGGCAGGGGAGGGCGACCCGGAAATTATTTCCGCGATTCTTTCCCATAACTACGCGCATTTGGTCGAGCCGGATATAGGCAACAGTACCGCCAAGGCTCCGGCAAACGAAATGGAATGGTCGCTTTATTGCTGCGACGAACTCACCGGTCTTATCGTTGCCGTTGCCCTAGTCAAACCGGACAAGACTTTGGCGTCAGTTACCGTAGATTCCGTAATGAACAAATGGAAGGAGAAAAGCTTTGCCGCGGGGGTAAAAAGGGAACAGATAGAAAAGTGTGAGGAAAAACTTAATATTCCTTTAAGGGAATTTGTTGGAATTGCCTTAGAGGCGATGCAGGGAATTTCTGTGGATTTAGGATTATAATCTGATTATGTTAGATATCACTTTTGTCCGAGAAAACAAGCAAAAAGTTAAAGACGGAGTTGCCGCAAAACAGCTTGATCCCAAGATAGTTGATGAGGTTTTGTCTCTGGATGAAAAAAGGAGAAAGCTGATCGGCCAAATTGAGGAGTTGCGTGCAAAAAGGAATAAGGCGGCTGGAGAAAAGGATATAGCAGCGGGTAAGGCAATTAAAGAAGAGTTAAAAGATAAGGAACCAGAGCTTACGAAGATAGAGGCGGAATACAAAAAGACTTTGTCGGAAATTCCCAATCTTCCGGCTGAAGATGTCAAAGAAGGCAAAGACGAGAGGGAAAATGAAGTGGTTAGAAAATGGGGCGAGGTTAAAAAACACGGCTTTACACCCAAAGACCACCTGGCCCTCGGTGAGGCTTTGGGGATTATCGACATTGAGAGAGCTTCAAAGGTTTCCGGTGCACGCTTTGCCTACCTGAAAGGCGATGCGGTTCGGCTGGAATTCGCCCTGATTCAGTTTGCCCTCGAAACACTCTGTGCCCAAGGCTTTATCCCGGTTGTTCCGCCAGTTCTCATCAAGAAAGACATGATGGGAGGAATGGGTTATTTGGAGCACGGCGGAGAAGAGGATATGTATGTTTTCGACAAAGACGGACTGGTTTTGGTTGGAACCTCGGAGCAATCCCTTGGTCCGATGCATGCTGGGGAAGTCTTTGACGGCAAGACCCTGCCGGCCCGTTATGTCGGATTTTCTTCCTGTTTCAGGCGCGAATCCGGCTCCTACGGAAAAGACACACGGGGAATCTTAAGGGTTCATCAGTTCGATAAAGTCGAAATGTTTTCATTCATCCTGCCGGAAGATTCCGACAAAGAGCATGAATATCTCTTGGGTCTGGAAGAGAAATTCCTGCAAGCTTTGGAAATTCCATATCAGGTTGTAAAAATGTGCTCCGGCGATTTGGGTGCACCGGCCGCCAGGAAGTACGATTTGGAAGCTTGGATGCCAGGACAGGATACCTACCGTGAAGTCACCTCCACCTCAACAACAACGGATTATCAGGCCAGACGCCTAAACATCAAATATAAAGAGGGGGATAAAGGGGGGTATGTGCATACCCTAAACGGAACAGCTTTTGCCATCGGCCGAACAATTATTGCCATATTGGAAAATTACCAGGAGAAAGACGGCTCGGTTGTCGTTCCCGAAGTTCTCCGCAAGTGGGTAGGGAAGGATAAAATTACTGCCTAAGTCTAATTATGGTTGAGGCGAAATTCAGAATTTCCCCGCCCGAACGAAAAAATCTTGAAGATAAGTTCTTCGCAATGTTGTTTTTGCCGAAGTTTCAGGAAGCCCTTACGGCATGTGCAGAAAAAACAACAGAGACAGGGCTAGAGACGGGATTTGAAGTAGTTTCTTACCCCAAAGAGCCCTTTTGGATAGAAGATGTCAGGGTTGGAGGGGTCGACGGAATGGCAATGTCCAGGGTTTTTAAAGAAATAGACGGGGAAGGAGAGCAGGGATATAAATTCGGCGAGTATTTCCATTTCCATTTTCATCCGGGAAGCAAAGACCTGGCCATTCCTTCCCCTGACGACCTTAAGGCCTTTCAGGATAAAGTAGATCAACCCCAATACATGGGAGTCGGCAGTGTGGACGATGACGGGAAAATAACCATTTTTGTCATTAAAAAACCGCAATACCGGCTAATCGGATACGATATGCAGTATTACGAAGAACAAGTTGACGGAGTGGGTAGCTACGGAGAACTCCAAGAACTTCTGCAAACAATTTCGCTGACCGGTTTTGTTGTTGAGGTGAAAACTACTTCTTAGAATAGTATTTTTTACCGGTTAGCTTTTCCGGCAGATAGCTTTCCGTATCGTATTTTTCGTAGCCTTCCCCGTAGCCAACTTCCTTCATCAGTTTGGTTACCGGATTTCTGATTTTTAAAGGAACCGGAAGGTTTCCGTGCTTCCTGACATCGGAAAGCGCAGCCATATAGGCGTTATAGGCGGAGCGGTCTTTTTTGGCCAGGGCGAGGTAAACCACTCCCGCCGCCAAATTTTCCTGACATTCGGGAAATCCGATTGTGTCGCAGGCCCTGAAGACCTCATTGGCAACAACCAATGCGGTTGGAGAGGCAACATCTTCTGAGGCAAAAACCACCATCCTTCTGGCGATATACAAAGGGTCCTGCCCGGCCTCAACCATTCTGGCCAGATAATAAAGTGCGGCATCAACGTCGGAAGCCCTCATGCTTTTAATAAAAGCCGAGATAACGTTGTAGTAATCTTCTCCTTTTTTGTCGAAGGTGTATTGCCGTTTCTGCAGGGCCTGTTCAATTGTCTGCAGGGAAAGTTTTTTGGATTTGGAAAGATTGGAGGCAATCTCGAGAACCACCAGGGCTACCCTGGCATCACCGTTTGAGCTTTCGAGCAAGAATTTTCTGGTTTTCTCGTCGAGTTTTACTTTCAAATGTTTTTCTCCTCGTCTGACGATTGTTGCCAGTTCTTTTTCGGTCAGCTGGTTTAAAAGCAGAACGCGGGTTCTGGATAGCAAAGGGCCGATTACCTCAAACGAAGGGTTTTCGGTGGTGGCACCTATTAAGGTAATGTCTCCTCTTTCCACAAACGGCAGCAGTTTAGCCTGTTGGGCTTTGTTGAATCGGTGGATTTCGTCGATGACCAAAACCGGAGGAAAAAGGTTTTTCTGCTTCATAATCTTTTCGATATCTTTAATCGAAGTTGAAACCGCGGAGAATTCAAAGTATTCTCTTTTAAGCTCGGTGGCGATGATTCGTGCAAGAGTAGTTTTTCCGCTTCCCGGAGGCCCCCAAAAAATAAGAGAAGGGAAAAATCCTTCCTTCTTGGCCGATAAAAGCAGTTTGGTAATTACTCCGTCTTTACCTACCAGGTGGGTCTGCCCCACAAAACCGGACAACTTTTTGGGTCTTAAAAGTTCGGGAAGAGGAAGATTCATCGTCCGCACATTTTATACCCAAACAAAATCCGAAGTAAAGAGCTGGTAGATTTACGAACTGGGTATTAAGCTTTAAGATATCGCTAATGCTGGGGACAAAAGTTATCGAAGAAGTCCGTTCTGCCCTCAACGGAAAGATCGAGGTGGTAAAGTCCGTCGGGTTCGGCACCTATATCAAAGTTGAAGGCCTTACCCAATCCGGAGGGGTTGTATATGAGGTTTGGCAAAGCACCCTGAAAAAGGTCAAGGGTAAAAAATTAGACATTCAAAGAAGCCTCATCTTGGGTTTAGGCGGCGGAAGTGCGGCCAAGCTGGTCAAAAAATATTGGCGAGAGGCCAAAATAACCGGTGTGGACATTGACCCGGTGATGGTAAGGTTGGGGGAAAAGTACCTCGATCTTAAGGATGTTGAAATTCGGGTAGAGGATGCAGAGAAGTTTATTGGTAGAGAGGTTGCGGCCGGTACCAAGTACGACCTGATCCTTATCGATATGTATATCGGGGATACCGTTCCCGAGAAGTTCCAGTCGGACAAATTTATTAAGACTATTCATACAATGTTGGGCCAGGGCGGAGTCGCGATTTTCAACAGGCTTTACTTCGGAGAAAAAAGATCTGAGGCGGTGAAGTTTGGC
The DNA here is from genome assembly GCA_001791995.1 of Candidatus Woesebacteria bacterium RBG_13_46_13. Lineage (GTDB taxonomy): Bacteria > Patescibacteriota > Microgenomatia > UBA8517 > UBA8517 > RBG-13-46-13. The sequence goes on from MGFR01000001.1 coordinate 279,564, forward strand.
AACAAACTAGAAAAGGCTTTTTTGAATGTTGAGTATGTCTACCCTGAAGCGAACCTGATGTTTGTTTGTCTTAAATAGCCTGCTTGGCTCTGGCTTCTTTGTAGAATTTCTTGATTGAAACAGTAAGCGCTCCCAGCCCGAAAAGCAGAACAAATAATTTGACGAATCCCGCCGCAAAAGGAATTAGGCTGACCAGGAAAAAGACCAAGACTCCCAAGGCATAAGCCCAGTTGTCACTGGTTTTACCGGAGACAATTTTCTTGCCTGCCCAGAAAAACACAAAGACTTTGGCCAGGTAAAGCGCAACAAAATATAGCGCAAAAAGTATCAGGGCAATGGGGAATCCGATGATTGTTAGCATCAAAATTACTAGTGCCAGGGGTGTGAGAAATACCAGCAGAAAACCTTTGCCCAGACTTTTCCAGGGCGATTTCTCGAGAGTGGCTGCGACCTTACCTACAAACCCGGGGAAGAGATTCAAAAGGATAAGCCCAATCACCAGTAGCGAAAGGGAGCTGATGAGTTTGCCCGAGACCTGGGCCTTCCAGATATTTTGGGTAATCATCTTTGTATCCAGTTTGGATGGGGAAAGCTCAACCGGGGATTTATTAAAGACAGTTTTCCCGACAATCTTGGCGCTGGGGTCGATTTGGGCTTCATGGTCTGCCCAATAGGTGAAATCCTTGGTAACCTGGGCACCTGAGGTCAATCTTATTTCTCCGGCTGCGACATCAAGTCTCCCCCCGACCTGATCCGAGACCGTGACGTTGCCTCCGGCAATTTCCACGTTTCCGGCAACGGGGGTTGAAAGGGTGATGTTACCGCCCGCAACGACCAAAGCTCCTCCCACGCTGGCACCTTTGGCAATGTCGATATTTCCGCCGGCAACGGTAATGTTTTTACCGACCTTGCCGCTTATCGTGACTTGCCCTCCGAAGACTCTCACGTCTTGGGTTACCTCGCCGTCAACCTTGACGTTTCCGCCGGCCACCAATAAATCTCCGTCAACCTTGCCGCTGACGGTAATTTCTCCGCCGGCCGCATAGACATCGCCAATAACCACTCCGGAGATATCAACCGTTTCCCCATAGGCAAAATAGGGATTTTCACTGATAGTTTTGTCTTTGGCCAGGGAGAAATTTTTACTTTGGGCTTTTACCGAGGTGGCCGAGAAGAGAAAGAGCAGAAAAAGGGAAAGTAATAACGAAATTATTTTTCTCACCTCAATTATTGTAGGGAATTATTTTCCACAATGTCAAGGATTGAGGGTGAATAGTTAAGGCTGAATTGATAGAATAGATACGTGCTGAACATATTCTCAAGATTTCTTGATATCAACAAAAGAGAAGTTGATAGGCTTGCAAAAATAGTTGCCGAGATAAACTCTTTCGCTGCCAAGATTAAGAAGTTTAAAGAAAAAGACTTTGCCGCAAAGACCAAAGAGTTCAAAGGCCGCATAGAAAAAGGTGAACCCCTGGAGAGTATCCTGCCGGAGGCTTTTGCCTTGGTCAAGGAAGCTTCCTGGAGAGCCATCGGCTTAAGGCATTTTGACGTACAGCTTTTGGCCGCCACCGCTCTTTTTGAAGGCAAGGTGATTGAGCAGAAAACGGGTGAAGGAAAAACTCTTTCGGCAATTCCCGCCCTATATCTGCGGGCTCTTACCGGTAAGGGAGTGCACTTGGTTACGGTTAACGACTATCTGGCCCGCCGAGACGCCGGCTGGAACGGACCAACCTTTAATCTTTTGGGTTTAACCGTGGGCTCGATTATTCAGGAAACCAAATCTTTTGTCTTTGACCCCGAATTTTCGGATACCAGCCACGGGGATGAGCGACTGTCTCATCTTAAGCCATCCGAGAGAAAGCTTGCCTATCAGGCCGATGTTACCTACGGAACCAATAACGAATTCGGTTTCGATTACCTCCGGGATAACATGGTGGGCACCCTTGAGGAGATGGTGCAAAGGGGACACCACTATGCAATCGTCGACGAGGTAGACTCAATCTTAATCGATGAGGCGCGAACTCCTCTGATAATCTCCGCTCCGGATACGGAGCCTACCGACAAATACTACAAATTTGCCCAGCTGGTGGGGAAGCTTAATCCCGACACTGACTATTCGGTTGATGAGAAAGCCAAAAGTGCGACCTTAACCGAGCACGGGATAACCAAGGTCGAAAAGATTTTGGGGGTGGAGAATCTTTACGAAAAAGATTTCGAGTCAATCCATCATATCGAAAATGCCCTGCGGGCCCGCACTCTTTATCTTCGGGATAAAGATTATGTGGTCAAAGACGACAAGGTAACCATCGTTGATGAATTTACGGGCAGGCTGATGATCGGACGGCGCTGGAGCGACGGATTGCACCAGGCGGTTGAGGCCAAAGAAGAAGTCCATATCCAGCAGGAGTCCAAAACTCTGGCAACCATCTCCTTCCAGAATTACTTCAGAATGTACGAAGTGCTTTCGGGAATGACCGGTACAGCATCAACCGAAGCGGAAGAGTTTAAGAAGATTTACAAACTCGAAGTTGTTGTCGTCCCAACCCATAAGCCGATGGTCAGGGACGACAACCCCGATTCGATATATAAAACCTTAAGGGCCAAGTACGGGGCGGTAGTTGCCGAGATAGAAGAAAAACACAAGAAGGGTCAGCCCGTTTTGGTTGGAACGACTTCAATTGAGAAGAACGAGATTATCTCGGAGTACCTAAAAAGAAGAAAAATTCCCCATAACATTCTTAACGCCAAGAACCACGAAAGAGAAGCCATGATTATTGCCGAAGCGGGTAAGCCGGGTGGCGTGACGGTTGCTACCAACATGGCCGGCCGGGGTGTGGACATTGTTTTGGGCGGGGCCATGCCGGAAAGGGTGGAAGGGACTACCACCGAAAAATGGAAAACGACAAACCAGTACAAAAAGTGGGAAGAGGCGCACCAAAAAGTTGTGGCCGCAGGAGGGCTACACGTTCTCGGCACCGAAAGACATGAGTCCCGCCGCATTGATAATCAGCTCAGGGGCCGTTCCGGTCGTCAGGGGGATCCCGGTTCCTCCAAATTCTTCCTTTCCCTGGAGGATGATTTGATGCGGATTTTCGGAGGCGAGGCGATCTCTTCGATTATGGATAGGCTAAATCTGCCCGAGGAGATGCCCATTGAAAACGCTCTGGTGAGTCGGGCCATCGAGCAGGCCCAGGTTAAAGTGGAAGGGTTCCATTTTGACATCAGAAAGCGCTTGGTAGAGTTTGACGATGTTGCCAATCAGCAGCGGGAGATAGTATATAAGCTAAGAAAAAGAATACTCGAATCGACTGACTTAAAAGAGGAAATTGTCTCCAAGCTTTCCCAGCAGATAGACAGGATTTTGCTTATCTCCTGGCCCGAATTTTCCCCCAAGCCGGATTACGAAAGGGTTTTGGTATCATTCTTGGATATCGTTCCTTTTGACGAGGCCTCGATCAAAAGAGTCAAAGGGGAGCTGTCCAAACGAACCATTAAGGAAGAGATAAAGCAGCTTCTGGAAAAGGTGATAGCGGATGTCCATAAAACTAGGGAAGAGCAGGTGGGAGCGGAGGTTATGAGGCAGATTGAAAAATACGCCTATCTGGGCTCCATCGACCATCTTTGGATTGACCATATTGACCACATCGACGATTTGAGGGAAGGAATCGGGCTTAGAGCCTACGGACAGCGCGATCCCTTAGTCGAGTTTAAGGCTGAAGCCTACGGGATGTTCGAAGGGTTGATAGACAAAATAGATGAAGAGCTTTCCCACAGGATATTCAGAATTGGGGTGGCCATGCCCCAGCCGGAGATACCTCTTGCCCAAGCCAGGGAAAATATCGACAAATCCGACACCACGGGGCTAGCTGGAGATGCCCAAGAAACTGCCCAAAGCGGGGAGCCTGCATTTGCCGAGAAAAGTAAAATTGGCCGCAACGATCCCTGCTGGTGCGGCAGCGGCAAAAAATGGAAGAAGTGTCATTACCCCAATCCCGGACCTGCGTAAAGAATGGATTTTTCTTTTGAGGTTTCAAAGAAAGACAAAAAAAGTCTGGCCCGGGCGGGAGTTATCCATACGTCTCATGGGGATATTTTAACCCCAGCATTTTCCCCCGTTGCCACCAAGGCCTCGGTTAAAACCCTGACCCCCGATGATTTAAGAGCAGCAAAGACCCAGGTAGTTTTGGGTAATACCTATCATCTTTATTTAAAACCCGGCACAGAAACTTTAAAAAAGTTTGGCGGCTTCGGTCCGTTTATGAGATGGCATGGTCCAACCATCTCCGATAGCGGTGGCTATCAGGTCTCATTTTTAAGATCCAAGTCGGAGGATGGGAGGCTGGTAAAGATTACGGATAAGGGAGCGATATTTTCCTCTTATCTGGATGGCTCCAGACACTTGATTACACCGGAAAAATCCATGGAGATTCAAAAGATATTGGCTGCTGACATTATCATGGCTTTTGATCAGCCCCTGGGAAGTGATTATTCTCCCCTGAAGAAAAAAGAAGCTTTCGAGAGGACGATGAAGTGGGAAGAACGGTCATTCTCCGCCTGGAAAAAACTCAAAAGCAACCAGGCCCTTTACGGAATTGTTCAGGGAGATATCGATAGAAGCTTAAGAAGGAAATCTTTGAAGTTTGTTCTTTCTCTGGGTTTTCCAGGAATTGCCATGGGCGGGGAATCAATTGGAGTCAGCCCCAAAATTACGGCCGAAACTCTTGATGCGGTGGCAGATATTCTTCCTCTCGATAAACCCCTGCATGCATTGGGACTTGGGGGAGGACCCGAGGGAATATTTACTGCAGTACAAAGAGGAGTGGATACTTTCGATAACACTTCAATCACCCGAATGGCCAGAACGGGCTTACTCTTTATCTACCCCGAAGACGGGGGGAGTATTTCCAATAAATTTAGGATAGATATAGAAAAATCGAAATTCAAAAATGCAAGAGCCCCCATCAGCAATAAATGCAGTTGTTATACCTGCAAAAATTTTTCTGCCGCCTATCTCCACCATCTTTTTTTGACCAGAGAGCTTTTGGGACTGCGGCTTGCCAGTATCCACAATGTTTTTTTTGTTAACGATTTAATGGAACGAATCAGAAATTCGATTCTGGAAGGAGATTTTCGGGCTTTTAAGAAATACTGGTTGAATAGGGGTTGACAAATATTATTTAAGTAGATAAACTGGCGCCCACATGGACGAGAACCCGCAGGAAGAGCAAATAAACCAAGAAGTTGCTGAAGAAAAAACCCCGGAAGTCGGTTTTCCGATGGCCGCTCCCAAACCGAAATCCAAAATTAATAAACTGGTTATCTTTGCACTTGTACTTTTGGTGCTAGTAGGCGGAGGAATATTCCTTTTCACCCGCAGTTCCAAAGACAAAACTGAAGATATTTCCCCGACACCGGCGGTAGAAGGATTGACCTCTCCCACCGCGACAACCTCTCCTTCGGTAACCCCTACCTCTATCGATAAATCGAAGATTTCAATCGAGATTCAAAACGGAACCGGAATCCCAGGGGAGGCGGCTTACCTTGAGACTCAGCTTAAAAGCCTGGGGTATAAAGATTTCAAGGTCGGAAATGCCGAAGACCAAACGGAAACGATAACTACAGTGACTTTCGCAAAGAGCCTTTCCTCAAGTATAGTTGACGAGATCACCAAAAAACTTGAAGAGGTCTATAAGGACGTGGAAACTAAAACATCAAGCACCCAGAAAGTAGATATTCTTATCGTTACTGGTCTTAAGAAGGGAGCAACCCCCAAGCCGACCACAACCACAACTCCGACTCCGACAAAAACTCCCACAGCGACCCCAACCGCAACTCCTTCTACCTAAAACGAGGTATAATAATTGTGTATGGATGCTGTCCGGATTCTTGGGCAAACTTTTGATTTAAACCTGGGAAAATTAACCTTTTCCCCTTCATATGTCCAGGCAGGGGCAATAGTCTTTCTGCTTTTTCTCCTGGTCTTAACCATGGCCCAGTTCAGGAGGCACTTGATGGGCTGGTCCTTAAAAGGAGGGGTCTTTGGCTTATTTATCGGCTTTACCTTGGCCCTTATCTTGGAAGGATTTTTGATAGTCGGGGGCAAAACCGCGGTTACCGAACTGGTGGGCTGGAAAAATGCGCCTAAGCCCCTACTGGTTGCCTTGGAAGCCGGAAGGAGTAAGCTTGTTGCCGTCTTGGGAGTAACTGACGAAATTCCCACCTCAAACGCCGAAGTCAGGGCCACAACCGAGAAAGTTGTTGGCGATTATCAGAGCCTAAGCCCAGAAGAGGCCAAGTCCGTGCGCAGAATGATTTGCCTCCCCTAAAGCTGATATACTTCGTTTATCATGCAGGACCTACGGCAGCAAGTTACCGAGTTGGAGGCTAAAATGCAGAATTTGTTATCCTCCATCAGCCTGACCGACAAAAAAACCCAACTCAACGCCCTTGAGGCCAAAACTTTAGATCCCGCTCTTTGGGAAAATCCCGAGGCGGCCAAATCGCTTTTGCAGGAATTCTCCGATACCAAGCAAGAAATTGAGCAGATGGAAACTCTTACTCAAGAGATATCCCTTCTGAAAGAATTGGTCCAGGACGAGAAAACCCAGGAGGGGCTGGAGAATGAAATCAGAAAAACCCAGTCAGCCCTGGAAAAGCTCATCCTTAAGTCCTTCTTGGCTGGAAAGTACGACAAGAAGAACGCTCTGGTTTCGATACATGCGGGCCAAGGTGGTACCGAGGCCATGGATTGGGCCAATATGCTCTTAAGGATGTATCTGCGTTTTTGCCAAAGAAGAGATTGGGAAACACACGTTCTCGATACCACAGCCGGGGAGGAGGCGGGAGTAAAAAGCGTAACCTTCAAAGTCGCCGGTGCCTACGCCTACGGATACCTTAAAGGGGAATCTGGAACACACCGGCTGGTCAGGCAATCTCCTTTTAATGCCGACAATTTGAGACAAACCTCTTTTGCCCTGGTGGAGGTCTTACCTGAACTCACCGAGGTTGACCTGCCGGATATCGTCATCAAAGACGAGGACTTGGACTGGCAATTTTTCAGGGCCAGCTCTCAAGGCGGGCAAAACGTTCAGAAAGTATCCAGCGCGGTGAGATTGACCCATATTCCCACCAAAATCGTGGTTACGGCCCAGTCGGAGAGATTCCAGGAACAAAACAGGAAAAACGCCCTGGATCTTTTGAGGTCCAAGCTTTGGCTCTTGGAGGAGCTTAAGGCCGACGAAACCAAAAAAGAGCTTAAGGGTCAGTACCGACCTGCTTCCTGGGGAAACCAAATCCGCTCGTACGTGCTGCATCCCTATAAAATGGTCAAAGACCTAAGAACGGAGGTTGAAACCTCAAACTCGGAAGCGGTTCTTGACGGTGAGATTGATGAATTTATCGAAGCCGAACTAAAATTGAGCGGTCACTAGACACTATTCACTAATAAGTATTTCTTGTGTTATAGTAAGATTCATGGAGCAGACAGCCACACCTACGCCCACCCCAAAGATACCGGTTGCCATGGGGTCGGTCGTTAAAAAGTTTCCCAAATTCGATATCAAAGGTTCGGCAATTCTGATCGCAGGGGTGGTTCTGGTGATTTTGGCCGGAATCGGCACCGGCTGGTTACTTTCCGGCAGGGCAAAGATTGCAGGGAGTTCTTCCCAAACCGTCCCGGGAGCGGAAACCGGTCCCAAGGAAGCCGGATTGGCGGATGAAAAAACATTCAGAGATACAGCTGAGGGAACTTTGGAAGAAGGCGGTATTGCCGGAGAGGGGACTCACCACTTGGTGCGCGACGGCGGGCCCAGCCAAAATGTGTACCTAACCTCAACCGTAATCGATTTGGAAAGCTTTGTCGGCAAAAAAGTTCAGGTTTGGGGAGAGACGATATCGGCGCGTAAAGCAGGCTGGCTAATGGATATCGGCAAAATTAAGGTCGTACAATAACTCCATCGGGCGTTCTTCCACCCAGAAATCCGTCGTCAAAATTATGAAATTCTGCGTATTGGTTTCTTAGCAAATTGAGTGACTCCCGCTCTTTCGCATAATCCGGAAGGGTTTTGCGAAGAGAAATTGTAAACGTAAGTCTGGCGTCGGAAGGCCAGCTTCTGTGCCTGGCGGGAGATGCGGGATTTACCGGCTCTTCATTTAAGACCAGGTCTGCCGAGAAAGAAAAATATAAAGGCGGTGAACCCGGCAAAACCCTGAATCTGTAGTCGGAATGTAAGGGGTACCACTCAACCGTTGCGTCGGAGTTGGCCCTGGTTATGGCCCTATCCAGGGGGTTTTCTCCATATTGGAGATTGGGGCTGTGGGTTACCCTGGCAACCTCTTCGGTTAGCCCCATCGCACTTGCGAGAAAAACACATTTGGACATGGTGGTGACGCTTGCACAGACCCCCCCGGCATCAACATATCCTCCTATCAAAAACCTTTCGGCGTTTCTATGGATTACTCCAGACATATCAAGGTAAGAATAAACACTTCCGGGGGTAAGAGGTCCATTTTCTTGCTGCCATTCCGAGATGCAGGTTAGGGCGGTTAAAATGTTATATATTTTACTCGGATAAATTCTGCTCCTGTCGGAGAATGCATAGGTAGCCACAATATCTTCGTTCTTCCTTCTAAGGCTGCCATTCATGATCTCCATCCTTGATTCATCTTGGCTAAAGCCAACAACTACATGCATTAAAGGGGGATATATTCCCGTTGCATGGGGAACATCGGCCACCCAAGCAACAGGACCCAGAGCTCCGGGAACCTCATAGCCTCTTTCCGGTCTAATGGGGGTAAGGATATCCAAAGGGAGCCCGTTAAAATGTACCCACTCCGGATAGTAGTAGGAATTGCCCGGCAAGGTTGAATCAATGAGAGAGCCTCCACGGGTCAGAGTCTCTATGTAGACCGGGGTATCCTGGGTAATAAATTTAGGCAAATCGGTCAGGGGTTCGCGGGTTTCAACTTCTTTAGCTGAGGGGAGGACCATAGAAAAAGCTGCGGTCCCCGCAACTTTTAAAAAATCTCTTCGGCTAAGGCGTTCTTTTTCCATTTATTCTTCGGGTATATGGGGAGAGTTTTTTAACCTCCTTAAGTATCTTTGAATAAGCTCGGCCGGGTCGACAAAAAACCTGTTGATGTAGCTCACTGGAGCTCTATTTGGATACCACCAGGGGTCTTCCTGCCAGTGGCGCTCAAAAAGCTCGCGGTTGCCGGCATCAAAGTGCAAGTGGCTGAAGCCGTTAGGCCATCCGCTTTTGCCCATTGTTCCAATAATTTCTCCGGCTCTGTAGTTAGTTCCGACTTCGGCATCCCAGCTGTCCAGATGGCAGTAGCGCGTGTAGATTAAAGTTCCGTCGGGAAGCCTGTGGCAAAACATGGCAATTTTCCCCAAATCCCTGTAGTCTCCGTCTCCGACAAAAACACAAACGCCGTTCATGATAAGCCTCAGAGGAGTTCCCAAGTCCTCGTCAAAATCTCCGCAGTTAAAATCGACTCCGATATGATGGCCTCCGTCAAGGGAATAATCCACATTTACGGTTTCCTGAAGATGTCTATAGCCCAGTCCCGGGAAAACACCGTCCCCCATAATTGCCTCCAGGTCGTTTCCGAAAGGGGGCAAAGAGTAAGTTGCGGTCCTCTCCGGAAAAACATCAAGCGGGAGCTCGGGCGATTCGCCTTCTTTGCGGGGCATGGCAAAAGAGGCCCCGAGCATTGTCGCAGCTTTCAAAAAATCTCTACGCGATAATTCTTTAGACATAGACTATAAGGGGGCAGAAGTTGTGATATTAAACCACATTTCTTCCAAAAATACAATCTATAGGGTAGTTTTGCAGGATAAATTTGAATTAGGCTGATACAATAAATGCGGAGATAGGACAATTTGATTTCTGCCCCAACCTGTCCTATAATGCTCTTACTTAACTGATATTCCAGGGGTTGCCCCTGTTGCAAGTATCGTTAACTACAAGCTCTTTTACAAGGCAAGAGAGAAGATCCGTGTAAGTCAATCTCTCCCGACTCGGGAGGAAAGGAGTAGGAAGATGAACGCTTGGTCTAGAACCAAGGCCTTCCTGTCGAGAAGGGAGGCCCAGCGTGGCCAGGTGCTTATCATACTGGCCTTCGGGTTGGTGTTTTTGGCGGCCCTCGTCGGTCTGATGATCGATGTGGGTATCTACACTACCAACAACATCATTGCCCACAACAACGCAGCGGTTGGTTGTGTCACGGCTGCAGAGGCATACCGCAGAGGCGGAAGCGCATCAGGCGCATTTGCCGATATTCTGCAGCAAAACGGGATGCAGCCGGCCACCTATTCTCCGAACGAAGGGACGGGTTTAACCCTCACCCGGGGTTTGGAGAATATGGGAGACGGAAGCTGGCGGGCAGCTGTCACTTGGCAGCAGCCGACCGGTTTCTTGGGCATCGTGGGAATCCGCGAGATGACAATCCGCGGCAGATCCCGATGCGTTGGTCGCGACTCTGGGGGACTGGCACCGATTGCCGTTCGGCAAAGTGCCGTTGAGGATTCGCTCTACGGACTCCCCCCCGAGGAGTACAGCATCCTGGGACGTGACCCTTCTTGGGATTTGGCGGACGTTGAGTCCGGTACCAACTTCCGGGGAGCGGTCTTTCTCCACATGTGGTGCGTGCCGTCGACTGATCCGAACTGCCCGAACATCCGCTATTTCTACCCACTGACCGAGGCACCTCCCACAGCCCAGACTCAAAAGAGGCTGGTGGAGGATTGCTTCAGGGGCATCAACTGCTCGATCTGGCCCGGGGTAGACCAACGCCTGCCAATCGTGGCGGGTACCTCCGACAACCAGATCTGCCATGCTTTTCAGGATGGCGGTTGGGAAGTCGGGGACAAGGTGGTGGTCATCGTTTTCGACGGGGAGGTCTATGACCCCGATCCCACTTACGGCAACTGGGAGAATGTGGCCGTCGTGGGCTATGCGGTCTACGAGATAACCCAATTTGAGCCGAATCCCAATAACTGCAACAACGTGATCGCTCGGCTCGCCTCGGACAGGATTTACGACAGCCTGGATGACATCCCGGCCGACGTGATCCTTTTGAGGTCTCGGGAAATCTCGTGGGACTACGGAGGATCAATCCCATGGTAGCCAGAAGGAAGGACAAGGGACAGGGCCTGGTCGAGTTCGCCTTGATCGCCCCGATCCTGATACTGCTCCTGCTTTTGGCCATTGACCCCTTCTTCAAGGCGGTCAATATCGCCCTCGCCAAGTACTACACGTTTCAGGCCGCGCGGGAGGCGTCGATCTTTCTGGCTGACGGGACTCACTCCTGTGATTCCTGGGTCCGCTCACACGTGAGCGAACCTACTCTCCTGATGGGAACCGGCTGGACACTTGAAATCGCACCGTGTCCTACCGACTCGTCTTGGAGTCAGGTCAGCGGGAGCACCGTCACTGCTACCTTCAACTGGGAGCAGTCCACCGTCTGGTGGGAAGGTCCTTGGACCGGAGCGATGGTGACCCGCGACGTCTTCCAGTGAGTCAGGAGGGTACCTGGTTAGCGACCTAATTGGTCAACAGGTACCCTCCGTACAATCTCTCTTGCCTTGTTAGTTTTTTTGAAGTTATTCTTCTCTGAGTTCCCGCGGACTATTTACTTCTTGAGACCTTTGTTCGATAAATTCAACAGGATTAATATATCTGTTTCTTATCCATGTAGCATTTACCCCCGAGGGGGCGTAAGGTCTATGGCCCATATCGGTGTCCCAGGTGGCCCCATAGGCAATCGCCAAATGCAGATGGCTGTCGAGTTGTCCGCCCGAGGCGCCCATTGTGCCTATCACCTGGCCTTTTCGGGTAATTACCCCAACCCTGAGGTTAATATCGTTTAAGTGTCCGTAAAGACTGATTACCTCGCTGCCTTCGGGTAGTCGATGGCGGATGATGACGGTTTTACCCAGCCCATGGCCCGGAATTTCTTCTGCGTAAATACACTCGCCGTTGGCAACGGCCTTGATGGGTGTTCCCAAATCGGAATTGATTACTCCTTGAGGACCCGTATTAATATCTACACCTTCGTGATTTTCGGGACTTAGATAGGTATTGCCCAATCTGATGTCTCCATCGATGGGCATTCTGAAAGAATCCGCAATCGGGATGGGTGCTCCTTCCCTAAAGGCCGCATCATAGACTTCCCAGTATTTACTTCTTGCTTCCCAGTCGAATACTTCAACAGGGTACCCCCAGGTCGTTAAAACCAGATAGTCCCGGATGAATTTAAAATATCTTCTGGCTGCTTCTTTTTTATCTACCCCGTCCCTTTCGAAAGGTCCAAAAACAAGCTCCTTGGCAGCATTTTCCTCTTCGGTTAAGGCTTTAGCGCCCAATAAAAGCTTTAACTCGGCCAGATAGGCCCTGCCGGGATCTATTCTATCCAGTTGAACTTCGTAGTGACCCACAAGGTTAGTGGCGGGAATGCTGTCTCTTTTCATAATGGCCCAGATAACGCTTAAGAGATTAGCCGTTTTTTGATTATCGGGATGGGTCTCCGAGTCGAAATCTCTACCGGTTACCTCTATTGCCCAGGAATACCAGTTGGGGTCGGTGGAGCGGCGAAACCAGTCTTGGGCCGGAGAGATTACCCCTTGGGGAAATCCATTTTCCCTGCCCAGCCGATAAAGAGAGCTTAGGTAATGGTTAGCGCCCCTGTTGTATCCTTCGTAATCCAAGGGAATGGCGATGTGGGAGGCAAGAGTTGCGTCTCCCAACCTCGGGGTTTGCGTTTGGACAATTGAGACAGGGCTTTCAAGTGTTGCCGGTGCCCCCGGGGGAATACTGCCGACCAGAAAATGGGCACTGGTTGTTGTTTCGTAGGATGTTCCTCCCAGGGTAGAGATATTTCTGCGTCCGTCAAAACCCCAAATATAATTTTGGATGGTGGTTTCGGGATCCGCCGAATCCGAAAACCAGTGCAGCACTATTGCCCTGGGCCTGTCCGTTCTTAACCTGTCGGCCTCACGATTTCTCCGCCGGCTCCATTCGGTGGGGAAAAACGGTGCTTGTCCGCGGATGGCCCCGTTTCTGCCCAAAAGAGACAGAAACCCGTCTTCGTTGATTAGGGTCGGTGGGGTTAACTCGATGATGCCCCTGGGGTATTCGGGGAGTCTATCCAGCGATAGAGTGGGCCATTCGCCCTCCGGAGGAAGGGATCGCAAGGATTCTGGAACAAAAGCAGATGCCGCAGTCAATCCGCTAAGTTTGAGAAAGTCCCTTCTTGATAATTTATCCAAACCGTCTGTTTCCTTCATCAAGAGTGTACTTTAAATGGTGAGAATTTTGAATACTTTAATAAAGTGAAGTGCTGGAGCAGGGATATCCTTGTGAGGATATTGTCATCTTGCGATGACCCCCTGCTCCAGCAAAGTGCTTCGTGTGCTTGTTAGTTAGCCCTGACGTAGCCCATCCGCTCGAATTCCTCGATACGGGATTCCCCGACTTCGATGGGGATTTGGGTGGTTGGATGAATCATTTTCACCCTGCCCTCCGTATGCTCCGGATCGGGACTGTAGCGGATTCCCCTCATGGTTTCGGGCTGGCGTGGTCTGGTGGGCTCATCGACCTGGACGGGAACCTGTTCGGCTCCTATCCTTCTGGGGCGACCGCCCTTGGCGCGGAGCTTGTTGTCCTCCACCTCCAGACGTTGGTTGACGCGTTGCTCGCGCTTGGCCATCGCCTCATCGATTGCATTGGTGACTTCGATGAGGTGGCTCCATTGGTAGGTAGCCCACAAGGCGGGGACTTCAGTCCCAAGCCTGACCAAAACGCTGTCCCAGTTGGGATCTTCGGGGAGACTGACCTGATAGCCATCCGTAAGTACGGTCTCTTTCTCTTTGAGATCCGCGACCCGTTTCTGCAGGGCCAGGATGACTTTCTGCCAGTTAACAAGTTCCCCGACGTCCTTGGCGGCGCTGTCCAGCTGCGCTCCGATTTCTCCGAGGACCAGATCCAGCTCGTCCCACTTGTGGACATCCGCCCACAAGACTGGAACATGCTGGGTGAGTACCCCCGAGACTTCGACAAGCGCATCCGGCTCGGAAGGCACTGCGCCTTCGACGAGCGAGTCGTTCAGGAACTGGACGAAGCGGTCCCTGGTGGAATCCAGCCTGGCCTCCAGTTTTGCAATGTCGGAAGCCTTCTTGATGAATCCGTGCTGGATATCCGCTGAGGCCTTCTCCACGAACTCGGCGATGACCTCGGGGTCGGTTCCTTGCTCCTTGGCCAGGGCAATCTGACTCCTACACCAGACGATGTAGGGCCGTATCATGCCCAGCTTCAGAATTTTGGATCCGTCCCCAACCGGAGATTCGGAGAGCTCCAGAAGTCCAGGAATATTCCTGGACTTAGCGAGAGCCCTATGGCTCCGCTCCTTGCGTACGAGGTAGCCGAGGGCATAGCGGAAAGCCTTTTCGGCACCCGCCAGCCTCTTCCACCGACGTGCACGTTCCAACTCCTCAGCCTTCTTGAGTTTCTCGTGCTCCTCGATGAGAACCGGGAGCTCGATTGGGGTAATCTTGCGACCGCCCCAAAACTGGTTGGGAGTTGTTGCGTACTCCAGTTTCTCAATGAGCTGTTTCTGCTCTCGGGCCAATGTTTCAGTTCTGGCCAAGAGCTTCTTCAAGCCCTTGATGGAGTACTGCGATATCTGCAGGAATCGGTCGGGGGCTTTATCCTCCTGATACCAGAAGGTTACCCACCAACCCCAGAAACCGCCGAGCCTCTCGGTCAGAGGCGGGGAGAGTTCCTGGTAAGCGTCGTACACGCTGGTGTAGAGCTTTTCGATTTCTCCGCAGATGTTGACTGCCTTTCCACCGACCCTGATGACGATGTCGCGGTAGTCGAAATAGAGCTTACCGGTCCACGTCCACTCCTCCTCGATGCTGTTCCAGAGCTCGGTAATCGCAAGCATCAACTTGCGCTTGTTTCTCCCGTGGACAACCAGGAGGATTACCGAGAAAACCAGTAGGGCGACCATAATGCCACCCCGAATCCAAAGGCCGTTCATCGAATCCTCCTTAGGCTGTTAGCCTGTGATACCAGATTTTTGCACACAAAGCTGTTAAGGTGCGCCCTCTTCGGGCATACGGAATAATACCTCCTCGCTGGTTAAAAATCAAATAATATAGGATGTAAGCTTGTTTTGGCGACTAGCTTTAGTTGCTTTCATTTGCTACCCTAAGAAAGAATAATTTCTGCCGTGATTCAATTTAAAAAAGTCAGCAAATCCTTCGGGACAATCAAGGCTCTGGAAGAGGTCTCCTTTGAGGTCGGGAAAGGAGAGTTTGTCTATATCACCGGCCCCTCCGGAGCCGGCAAAACCACACTTCTGAAGCTTATCCTCAGGGAGTATCAACCCGACTCCGGGGAGATAGTCCTGGAGGGGGTAGATATCACCAAACTTTCCGATGAACAAATTCCAGAATACCGCCAAAAGATAGGGGTGGTTTTCCAGGATTTTAAAGTCTTACCCGAAAGAACCGTCAGGGAAAACGTAGAGGTTTCTTTGGCTGTTATCGGAGTTGCCCAAGAGGCATGGTCGGCCAGAGTCGGTCAGGTTTTAAAACTGGTGGGGCTGGCCGAAAGAGCCGATCTTTTTCCCAACCAACTTTCCGGAGGAGAAATCCAAAGGGTTTCTTTGGCACGGGCATTGGTGGTTAATCCGAAAATTATTCTCGCCGATGAACCGACCGGAAACTTGGACTGGGAAACGGCGGATTCAATGATGGAGCTTTTCGAGAAAATCAACAAAGAGGGGAAAACAATAATTATGGCGACCCACAACAAAGTAATCGTCGATAAATTCAAAAAAAGGGTGATTAAGCTCAAGGGCGGGAAGAACGTGGGCAAGGAAAAGGTTCACGAGCTGGAAAAAGAGCCCAAAAAAGAAGAAAATGAAAAAGGGGAAGGCAAGATGAAGGTTAAGGTGGAGGAAGTATGAATATCCATTTCAAAACCGCATTCGATTATATAAAAAGGGCTCCTTTTCAGGCCCTATCGGCCATCTCGGTTCTGACCCTGACCTTCTTCGTATCGACAATGGTGGCAGTTCTGGCCTATTCATCCGGCAATCTCCTGAAGTATTTCGAGACCAGACCTCAGGTAATTGCCTTCCTTAAAAATGAAGTTACCCCCCAGGATGTTTCGGCGCTTCAAAACAAACTCACCGCGGATGAGCGGGTGAAAGAGGTCCGCTATGTTTCCAAAGAAGAAGCTCTAAACATTTACAAAGAGGCCACATCAGATAACCCGCTATTATCGGAACTGGTCAGCCCGTCGATTTTCCCGGCGTCTTTGGAGTTTTCCTTGGCAAATTTAAGTTATGCGGAGGATATTATTGCCCAGGTTAAAAAAGAATCTATTGTCGACCAGGTCGGTTTTACCGCCAGCCTTGGGGGAGAATCTACCCTTCAGGACGTTGTTTCCAGGCTCAAAACCATCACCCTTTATGTCAGAATTGGGGGTATGGTTTTGGTCGGGATGCTGGGTGCCGTGTCGTTTCTGGTGCTTATCGTCATCATCGGCATGCGGATGGCAACCCGCAAGGGGGAGATTGAAATACTGGATTTAATCGGGGCCACCCCGAAATTTATCCGGAGCCCGATTGTCATTGAAGCTCTGATTTATTCCTTTGCCGGGGTACTCTTGGGCTGGGCCATATCGTTTCTCTTTTGGCTCTACGTAACCCCCAATATCGTTGCCTACTTTGGGGAAATCCCGGTTCTGCCCAAAGGCACTTGGGATTTTCTTATCCTGCTGGTAATTATTTTGGGGGCGGAGCTTTTGATTGGTTCTTTATTGGCGCTTTTGGGAAGCATGCTTGCGGTCTCCCGTGCCAAGAGAACCCGATGAGAGAAACAGTAAAAAAAATTCTTCTTCTGGCCACAGTCTTTGCTCTCGTCTTCTTCGGTCTAAAAATTAGAAATGTCTTGGCCGAGGCCTGCGCAGACAAGACAAATCTCAACGACAGAATTAACTGCTACGAGGATGAGCTTTCCCGCCTTGGGGCGCAATCCAAAACTCTTTCTAACCAGATTGCCCAGTTCGATGCCCAGATAAAACTCACCACCCTTAAGATATCCCAGACAGAGGAAAAAATTTCTCTTCTGGGAGGAAGGATAGACCAGCTGGAAGGCTCTCTGGATGCTCTTTCGGCCGCATTTAGCTCAAGAGCGGTAGAAACCTACAAGATGGCCAGGGTCGGGGACCCGGTTTTACTTATCGTTTCGGCTCCGGATTTGGGTGGAGCAATTTCGAGATTCCACTATTTGCAAAGAATCCAGGAGGCGGACAGGGATTTACTGCAAAAGCTTCAGACCGCCCAAGATACATATAAGGTAGAAAAGACCGACCAGGAGCAACTGCAGGATGAGCTTGAGAAACAGAAAGCCAACTTAGATGCGCAGAAGAAAGCAAAAAATGCACTTTTAGCCCAGACCAAAAACGACGAAAAGAGATATCAGCAGCTTTTGAGTCAGGCCATTGCGGAGAAAGCAGCAGTTGAGCGGGCGCTGGTGTCCGGTGTCAAAGTTGGCCCGGTTAAAAGAGGCGATCCAATAGCTTTGGTAGGTAACTCCGGGTATCCGGGTTGCTCTACGGGAAAGCATTTACACTTTGAAATCCGAAAAAACAATACGTGGGTGGATCCGGGAGGCTATCTCTCCGGAAAAACCGTCATCGATGAACAAAACGGAGGAGGTAACGTCAGCTTGGGCTCGGGTAGCTGGCCTTGGCCAATAGAAGATACGGTTCGCCTCACACAATTTTATGGGCATACTCCGTATTCTTGGAAGTATGCCTACTCGGGCGGGCTCCACACCGGATATGACATGGTTTCAACTTCAAGCGATGTAATAAGAGCTCCTGCGGACGGAACTCTCTTTAAGTCTGCACAATCCTGTGGCTCCAGTACAATAAACATCGCTTACATCGAGCATGGGGATAATGTGGTTAGTCTTTATCTCCACGTCCAGTAAATCATGCCCAAAATCCTGTCGGCTGCAATAATATATATTGTTGCAGTTCTTCTTCTCTCGACCTTCCCAATATCAGCAAAAGCGCAGGTGGTGATAAATGAGTTTAGTTCTGGAACCACTTCGGACTGGATAGAACTTTATAATGTTTCAACACAATCTGCCAATTTATCGACCTACATCCTTAAAGACTCGGGATCTAACGACAAAACTCTATCAGGGGATATTCCTCCTTCAGGTTTTGTGTCTTTCAATTTCAGCAATTGGTTAAATAACGACGCGGATACGGTGCGGCTATTTAACGGCAGTGATTTGGTAAATTCTATTGCTTATGGAGGAGAAGGAAATGTTTGTAGTGCGGGGAGTGGTCAGTCAATAGGCAGATATCCTGACGGTAACAATACAGTGGAACGCTTTATTACTTCGACAAGAGATGCATCCAATAATAGTGTCACACTTGACCCCTGTCCTACTCCAACCCCGACTCCAACACCCACTCCCACGCCAACTGCTACTCCCACACCAACACCAACGCCGACACCAACCCCAACTCCAACTCCGACTAAAACTCCTACCCCAACTGCCAAGGCAACCGCAAAACCCACTGTTTCTGCAGATAAAGTGGATGAAGCCGAAGAAGTGGTTTTGGGATTAAGGAATGAGCTGGCGACGGAAACCCCCACACCGGCTTTGGTTGCATCCGAACAAAAGAAAAAATTCCCGATTGGCGCAGTAATTTTGATAATAGTGGGAACTGTGTTGGTGGCGGGATCCGGTTTTGTATTATTTAAGAAAATGAGGCAAGATATAAGTCAGAGCGGAGAAGATGTTAACCAAGATAATTAGATTTTGGGTTCCGGTAGTTGCTTGGGCTGTCCTTATTTTTACCTTCTCCTCGGAGGCGCTTCCGGCTACTTCCAGATTTTACTGGAAGGATTTTGTGGTAAAAAAAAGCGCCCACCTTATCGAATATTCGGTTTTTGCCACCCTTATCTACCGGGCCTTTATCAATAGCGGAGTGGAGAAGAAGAAATCTGTTCTTTATGCTTTTCTTCTTGCGGTTTTTTACGGAGCGACCGATGAGTTCCATCAGTCTTTTACCCCAGGAAGGGAACCGACGCTAAGGGATTTATTTTTTGATACAATTGGGGCTGGTTTTGCGTCTTATTACATATGGAAGTTATTACCCAAAGCGCCGAAGAGACTAAAGATTTTGGCAGAAAAACTGCAGCTAACTTAAATGGAGGGCAGACTCTTGCCTTAACCGGCGATTTAGGCAGCGGGAAAACAACCTTTGTTCAAGGGTTTGCCGAAGGCCTTGGGCATATAGGCAGAATAATTTCTCCGACCTTCATCCTTATGCGCAAATACGACTTACCCGATGGTGATTTTTATCACGTTGACCTTTACCGCTTTGAAGACAATGTTGAGAAAGAGGTTGAGAATATCGGCTTGAGAGATATTTGGGGTAACAAAGATAATATTGTGGTTATCGAGTGGGCGGAGAAGATTAAAAACTTGCTTCCCGAAAATACGAAATGGCTAAAATTCGAGATGGTGGGGGAAAACGAAAGGAAAATAACAGTCGAATGAGAATTTTGGTAACAGGCGGTGCCGGATATGTAGGAAGCCATATTGTTGAGGCGCTTGTCGCTGCAAAACACAAAGTTGTAGTTTTTGACGATTTATCTATGGGTCATAGGCAAGCGGTACACCCGCGTGCAGAATTTTTCAAAGGAGACTTAAGGAAAAAGGCAGACGTTGCAAAAGTTTTTAAGAAGTACAAATTCGATGCTGTTTTTCATTTTGCGGCAAGAAGCCTGGTCGGACAGTCGATGCGTGATCCGATGCTTTACCTTGGGGACAATGTCGTTTCCGCCGTAAACCTTTTCGAGGAGATGATCAAAAACGAGGTCGGCAAATTTATTCTTTCCTCAACGGCCAATCTTTTCGGCGACCCTACAAAAATTCCCATATCCGAAAAAGAAGCAATTACTCCGGGAAGCCCTTATGGGGAGAGCAAAAACATTATCGAAAGAGAACTTTTCTGGTTGGATAAAACTGTTGGTATGAAATACGCTTGTTTGCGCTATTTCAATGCTGCCGGCGCATCTTTGTCGGGGAGAATAGGAGAGGATCACAGAAGGGAAACTCATTTAATTCCTTGCCTAATCTCTGCTGCTTTGGAGAATAAGAAATTTATCGTTAACGGGAATGACTATAAAACCCCGGACGGAACCTGTATCAGAGATTATGTTCACGTCAGCGATTTGGCCAGGGCACACCTCTTGGCCCTGAAGGCGATTGGTTTAAAAAGCCGTATTTATAATCTCGGCAGCGGTAAGGGCTACTCCATTATTGAGGTGATAAGAACGGTTGAGACGGAAACTGGGAAAAAGATTAATTTTGGTTTTGGTCCCAGGAGAGCCGGTGACCCGGATAAATTAATTGCCTCCTCGGCAAGGATAAAAAGAGAATTGGGATGGAAGCCTAAATATTCTTTAACGGAAATTGTGGAAACCGCTTATAAGTGGCACTTAAGCCATCCGAAAGGATACGCAAAATGAAACTTTATATCGATACCTCCAGCAGAGAAGAAATCGTTGTTGGTCTTGGTAGCAAGAGGTTTAAAACAAATGCCAAAGAAAATGCGTCGCAAAAGCTACTCTCTTTTATAGACGAGATTCTAAAAAAAGAAGGCGTTTCGATTAATCAGATAACCGAGATCGAGGTAAATACCGGCCCGGGATCTTTTACCGGCTTAAGGGTTGGAGTTGCCATCGCCAACACTTTGGGTTGGGCCTTGGATATTCCGGTCAACGGCAAAAATCTTCGCAAGGGTGAAAAAGTGGACATAAAATACTCTTGAGAATATAATCCGGGTGCTCGTTAATATAACTGCGGATACAGGCAAGAAAGGAGAAAGGGAGATGAAAGGACGGCTGGTTCTTAAGGTCCGTCCCAAGAAGGGTGCGAGTATTACGTTTCTGTCTTCCGTCTTGGCGGGCAGCATACCGGCTGTAGTTGCCAAAACCGTGTCGGGTGGAAAGGCGACCTTTGAACCCGACAAGGACGGGAACTTCGAAGTCAGACTTCTTGACGAGACCTTTGAAGGTCAACTCAAGAGGCTTCTGGAAAGCACAAGCTTCGAAGTCCTGGAACTCCAGGAAGTCGCCTGATGTTGCCTCGCCGCAGAGTTAGCCCTCCTTATTACTGCTTCTTGTCCCCAGGAGGGCTTTTCTCTTCTTATTTGCCATAGCAATTTGAAATATGTATTATTATTTCTATACATGAGAAGGTTAGTTTTCTTAGGCTTCGCTTTCGCTTTCCTTTTTGGGTTATTTATGACCCCTGTTCTTTCGGCAAAACCGACTGATATCCCCGAAGAAGACGGGATTTATGACGAGCCAGGACATCCCGGAGTGAAAGTTAGGGTTTTTGTGCACAGGGAAAGACCTGCTAAGCCCAGTACACCACCCACCCTTGTTTGTGAACTCACCGACCCGAGTTCCCCCGCTATCGTTGGAAAAGAGGCCTGGAAACTGCCATCAACTTGGACTTATAACCTAAATCCTTCCAGTGTTCCTGCCTCGGTCGGCTCCGGAAGTTTGCAAACAATTGCAGCAAACGGATTTAATGATTGGCAGAGCGCATCCGGGAATAAAGTCCATTTTGCCAGAGGCTCGGATACGACAGTCTCGAGACAAGCGTATGACGGCGTTAACGTAGTTACCTGGGGAAGAACTTCAGGAAGCGCCTTGGGGGTTACCTATATAAGGTATAACGGTACAACAGGTGAGGCTTTAGACGTGGATACTATTATGAATAGCAAGTTTACCTGGAGCTGGTCAAACTCCGTTAGTTGCGCCTACTCTTCAACCTATGATGCGGAAAATATTATGACCCACGAGCTGGGACACTGGCTGGGTTTGACCGATGAGTACGATGCAGCCAACTATCAAAACGCGACAATGTACGGATATGGCGCCAAAGGAGAAGTGAAGAAAGTTACCTTAACCACTGGAGATAGCGCGGGCGCATTCGCTATCTATAATCCTTGATGACAAAACCCAAAATACTTCATTTTTTGGGAAACCTTTTAATCTTCATCGCTGCCGTAATTTTGGTTCTTACCTTTACTCCCGTATTTGAGCAGGAAGCCAAGTACCAGATCAAGCACACTTTCAATTCGCCTTACAAAGAAAAAGATTTAACCCCGCCCAATACGGATTTTGCCATCGTCATACCCAAAATAGGTGCGGTTGCACCGGTTATTGCCAACACCGACCCCTTGGACCCCAAAAAATACATGCCCGTTTTGTATAAAGGGGTTGCCCACGCCAAAGGAACGGCTTTCCCCGGAGAGTTTGGAAACACTTATATTTTCGCCCACTCGACGGACACTTTTTATAATGTGGGCCGCTATAACGCCGTTTTTTACCTGATTGGCAAGCTCGAGAAGGGGGACGAGATAGATATTTACTATAAGGGTGAGAAGATCGTCTATGAGGTAGTGGAAAAGAAGGTTGTTGGGGCTGATGCCGTAAAGTATCTGGGGAAGCTGGGAGAGTGGAACACCTTGACTCTGCAGACCTGCTACCCACCGGGGACAACCCTTAAAAGGCTGGTAGTTGTGGCCAATGAAAAAATATAGGCCCATAATTTGACAATTAAAGACAAAAAATGTATAAATCACTAACTGCCCCAATAAATGAGCCAAAAACTGCTTAAACGCGTCTTTTCGGCCATAGCCGCATTTTCACTTCTGGTGAACTCTATTTCCGCGCCTCTTACGGTTTACGCACAGAACGCTGGAAATTCTCCATTAGCCGCCGATCCGCCCCATACGCCTAATCCATCCGGAAACCTTGACCAATGTAGCAATGGATCCTCAGTTTCTCCCACGAATCCTTGCACTTGGGTAAATGGAAACCTGAATAGCAATCAAGCACATTATGTAGAAGGACAATCGGTGCCATATAGACTTATCATGGAAGATTTGCCGGTCTCCTCGTCTATAACCCTGACGCTAGGATATGATATCAAACACAGTGATAAGCACGCTCTTGATTACTTAACCCACTTTAACCGATTAGAACCCCACAGCCCTTTTGGGCATACTGCTGAAACGATAGACCCAGCAAGTGGGATATCTGGACTATCTGCGACGGTGACAACCTATTCAATCCCGTCCCCGAGCTCGGTTGGTTCACCAGTGAGTGGGCAACCAACAACAAGTTTTGATGCGCTTCCAGCTGGGGAAAAATTGATGACTCTCTATGGTGGAACAATTAACGATATCGTTTACAACACTCAGGGGGACCTAACCGATTCACAAGCAGAGACAAGAATAGATATCATTTTTACCGCTGATAGCGCGACCGCTGTCTTAGCTTGGGGGGGTCATATTGCGAGTAGACTCGACTGGGGTTTTGATGGGTTAACCCCCAGATCGGCCAGCGGAATTAGCGGTTCCCCTTATCACATGAGGCAGATAAGCTGGACTATAGGAAATCTGGGGAATCAAGACAGGTCTCTACAGGCAGGAGCAGTGATACCTCCTGGAAATTTGACTATCATTAAGCAGATAGAACCACCTGATTCTACTCTTTGGGATTTTTCTGTGACAGGCCCCAATAGCTATACAAACAGTATTCAGGACTTGGGGGATGGAGGTCAATCGGTATTGAGCGTGGCCCCAGGAACATACACCATAACCGAAACAACCAGTCAGGATTATTCCCCAAGTGTTACCTGCAACACGGGCGAAAGTGGCTCCGGAAGCGTCCAGGTTGATATTTCTTCGACAGAGAACGTGGTGTGCACTTTTGTAAACACCCTACAGCCGGCCCATTTGACGCTGGTTAAAACAATTACGATTGACAATGGAGGTGTAGCCACAGTAGCTGATTGGACTTTAAGCGCAAGTGGAACCACACCAATTTCAGGAACTTCTGGAAGCGGTGCAGTTACAAATGCAGCAGTATATTCGGGAACATACTCTCTCTCCGAGAGTGGGCCTTCAGGCTATACCCCGAGTGCCTGGAGTTGTATTAAAAACGCAGGGCAACCTATAGAAGGAAATTCGATAGTTCTCGCTCCGAACGATACGGCGGTTTGTACGATTAACAATGACGACATTTCTCCTTCGCTCACACTTGATAAGGTGTTGATCAAGGACAATGGAGGCAATGCACAGGAAAGCGACTGGACCCTAACCGCAACTGGTCCGACGCCTCTTTCTGGTCCTGGGGCGGCCGGCTCTGCAGATGTTGTAAGCGGATCAGGATTTTCAGCTGGGACTTATACTCTTTCCGAATCAGAAGGACCAGAGGGGTATTCTTCTAGCGCCTGGAGTTGTACAGGAACGGCTACCCAAAACGGAAACGAGATTACTCTAGCATTGGGTCAAACAGCCACCTGTACTGTTACAAATAATGATATTGCACCGACTCTTACCCTCGTCAAGACAGTATCGAACGACAATGGAGGAACAAAAGTCGTTTCCGATTTCCCGCTTTTTATAAACGGCGTTTCCGCCACAAGCGGGGTTGCCTACCCCTTAATGGCCAATACGCTCTATACGGCAACAGAAACACAGGATGAGGATTATCAAGCATTTCCTTGGGGTACGGACTGTGCACCAGATGGCACCATAACTCTCCAGCTTGGGGAGAATAAAACTTGCACAATTTTGAATGACGATATTGCTCCCACATTAACTTTGGTAAAGAGCGTTTTCAATGATTACGGGGGCAATAACCTCGTTTCCGATTTTTACCTCTATATCAACGATCTTTTGGTAACAAGCGGGGTACCAAATACCCTTAACGCAGGAAGTTATACAGCTAGCGAAGGCCCGTTGTCAGGCTATACTCCTTCAAGCTGGGGTGGCGATTGTAGTGCAGGCGGGGCAGTGACGCTTCTTCCGGGAGATAATAAAACCTGTACTATATCAAACAGCGATACCCCGGCGTCAATAACTTTGACTAAAGTTGTAATTAGTGACAATGGCGGAAACGCTGGAGTCAACGACTTTGGTTTAAGTATAGGTGGCGCCCCCGTCAGTTCTGGGACTACAAGGCAAGTAAATTCGAATACTCCGATTACCATAGACGAAATTGGCCTTACGGGCTACGGTTTCGTTTCGATAACAGGCGATGCGAAGTGTCCGGCACAGTTGGGTGGAACAGTAACCCTGAATGAAGGAGAAAGCGTAAGTTGTACCATAACGAACGATGATGAGGCGCCAACTATCACTTTGGTTAAAGATGTCATAAATGACAATGGAGGGTTAGCTGGAGAAAACGATTTTGGCCTAACAATAGGTGGAACAGGGGTAAATTCAAATCAAACCCTAACCGTTGTTGCAAACACCCCGTACGTCATTACCGAGGCCGGAAAGACGGGCTACGCGTTTGTGTCAATATCCGGCGCAGGCTGTCCGGCTGAGCTCGGGGGAACAGTTACTCCTAACGAAGGGGAAGATATTGTTTGTACCATTACAAACGATGATGTTTCCCCGACCGTAACCTTAAATAAAATAGTCAGAGGGGGAGAGGCAGGAGTCAACGACTTTGGCTTAACGGTTGGAGGGCAGGGAGTCAATTCCGGCCAAACAGTAAATGTAACAGCCAACACCCCGATTGGATTAAACGAAGCAGGCCTTGACGGCTATAGTTTTGATTCGATAACAGGTGCCGGTTGCCCATCTACATTAGGAGGAACCGTTACTTTAGGCGAGGGAGGAAGCATCACCTGTACAATTATTAACACGAGAGATATTGGAGATATCTCGGGTTATAAATTTGAAGACCTGAACGGTAACGGAGATTGGGATGACGGTGAACCCGGATTGGCGGGTTGGACGATCGAGCTCTGGGGTGGGCAGGAAGACTTAATCGATTCTACGGTAACCTCAGCAGATCCCCTCGGAGAATACGGGTTTGAGAATATTCCGACTGGTGAGTATGCTGTTTGCGAGGTATTAGAGGACGGCTGGACACAAACTTATCCTCAAGGATGCCATTTCTTCACTCTTACGAAAGAAGGCATACAAGGATTAGATTTTGGCAACTTTAGGTTGGCCTCAATCGGGGACTTTATTTGGCGAGATAATGATGGGGATGGACTACAAGACCCAGGGGAACCAGGGATAGTAGGAATTGGGGTAAACCTATATCTTGATGACGACGGAACCCCGGGATTAAATACTTCCACAGACTTACTAGTTGCCAGTGACATAACCGACGGAACCGGGGCATATCTGTTTGAAAATCTTGGCCCGGGCGAATACTTCACAGACGTTATCGAATCTACTTTGCCTGTAGGGTATTCCAATACGACCCCAGATCCTGTTGGGCCTATTATTTTGAGCTCCGGTGAAATCTATCTGCTTGCAGACGTCGGCTATGTTCCTCCCGTCAAGGAAATCAGAATCGAAAAGTCGAACGATAAGGAAGGCGGAGCAACAGCTGGAGATATCGTTACTTATTCTTTAGTTATTTCAAACACGGGAGATGTGGCTATCGGCGACGTAATCGTGACGGATGTATTACCCGGCGGATTCATATATGAAAACGGATCAACTTCAATCACAGGGGCTCCAGATGTTGAACCTGGAGTGGCGGGAAGTATTCTTACTTGGGATATCGGCACAGTATTTCCCAAAGAGCCGGTTACGATTATTTACCAGGCAAAAATTTCCTCGGAGCTGCCGGCAGGATCTTACAAGAACTATGCAACTTGCGAGGGACAGATAGGGGGAATTATTCCCCAGAATGGACCAGAGGAACGTGTTGCTGTGTATGAATCGGAACCGATAAGCTGTAATATCGATGATTCGGATGTTTCACTTGGTCAGTCCTTTAGCTACGGCGGAAAGCTTACGCCCCAGGTTTTAGGTGCGGCAACCGAACTTCCCGCTACGGGTAACTCAACCGGAATTCTGATCTTTGCCATCGCCGCAGGTCTTGGGGGATTTGCTCTTAAGCTGAGAGAAAAGAGGACAAAACATGCAAAAAACTAAAATAGCAACATTGTTACTTGGATTCTTGGCAGGCTTTGTCCTTTTGGCCAGCCCGGTATCTGCAGCTTCGGTTTCTATCACCAACCTTCCGGAGTATGTTACGGTTGATCACTTCAAACTTTCCTGTACGGCTCTGGTACCGGGAGGGTCAAGTGCCCAATTTGCCTTCAAGAAAGAAGGCGGAAGCTTCTCAAATTTTGGCCCCTCAATCGATTTGGATACCACAGCTTGCTTGGTTGATGTAACCAGCACCCAGATCGATTCCCAGGCCAAGTATTACTTTAGGGTTG
This sequence comes from Candidatus Woesebacteria bacterium RBG_13_46_13, assembly GCA_001791995.1. Classification (GTDB taxonomy): domain Bacteria; phylum Patescibacteriota; class Microgenomatia; order UBA8517; family UBA8517; genus RBG-13-46-13. Next base: position 306,892 of record MGFR01000001.1, read on the forward strand.
ACGTAAACGGAACTACAGCCGAAACCAGCACAACCTATGACGTTTCTGGTCCTTCCGCACCCAGAGATTACGGAAAAGAGAAGATTGGAAATACCACTTACAAAATCCGCTGGACCAATCCTGGAGAGAGCGATTTTGCCCAGGTATTTATCTATCGGGGAGAAACCAACGATTTCTCGGCCGATAACGACAAGAAAATAGCCCAGGTAGGGGGAGCCCACGATGCCGAGATGAGCTATATCGATAACGGAGTAGCTCCGGATAAGACTTACTACTATATATTAAGAGCCTTGGATAAGGCTGGAAATTCCTCTTCCTTGATTGGGGATACCCAGACCACAACCGTGCTTGGTACTACCACCACGGCTGCGGGAGGTCAAACCGGAACAGTGAGGGTTCTTCCCAAAGAAGAAACCGAGGGCGAAGTACTACCCGAGGCTACGGAGGCTCCCACAAAGGCTCCTGAGGCTTCCAGCGCAGTCACAGAGGCCGTGGGCAGGATTAGCTCAAGCAAGACCCTTACAGGCTTGGCCATTGCCGCCTTTATCTTGGGCCTTGCCTCCTACTATATCCTCAGATCAAAGAATCGTTAACTCTTCCCTTTTTCTTGATTTTAGCTTGCTATGGGACTAGAATATTGTCGTTCGCGAAAGCGGACGCCAACGGGGGTTGGCAAGCACATTCACAGGGAGGATAGGATGAAGAAACGCATCATTCTCGCTGTTCTTGGCGCCATGGTTGTTCTGGCTGTTCCAATCGCCGTCTTTGCGGGCGGTGGCTTCGACCAGTTCGGCTACAACTATGATGCCCGCATCTTCGTCGGCCCGGCCGACGGGGTGGATCGCATCCTGGACGGCAAGGTTTGGGGCGACCCAACCTACGCCAATGACCATCTGGTCATGAAGTGGAGCCGTGCCTGGGATGATGCCCGTTTCAACGGTGCTCCCTGGACATGCGATGCCTGGGAGAACAACGAGTGGAACGGCGCAGCTCCGGGTGGCTCGGGTGAGGTCTGGCACTACAAGATCGTCTGGGTCGGACCGGAGCTTGAAGACAGCCCGTGCTGGCGTCCCGGCGGCTACCCTGTTTGGGGTGAGTTCGAGGTCATCATGGACCACGGCACCACAGCCGACGCGGAGCACGTCTGGTACGCCCATGGAGAACCCTCCGGATACGGCGGCAACTAGCCACAGCATCTGTTCGCCAACGGAGAGACAAGCACAAGGCTCACGCCTTAAATTCCGCTTGCCAACCCCCCTCCGTTTTTCCTCTTTGTTGATAATAGCCTTCCCAGAAGCTAAGATGTAAGAGATGAAATTTGCCCATAGGCTAGCCCACATTTTCTGGCCTCGAGAGTCGAACAATCAAAAAGCCAAAATCCTGCATTCTTCGAGCTTAATTATCATTACCGTTGTCCTTATCCTTTTCCAGGGTTTTATCAGTTTTTTCCCCAAATTCGGTCCGAGAATCTTGGGCTATGCAGCCAATATTTCTCCGGATGAGATAATCCGGCTGACCAACGAAAAGCGGGTTCAAAATGGTCTGGCCCCACTTAGTCTAAATTCCACCCTTTCCCAGGCAGCCCAGGCAAAGGGAGCGGATATGCTTAACAAAGACTACTGGGCCCACGTGGCCCCGGACGGGACGCAGCCCTGGAAATTCTTTACCGATTTCGGCTACCGCTACCGCTATGCAGGGGAGAACCTGGCCAGGGATTTTACCAATCCAGCCTCGGCTGTTGATGCCTGGATGGCCTCACCCTCCCACAAGGAGAACCTGCTCTCACCCAAATACAAAGAAATCGGGGTGGCAGTTATCGAAGGGGATTTGGCGGGGGTTGATACCACCCTAGTTATCCAATTTTTCGGAACAAATTACGCAGATACAATTCCCCCGGCACCCATCGCTCAGGTCACACCAACACCTGTAATTACTTCTACGCCTATTCCCACGCAGGTGGTTCCCAGTGTAGTTACGGCTACTCCCATTCCTTTGCCTTCGCCTTCCGAAGCGGCAGGTTTAACGGTACTGACCGCCGAAAAACCAACCGTGCTTATTTCTCCCTTTAATACGACCAAAACAGTTTCTCTGGCAATTGTGGTCGTGCTTCTGGGGGTACTCGTGATCGACGGTGTGGTGACCTCACGCAGAAGGATAGCCAGGATCGGAGGCAGAACCTTTGCCCACCTGTCGTTTTTGGGCATGATTTTGGCGATTGTATTAATATTGAAGGCAGGACAGGTCTTATGAAACATTTAGCCAGACACTTACCTCACTACCTTCCTCTTTTGGGGATTTTCGCCGCAGGGGTTTTGGCTTTTTACGTTTCCAGCTACGACAGGATCTTCCAAACAGGGGTAGCCATTGCGGTTGCCGTTTCCTATGTGGCCTGGGGGATTGTTCACCACTACCTGCACCGGGATCTTTATCTTGCGGTGGTTATCGAATATATTGCGGTTGCGGCCTTGGGTTTGGTTTTGGTATTCTCCCTGGTCTTAAGAAGTTAGGCTACTCTAATAAAGCCCTGAAAAGTTTGTTTCAGGCTCGTTATGGGGTATAATAATGGGCATGTCAAAGCAAAACGGAGATGGTTTTACAAGCCCCACCAAGGGTTACATGAGCGTACCGGAAGTTATTTCCGATATTTCCGACTTCGTCCATGACGAGCCGGGGGATTTCTATAGGCTGGTTATCGGTACGGACTCCCAAGCCCGTGCCTCAAACGGCAAGGCCGAAATAGATTTCGTTACGGCTCTGGTTGTTCACAGGCGAGGCCGGGGAGCCAGGTACTACTGGAAGAAAGAAAAACTTTATAAAAAGCCCGTTCTTAGAGACAAAATCTATACGGAAACCCTCATTTCCTTGGCTACAGCCCAGGAGATTGTCCCCGATTTAAGAAAGGCGGTTTCCCCTGCAAAATACGACTTGGAAATTCATATAGACGTGGGACCCCTGGGGCCAACCCGAGACATGATTAAGGAAGTTGTGGGGATGGTCAGCGGTAACGGCTTTGTGGCCAAGACCAAGCCGGAAAGCTGGGGAGCTTCGTCCGTTGCCGACAAGCACACCTAAGCCTATACTTGAGATTGGATAAATAGCATGCCGGAAAAAGAACAAAGACCAAACATCTCAGCCGAAGTAATAGCCTACAGGGAGTTCTTTGCCAAAGAGGGGGACTGGGAGGCTTTTCAGGAGATAGTGAGGCTAAGAGAGGAACTAGAACCGCTTGACGGCTGGAAAAGAAGAAAAGAGCTGGCGCGGGCGGAAATAGAAGCCCTTGATCCGGATATCTTTACCAAGCTATTCGAGAAATTTGCTCCTTATACTGATACTCTTCCGCCTGGACACGGCAGGGGGCATATGCAAAGAGACGCAATCAATGTGGTCCTGATCATGCAGGACGAGGAGATTGCAAAAGCTGACCCCGTGGAGCTTTTTGTCGGTGCAGTCGGAGGTGTCTTCCACGATATCGGCAATTCCGTGGTTGAGCGTTATGATGAGCCTTTTAGGTACTCGGGTCACGCGGAAGCGGGTGCTTACCTGATCGGGAAAATCGGTAAAGGTCTCATTCCTCCGAATTTACTCTCATTGGTTCAGCTTAGTATCGCCGGACATACCCACTACACCAAAGAGTTCTCCGTGGAAAAAGAGGGCAGAGCGGTTCTTAAGAAACCATATCAGGACGAGGTCATCGACGGGAACAGATTGGGAATGTGGATTCCCAGATGGACCGACAGGTTGGATACGAACGGACCTACGTTGGCAGTCAGGCACATAATTACCAAGGCTGAACCGACGGTCGACTTTTCGGGAGGAAAATTCCAGGATGTCTGGGAAGACCCGGAGGATGACTTTAGGCACCAGTTTAGTCCGGTTGTCAGAACCTCGGAAGCCAGAGCCAAGCTTCCCGCTCCCAAGAACACAACCGACGTACTGGAACATTTACTGATGTTTTCGGATTCCAACTATAATCCCAATTTGCCGTATCCTAAATACGATACCCCCTACTACAGGTGGCATCTGATGACCCCTTTGGTTTCCTGGCAAAGGCAATTTGTCTTGGCGACCTTGGCTGAGCCACCCGCCTTCACCCAAGAGGAGGTATCAAAACACATTGGAGACTTTCTGAAGCTCTGTAAAACCTTGGAGCCGGGCGAGAAGATTGATGAGAAGGTTGAATTACTCAGAAGCAAGTTTGATCTGTTGGATGAAGATGCCCGCAGAAGGTGGGCCAACGGTTTTAAGACCCTAAGCACAGTTTATACGCATTGGTACGGACGGGAAGATGAACTTTTAAGAGAGCAAACCAAGGTGGAAAGTCCCGGACTCTATGCGGTTATCGAATCCCTAAGAAAAGTCGGAATTAACTCTCTGTTCGGATTCATGCCTTGAATATAGGCTTATTTTTCGTTATATTTAGTTACCTAAAACCATGAAAGGCGTTATTCTTGCAGGCGGATTGGGAACAAGGCTTTATCCTCTGACCCACGCAACCAACAAACACCTCCTTCCTGTTTATGACCAGCCGATGATTTATTACCCCATCCAACTGTTGCTTTCTGCAGGGATTGAGGAGATTTTGGTTGTGACCGGTGGCCCACATGCCGGAGATTTTATCAGGGTTCTCAATAACGGAAAATCCTTCGGGATAAAACATTTGGAATATACCTATCAGGAGAAATCCGATGGGGGAATATCCGACGCTCTGGCTTTGGCCGAGGATTTCGCCGACAACGGCCCTATTACGGTCATTCTGGGAGATAACACTACGGATGCGGATATCTCCAAAGAGATTAAGGGTTTCAAAGACGGAGCCTTAATTTTTCTTAAGGAAGTTACGGACCCGCAAAGATTCGGAGTGCCGGTTTTTTCCAAGGACGGCAAAATTGAAAAGATAGAGGAAAAACCAAAAGATCCCAAAAGCAATTATGCGGTTACAGGGCTCTATGTTTACGACAATAATGTTTTTGATTACATCAAGACCCTAAAGCCTTCCGAAAGAGGACAGCTGGAGGTAACCGATTTAAATAATCTTTACCTCGAAAAAGGAAAGCTTAAGTGGTCTCTCTTGAAAGGATTTTGGTCCGACGCGGGAACTGCGGAATCGCTTTTCAGGACCAACCTTTATTGGGCCAGGAAGAAAGGGGCGGATATTACCTAAATGAGACTTCTGGTTGCGGGAGGAGCGGGATTTATTGGAAGTAACTTCATCAGGTACATGCTGGCCAAGTACCCGGACTATAAAATTATCAATTACGACAAGCTTACCTACGCGGGCAACCTGGAAAACCTCAAGGATGTCGAGGAAAATCCCAATTATACGTTTGTAAAGGGAGACATCACCGACCTTGAGTATCTGAATAAAGTAATTAAGAAACACAGAATTACCCACCTGATAAGTTTTGCCGCAGAAACCCACGTCGACCGTTCCATTCACGGAGGGACCAAAGAGTTCGTTCTGACAAACACCTTGGGGGTACAGATGCTACTCGATGCGGTGCGCATAAACGGTATAGAGAAGATGGTGAACGTTTCCACCGACGAAGTTTACGGGGCATTAAGACTTGATGAAAAAAGAAAGTTTACAGAAAAAACTCCCATCTGGCCCAATATGCCCTACGCCGCTGCCAAAGCAGGGGGGGATTTGATGTGTAACGCTTACTGGGTGACCCACAAGACTCCGGTTATCGTTACCCACTGCTCGAATAATTACGGACCATACCAGTACCCGGAAAAGCTGATACCTTTCTTTATCTTCAAAGCTCTGGCCGGAGAAAAACTGCCGGTCTACGGAGACGGATTATACATCAGGGATTGGATTTACGTTACCGACCACGCCAAAGCACTTGACCTGCTCCTGCACAAAGGCAAACCCGGAGAGGTTTACAATATCGGAGCCGATAACGAGAGAAGCAATATGGAGGTGACCAAGCTGATTCTGAAGTTTTTAAATAAGCCCTTGAGCCAGATAGAGTATGTGGAGGATAGACCCGGCCATGACAGACGTTATGCAATCGACGCCTCAAAGATTCTCAAACTGGGTTGGGTACCCGATTATCCCATGGAGAAATTCGAACAGGGGTTAAGGGAAACCATCGTTTGGTACCAGAAAAATACGAAGTGGGTGGAAGATCTTTGGGAAAAAGCAAAGCAAGCAAACCCCCACATTAAGGTGCCGGGAGAAAAAAATGGCGGAAAAAAATAAGGACACACACCGGTATCTGGTAAATATGGTAAATAAAATCGCCTCTCCCAACTTCTCCATGAACCCCGCCGAACTGAATAAATTCATTCCCGAAAATGAAGAATTTATTATCAAAAGGGTTTACTGGATAGACAACCCGATTAATGAGAAGAAGTCTGGGCAACACGCCCACACCGACGAAGATGAGATTTTTATAGTCATTAAAGGCAAGGCCTCGATAGCTATCGATGATGACGGGGAAGGAGTAAGGAAAATCGAGCTTAACGAAAACAATATCGTTTGGGTACCCCGTTATGTTTGGCACGGTTTTGATGAATTAAGCGACGATTGCATTATTCTGGCACTGACAAGTACCAACTACGATCCCGAGAGGAAAGGTTACATTGAAGACTACAAAACTTTTAAAGAGAGTCTTCCCAAATGAAATCTAAAATCTTGGCTTTCGGAGCGGACGGGTTAGTCGGTTCGCGCTTTACCGATCTTTATCACAAAGATTCCCAGTTTATTACTCCGAAAATCGACGAGTTGGACATCACGGCCAAAAAGCCCTTAAGCGATTATTTCGAAAAGAACAGATCCGACTTCGAGGTTGTGATTAACTTTGCGGCGATCACCAACGTCGATGCTGCCGAAAAAGAGAGGGGAAATAAGCAGGGTTTGAGCTGGCAGGTTAATGTCGAAGGGGCCAAAAATATTGCCGAAAATTGCCTAAGGCTCGATAAGTTTTTAATCCACATCTCCACCGACTTTGTTTTTCCGGGGACCAAGAATAACCCCGGGCCTTCAGCAGAAGATACCAAGCTTCCCGAAACCGAGGAGGGTTTGGGATGGTACGGATGGACAAAAGGGAGAGGGGAGGAAGAAATCGCCAAAACCGGGGTAAAACACGCGGTTCTCAGAATAACTTATCCCTACCGGGCCCACTACCCTGCCAAGATCGACTTTGCCAGAAATATCCTCGAGCTTTTCGACGAAGGTAAACTTTATCCCATGTTTTCGGACCAACAGATGACCCCGTCATTTATCGATGAGATTGCAAAAGTGCTTTATCTTTTGGTTGAGGAAAAGCGCACAGGAATATTTCATGCGGCGAGTGCCGATTTAACCACCCCTTATGATTTTGCCGCCTATCTTTTGGAGAAAGCCAGAGGAGCCAAAGATGTCGTTACAAAGGGTTCGATGAAGGAGTATCTGTCCGCTGCCGGAAGAACGCCCCGTCCGATAGTCGGAGGGCTGAAGGTAGCAAAAACGGAGAGTGAGCTGGGAATCAAATTTATGGGCTGGCAAGAGGCTATTGGTGAATTTATTAAACAGCTAAACGCCTAGTTTTGCCTTCTCCACTTTTCTATCTCCTTGTGGTTTCCGGAAAGAAGAACCTCCGGCACCTTATGGCCTTTATAATCTTCCGGTCTGGTGTATTGGGGATACTCAACAATATTTTCCTCGGAAAAAGACTCGATCTCGGTTGCCTGGGGTTTTTCCAGTACTCCCGGAACAAGCCGGGTAACGGCATCGGTTACTACCATTGCCGGAATCTCTCCTCCCGTCAGCACATAATTACCGATAGAGACAACTTCATCTACAAGATGTTCATGAACCCGGTGGTCGACACCTTCATAATGGCCGGCTATTAAAATAACATGTTTTTGTTTACTTAAATCCCTTGCCATTTTCTGATCGAACGTTTTGCCTGTAGCATCCAAGAGAATTACTCTGGTATCTTTTCCTTTTAATTCTTTAAGGGCAGCGTCGATAATATCTACCCGCAAGATCATCCCCACGCCACCTCCGTAAGGCCTGTCATCTACTGTCCTTCTTTTTCCTTCTCCCCGGTTTCTTAAATCATGGATGCTTATTTCCACCAGACCTTTTTCCTGCGCCCTTTTGATAATGGACTCGTCAAAAGGGCCCGTAAACATGTCGGGAAACAGGGTTAGAATATCTATCTTCATGCTTGTATTGTATCAGTCGAACCTGATAAAGTTAAACCTGTATGCAAAAAATTGTCATTGTCATGCCGTCCTACAACGAGGCGGATAACATCACCCGGATGATCGAGGAGTTATTTATTAAGGAATTTCCCCAAATTAAAGATGCCGAAATGCATCTTTTGGTGGTTGATGATAATTCTCCCGACGGGACGGGAAAGATTGTCAAAGAAAAAATGGAAAAGCACGAAAATCTGCACCTTCTGACGGGTCAAAAGCAGGGTTTGGGTTGGGCCTACATCCGGGGATTCAAATATGCGATGGATAAGTTGGGGGCTGATGCGGTGATGGAAATGGACGCGGATTTTCAGCACCCGCCGAGATTCGTCAAAGACATGGTTAAGGCTTACTCTGACGGTGCCGATTATGTTATCGGTAGTCGCTATATCAAAGGGGGCTCCGTTCCCAGGCAGTGGGCTCTTTCCAGGAAAGCCATCAGCTATTTCGGAAATCTTTTTATTAGGTTGGTACTGGTTAAGCCCAAACTTCATGATTTGACAACGGGCTTTAGGCTGATGAAGGTTAAGGGGGTACTGGATAAGATAGACCTGGATAATCTGATGGAGCCCACCAGATTTGCCTATAAAGTTGACCTTCTTTACCAGTGTATTAAAAACGCCAAGAAAACAGTCGAGGTTCCCTTGGAATTTGCACCGCGTACCAAGGAGCAATCAAAATTCAACCCCAAAGAGATGATCTCCACTTTCAAAGTGGCAATAATTCTGGGGATAAGGGACAAAAAAAGATTTATTAAATTCGGAACAGTAGGCTTTACGGGTTATATTATCAATGCCGTTGCCCTGGAACTTTTTTCCGGGACAGCCATAGCTTCCACTTTTGCTTCATTTTTTACGGTTCTTAAAGGAACTGTTTTGGGATTTATCGCCGAACCTTCGGCTTGGGCGGCGGGTATTGCCGCCGAGCTGGCAATAATCAACAACTTTACCTTTAATAATATTTGGACCTTCAAGGCAGAAAAAATAAAAGGGTTTTTCAATATTGTCCGCAAGTTTTTGGAGTTTAACTTGGCTGCCTTGGGCTCTGTTGTTATCCAGTTTGTAGTCATCGGTCTGATGGTTGTTTTATTCGGAGATACACGGCTTATCCGCCAATTGGGGATACTGGTATCTTTGCCATTGGTACTTTCTTTTAACTACACAATGTATAATCTCTTCATCTGGAAGACCTGGAAGCTCCCATGGCGGAAATAATTTCATCTTCCGAAAAGAGGGAAGCAGAGTTTAACCGCTTCATTGTTACGGAGTATCTGCGTTATGGTTCGGTCGATGAGGTTTTTCGCAGAAACGACTACGCTTTACCCATTTCCTATCCCGGGGTGCAGCGGCTTCTGGATAAATGGGGGATAGTCAAGGCGGCGGGACCCAATACCCGTCTTTCGGAGGCGCTGGCATTTCTTTCGCGGCTTTCATCGGAGAAGATTCCCCTGGAGACTCTTTACAGAAACATGCCCCCTTCGTTTAAAACCTCGATGGGGACCTTGCACAGAATCCTGACCCATATCAGAAAGGGAACAATCAGAAGAGTAGGCACTGCGCTGATTCTTTCTCCGCGGGCCAACCCCAATATGGTCTTGGTGGGAAACGACGTTTCGGTTCCCCGTCTTGAGGTGGGCAAGAAATTCGGCTCGATTTCTCTACCCATGGGGTATTCCCGAAGAACGGAAGGCAGAGTAACCTCCGTCTTAAGAGTCTTGCAGCAGGAGGTTTTTACACAAAGGGCAATAGAGAGAACGCTGCCCATGGATGAGCTTACGGGGAGCACCGACCCCTTTATGTATATCGATATCGCCGACGTCCGAGTTGCCGTTTATAATTTCTTGCTGCCGGACTGGCTCTCAGATACGAAGAGATTTTCGAGCTTTAAGATTCAAGATTTAAGATTCCTGCATGTTTCCGAAATTTGCTCGGCAGAAGGAAACTTCCGTACAGGTATGGCGGAGATGGGCAATGGATATCGCAGACTTTTGGCGGAGCCCCGAAGAGATTTTGCCCTTGACCCGCTTTTTGAGAGATCTTTCCTAAATTCGCAGCTTGCTCTTACCCCCGTTCCCGAACGATAGCCCCCTCGGTTCTTTGCAGAAGCGGTCTGAATTTATAACCGTAGACCAGTATGCCGCGGTCTCCATCTTCCCGTAGTCTTCTGGTCACCATCTCAACGGGCATTCCTATTTCGACAGGCTCGCTTCCCAAATCGGTTAACTGGGCGGTAAGCATTGGTCCTTCGTCCAAACGGACCAGGGCGACCACATATGGGGCCTGGCTTTCAAAGCCGGCAGGAGGGTTTTGAACCGTAGTGAAAGAAAAAACTTCACCCTTACCCGAGAATTTATATTCGGTCTTGGCTTCCGCTCCGCAATCGGGGCAGATATCCCGTGGCGGAAATATTTTCGATTCGCAGTGTGGGCACTCCTCTCCGATTAAAGAATATCTTTGCTGTCTGAGCCTCCAATGTCTACTGACTTCCATGGGTGAGGCTAATTGTAGCAAGCGCTAGCTTGCAAAGACTATCAGGTTTACAAGAAGGGAGCCCAGTCGGAGATGGGCATGACGTTTTGGGAGATATAGGCCAGGGAGAATAAATAGATGGGAATCGCCAAAACGGCCATGGCGATTTTGAATTCCTTCTTAATAAGAGTTTCGGAGAAGGCAAGCATTACAAAAGGGGTAATCGGTAGGGCATATCTGATTAAATCCCTGTGGGAGACAAAGATCAGGGAGGCAAAAAATATTCCCACAAACCACCCCAGAACCCGTTCCCTGAAATTAAACAGCCGGACGATGGTTAGTATCCCGAAAAGATAAACAAAGATGACCTCTTCCAGCCAAAAAGTGCCGACCCAGGGAGAGGAATAGTTGAAAACGGAGAATGGCGGAAAGAAAAGGTGAATATTATCGCCCGAATGGAAGTAGGCGAAAAAGTCCTTAAGCTGGATTCCGTATAAAATGAAGATTAATAAAGCCGCCGCCGGAATCAAGAGAAGGGGAAGGTATTTCTTAAGCTCCAGCTCCTTAAACCATTTGGCAAAGGATTCGGTGGCGATTTTGCCTATCTTGGGTGATAAAATTACCCCGCAGTAGGCGATAAAGAGCAATATTCCCGGAGACTTGGTCAGCTGGGCGATAGCCCCCCAGATACCTGCCCAGAGAAACTTTTCCCTGCGGAAATAATAAAGGGAGGCAATAATGGCCGCGACAAACAAAGGCTCGGGGGACCCGACCGACCTGACAATCAAGAATCTGGCCGGAAGAACCGAAAAGACCAGGGTCAGCCAAATTGCGTTTTTATCGTTGACATATTCTTTGATGAATTTATAGAAAAAATATACCACCAGAAAGCTTGAGGCGATTGTTATTCCCAGCATGGCGTAGGGAAACCCAAAAGGTGCGGCAAAAAGCTTGATAAGAAGAGGGAAGAGGGGAAAATGCGCAGCGTAATACTGCACGGGCAGGGAAAACTCAAAACTTTTGATTATTTCGGGATTATAAAAAGACTTTGCGGTTACCAGATAGAGGGGACCGTCATAATTGGCCACAATGGTGGCCATTCCGTTTTGGGGTAAAGGTATGCCCCAAAAGGAGGCGAGTCTTAAGAAAAAGGGGAACCAAACCAGAAGCACGGGGATTAAGGTTATGGCTATTAAGGGGGCAAGTTTGGTAATTTTGGCGAGCATTACTAACCCAAATAATATATCTTTTAGCCTCGACTGGCAAGGTTGGGTATGTTAGACTTTAGCTTGCGATGGCCAATTACAAGCTGGATGCCCTCTCTGTTTTCTTCCCGGCCTACAACGAAGAAAAAAATATTGAGAATACGGTGGTTAAGGCCAGAAAGATCCTTCCGGAAATTGCCGGGGAATGGGAAATAATAATCATTGATGATGGCTCCAAAGACAAAACCGCCGAAATTGCCAAAAAACTGGCCAAAAACGATCAAAGGATTAGACTCATCAGCCACAGCCCGAATATGGGCTACGGAGCATCGCTTAAAAGCGGTTTCTACTCTAGCCGCTACGATTGGATTGTCTTTACCGACTCCGACGGACAGTTTGATTTTTCCGAAATTGGCGGTTTTATCAAAAAACAGCAAGAAACCAACGCCGATTTGGTCATCGGGTATTACCTCAAACGCCAGGTGCCTTTTTACCGAAAAATAAACACCTTTTTGTGGGAACTGGTCGTTTTTCTGCTCTTTGGGCTGAAGGTGCGCGATATCGATTGCGGTTTCAAACTGGTTTCGAAAAAGGTAATAGCTAAAATTCCGAAACTCGAGTCCGAAAGAGGAGCCTTTATCTCCAGCGAGTTTTTGATTAAGGCAAGGGAGGCCGGATTTAAAATTGTTGAAATCGGTGTTCACCACTTTCCCGCCAAGAGAAAGGGAACCGGGGCGCATCTGAATGTAATTATCAAAAGCTTTGTGGATTTATTTAGACTATGGCGAAAGTTAAGATAATATCGGCTATTACGCATTTGGCCCGAGGGATAATAACCTGGGTAAAGGACCACCCCAAAGAGGCAGCCCTCTTGGTAATAATTCTTCTTATCGGGGCATTTTTAAGACTCTACAGAATTTCCGAGTACATGATTTTTTTGGGTGACGAAGGCAGAGACGCCATCGTTGTCAGAAGACTATTGGTTAATGCCGACCCCATCCTGGTGGGTCCCGGTACGTCCGTTGGCAACATGTACCTTGGCCCAATCTATTACTACTTGATGGCTCCCGCACTCTGGCTGGCCGGACTTTCTCCTGTCGGGCCCAGCATCATGGTTGCACTTCTGGGTGTGGCTACCGTCTTTTTTGTATGGGCCTTTGCCAGGCAAGTCTTTGGTAGTTGGGCGGGGGCGGTTGCGGCTGCCCTTTATGCGGTCTCGCCCACGGTTGTTACCCTTTCCGGTTTTTCCTGGAATCCCAACATCATGCCGTTTTTTGCCGTCTTAACCGTTTATTCGATCTGGCAGTTTTGGAAAGAAGGAAAACTGACTTGGGTTGTAGTTGCGGCAGCCGCCATGGGATTTGTTCTGCAATCCCACTATTTAGGACTATTGCTTGTTCCGACCATCGGAGTTTATTGGCTTTTGACCCTGAAGAAACTTGGACTGGGTGACAGAAGTAAATTCCTGAAATATAGTCTGCTGGGTCTATTGGTCTTTGGCGTCCTGATGTCGCCGCTTTTTATCTTCGATGCGCGGCACGGGTGGAGAAATGCGATTGCAATGAGCGAGTTTTTTAGATCCGGAGGCGGAGGGTTATCTTTCGGAATAATTGCCTCGGCCAGAAGATTTGCGCAAGTTGTAGTTGAGATTACAACGAATTTGTTGGCCGGGAGGGCCGCCCTCTGGGGGAAAATTATTCTTGCCGGCATATTATTACCTCTCGGTTGGATCGTTCTTAAATGGGAGAAAATTGACAGAACCAAGAAAGATGCATTTCTCTTATTCTTTAGCTGGTTTATTTTCGGAGTTGTCGGCCTCTCTTTCTATAGCCACAGCGTTTACGACCACTATTACGGGTTTTTGTTCCCGGCACCCTTTTTGATTATCGGGGGCATTGCCCAGCTACTTGGCCAAAAGAGGACAGGTAAGGCTCTGGTTATCTTATTTACGGCATTAGTTGTGACCGTATCGATAGCCGGTTCCCATTTGTGGAAAAGTCCCAACAGGCAAATGCAAAGGACCCAAGAGATTACCGCAAAAATTATTCAAGAGGCCAAGGGGGATAGTTTCAATTTTGCCGTAATTGCTCAAAGAAATTACGAAGGGGCCTATCAATATTTATTGGAGAAGGAAAAGGCGCCGCTTTTGATTATTGATCCCCAGAGAGTAAATGAGACGATTGCCAAACAGCTCTTTGTCGTTTGCGAAAACGCTCCGGCGGATTGTGACCCTACCCATAGCCCCAAAACCGAGATTGCCAATTTCGGTTGGAGCAAAATTGAAAACACCTGGGAGGTGGGAGGAGTTATACTCTATAAATTAGTGCACTCTTTATGAACTACAAACTCTCAAAGAAAATACTGGAACAAATAGAGAATGTAAAAAGGATTTTGGTAAATTGTCACAGAAGTCCGGACCCGGATTCTGTAGGCAGCGCGCTGGCTTTAACAAGAGTGCTAACCCAAATGGGCAAAGAGGTTAAAGTGATTTGCCCAACAGGGTTACCCCAAGACACTAAATTTCTTGTCGGCTCGGACACGATCGAACGGGTAGGCTTTGATAAATTTGACTTCGGGAAATTTGACCTCTTTATCATTCTCGATTCGGGCAGTAGCCAAATGGTTACCGGCTTAAGAGATCCCATGAAGTTTCCCATACCCACGGTGGTGATTGATCATCACAAAACCAACCTCTTATATGGAGATATCAATCTGGTAGATGCCAAGACTTCCTCTACGGCCGAAGTCCTTTATCTGGTATTTGAGGATTGGGGAGTAAAGCCGGACAAAGAAATTTCCCAGGCCCTCCTTACGGGAATTTTGGCGGATACGGGAGTTTTTGAATATCCCGGGGTGACCGGAAAAACGTTAGGGATTGCCCAAAAGCTAATCGAGGTTGGGGCGGATAAAGACGAAATTATCTTAAACGTCTTTAAGACCATATCTTTTTCCAAGCTGAAGTTTTGGGGAGAAATAATAAGAAGGATGGAGCTGGATGAGAAATACGGTTTTGTCTTCTCGGCTCTGCCCTATGATGTTTACAGCGAATTCGAAAAACCGGTAAGCGCCAAAGAAACCGGCTCCAGTCTTTTCGCGACGGTGGTGGAAGGAACTAAATTCGGAATGATTATGGTTGAGGAGGATAAAGGAGTTCTCTCTATCAGTCTAAGGGCTAGGGGTAATGCATTTGATGTTTCCAAGATAGCCGAAAAGTTCGGCGGTGGGGGACATCGATCCGCAGCGGGTGCCAAGGTTTACGATACGGAATTTGAAAAAGCCAAAGAGGCGGTTTTACAGGGAGCAAGGGAGGTTGTTAATGAGGTTGGCAAAGGTTAAATCTTTCTTTACCCCGTTTAGGCTAGTTATCCTTCTTGTCTTTTCGTTTGCCGCATTTGTCAGAATTTACCGGACAGGGGTAATTCTGGGCTTTTGGTACGACCAGGGAAGAGATGCTTTGGTAATTTGGGACTTTTTGCATAAGGGTAAACTTTTTTTGGTTGGCCCAACTACCGGAATCGAAGGGATTTTCAGGGGGCCTTGGTACTATTGGCTAATTACACCTTTTTATCTCTTGGGCAGGGGAAACCCCGTTTGGCCTGCCGTTTTCTTGGCAATATCCAGCATCTTGGCACTTTATATTCTGTATAAACTCGGTAAGGAATTGGAGGGTAAATGGACCGGAATACTGGCTCTTTTTATCGGGTCATTTTCCTATTATGTAGTTACCTCTTCGCGTTGGCTTTCCAATCCCACACCAATGCTTCTTGTCAGTGTTGCCCTGATCTGGTCGATATTTAAATTTATCCGTGGAGCAAAATGGGGCTTACCTCTTATTTCCTTTCTTTGCGCCATGGCGGTTCAATTCGGCTCGGCTGCGGAGATCTTTTATCTTCCCGCAACCTTAATAGTTCTTTATTGGAAAAGGAAAAATTTACCTTCGATTAAAATTATCGGATTTTCCGTTATTATATTTTTTCTGGCCTTTGTACCCCAAATAATTTTCGACATCAGGCATCGCGGAGTTTTATTGGGAGCAATCAATAAATTTCTGTTCGAGGAAAAGAGTTTCAGTCTATCTTTCTGGCAGATATTACAAAGCAGGTCATATTTCTATTACAAAATGCTCTCTTCGAAATTCTGGATAAACGGGGAGGGGCTATTCGCACCGTTTTTTGTTCTCTGCCTTTATGCACTTGTCAAAAATATAAACAAACTTTGGCAGAATCCAAACTTCAGAGTTCTTACACTATTCACGTTGGCGCCCTTTGTCGGGATGCTCTTTTTTCAGGGGAATAGAGGAAACGTCTATGAATATTATTTCACCGGATATTATCTTATCTTTATTCTTTTCTTTTCCTATCTGCTTGTAGTGTTGGCAAAAAGCGTCTTGGGGAAGGCAGTTCTATTTTGTTTTCTTGCGGTTTTTGTCTTTCTTAACTCCAAAGACGTTTCTAAATATTTGGCTACCAATGTCAATGAGCCAACGGCAGTTTTTCTGGGCAATCAAAAGATGGCTCTGGACTGGATTTACAAAGATGTAGGGCAAGATCCCTTTAATGTG
>MGFR01000002.1 GCA_001791995.1 Candidatus Woesebacteria bacterium RBG_13_46_13
ACCGAATTGGCCAGTTCACCATTGGCCACACAACCCGTACAGGAAAGCTCCGATGCCGTTATCGTACCTGTTCCAGAGAAAGAAAGAGTGGCACCGCTATCCACGACCATTGCGGCTGTTGTGTTGTCGCCGGAGGTTAAATCTGCGAAAGAACCTCCACCACCTCCTCCGTCCAGCCCTTCCCAGGTGTTTCCTGCGTGGCAGACTTTAACCGTATCGTCCGTGGCGTTATAGTAGATGTCTCCTTCGGCACAGGAGGCCGGGTCGGAGGTAGTGGATTTGCCCTTTAGGTTAAGAAAAACGTAGTCTCCCTGGTCTATAAAGGAAGCGAGCCTAGATGTTCCGTCCCCTATATTTACCGATGTGGCGTTTGCAGGGACCAGGCTTATAGAAGTGCCGGAGAAGATATCTCCGCCGTTTATCGTTAGATCCCCGCTGGTCTTGATATTACCGCTCGAGGCTGTTTCGACATAGAAGTTTGCGGAAGAACTGTTTCCCCCGATAGCCAAATTATACGAATTGATGGTCGGATGGATTACATCACCTGTTACCGTCCAGCTTCCGTTTCCGCTACTGCTACGGTTGTAGGCAGCATTGATGGCGTCGACTATTCCTGTATTGCCGCCAGGTAGGGAGGTGGAAGATTCGCTTAACTTAATAGAAGAGGTAAGCTGGGCATCATTGAAAATGATATCGTCCTTGGCAATAATACTTATATCTGCTCCTGATGCACTTGTTGTTATATTGAGTGATTTTGAGCTGGTTATGTCACCACCTCCAACCGAAATGTCTCCGCTGGTGGCCAGGTTGTCATCCACAGTCAGAGTAGAGCCTGAAGCATTTGAGATCGCCCCTTCGATTTCAAAATTACCTTTGGAGTCCAAGTTGGCAACCTCGGTTCCGTCGTTCTTGGCAGTTAAGATGTCGCTATCACCACTTCCTTCCAGCAAAATCAGAGATTTACCCCCGACCTCTCCGGAAACTTCAAGTCTGGCCTCCGGCGAGTTCGTGCCAATGCCTAGGAAGTAGTTGGTATTATCCCAGAAGAAATTCTTGTTGTTTTCAGATAGTCCCACTCCCTGGGGGCCCTTAAAAAGAACCGAGCCCTCGGAGAGCCCGACATTAAAAATGGAAGCGAGATTTTCGATCTGGGAGATCTCGGAGGAGAGCTCGCTTCTGACACTTCTGGTGACTGTTCTAAGCTCTCTAACCTGATCGTAGGTCAACTTGGCAGCACCCAATATCAATAACAAAATGATAGCCAGTAGAACAAACGTAGTCACCTTGGATGAATCCCTGCGGGGTTTTGTGTCATAGATAATAGGGGCAACAGGCGCCGGGGGTAGGGGGGCAGGCTGGAAAACCGGCTGGGGCTGAGTTTGAACCGGAAGTTCCTGTTTAAAAGAAGGAGCTTCAATAACTACCGGAGCTTCGTAGACAACCTCGGGAGCAGGAGGCAGGGGTTGTGCTTGCGGTTGGGGGGTAGGGGCCACTACGGCTTGGGAAGCGGGTTGAGGAACAGTAGGCTTGGGAGCCTGTTCGGCTGCTTTGATGTTCTGGATATCCTTTGAGGTAAAGAGCCTGTGGCCTCCGGGAGTTCTGGCCGAGGTAATTTTTCCGTCTCTGTCCCAGCGTCTGATGGTTTGGGGGGAAACGTTTAAGAATCCGGCCGCTTCCTGGATCGTATAAGTCTTTTCGTTTAAGGCGGGTCTTTTAAGGATATCTTTTAAAAGGGTAATATCCTCAAGAGAGTAGAGTCTTTCGTTATTCGGACCCCTTTTGGGGACTACCTGCCTTTTTTTCTCCAAACGCCTTAAGGTATCGGAGGAAACCCCTAACAAACTAGAGGCCTTACTTATCGAAAACAAATTGTTATCGGCGGGCAGGGACATAGCTTATGCAAAATTTAGCTTCAAATGAACAACTTTGCGCAACATTAATTAAGGCAAATGCCGAAAGTGTTGTCAAGCCTGTTTTAGAAATCGACTAAGGGATAAAGTTTGCTGTTGATTATTTGCCGGGTTTCGCCTAAATTAAATGAAGATTTCTTAAAGTATGGACTATAAACTGACCAAGCTGGCAAATGGGATCCGGGTGATAACGGTTCCGGTAAAAAGCCTCGAATCCGCGACCCTGACCGTTTGGGTAGGAGTAGGCTCCAGGGCCGAGGAGGACAAAATCGCCGGCTTAAGCCACTTCCTGGAGCACATGGTCTTTAAGGGTAGCAAAAAACGCCCTTCGGCAAAACAAATCGCTGAGGCGGTGGACGCCATCGGAGGGGAATTTAACGCTTCAACCTCCAAAGAATGGACCAATTTCTATATTAAGGCCAGATCAGGGAATCTGGATTTGGCTTTCGACGTACTCTCGGACATGGTTTTAAACCCGCTTTTGAAAGCGGAGGAGATTGAAAAGGAAAAGGGCGTAATCGTTGAAGAGATTGCGATGTACGAAGATACACCCATGATGAAGATAGGGGACGTCTTCGAGCAGCTTATTTTTAAAGGAGATAATCTGGGGAGAGATACGATAGGCACGGAAAAAAGCGTAAAGTCTTTGAAAAAAGATGATTTCGAAAGATATAGAAATATACATTACTATACTGATAATATAGTTATTACCGCTGCTGGAGGGATAGAAGAGAAAAAAGTACTTTCCCTGGCGGAGAAATACTTTTCTGGGCTTAAAAGAACGGGTAAACAGGAAGAGGCAAACTACAACTTCAAGCCAAGCCAGAGAACCCCCCAAGTTTTACTGCGTTCCAAAAAGAACGAGCAGGCGCATTTGATAATGGGTTTTTTGGCGTCGCAAAGGGGAGGCAGGGAAAGGTTTACGGAGGCAGTTCTGGCTGCCATTTTGGGAGGAGGCATGAGTTCCCGGTTATTTACCGAGGTTAGGGAAAAAAGAGGATTGGCCTATTCGGTAAAAACATCGACTGAGCGCTACCTGGATACCGGAGAATTTGCCTCATACGCCGGAGTGGATGTTCCGAAAGCGGAGGAGGCCATAAAAGTAATACTGGATGAGCATTACGGTTTGGCCGACGGGAAGAAGAAAGTAACCGAGAAGGAATTAAAGATAGCAAAGGAATATATCAAAGGGCATCTTGCGCTATCATTGGAAGATACGCGGGATGTCAACTCCTTTTTCGGGGAAGAGGAATTAATGTTAGGCAGAGTCGAGACTCCGGAGCAGGTTTTCGCGGGTATAGACAGGGTTAGCATTGAAGATATCCAGATGCGAGCCAAAGAGCTATTTGTGCCCAAAAGGCTTAATCTGGCAATAATCGGACCATTTAAGGACCAGGCGGCTTTCGAAAGGATTGTCGGCTAACATGGAGCAAACTGTAGTTCTGATTAAGCCGGACGGAGTCAAAAAGTCCATCATGGGAGACGTTTTGTCGCGTTTTGAGAGGGTTGGCTTGAAGTTGGTGGCGGCAAAGCTGATCTGGGTCAATAAGACCATGGTTGGAAAGCACTATCCCTACGACAGTAAGTATCTTAAGTCTGTAGGGGAGAAAACCCTTGAGAATTACAGCAAGTACGGAATGGACCCCGGAGAGAACCTGGGTACCAAAGACCCCTTTAAGATAGGAGAGATGGTCAGGGAGTGGAATATGGAGTTTCTCTCCTCCGGCCCGGTTTTTGCCATGCTTCTGGAAGGCCCGAGTGCCGTGATGATTGTCAGGAAGATCGTAGGTCATACCTTTCCCTCCGAGGCTATGCCGGGTACAATCAGAGGGGATTTTTCCCTGGATTCCGCCTACGACAGCAACCTGCAAAAAAGAACAACCCGGAACATAATCCACGCTTCGGGATCGGTAAAAGAGGCCAAATTCGAGAAGAAACTCTGGTTTAAGCGAGGCGAAATTTACTCCTACTAGGCTCCCAAAGGGATTTCAGCAAGATGTTCCCACTCTTGCGGATTTTGGGTCGCGGGTGTCACGATAATCTTATCGGCCAAAAACTCCAACCTGGGCAGATTTATGCTTTTTGCGATGTTTTTCCTTTGTCCGATATCGTCGTTTCCATAATAGAGGCTAATATGGGGCATAAAGACGGTTGTGTCGTTGAATGTTTTTTGGGCAAAAGATCTGGCCGTAAGTAGGGAAGTGCCTGTTTGAACACGCACAAAGACACACTGGAAATAGGTGGTTGAGAAGTCGATTTGGCCCAAAGATACCTGAAATGGCTTAATCTGTTTGGCCAAAAGACCAGCTTTTGCAACTATTTCGTCAATCTCGCCATAAATGGGACCGAGAAGGGTCATGTGGGGTTCAAAGGTCGGCCCGTGGAACTTAGCGCTTAAATCTTTGACCGAAGAGTCAAGCGTGGCTTTTGCTTCGCCGTTGGGGGTAATCCATAAAGAATAGGCTTTTTCCATGCTTCGTTTGTCGGGGTGCTGGGAATTGAACCCAGTGCCTCTCGGACCCGAACCGAGCGGTCTACCGATGACCTACACCCCGGGATGGTGCCCCTAGCCGGAATTGAACCGACATCTTACCCTTAGGACGGGTCTGCTCTGTCCGTTGAGCTACAGGGGCGCATGGAAATTATACCACAAGCCTTACCTACTTCAGGCTAAGGGAATAAAGATTAGCGAGGCTATCGCCGGAGCCCAGATTGGTCAATATCAGAAGTTTACTGGTATTTACATATGGGAAAGCCTTCGGTGCAGTATAGCTTCCCGAATAGACGGCCTGGCGGTTGGTGCCGTCGTAATCCATGATGGTTACCTTGCCTTCTTCGGGGTAGACCAGCTGTCTTGAAGTAGGGAACCAGCGAATCATAGCTCCAGCCTCGGCAACCAAGAAATTTCGATCCTCTTTGATATCGTAAACATAGGTTTTACCTTCTTCGATATTCCTTTCTTGTTTTTGGGTAGAAGAGCCCGGTAAGGACTTTATTAGTCCTTCTTTTAAGCTGGCCGAGCCGCTGGCCGTATAAAGAATCTTGGTTTCATCGGGCGAGAAGACAACCGAGCTGGCTTTTCTGGTAAGGACATCCGCCAGTTCCTCCGGTAGGCTGGAAAGCTGGGCCGTGAGCTTCTTTTTCTCCTCGGTTTTCCAGCCCAAAACTATACTTTCCTTTCTGGAGCTGACATTTACCGTCTGATTTTGGGAGGTAAAACTTCCGGTTTCCAGAAGGTAAACTCCGCCTTTGGTCGTAAGCATAATCTGCCTGGCATCAGGAGAGAATTCCCAGGAAGCTTCGGTCAAATCTCCGTCACTAATCCGTCTGGGATCTCGGGAAAACCCTAAAGGAAGGTCGGCTGTCTCCACTATCCAAAGGCCGGCCTTGGGGTCTCCGGCGGTCTTGGGAGGTACGGCGAAGGCTATTTTGGAATAATCGGCTGAATCGACCGGATTTACGGCGCCGTCGAAGGTCACGGCTGTCAAAGAAGGGGCAATCCTAAACAGGGTAACGTTGGCCAAGGTGACCACTTCTTTTTCAATAGACAGGCGCTTACCCCACTCGATATAGCCTTCTTTTCTCAGGCTGATATCGTAGGTCCCCGGGGAGAGGGAAACTGTGGCGTCGCTGGCGGTTTTTAAGTCCCCGTTGACGAAGATTTGGGCCCCGGTCGGGTCGGATTTGACCACCAAAAGGCCGTTGGGGCTAAAGCGAAAATGCCTCAAATCAAACCTATATCCCCGTGCGTAGGCAACGGCGAATGTTCCAAAAGTGACCATCACAAAGATGGTGAAAAGAAAAATCAAAAGTCTGACCTTCGTCATCATGAGGCCAATTATACGCTTACCTCTTGTTAGGCGCAAAAAATGCCCATATAATGCGTCCAATCCCCTAAACCATGCTACGCAAAAACATCGCGATTGATCTCGGCACCGCCAATACCCTGGTTTGGATCGCCGGAGAAGGTTTGGTCGCAAATGAGCCTACGGTGGTGGCCATTTCTTCCGACGACAATAAGGTTGTTGCGGTCGGGGAAGACGCCAAAAGAATGCTGGGCAGGACCCCTGAAAGCCTGATTGCCTCCCGGCCCATGCGCGAGGGGGTAATTGCGGATTATCAGATAACCGAGGCCATGCTGCGCTACTTCATCGGCAAGGTTACGGGAAGATTCCAGATATTTAAACCCAATGTCATGGTCTGCGTGCCGGCAGGCTGTACCCAGGTTGAGCGTAGGGCCGCGCTTGATGCTACTCTGGGGGCAGGAGCAGGGCATGCCTACCTTATAGACGAACCGCTGGCCGCAGCCATCGGAGCGGGTATTCCGGTTTCGGCACCATCTGGGCATATGATCGTGGATGTTGGCGGTGGAGCAGCCGAGGCTGCCGTTATCTCCCTGGGGGGAGTCGTGGTGCATAAGAGCGTGCGCATCGCCGGCAACAAGGTCGACGAGGCTCTGCAGAACTATTTGAAGAAGAAATATAACCTGATTGTGGGTGATACCACGGCGGAGGATATCAAAATCAAGATCGGTTCAGCCACAATACTGGCCAAAGACGAAAAGTTGGAGATATCTGGCCGGGATTTGGTCTTTGGGCTCCCCAGAAGCGTTGTGGTGACCTCAACCGACGTTACAGAGGCGATAAGGCCCACTCTTCTTTCCATAATCGGAGCGGTGAAAGCGGTTTTGGAGGACACGCCACCGGAGCTGGCAGCTGATATTATAGATAAGGGAATTGTCATGAGTGGGGGAACGAGTCTCTTGCGGAACTTTGATAAAATGTTAACAGAAGAAACCGGCGTTCCGGCCCATGTCGCGGAGGACGCCATGTACTGTGTGGTTAGGGGAACCGGTTTGGTGTTGGAAAATATAGAACTTTGGAAGAGAAGTGTCACGACTAAAAGATAACCCCTATAGGGCATATAACACGAGGTGCCAGAGACCCCGGAAACAAAAGAATCGGATTATACAAGATACCGATTTACTGCTACTATAGGGCAGGAAAAGAAGTTATATAGTATAGGACCAATAAAGCGGGATAAAGTGAGGATAGATTGAGGATAATTCAACAATTTATGAGGCCAATAAACGAGGTAATATTTTATACAAAGTGTGTGTTATCGTAAGTGCATAATTGTATTAATAGAACCTGTAATATAAAGTATACGAAATCACATTAAGTCCTAGAGTCATGATAGCTGGTTAATTAGTCGTAAGTAGGTTATAGGTCTATAAAAACATCTTTTTGGACGAATTCGGCGATAAAAAAATAGGCTTTTTTCTAAAAAAACGGAGCCCGAAGCCCAAAAAACCGACAAAGATTGGTACAAATCAATGCGAAAATACGGCAAAATATTGACCACTGACCTAAATAGCACTTCCAAGGAGAAAGTGCTAGCCTTTGTAAGGGATTCTTTGGCCCGAGGCTACAAATTTTGGATTTCCACCCCCAATTCGGAGATAATTTTACAGGCAGAGAAAGACTTCGGACTGCATAAAGCTCTGCAAAATTCAGACCTGGCAATACCGGACACAATCGGGGTAGGTCTTGCCGCCAGGTTTTTGGGATTAGGGGAGATAAACATCATTAAGGGTCGCGAGTTGTTTATGGAGATAATTAAACTTGCCAGTAAAAAGGGCTGGAAAGTATTCCTTCTGGGAGGAGGACCCGATATTGCCAAGGTTGCTGGACTTAACCTGAGGAAAAGTTTTAAAAAGGTAAGAATTGCCTATAACGAGGGACCGCGTCTTAACGCGGCGGGTGAGCCGGTTTCCCAAACGGATGTCGGCTTGGAAAAGAAGGCGATCGCCGAAATCAACGAATTTGCCCCCCAGATCCTATTTGTAGCCTTTGGTGCTCCAAAGCAGGAAAAATGGGTGGTACGAAACCTCAAGCGACTAAACATTGGTGGAGCCATGGTTGTCGGGGGAACGCTTGATTATGTTGCCGGAAAAGCACCCTTGCCCCCCAAAGGCTTGGAGAAGAGCTTTGAGTGGTTATGGCGGCTTGTTACCCAACCCGCAAGAGCCCCGAGGATTATAAGAGCCACAATCGTTTTTCCCTGGAGAGTATTTCTTTCCAAGTGGAATAAGGCCTAAATGGCCCTTGACACCCCTGATACCCTCTGATATTTTCTGATTAAGATAGTTCGAACTCAAGCTCGGAACTATATCATTTGAAGTCAAATTAGATTAAACAATATGGACGAGAAGCCTAAAAAGAAAGTCAGACTCGAAGATTTGCCGGATTTACTCACCGTGCGTGAAGTTTCCGATCTGCTACGTGTTTCTCCTTTGACTATCAAGCGCTGGGGCAAAAGAGGCAAGCTCCCCGCCATCAGGATTAACTCCCGCGGCGACCGCAGATATAAAAAAGAAGCCGTCCTCTGGCTTCTAGGCATGCAGGAAAAGACCGAATAGCTTCAGAGTTTTCTGATACAATGTGGGCGTATGAGATTCGTCAGTGGCTTGATAGGATTTATCCGTAGGTACAGCGTACTTTTTGTGCTGGTATCGATTTTCTTGATTAAAACCCCACCTTTCTACCTTTTTCCACCCATAAAGAGTTCTCTTCTAACCACCCACACCCTTTCCCGTCTTTTTATTCTTTTGGCCTTTGCTGGAATTTATTGGGAGGAGATAAGAGAGAAGGCTAAGCCTTTAGGGCAGAATGCAAAACTGCTTTTATGGTTCTTTGTCGTTTATCTTATTTTTCAATCTCTTTCTCTCGTCGGAGCCTCAAATGTCATCGGCTTCCTGCAAAGATATAAAGATGTTGTGTTTCCGGGCCTTCTTTTGTTTGTGGTTGTGGCCAGGAGGATAAAAAGAGAAAAAGTAGTTCTAATATTCCTTCTGGCGGCCAGTGTGAATTTTGTTTACCAGATGATAATGTTTTTCTTACCCCACATCTTTAGAAGCTGGGGGAACGAATTGGTTTACTCCGGTCATTTAGAATTGGTTCTTATCAATCTCGAAAGAGGCCGGATGTTTATAGAAACGTACGATGAGATAGCAATACCGTTTATATTTTTTCTCCTTGCCAAGCATAACGGTAGGTGGGCACGGATAGGCTTGATTGCCATCTTTTTGATGGTCGCGCTGCCCAGCTTTCTTTCCAACTTCCGCTCGCGTGCGGGAATACTTATCATTGCATTTTTAGCCTCTTTTCTCTTTTTGACGGGCCGGAAAATTAAAGAGAAGATTGTCCTTGTGTGTCTTTTCCTGTTCTTGGCCATGACCGCGGTTATCGTTTCGAATACATTCTTCGGCTTTTCGGTGGTGGACAGATTTGCTCTTAGGGATACCCGGGAAGATGTGGAAACTCTTCTGTATCGGGCCGAAAACATCGGAACCTCTGTTGATATGGGAATTTCCCAGCCGCTAACGGGGATAGGTTTGGGCAACTATTTTGATAACCTGGCTACGAGTAAAAAAATGAGCAAATCCCTTTTTAACTGGGTTCAGAGAGAGGCCGAGATTGCATCAACTAATCCCCACGACATTTTTTTGCAAACCCTTTCGGAGACTGGAGTATTAAGCTTAATTTTCGTAATTATGCTTTTAGGGTACTTTGCTTATTCAGATATTATTGCTCTAAAGTCTAAGGATTATTTGACCAAGGCTCTTATTATTGCCTTTTGGACACTTTTCTCGTATTCACTTTTTAATCCCACAACCACCCTGGGTTATAACTCACTATTTTGGCTTTTACGGGGACTAATTATTTTATGAGAGTCATTATCGACGGGCACATGCTGGGCAGGAACGAGGGCGGTAACGAACGCTATGTAAAAGGGATAATTAAAGGCTTATCTCCCCTTAAAAATATTAAAACAAGAATTTACAGGAGCCACACCAGGGGTGTAGTCGCGGATCTTAAACGCGTATTTATCGATTTACCGCGCCAGGCAGAAGGGTTTAGGGCCGACATTGTTCACGCAACCTACATCGGTCCTCTTTGGGGAAGAGGAAGACTGGTCTTGACGGTTCATGACTTTCTTTTCAGGCGGAATCCCGAATTTTTCTCCCTCAAAGAGCAGCTGGTGTTTGGCCTGCTTCTTCCGTTATGTTTGAAACGTACCTCGGCGGTAATTGTGCCGTCGAATTTTGTCAAAAAGGAAGCCGTAAAATTCTACCCTTGGCTTAAAAATAAGGTTTTCGTGACTTACGAGGCAGCCGACGGAGTTTTTTCGTATAAACGGTCTAAAAAAGCCCGGAAGCCTTATCTTCTTGCCTTCAACAGTAAAAACCCCAAGAAGAATATCGCCAGGGTAATCGCTGCTTATGGGATAGTTCAAAAAAGCCTTCCCCAGACGGAATTGTTGGTCGTCGGGCCCCGCGTGGCCGCAGGAGAAGGTGTGACTTTCGTAGAAAATGTCGGTGAGCGCAAGTTGGCGCAGCTATACCACGGATGCGAGTGTCTGGTTTATTTCTCGCTATACGAAGGCTTCGGCTTACCCATTCTTGAGGCTTTCATTGGAGGAGTGGCCGTCGTTGCCTCGGATATCCCCGTTCACCGGGAAATTGCCGGGAACGCAGCCCTTTTCGCAAAACCGAAAAACCCTCAAGATTTGGCGGATAAGATCATTAAATTATTAGGCAACCCTTCTCTGAAGGCAAAGCTGGTTCGAAAAGGAAGAGAAAGAGCGGCCACCTTTAGTTGGGAAAAAACCGGCAAGGAGACGGCAGCAATTTACAGGAGGGTTCTTAAGCCATGAGAATTGCCATCATTGGGGTCCGCGGTGTCCCCGTCATCTATAGCGGCTTTGAGACGCTGGCAGAGAAGCTCTCCGTGGGTCTGGTAAGAAAGGGGCACAGTTTAACCGTCTATTCGAGAAGGGGCTATGTCAACCCCGAGAGAAGCTCTTACAAAGGGGTAAAAATAATTACTCTTCCTGCCCCCGGAGGCAAAAACTGGGAAACTTTTGTGCACAGCCTCGCTTCGACCTTGCACGCCTGTATTAAGGGGAAATATGAGCTTATTTACTTTGTCGGGGTAGGCAGCACAATTTTTAGTATTTTACCCAGGATTTTGGGCATAAAAACCGTGGTCAATGTCGACGGACTGGATTGGCGTAGGGAAAAGTGGGGGCCAGTCGGGAAGGTTTATTTGGCTTTTTCGGAAGTTCTGGCCTGCTTTCTTCCCAACAGGGTTATTACCGACTCCTTATATATAAAGAGGTATTACCGCAGAAAATACGGGAAAGAAACCGTTTATCTGCCTTACGGCTTCGAACCTTATACGGGTAAAAACAGGCAAATACTGGCCAGGCTAGGACTTTCCGCGGGAAAATATATTGTCTGGGTGGGTCGGCTGGTGCCGGATAACCATACGGATGAGCTTATTAGGGCATTTAAGAGCCTTGAGACCCCCTTGAAATGTGTTGTCGTGGGAGATGATCGGCTAAACGGTGGATATAAGCGGAAAATTAAAAATCTTGCCGGGGGTGAGGCTCGCATCATCTTTACAGGCTTTTTGGACAGGGAGAAGTATTCGGCTTTGGTTAAAAACGCTTTGTGTTATGTGGAGACCAAGCGCTCCGGAGGGACCCATCCCTCCTTGGTCGAGGCGATGGGCTTTGGGACTTTGGTTATCTCGAATAGCCATTCGGCAAACAGAGAAGTTGCGGGGGCCGGAGCGATTTATTACCAGAAGGGATCGGTCAAAAGTTTAGTCAAGGCGGTAAAGGTGGCCGTTAAAGGGCGGGGTACGGCCAAACTTCGGAAGATTAGCCTGAACATTGCCAAAAGCAGATATTCTTGGACTCCAATAATTAGGGCATACGAAGATCTGTTCAGCAGCCTTACTGGATAGAACCGATGACGAAGTCTTGGAAGTTGAAATTGGGTGTCCAAATTTCCAGGAAGGAGCCGCTGTTTAAGAGCTTAAGTTCCCCGAAATAGAAGGCCCCGTCCCTCTTCAGTGCTTTAATTTTGGCCTTTACGCTAATATACCTGACGGAATCTAAGGTTCCCGCATTGAAATTTCCGTAATAGTCATTTTCAATGACCGAAGTCGCTTTTTGGTTCTTGGAAACTACTTCAAAAACCACATTTTCACCGTCAAAATATTTATCGCCTATCTTTATCGCGTCATACTCCCAGGGGTAGGCATACTTTTTGGTTAGATAAACCGTTTTTTCCACATATTCATCGTTGAACGGCTCTTTGGATATTTCCATAATGGTTCCCGTAATCAGAGTTTTGTTGGTCTCAATTTCGATGGGTGTTCCGACAACCAAACTCGAACGCTTGAACGAATATTTTTGGCTCTTGTCGTTGTAGCTAGCCGAAAGCTTAACTGTTAAGAATATATCGTACTTGTTATCGGGGCGGGTTTTGTCGAATGAAGGGTAATAGCGAACCGAAGCTATTTGCGCAACCGGCTGTCCCAAGAGCGAGTATTCGGTATCATCCTTGGCGATTGCCCGTAAAAAGTAGGCATCGGGCCTTGAGGTTACTGACCACCAGAGACCTTGGGAAACCTGCATTTTAATATAGACGACCCGGTTATTTGGCTTGGCAAGTTTTAATAAAGCGAAGAGGACAATAAGAGCAGGAATCAAGACCAGAAAAACGAGCAGCAGGGGTAGGGCTTTCTTTCTTTTCGCCGACATATTGCTATGATAGTCTATAGCAGAAAAGGCCGCAAATGAAAATCGTCAGACACTTCGCGATTATTTTTACAACAATTATCCTTTTCTTGGGAGGGATTGGTTACAATCTTCTGCCTGTAGAAATAATAGCGGTACTCATCTCTTGTTATCTCTGCCTTCTGGCTGCAGTTGGCAACAAAAGATTTCTTTTACCTAAGGGTTTTGGAGTATTTGTCCTTTTCTTAGCTGCCCTGGTGGCTCATTCGTATTGGGAAGAAAAAATCCTCGTTACGAATTATTTCATCATGTATTTGGCTGGGGGATTGTTTTGGATAGCCTTTTATAACCTTAGGTCTTATTTCGAGAAATATTACGGCTTAATGATTGTTTTACTGGCAATTGCCTTCGGGTTTTTATTTTTTTTGTTCGCAAAAGGAGGCGATATCGGAACCTGGAGCCTGTTCTTAACCTCCTCAACCTACAAGAACCATAACCACATCGGAGATATCTGGGCTTTAACGCTTGCGGTAATTTTCTATACATCTCTTAATAAGGCAAAACTTTGGCATTTCCTTTTAGGATTGGTGGGAGTGTATCTGATGGCAATTTCCCTATCCCGTTCAGCCTATGCCGCGCTTTTTGCTGGCGTTATTTTTGTAGCCTTCAGAAAGGGATGGATTAAAAAAGCCAGATATGTTTCTTTGGCTACCCTGACAGTCTGTGCTGCGCTTTTGGTTTATGCCGGAACCCAAAAGACAACCTTGTTTGCACGACCTTACTATATTCAAGCCGTCGTTGGCTTTTTAAGGAATCCCTTAGGGGTAGGGATGGGTAATTTCAGCATTATCTCTGCGGATCCAATAAATCACCTGCTGGGTTTTAAAGATTTCGCCGGTTTTACCCACAATATCGTTCTTGAAGTTCTGGTTGGTTTGGGAATTTTCTCTCTCCCTTTCATCATCTGGTTCTTTCTCGTCTGCAGGAGCGTCTGGCAGAAATCTAAAACCAGGCTGTTCTCTTCAATGATATTCGTAGTGCTCTCGGTAAACCTGTTGCTTGACAGTACTTATAATATTCCTACAATGTTATGGCTTTGGTTTATGTCCATCGGGCTTGCCCAGGCGGAAGAATGAAGGTTGATAAAGAATATTTTCTGAGCCAGGCGGGGTTTAGTGTCAGGGTGGTTTTTAAACCCACCGAGTTCGGCTACGCACAGAAAGTGCTGATTTCTTCCTTTCAAAAAGCTTGGGCTGGTTTTCTTTCCCGCCGTTCAAAAAAGGTTGATTTTACGGTTGTTGTTTCTTCGGACGCGGGAGATAAAGAAATCCTGGTCAGGGGGGGCAGGCGATATTATTACCTGACCTATACGCGTGATTTTGCGCACGGCAAAATCGACACCTACTACACGGTTAACCTCAGGGGACTGGACCTTCTTTTTAGGGAGATATTTGCCTTTCTTATTCGCAAGGACGGCTTTTTGCTGCACGCATCAAGCGTGGTGGACAGAAAAGGAGCACTCTCCGTTTTTATGGCCCGTTCGGGAGGGGGAAAGACCACAACAGCCAGTCTTTATAAGGGTGGAGGCTATTATAAATTTGGCGACGACATTATTCTTGTCAGGAAAATGTCTGGACGTTGGAAATTTTTCAGCCCCCCTTTTATTGAGAAAAACGAGATTCCTCGTAAAAACCAAGCTTCGAGGGCAAAGTTTTATGTAGTCAAAAAGGCGCTCAAACCCAACCTTGCTCTTATAAAGGAAAAGAAAGTTCTGCTTCCTTTTTTGCTTGGACAAATATGGCTAAACCGTGGTACTTTAGAAAAACCGGTATTAAAGACCGCTTTATTGTTCCTGATGGAAAACAACTTCTCTGAACTTGGGGTAGTCCTTAACGGTAGAAAGATGCGAAAGATTATCAAATGAGGCTAAAAAAAGGGGTTTTGATTCAAAAATTGGGCGACACGTTCGTTGCCTACGACAACGATGCCTCCGTAATGCATGAGCTAAACGAGGTGGCCTACATTATTCTTTCGGAGATTGAAAAAAGAAAAGGCAAAAAGGAAATCTTACTAAAAATAATGAAAGCCTTTTCCGTTTCCGAAAAAGAGGCCAAAAAAGACTTGGACGAGTTTGTTCAGGATCTTAAAAAGGTCGACTTGATTGTGGAGAAGAAATAATCCAGTGCATCTTTTGAAAAGATAACCCTTAGCCGTTTGGATAACGGAAGGGTTGAAAAAACCAGAGAAAAAATTAACTTTTTTCCCGCCTCGATGGCTTTTGTATCGGTGTCAAAAGGGGAAGTACGAGTAGCATAAAAACCTGCCAGGCGCATAAAAAGAGGGATTCGGGCTTCTTTGGGTAAACTTAGGCCCCCAAAAAACTTGTTAAACACCAAGACAGAGGGGTAGATAATATACTCATAACCATATCTCCTTGCCCTATTTAAGACGATATCCATATCGGGTTTGTCTTGGCCAATAACGTTTGCGATAAGCTCCATCCTATGGATTCCCTGAAAATTGTGATGGAAAAGGTGCAAAAGGAGGTAAAGGAGCAGATCTTCTTTTATCAGTATGGGGAACCGGTTATTCCCGACTTTTACCGCTTTTGCATTAGAAAATAATTCACGCCCGTAGACGGCGATTGAAGGAATTAACTCATTAAATCTTAAGGCTTTGGTAAATCCTATCGCCGGAGCAAAATGAACGTCGATTATTACGGCATAGGGTTTTACCTTCTTGACGAAGGAAATTTGGGAATATTTATTTACCGGTTTATGCAAAAGTGTGGGTTCGATTGCCTCATAACCCAGCTGCTTAAAAATTTTTCCGATTTGGGGAAAGTCGTGTAGTCTAACAAGGATGTCGGCGTCAAAATAAAGTCTCTTGGGAATTTTCCCCGAATAGATAAGTTGAATCGGTAACCCCTTAAGCAGCACATAGTCGATATCTGATTTCTTTAGCCTTTTGTTTAAAAGCCCGAGCTCGGTTAAATAGGTGAGGGATTGGGAAAGATAAACGTGCGAAAGCGCTATCATCCGTCCATTACGTAAAACTTTCTCGACTTTTCCCAAGATTTCATTTTTGTTTAATATTCCGTCGGACTTGAGGTTGTTGTCGCCTTTGGTAATATAATTTGCTTCATCGGGAATATATATCACCCTGTGGACGATGACCTTTTCTTCTCTCCTGAAAGCAACAACGTCGTTTACTTTGTAAGATCTGCCTTTTTTGATAAACGGTTTATCGGTGGGCAAAATTAAGGGGGCCATGCTTGTGCCGAAGGATAAAGGGTGGCGCATCTAACAGGTACGGGCCGCGAGCATGAATTCCGAATCGATAGCGCTTCTGACTACACTTTTCCCATAGAAAGAAATTATGCTGACCTTTGAGGATTTGATCTTGGGCCTATGGTAACGCTTTAGCTTTTCGCCAGACATAATTATTAACCGCCTGAAACGCCTATCGCCAAAAGATATTCCGAATTCGAAGGATTTCTATAGGAACTTTCTCCGTAAAACGAAACAGGGGAAACTTTTGAGGATTTTATCCTTGGCTTGAGATAGATCCTTTTGGGCTTTGTCATTGAGCCTTTCTTATCAATTCTAAATATAGTCTTTCCTCGGATTGAGTGTCAATAAGACTGATTATCTGCGTCAATTCGACAGTGTCGCCGATTCCGATATCTGTAAGCTTAATTTGTTTTATTCCATCTGCTGTATTCTGTGTAACTACCACTGCGTTCACATCAGCTGGGGTAAACCTGGTTTTGATTTTTTTGTCGTCTTTGGCTATTTGGATAAAGTATGCATACTGGGTCTGTTTGGTTTGGTCCTCGGGCCCAAAATCAACTACTTCACCGAAGAGCTTCAACGATACGGATGCGTCCTTGATAAGCTCCTTCCTTTCCGACAAGGAATTAAACTGTGTTGCGTAATCAAACAATTTCTGCTCGGCGGATCTGGTTTGCGAGGGAGAAGGGGTGTTTGTGGGTATTGCGACATCTCGGGACTCCTCCTGGGTCGGAGCGGGAGACGGCCTGAGCAATTTAAAGAAGCTGCCCAGGCTTCCATTGGACACGTAATAGACGATCTCGGCCACAATTACCAGAAAGAATATTCCCAGAACAATAAATAGGATTTT
The DNA here is from genome assembly GCA_001791995.1 of Candidatus Woesebacteria bacterium RBG_13_46_13. Classification (GTDB taxonomy): domain Bacteria; phylum Patescibacteriota; class Microgenomatia; order UBA8517; family UBA8517; genus RBG-13-46-13. The sequence continues at coordinate 16,647 of MGFR01000002.1, forward strand.
TCTCAGGGGATTTCCGCCTTGGGGCGTTACTATCGCGCTTGTTCCTTGGGCAGGTCCATCCATTTTTTCAGTATAATAGACAAAGCTATTTAAATGCAATTAAAATGGAAGTAGTGGAAACAGAATCTGAACGTGAGCCTGTCGAGATACTGCCTTCGAATATTGGAGAGATGAAGCCGGGGGAAGTAGTGCCTATTCTAACCCGTGCAGCTTCCAGAATAGACATCGTCAGACCCAAAAACGATTTTTGGAACGGAATGAAGGAAAACCTAAGAGGTGCTGCAGCCTACCTCGAGGCGCAGAAATCCAAAATCGCCTCAAAGACCTTTAGGGTTGTAGCAGGAGCATCTTTGGTTGCGACAATGGTTTCTGCCTGTGCAAGATCGGTCGAAACCGCAAATATCCCTCCGGAAACTTTACCCATTGCAACCGAGGTATTCCCAACTTCTGAATTAACTCCCGTGCCGACAGAGATTCCTTCCGCCACTCCCGAGATTGTTCCCACGATCATCGCAGCGCAGTTTGAATATGATTTCGATTCCGAACGGCCGGGGTACATTCCAGCCGAGCTTGCGGAAACAGGAATAACCGGGGAGGTGGTCTTTAATGAAGCCCGAAGCGCAGGAGGGACAATCGTAACCGAAGTTGCTAAGGATGAGGGCTTTGTCCCTCTTGCCGTAGAGGGTGGGATTCTCAGTGCAGAAGGCGGGAGCGCCACTTTTCTTCCGCATCCGGCAGAGATGCTCTACGAGAATAGCCAGGGAGTACTCCAAAGTCTACGCTTTTCCCAAGAAGATTCGGGACAGGGATATGCTGCCTATGTTGATGAAAGTGGCATAGTAAAGCTAAGAATGCTGACCGTTCTCCCCACGCCCCCAGAGGGTGATTACATGGCAGCTGTCAGTTACGACCAGGAAGACAGGGGGGTGGTCTATGCGCTAAGAATGGGAAGCACGGGAAGGATAACGGAAAGGACGCCAATCGTGTTTGCGGAGGATGGGCAAATACAAACCGATTTAGTAGACGGAAGATTGAGAATTTTTATCGACGGTCAAAGAATGCTAATGACAGAGGGAAACTTTGAAACGCCGGAAAGAGGGCTTATCGGTTACCCGATCGATTTAGGCAGGATTCCTGAATTGACTTCCCCGTTAAGCCCCGAGCAGACGGATAGCATGAGATTTGTCGGTAGCGATGGCAGAGCTTTAGCTTATGGAGTTTTTAATGTCGAAACCTCCGACGGTTGGGGGATTTGGGAGTTGCACGGCATCTTTAGGGGTGAGATTCCCGCGGAATTGTTCCCCGAAGAATATCAAGCAGGGGTAGACGGCTTCCTTTTTGAGATTCCGACCGAAAGATGGGACGCGCAAAGCGGCAGGTTTGTAAGAGCCGGTGAGTCGCAGTTTATAATTATTAATTCCTTAAGAGACCCCACTTCCGAGCCTGTGGAAGTATATTTTCTGGACGGAAACGATGTTGGCCAAAACCCGCCTGCGAGGATGATTTCCCGCCCCGAAGTTACGGAAACTCTCAGGGGGGTAACCCCCGGATCATCCGTCATTATCGGAAAACAATTTATCTACGATCCAACAATGGCGGGCTATAACGATTACGACTCGGCAACAATTCCATTATTGGAAGATGGTGTTCCTACGGTTAATACCTATGACGGAATTACGCCCAGCACTCTTTATCTTTCCCGATAAATTTGTTATCTTTTGATAAGAAGGATTTACCCATGCCCAAAAAACTTCTTTTTATACTCCTTTTAGTTAGCTGTGTATTGCTGGCGGCTACGGTAGGCTATATCGTCTACAGACTGAGGCAGGGTGAGATTTCGCGGGAGAATGCCTACAAGGGAGGCTTGATTACACAAAAGGAAAATTTGGCCTTAAGCCCCATCGAGAAGTTTTCGAATCCCCAGGGAGCTTTTTATAGAATTAAAGGGAGTTTTGCAAACGAACTAAAATTGGCTGAAGGCAGGCAAGATAATGCTCTGGCTGGCGAGTTCATTCTTAGGGGAGATACCCTGAAGCGGAAACTTCCGGTCCTTCTCGGCCTTGGAAACGGCTCTTTTTCTCTGGCAACGTATGACGGTTCATTTGATGGTCAATCTACCTGGGTGCAGGTTAAAACCCAGGACGGGACGGGACAACTTATTGCAGGGGAAGAGGTTTTGCTAATGGTAGAATATCTTTTCCCCGGTGTTTCTCAATTGCCGGATTATTTCTTTAAAGAGCAGGACGTTTTCGACAGTCTATCCGATGATATCGGCCTGGGGAAATTCAGCTATAATATTCCGAGTGATTTTGTTCTTTATCCGACCGCAGTCGGAATTATTAAAAAATGAAAGCTCTAAATAAATTTGGGCATTGGCTGTTTTTACTCTTGCCCTTGTTTCTCGTTTTTTCAACAAAAGCTGTCTATGCGCAGATAGAACCTCACCCCGCTTGCCCTTCGGGACAAGCGTGTTATTTAACCAGGGTAATAAACCAACATACCTGCACTACCTGCCCCAAAGCCTGGTTGTGTACGGGAAATCCCAGCAGGGCTTGTTACAATGCTCTGCACGGAACAGGAGACAATAGTCTATGTTTAGGTCAAGGGCCGTGTAGGTATATGTGTATACCCGGGCGCGAAAACGAAGGAGGCTGCGTCGCATTCTCGGCAACCGTTCCCTGCAATACGGCAGGAGTATGCAGAACCACTATTAAATTTACAAGCTGTACATACGACACGGGTAGCGGAGCCTGCGCCGTAAACCCAGTAGAATACATGGGCTGTTGCGGGCCGGGAAGCGGAACCCCGACAGGAACTGCACCACCTACTCCTACGCCATCCTGTACGGTTGATTTGCTACCCGCAACTGCTCCCACGTCGGTAGGCAGCGCGGTTACCTTAACGGCATCAGTCACGATAGGGAGCGGGACGGTAGATAGTGTGAATTTTGTCTCGACCGATACGGGAATAGCAACGGTAAATCCGGCTTCCGATAGTACGGCAGTTTATTCCACGCAGGCAACGGGGGTTGCAAACGGTACAACTACGGTTACCGCTAATGTGATAATGGGAGGGGCATCAAGGTGTTCCGATACTGCCTCGGTTGAAGTGTTGGCAGCCGGTCCCTGGTGGCAGGTTAGGGATGCGGACGTAACCAGCGGGGGGGATGTTGTTTCACCGATTCCGGCAACCTGTAGCTTGCCCGTTTGTGATCCGGTATTAAACCTGCAGGGTACCGGAGGCTTTCCTGGTATTGCCTTATATTCCGGTCTAACCGCCGATTTCCAGGCGGGGAGCGGTACGGGGACGGTGGCGGAGGCTCCTTACGGCTGGCTGGTAAATAGCAGCTATTCCAGCTCCAAGATTTACGATCTTTCCTATTTTCTGCGCCAGATTCCACCCGATGTGACCTTTACCGAAATTGACAGCCCAACCTACAACGGGGGAGATTTTAACTCCGGAGGAAGCCCGGCCAGGGGCTATGTCTGGTATCACTATAACGGCGCAACCTTGGGAGACATGACGATTTCAGGAAATGTCAACTTAACCGGCTCGAGGAAAGTAGTGCTTCTTGTTGAAGGAGCGGATCTTTATATAACCGGCAGGATTAATATCCAATCTTACGGCAGCGGCTATTTTATGGTTGTTGTGGGCAAAGACGCAAACGGCCTGAAGGGAAATATCATCGTTGACCCGTCGGTTTCTCACCCCACACAGCCTTCGATAGAAGGAGTGTATTTGGCGGAGGGGGAGTTTAGGACCGGTGCGGGGACCAACCAGCTTCGGGTCAGGGGAGCGGTTGCCGCATATGACGGAATTGTTTTAGAGAGAGATTTGGAAGCGGAGAATGCTGATACCCCGGCAGAATATTTCGAATACGCACCAGATATTATCGCCACTTTTCCCCAGGTCTTCACCTCAAGAAGAATGAGGTGGAAAGAAGTAGCCCCATAGAGTTCTGCAGGAGGTTAGAATAACAAAACGAAGAAGGCTACTCTATCTGCACTCCATTGTGGTGGTGGTGGTTCCGCTTCCGGTGCAGCTGACGCAGTTTCCGTATTCGTCGTTATTCCTGGTGGCTGATGCGTAGCCGGCGTTGATGCCGGTTGTTCCGCAGGCCGTACCTTCTCCGCTTGCGTCTATATAATCACAGGTGACGCTACAGGCACTGCAAACGGGCGAGGTGCAACTCAACCTTCTTTTGGTTGTTGCACTGTCGCAGTTATAGTCATAACTTTCATCGCCTCTATCGTCCGCATAGTAAGTAGTTTGACCCGGTTTTGCGTTGGCGCTTGAGTCGTAGCAATCTGCGGTGGATAAACTCGTCAGATCGCTTACGCTGCGGCGACCTGCGGCCGACTCAAAATATTTGGTAGTTGTACTGGCGGGGTACCCATCAGAATCCGCATCCAGCATATAAACCGTTGTTGTACCCGGCTTAAGCGAGGCGCCTGTGGCGACCACCATTGTTCCACCGGTCAAAAGAAACGAGGTTGCTCCGACGGAGTAGCCGTTAAGAAGGGTTAACGTTCCGCCTGTAGATATTGTGATGGAGCCGTTTATTCCATCGGTTGTATTAGAAAAAGAGAATGACGTAGACACAACGCAGGAAGAAGTACTAGTCGCGGTGCATTCCGCGGCATCTGCATTTGAGGCAAAAAGGAAAAAACCGGCAACGAAAAGAATAAATGTGGCAATTTTCTTCATAATCATCTGATCACCATTTCAAACGACGATTTGCCTGTTCCGCTTACCCCTTCCAAGATAAGATGGTAATACTCGTCGTAGCCTCCGGAGAACATCCATGAACCTTCCCATCTGCCCTTTAAGTTTGTTCCGTCTACCAAAGAAAACTGCACCGACTTGGTTTTATCGTTCATCTTGACGGTTGCGGTGACCGAGGTAATTGGCTTGGTGTCGTTAACCTCTACGCTGAAGGTTTGTTTTTGCAAAAGCCTGGGGTCGATGGGGTCGATTATCAGCTTGGTCATTTTCGGCCAGGCGTCTTGGCTCATACTTACCCCAAATTCCTGTTTCCCCGTTCCAATGGGGCGGGGAGTCGGCTTGGGAGTGGGAGTTGGTGTTATACTGACCACTCCGGTCGGGAGTCCGGTTATTTTTCTGACCGGTTCAGGCAGTTGCCCTTGACCCGCAAAGTATGTATAACCCAAATAGCCTACTGCGGCAACGGCGATGATAATAAAGAAGCTCAACAATAATTTATTTAAAGGGAGTTTTTTGAATTTCAAATTATTATCCTCTACATTATTATTGATACAAATTTTCCGGAAAGTCAATAAAACGTGCTGAAATTAATCAAACAAAATTCCGTCTTGGCGCTTACGCTGTTGGCTATTTTTTTGGTTAAAATTCCCCCTTTTTATTTTCTCGGAATCACTAGTACCTTATTAACTAGTCATACGCTGGCCCGCTATCTAATCTTTGCTATTTTCCTTTTTAGTGCTTGGCAGGTTTTCTTCGGGAAGGGAAAAGCTATCCCGCAGAGCGGGAAAAATCTTATTCTTCTCTTTTTGGCCTATTTTTTCTTCCAGTCGTTTTCGGTTGTCGGGGCCGAGAGTGTCGAGGCCTTTGCCAGGGTCTATAAAGACATCGTTTTTCCCGGGTTTTTCCTTTTCGTGGTTTTATTCCAAAGCGGAATTGCCAGGGGTTTGGCCAAGATTTTTGTTGCCGCAGGTATCATCAACTTCTTTTACCAGATGGCGATACTTCTTGTGCCTTCCGCCTTCAGGCTTTTCGGGGAGCGCTTTATCTATAGCGAACATTTCCAGCTGGTGGATATCAATATCCAAAGAGGCCGGCTTTTTGTCGAAACCTATGACGAGATTGCTATCCCGGTTTTACTTTTTCTTCTGTTCAAAGAAAAAAGAAGCAAAGTCCGGCTAGGTTACATTTTGGTCCTGACGATGATTATCGTACCCAGCTTACTTTCCAATTTCAGAACCAGGTTCTTGATGCTTTTCTTTGCCTTGGCTGCCTCTTTCTTGATAGTTGTTGGGGGGAGGCTTAAGGCCAAGCTGACCCTTATCGGTTCTCTTTTTGTCCTGGGATTTGTCGCGCACTCCGTTTCGGTTTACTTTTTTGGGTTTTCATTCCTAAACAGACTGGCGCTTGAGGACCCCGGGGAGGATGTCCAGACCATCCAGTCCAGATTCGCCAACATTAAAGCCTCTCTCGATATGGGACTGGCCCGTCCTTTAAGCGGGGTGGGGCTGAATAATTACTATTTTCATCTGTCCGAAGGCAGAAAGGGCCTTTTTTCGATTTCCCTTAATCTGGCCAGGCAGCGTGAGGCGGAATTTGCTTCGGTGAATCCCCACAATATCTTTGCCCAGATTGTCTCCGAGACCGGATTGGTAAGCCTTGGCCTTTACCTTTTTATCCTGGGGTTTTTTGCCAAAGGCGATATCGGTATCGTCAAAGGCAAGGACGGACTGAAAAAATCTCTGGCAATTTCTTTCTGGACTCTATTTATATACTCGATTTTTAACCCCACCACCACACTGGCCTATAATTCTCTTTTCTGGATTTTGCGGGCCGCCCTTACTCAAGACTTACCACTTCGAAGTCCCGGAAATCGAAGTTTGGGGTAGACACCGAAAAGGTCGCTCCCGGCCTGACCGCCTTTTCTTCTCCGAAAAAATAAAATCCGTCTGCGTATTTAAGCTTTATACTCGCCAGAACGGAAATTTCCAGGGTTGAGCCGGTAGGCAGGACCAAATATCTATCTTCACCCAGAGTTTTTGAGATATTGGAATAACCCAAAACGTTTTTGGAGATGACCTTAAAAACAACCTCTTTTCCGTCCGAAAATTCATCGCCGATATTTATGGCGTTATACTCCCAGCGGTAAGCCGGAATTTTTCTCAAGAGCACTTTCTTGTCGACATATTTTTCTTCGAAGGGATTCTCGTTCATATCGATGACAGTTCCGGTAACCAAAGAACGGTTCAGTTCCAGCTCGATGGGTGAGCCGACGGAGAGGGGGGAGTTTTTGAAAGAATATTTTCCGCCCTTTCCGGATGAGGCCAGTTTTAGAGTCAGATAGATATTGTATTTATCTTCAATGTCGGGATAATATCTGACATCCGTAACTTGAGCAATGGTTCTGCCCAGAAGATCGTGTTCGGAATCACCCCTGCTTATCGCTTTGGCGAACCAAAAGGCGGGTTTTTGGGTGGAGGCCCACCATAGTCCCTGGGCGACCTTGACCTTGGCATAAACGAAATTTTCTTTGGGGGTCAGAATTTTGAGAACGATAAAGGTGGCGGTGATAACCAGAATTCCGAGAAACAAAGTAATGGCAAAAAGGGAAAATCTTTGCTTTTTGTTTTTGGGTAAGTTCACTTTAATAAGGCTGATGATATTATATATTGATTAGCCATGCAAACTAACATTTTCGAGAGATTCTTGGCCGTGGTTCTTTTAATTCTTTCTTTGCCGCTACTTGGCCTCTTTTGGATTTTGATGCTGTTGGAGGACAAAGGACCTTTGTTCTTTCGTCAGAAAAGACTGGGCAAGGGCAAGACCCCCTTTGTCATTTACAAAGTCAGGACCATGGTAGTCGGGGCGGATAAACTGCAGAAAAAATATCGGGGGTTAAACGAGGCCGATACTCCGGTTTTTAAGATATATAACGACCCGAGATATACCAGACTGGGGAAGTTTCTGGCCCATACGGGCTTAGATGAGTTGCCCCAGCTAATCAATATTATTAAAGGGGAGATGAAGTTTGTCGGTCCCCGGCCGCTACCGGATTACGAAGCGGTAAAGGTGCCCCAAAAATATCAAAAGCGCTTTTCGGTCTACCCAGGAATTACTTCGCTCTGGATTGTTCAGGGGGCCCATAACCTCTCATTTAAGCGCTGGATGGAATTGGATTTACAGGAAGTGGAGAATGGTAGTTTTTGGCTGTCATTAACTATCGCCTGGGGAACAATGCGCATAATTGTCTCTTCGCTAATTAGGAAATTACAGAAATATTTCCCGGCGGTTCTGCTTCTTTTGGTTATTTCTCTCGGTTTGGCTCTGCGGATTGATCAGGTGGTTGGGAAAACCCTCTGGGGGGATGAGGTGCTGTATTTTTCGACCGCAGACACAACTTTATTCGCCAATCTGTTTTTGCAGCGCTACGGGATTGTTGATAACCCGCCTTTCTTTTTGATTTTCCTGAAAGCCTGGAGTTATATTTCGAAAGATATATTTTGGTTAAGAATACCCGGCTTAATAATCTTCTTGTTCTCGGCCAAGGTTCTTCTTTCCCTGTTTAAAAAAACGGGTAACGTGACAAAACTGATAGTTGTTTCCATATTCTCCCTGTCCACCTTTTTTCTCAGAATAAACTCCTGGATATCTCCTTATAACTTTGTTTTGCTTTTCAGCGTCCTACAGCTGTATCTCTTAATGAATTTCCTGGAAGGCAGGTATTTAAAAAATCGCGGCTTTTTTATTCTGTCGTTTTCTTTGCTGAATCTTTTTCTTTTTGCCACGCATTACTCTTCGGTTTATGTTTTCGTGGGGTATTTGCCGATTTTAATCTGGACCCTCTGGACAGACAAAAAACTTTTTCGGACATTTGCCTTATCCCTCATACTTTCCGGGTTATTAATGTTCCCCGTATTTTGTCTCTTGCTGGCAAGGCATAAAAGTATTGTCGGTATTGTTTATAACAATTCGCTGGCTTTAGAAACAAACGTTCTCGGGGCCTATTCATATATCCTGGACAGGTCGGTTCTTAGAATTAGGAATTGGTCCGTATCGACCACCTCCTTCATTTTGGTTTCGGCCCTGGCCATAGTTCCCTGGATTGCTAACAAGAAACTGCGAAGAGAGTACATGCTTCTTCTTTTTTCGTTTTCTTTCTACATCCTGCCGGTTACGCTCTTTTATTTTCTGACCCAACCGGTTGCGGGGGCGAGAATTGAAAGAACTTTTCTGGTATTCCACCTCGGTTTGTACTTTTTGTTGGCCCAAGCCTTGGAGGTAACTAGAAAAACAAACAAACTACTTTTTGCCCTTTCAGCTTGTTCTTTGCTGGGTTTGTTTGCCGTTTCTTATCTTGCCCCGCCAAAGGGAATTTTTTATCTGCCCGGGAACGTAACGAATTTTAGGCTGGAGACCAAAGAATACGATATTTTCTTGAAAGCTCTTGGAGAAAAACTTGAGCAGGGTAATTACGATAGCGTTGTCTTTTTAGAGAAAAACATAGGCTATATCCAGCAGAAACAGATATTTTTGAAATACTATTTTATACACGATATGCATTTTAAGTTTGCCAGAGAAAAATATATTCCCTACCAAAATTTATGGGAGGTGCATAGCGGGGATTTAATTATCCCCGAAGATGTGAGAAACTCTCTTGGGAAAAATGTTCTATTGGTAAATTTTGAAGAAAAACTGGATAGGGCGATCGTTTTAAAACAACTAGCGGGAAAGATATTAGAAACATTTGATTACTGGAAATATTTTTCAAACAGACCATGAAAAAAGCCAAAAAAGTTAAAGTTTCGGTTGTAATTCCGACACTTAATGAAAAAGAAAACGCTTCCCGGCTGGTTTCAAAACTTTTGCAAATCGGCAAAGCCAACCCCATGGATTTGGAAGTGGTTGTGGTTGATGATGACAGCCAGGACAAAACCGGAGAGTTTATCAGAAACAAGTTTAGAGGTAAGAAAGTCAGGGTTTTCATCCGCAGAAAGTCCAGGGGTTTGGGAACGGCTATCCTCCACGGCATAAAAAGAACTACGGGGGATATTATTGTCGGGATGGATGCTGATTTTAACCACGATCCAAATCTTTTGCCTCGTCTGGTGCGCAATTTGAAAAACAGCGAGCTGGCGGTCGCCTCGCGTTTGGCCAAAGGAGGGGGAATGGAAGACTGGGTGAGAATTTTCCCAACTTATGTTTTTAATTCATTTTTGTATTGGGTTTTAAGATTCCCGACCATGGATAACATGAGTGGCTATTATGCAATCAGGAGGGAACACCTTTTTAGTCTTCCTCTTAAGCAGATGTATGTCGGCTACGGAGAGTACCATTTAAGACTCGTCTATCTGGCCAAGAAAAAGGGAATGAGGATCGCCGAAATTCCTTACTACTCTCCCAAGAGAAAATACGGTGAGAGCAAATCCCGCCTGGTGAACATGTTTTTCAAATACCTAAGCGTATCTTTCAATCTTTTTCTGGAAAGGGAAATAAAAAATGATTGAAACCATCAAGCAACTGATTACTTTGGCGACTAAGTCCAACAAGATTTGGCTGATACCTTTATTTTTGCTTTTGATAATAATTGCTCTCTTGATCGTAGTGGCTCAAATTTCTCCGGTTCCCGTTTTTCTCTACCCTTTAATATGAGAAAGTTGGTCGGAAAAATAAATTCAATCAGCGTAACGCTTGTTTTGTCTCTATTTTATTTTGTCGGGGTAGGCGCCGCTTATCTGTTATGGAGATTTGGCCGGATATTTAAGAAAGAGAATAGAAGTACCTATTGGCAGAAAAGCAAAAATTACAAGAAGGCGGATTTTCTTTCAGCCTACTGAGAATGTACATCTTGGGGATTAATGCTTTTTACCACGACAGCTCCGCTGCCCTGATAAAAGACGGAGAAGTAGTTGCAGCCGCGGAGGAGGAGCGCTTTACTCGGATAAAGCACGACAACTCGTTTCCGTTTAAGGCCATAAAGTTTTGTCTTGAGAGTAGCAACGTTGAGATAGCCGATATCGATTTCGTTGCCTATTACGAGAAACCCCTTTTGAAATTCGAAAGGATACTTGAGACTTTTATCGAAACCTATCCCTTTTCCCTAAAACCATTTTTGCAAAGTATTCCCGAATGGTTGGGGCAAAAGATTAAAGTAGAATGGCTGATCAAGGAAAAGGTGGGTTTTAGGGGAAAAATCTTTTTTATCCCTCACCATCTTTCCCACGCCGCAGCCGCCTTTTACCCTTCGGGCCTTAGCCGCTCAGCAGTCCTTACCATCGACGGGGTGGGAGAATACGAGACCTGCTCTTTATGGAGAGGAGAAAATAATAAGCTAGTACCACTAAAATCTATTATTTTTCCCCACTCCCTGGGGCTACTTTACTCCACCTTTACGGCCTTCTTGGGGTTTCGGGTCAATAACGATGAGTATAAGCTGATGGGATTGGCTGCCTACGGAAAGCCCCGAGATGTAGATAAAATTCACAAAATAATTGACTTAAAAGAGGACGGAAGCTTCCGTTTGAATATGGATTATTTTTCTTTTCGGCAAAGCTTTTCTATGTGGGGTCCCAAATTCGAAAGACTTTTTGGCTCTCCAAGGAAGAGAGGTGCTGCCTTTAGCCAAAGGCACAAGGATTTGGCCGCAAGTATTCAGCGGGTCACGGAAGAGGCCTATTTTAAGATTTTGAGACACCTTTCCCTGCTGACCAAGTCCAAAAACGTTTGTATCTCCGGAGGAGTGGCCCTAAACGCTTTGGCCAACGGAAAAATATTTGACAGCACTCCTTTTACGAAAGTTCATATCTTGGGCCCGGCCGGGGACGGAGGAACCGCGCTCGGGGCTGCCCTTGCCACCTACCACCAGATTAAGAGAAGGGCGAAAAGAAAAAGCTTGGCAAGCCTTTGTTTGGGGACAAGCTATATCCAGGAGGAGATTGAAGATGAGCTAAATAAAGAGAAAATAAAATATCGGAAGTTTGCCGGAGAAGAAGAGCTCACCCAAAAAGTTTCCGCCTGGCTTGCCAAAGGCAAGGTGGTCGGCTGGTTTCAGGGGAAAATGGAATTGGGTCCGAGAGCCTTGGGGGCAAGGTCTATTCTGGCCAGGCCGTATCCGAGGGGGATGAAGGAAAGGGTAAATGAAATAAAGAGGCGAGAGTCTTTTAGACCTTTTGCGGGCTCGGTTTTACAGGAAAAGGTAAATACTTTTTTTGCGGTTCCCCAAAAGAATTTTTCTGCACCTGATATGAATTATTGCTTTGAAGTTAGAGCAGGGTGGCAAGAAAAACTGGCGGCAATTGTTCACAGTGACGCTTCCTGCAGAATCCAAACCGTCAGTAAGAATGACGGACTTTATTACAAGCTGATACACAGTTTTTGGGCCAGAACCGGGATTCCCTGTATCTTAAACACCAGTTTTAACCTTGCGGGGGAGCCGATTGTGGAAAGCCCAGCTCAGGCCATCGCCGACTTTGTCAAAACCAAAATGGACTTTCTGGTTTTGGGGAATTTTTGGCTAGCGAAGAATTACTTGCATGGCAAGAAGTCTTTGGCTACCAAATAATTAAGAAAATCTTCAGCAATTATCCTGTGTCCATTCTCGTTGGGATGGGGATCTCCGGAAAAATGCAGCTCCCGATATTCGGTTGGGTTAGTTAGCCCCCGGAAATCGTAAGTGTTGGGCCTTCCGGCGACGAATGAACCCACAATGTCATCGTAATAGGGTTCTACCGGCAGAAAGGATGCGATAATCAGGGGATTTGTGTAGACGGAATCAAAATCGGAAAGAATCTTCTTTTGTTTTTCTACGATTGATTCCTCGGGATATTTATCAATGTACTGGGAATAAGCCTTATGCCAGGAGGCGTAATAATCGCCTTCCTCCACCGCTTTTTGGAATTCTCCGTTTTTTCTCATCTCGGCGTCGACATTTTTTTCCAAGGGCAAAATAAGCTCGTTAATCTGCAGCATATCATCGCTTTTGACAAACCAGATGACAACGTCCGGTTGATACTTTGCCCCCCTGAGTTCAAACCTTTTGGCCGCATACTGGAGATCGTAACCCCAGACCCCAAGATTTATGACCTCATACTTTTTCACCGCACTGCAGGTTTTTTCTTTGTTAAGTAAGTCTTCAAGGGTTTCCGGCCAATTATTGTCGGTATCTACATAAAGTCCGTAAGTCCAGGAATCGCCAAGGGTTATTATTCTAAATATCCCGGGGTCTTTCTCCGTTTTGTAATCGTATCTTTCATTTAGACTGTCGGAATTGATAGTAGAAATTCCCTGGTAGGGAATCCACGTGTTTGCTTTGTCCAGGCTATTGGGACTCGGTTCGTAAAAATAATCCAAACCCTTGGTTTTGGTCGAAAGAACAGATTCCTTACTAATCAAGCTTAAGAATATCTTGGGTAATGATTTTTTATAAATCGAAAATACCAAAAAAGCGATAATAAGAAGCTGTGATAAGACGATAAAGGCGATGAGTTTTGACTTTCCCATTTTGGGAATTATAGCACGGCAGCTTTTTCGCGATTATTCTATACTGATAATATGAAAAAGTTGTTACCGGTGTTTATTTTGGGGGTATTGCTCATACTTGGCAGCTTGGGAAAAAATTCCGTCTCGTTTTTGCTTGCCCAACTTTCATTAATTTCCGTTTTGTTTTTTTGGACTCTTTTTACAAGAGAAGCGAAATCTCCTCCGGGATTTATCCTTTATCTAATTTTTCTCGGAATTGTTGTTTGGAAATTCATTTCCGGCTCCCGAGACGGCGGTGCGGATTATCTGTATCTTTTTGCAGGTGGGGGACTATTATGGTTTTCCGCATTTAATCAGAAAGAAAAGTGGGGAGGTTATTTGGAAAAATTGATTCTTGTTTTCGGTCTGGCTATGGCCGCCCTCTATGTTCTCTGGCTAATCTTTTCTCCCGGCCTTATCCTGCCGCAGAGCCTTTTTACTTTCTCCTCCGCCTTTAAAAACCATAACCACATAGGAGACTTGTGGGCGATTGTGCTGTTGGTTGTCGCTCGTAAGCTTGTAGCCAAAGGCGGCCTCTATTATTGGTTGCTTGCCGTTCTGGGACTTATCCTGATGTACCTTTCCTTTTCCCGCTCGGCGGTAGTTGCTTTCCTTGCGGGAGCAATTTATCTGTTCGGAAACATCGATTATCTCAAGAGGAATAAATACATTTTCACCTTTTTGTCTTTGGGGATAACGGCGGTTTTTCTTCTAACCAGTATCAACAAATCGATATTTTTCTCAAGACCTTATTTTACTCAGGCCATTTCCGGACTAAGCAAATATCCTTCCGGGGTGGGAATGGGCAACTTCAAACTCGTCTCCTCGCGTTTTGATGTGGGAACTTTTTCCAGCATTGTCCACAATCTGGTCTTGGAGGTAATGGTGGGGTTGGGCTGGATTGGCGTAGTATTTGTTGTTTGGCTGGGGAATGTTCTTTGGCAGGGAGTGGTTGGGGCAAAGAATAGAATAGCCTACGCCGTATTTTTAGGGCTTACTGTTAATTTCCTTTTCGATTCGACCTATCTTATTCCCTCGATGGTCTGGCTTTGGTTTTTGAGTCTGGGTTTAAGCCGTGGGCAGCATAATCTTCGCTGATTAACCCCTTTCTTTTCTGATTCCGGGTTTTGATAAAAGAGCCAATAGCCAGAGGTATGAAACGCAGCGTTTTGGGAGACAACAACAACCTTAGCTTCAGGGACAAACCTGCGGGAGACAAAAGAAATACCAGCAGCAATCTTTTGACTCCCTGGAAAACCCTGTTGCCTGTGGAAAACGGGGAAATAAAAAGGGAGAGAAGATAAAGGGCATAGTCCTTTTTTCGGTTGGGAAAGGCCAGATCAAGATATTTTTCGGAAAGGATTAGGCCCAGATGCACGGGGCTGGGAACTCCGTACTTTTTGGAAAGCCTGAAAAGCCTTTTCCAGTCAAGACCCGACTCGGTCATTTTTTTTACCAACTCGATTCTAGATAGACCCTCGTAGTTGTGTCTATACCAATGCAGCAGAAGGTAAATGACGAAAGTTTCTTTGTCCAGAATCTTAAACCTAGCCGACCCTTGCTTTACCGAGATGGAATTGGTGAAGAGGCTTTGTTCAAATTCCTTCACTTTCGGAAACAGGCTGTTAAGATAGGTAAGCTTGGTGAAAGGGATTCCCAGACCTCTGTGTAAATCTACCCTAACGGGGAAAGGAAAAATATTTTTGGTAAGGGTAACCTCGGAGGCGTTTGTAAATTCCTTTGCGAAAAGGGTAGCGGGGGATTTTGTAAAACCCAAAGGGCTTAAGACCCGAATAACCTTTTTAAAGTCATCCTCGCGGACGAAAATATCACAATCGGCCAAAAGTCTGTTGGGGGGGGATTTTGCCCAGTGGAGGTAAGGAACAATTCCCCGCAGAACGATAAATTTTATCTTTGCCCTTTTAAGCGATTTTTCTACCTTTACCAGTTGGGATAGGTAAAAAGAGGATTGGGTATAGTAAAGATGCTCGAGGGCAATACGGGTGGAGCCCCTTTTTATGGCGATAACCTTTCCGAGAATCTCGCCAAGGGCTATTTTCTTGTCCGGAAGTAAATTGTTGTCTCCTTTGGTGATGAAGTTTTTTCTGTCCGGGAAAGTGTAAACAATCCTGTGGGCGATGAGTTTGCCGGAGGCTAAGTAGGCTACGATATTGCCAGTGGAACAATCCTTTTGGTCTTCTATCTCCACCTTGTCTCCAGGCAAAAAAAGGGGGAACATACTCAGGTTTTGGGAAGTGTTTTTTAGCTGGCGCAGGGGCACTTTCAACTTACGACACCGGCCAAAAGGAGAGATTCGGTATCGGCGCTGTTTCTAAGGGAGTTTCTTGAATAAAACTGAACCGTTTTAATTTTTGAACTTCTGAGCACTGGCTTGGAGTAAACTTTTTTAGCTTTGACCATTTCAGAAATGCTCCCTCTTAATCTCTAAATTTATAGTATCACCTGCATACGTATCAAGCAAGTTGCTTGAAGTTTTTATGACCACATAGTCCGACTCCTGAAGGTCTTTTATGGTTGCGTCCTTGGATTCACCCCCCCAGGTCACAATTTTTACTTCCATAATATCCAGCTCCTGTTGGGTAAACCTGTATCTTAATATGGCTCCTTTTTCGTCCTGTAATCCCAGATGGTACACATATTTAACCCTGTCGATTTCCACAATTTCGGGGATCGCTATGGCGGCCAATCCTTGGGCGACCGTGGTATATTTAAGCTCCCTGTAAAAGGCGCCGCTCTGTTTGTCGGGAGTCATCCTGTCCAGAAATTTTCTGATTGCGGCCACCCTTTCTTCGTTAAGAGGTTTGGGAGCCAGGTCTTCAACCCCCAATGGCTGGTACTCTTGGCAGCCCAGAAGGCTGCATTTCTGGAAAGGATTTTTATAAAGGTAGACAGCCTCTGCCGCAACCGCAGTAACAAGAAGTACAAACAGGCTAAGAAGAACTAATATCAAAACCTTTGACCCCCGCGGCTTCCCTTGGGGTTGTGGTGTCTGGACGGCAGGTTCTAAATCCATTGTTTCCCGGCAATAATTATCTTAACAACAGGCGTAAGCTAAGACAAGTTCTATTCACTGGTAGTTTGGAACATCGGCCGTACCTTTTACGGCATCGACAAAGATACATTTCTTGTCTTTGCATAAGTTGAGATATTGATAAAGCCTACCCCCTTCCAGGTTTCTGGAGAGCAGGACAAAATACAGGGTATCGACCTGCCCGATATCTTTGGCAACAGACTCTTCTTGAATACCGAATTTATTATCGATTATGACAAAGCGGTGTTCCAAACACCCGGAACCCAGCCAAAAAGGGGATTTCGGAGATAAATCGTAGGCAGACCTGTAATAATACGCCAGGGGATAGAAATTAAAGTCGGCAGAGTTAACCACAAATAGCGTGTCGGGTTTGCAGTTTGTAACCAAAAAGTTTCTGATTTCGGAATTGGTAACGACTTGGTTTGGATTGTTATTTTTGTTGCCGAAATACCCCGATTGGAATACGTTTTGTGTTACAAGCAGGATAAAGAGGAGGGCCAAGAGTACCGACTTGCGTTTTGCGTCTTGAAACCAAAAAAGGAAGATAATCAAAAGCGAAATTGCGGAAAAGTTGAACAGGTTAGATGTGAAATGATATCCGAATTTTTTCAAAAAGCCAACGACGAGGATGTTTGAGAGAACCGTGAGGCCCACGAAAAGCCGGCTCTCGGGAAGAGCCGTCTTTCGAATCAAACCCCTTAAGGTAAAAAGCAGGGCCCAGATATCCAGTAAAAAAAGGCCTTTCAGGACGGTACCCAGGCGTTGGTTATAAAAAAATTGATATCCGGTCGATATTTCCCAGAAGTTTTCCCCTCTGATTCCGAAATTCGGAGTGAGCGTGCCGAAAAGGGAAAAATTTTTAAACAAAAGAAATACGATAGGAATAGAGAATAGAACAGTAAGGGCAAGAGCCCTCATCCCCGAACGGAAGTGTTCTTTATTTATCCAAAATGCTATTACTATGAATAAAAACAGGCTAAAAATATAAAGAGCGGAGGTGTAGCTTGCGTATAAGGATAATGAGGCAAAAAGCGAGACCAGAAAAATATTTCTCTTGCCGCCTTCCCTAAAGGATTTTAGAAGGAAATAAAAAGAGACGATTTGGAGAAACAACGCCATGGGGTAGGGTTTAGCTTCCCAACCTGTGCGGACAAAGAAGGCGGATATGGAAAATAGTGCGGGAAGAAGAAGGTTGTTTACCTTACGCAAGATAAGCGAAGAGATTTTATAAAGGGCCGCGATTGTTCCCAACCCGAAGATAAAATTAACCAGTCTTAAGGCCAGAAGAGTCGGAGAGGCGATAAGTATAAATCTTTGGAACATGGTAAAGAATGGGGGGTTGTCCTTTATCCAATAGTCTCCGACGATCAGTTCACGAAACCTGTATTGCAGGGCGGCAAGGAAATAATTCACTTCATCCGAGGTAATTTCCTTATGGAATAGCAAATACAGTCTCAAAAAAATTCCTGCAAAGATGAGTATCCAAAGAAGGGTGGAGAATAATACCTTTCTCATTTCAGAAGTATCCTTCTTTTTCCAGCTTCCTTCTTTTTACCTCATCGAGCCAGTCCGGGAAGCCCACGTCTACGCTCGGGAAAACCGTTTTTTTGGCCAAAATTTTATTCATGGCGGTTGTTAATTCATCAACAACAACGGGGTATTTTTCTGCAACATTTTCTTTTTCGTAAAAGTCTTCTTTCATATTGTAAAGCTCGACTTTTCCGTCATTGTTTGTCATCAGTTCCCATTCCCCGTCGCGTATGGAACGGTATTGCAGTCCGTAACTTTCGGAAACCACAAATCTGTTTTTCTTGGCCAAGGGGTAGTCTGATATAAGTCCCGTAAGATCGATTCCCTGGAGCCATTCCGGGGTTTTTAACTTTAACAGTCCCGCTATTGTGGGATAGATATCTATTCCTTGGGCCATTTCCTGTATCTCCCTTTCTTTAACTCCCGGCACCGAAATAATAAGAGGAACAAAAGTTGTATGGTTATAGAGCGTAGGGCCATGCAGGAATTCTCCGTGTTCCAGAAATTCCTCTCCGTGGTCGGAAGTGATTATGACAATGGTATTTTTGTCAAGATTGTTAGATTTGAGAAAATCTAAGGTGCCTAAGATTGCCTGATCGATACGATATATCCCCTCGTCGTACAAAGCCTTAAGATACTCAACCTGTTTGGGGTCTTGGGTGTTTAGGCTAAGAAAATACCTTTTTGAATAAATGCCCCATCTTTCGTATTCCGGTAATTCTTCGAATATTTCCCGGGCTTTATCCAAAGACGCCGCGTTTTTCAAATTTCCATAAAGCTGGGTATTTCTTTTTAAACTTTCGGGGGTTTTGCTTTCACTGATTCTGGTTTCCAAATCCTCGAAGATGTAACCGAGAAGTGTTTCGTTAAACTCGAAATATGCCTTTTTCGTTGTGGGGAGTTGCGGGAAAGAGCCCTGTGTAAACACATCCTCTTTAAGAATTTTTAAGTAAGGCGAGTGGATGCCGTAAGTGTGGAGAAAAAGAAAAGTCGGTTTATTTTGTTTACTGTTCTCAAGCAGGCTTTCCAGGCCGTCGGTCCACTGCTTGGGATCCTCGACATTATAAATGATTTTATCAAAACCCCTTCCCAGACCTTTGTCTAAAGGAAAACTGGGGTCGTTCTCTTGGCCGACAAAAACAGTCTCATAGCCGTTATTTTTCAGAAATTGGGCAAGGGGTGTTATTCCGGGGCTAAGTTCGTATCTGAGAATCTCGGTGACCCCGTGGGAGCTGGGGTATAAGGATGTAAATATGGAAAAATGGCTCGGAAGGGTACTGTCGGCGTTGGAATATGAATTGAGAAAGAGGACGTTTTCTTTTGCGAAATTACATAGATTGGGAGCCGTGTCTCTAAAGTATCCGTAGCAGGCGAGAGAATCGGCACGAAGGGTATCGAGGGAGACAAGAATTACGTTGCAGTTGCGGCACCCCTTAAAGGGTTTAGTTAAAAACAACACGAATGAAAAAACCGCCAGGATAGAAAGACCAATCACAATTAATGCCAGGGAAGTTTTAGAAAAAGTCATTTTTGTTGCTTGTAAATTTGTATATGGTTAAAAAGCTTTTCCTTAAGGAGCCTCATTTTTTTCGGGAATTTGCTTGCCAAATTTTTTAATTCAAGCGGATCAGCCGACAAGTCGTAAAATTGCTCTTCTCCGTTCTCGATATTCAGGATGTACTTATAATTATCGGCCGTTCTTATGGCCCTTAAAAAGACCGAGTAGCGATAATCGGTTTCCGGATAAGCATCCAATTTGAGCCTGGCCCCTTTCGCTAGAGGAACGAGACTTATTCCCTCAAGCTGCCCCGACAGATTTTCCGAAAAGGGAACCTCCGAGATTTCCAGTATGGTTGGAAAAATGTCAATGCTTCTGACCTGATTCTTTATCACAACACCCCTTGAATTACTCGGAACCCAGATAACAAGAGGAACCTTAATTAGTTCGTCATATAAAGAATGACCGTGATCAATTCTTCCGTGCTCGTAGAGTTCCTCTCCGTGATCCGAGGTGATAATAAATATTGTCTTGTCAAAGAGCCCAAGTTTTTTATACTCCTCAATAAATTTTCCGAAGGCCTCATCTGCCCTTTGAACTTTTTCGTCATAAAGGTCGCTTAAAAAGCGTACATCCTTATCGGAAAGGGAAATTTGGCCGGTTAAAAGGGCATCTTCCCTTAATTTTTTCTGTTCTTCCTTGGATCCCGTTAAGGGACCTTCGTAGTTAAAATCCAAAAATCTTCTGTCATATCCATTCTCCGGCGTGTGTTGGCCGTGGATACCGTAGGAATGAAGAAAGACGAATAATTTTTTGTCTTTATTTTCCGATATCCAGCGCAGGGCTTCGGGAACGGTAATGTCAAAACCTCCAAAGTCCTCTTCATCGAAATATTTATCAAATCCCTTGGAAAAGCCAAATTTCCCATTTAAGGCGGCGCCTCCCGTGAATCCGCCGGTTGTATAGCCGTTCTCCTTAAGAATTTGCGGCAACGTTAGCAAAATGTTGTTCAAATTTTCAGGGGTAGATAGAACCTCTTCTTGAGAAGCAAGAAAGCTATACTCGTTTAATATCTTGTGCTTGGACGGATATACTCCGGTAAACCAGCTTATCGAGGAGGGGAGCGTCCATGAAGAAACGCTTATCGCGTTTGTAAATTTGAATCCATTTTCCGCGAAAAAGTCTATAGAGGGAGTGGTGGTTCTTTGATAACCGTAAGAATGAACCCGGGAAGCACCCAAATCGTCAAAAGAAACAAACACGATGTTGCAGCCGGGACAAGAAACAACTGGGGTATATTTTGTAAATTGGGGTTTTAGCCATAGTGCTATCACCAAAATGCAAATTGCAGGAAAAAGAACAAATAAAAAAACCTTTAATTTATGCATCAATCGTAATATGTTAACACCTGTTGTTTGATAATATAAAATTGTCTCAAAGTCCAATTATGAAAACGGGTATCAAACTCCTTCTTGTTGTTGGGGCAACCGCCCTCTTCCTAATTTTTAACCATTTCTGGAAATGCGAAGGATTAAGATGCCTTTCATTCACTGGCCTTGAAAATTATAAGACAATCGAAGTCTACAAAAATGATGCTTCTTCCTATAAGGCAATGCTTTCCATAGACAGCGGGGAACTTCTTAGGGTGGAGACAAGATATGGGTGGGAACCGTCGCAGGCGCAAAAGTATATATCTTCGGAAACCCAAAGAATAAAGGGCCTATTCGCCGACGCCCCCGCTCCTTACCCAGGCGATGTGTCCAATGAAATAGTTTGTGCCAAGGAATACGCTCCAAAATATTTCGAAAAGAACATTGGCGACACAAAATTATATTATTTTTTGGGAAATATGAATTCTCGTCTTACACTGGGGGGGTGCAGCCCCGCCCAGGCCGTTTATAAAGTACAACTCGGATGGATTTATTGTTCGCAGCAAAAGAATCTCTATCAGCTGGAATTTATAGTTCCCGCCTCTTCGTACGATAAAAATCCGGAAAGATATGAAGGAGTTCTGGTCTCAATTAGATGTGTAAACCCTCTTAATTATTTGAAAACCGGAAGAATTTTACCCTGAACAAAAACAGGGATTTCTTTGCCCAGCGCCTTCATAATGGTGGGGTATTCGTCTACCATATCAAACGGTAAATTTCCGAGGAAGTTGCCCTTTTTGATATTGGGTCCGGAAATAATAAAAGGAGCCCACATGCCTGGAACCTCATCGGATTTTATGGCTTGTTTATAGCCAGTTTCCAGCGGGATGGAAAATACTTCGAGACCCTGGGTCATTTTTTCGCTCCATCCGTAACCAGGCTTGTTAGCAATTACCAAGTCTCCTATTCTTGCGGGGTCAAGGCGCAACTCCTCGCGCGCATTTTCCCACTTTACTATTTGAGCGACAGGGCTTTTTCCATCCGAGTCCCGCAAAGACGAGATTGTAGCTATAACCTCATTTCTTAGTCTTTCGTATTCGGCTCCGCTAGCCCTTTGATAATTTCCGGCCAAGCCGTTTGGATTTACAAAGACATGGGTCATTTTAAGAAAGATGACTTTTGAATTCTTCCAGTCGACAATCGGTTCTCCGGTTTGAGGGTCTATTTTAAACTTGAGCCATCCCTTTTGAGCAAAAAGATTATTAAGTTGAACGCTTTGGTTTAAAGGAACGTTTCCGTGGTCCGATGTAAAAACGATATAAGTTTTTGGGCCGGAGACTTTTAGAATTTCTCCCACCATATCATCGAGTTTCTTATACATGTCTTTTACCTCTTCCCAAAGCTTATCTCTTTCTTCTTTCGAAACTGTGTTGTAAAGGGATCCCTCTGGGTCAACATACCCCATCCACCAACGGCTTGTTAATATTTGATTAGGACTATATATATCGTGGATTACAACGGAAGGCTTGAAAGACTCAACCAGGGGAGCAATGGCTTTCTTGTGCCATTCGAACGATAAATTGCTTTCTTCCCAAAGGATATTTTTGTCTTCGGGGTAGTAGACCAGCTGTGGAGGAAAGTTGTCGGCGAAATCTACCATTGGCCCGACCTTGTCAAGCAAAATTTTTGCGGCTTCCGCCGGTTGTGCAACAAGTTCGTTGAGGTTGTTGTAAAAAGCCCTAATTCTATAAAAATTATTGGGGCCAACCTTTATTAATGCTATTTTGACGGAAGTTGAGACGTCTGTTTCAGCCGTGTCGGTTTTCCACTTAAGGACAATAGGCTGCCAATTGCTCCATTGACCCGGGGAAAGAGTAGAGAAAACTGTCTTTTTATCCAAAGAAAAGGCCACTTTGTCATAATTAACCTTCCCGTCGTCTGTCGAGTCGAGAATTAGCGCCCAGATTTTCGCACCCCAGCCTACAAGCGGTACTTCCAGGGTATCCGAATAGCTGTATGGAGCATTTTCCCAGCCGCCGGCGGGCTTTGCGTCTTCATAGATGGTAAGTTGAGGTCCGAAGTAGAAAAAACGAGCCTCCGTTCCCTGTTTGGTGCGTTGGGAAAGATTTCCCTTGGTTTCAAAATTCAAAGGTGCGAAATCTGCCCCCCATCCTCCCCATCGACCTCGAATGACAACCCCCTTATTCAACTCGGGCGGAGTTGAACCAGGAATGGAAAGAAGGGCCACCTTTTCTCCTTGTTTCTCAAGGGTTACCCATATCGGCTCGACCTTTTTTGCCACAGACCTGAAACCCGGAACGGCTACTTTATCAAGAGGTTTTCCTATTTCCCTCATTGGACCATCGGTAACGCCGTGTGTTTCGGGATACGAACCGGTTAAAAGAGTTGCGAAATTGGCTGGGGTGTGCCCGGGGTAGGTAGGTTTGACGTACCCATATGAACCTTTTTCCATAAGCTTTTTAATGTTGGGAAGCTTCCCTTCGTTTGCCCATTCGTAAATGTTGAAGAGGTTTGGTTCGGCTCGAACCCCGTCCGGGATAAACCAATAAAGTTTGAGGGGGGAGTAGACGGAGTTTTTGAAGACTATCAGAGCGAGTATAAGGATTAGGGCGATTACAATTTTCTTGAGCACTACCTGAACTTTTACCATTATCCGTATTGTTTTTCAACCACCATTGGGAATGTTGTTGTATTGGAGATTTATGGCCTGAAATTGTATAATTAGCGCTAGAATTCCCATGAAGAGAGCACTATTGGCGGTCGTTTTTGCGTTATTGCTTTATTTGGCTTTTGTTCGGCCGGCATTGGCCGTGGTTGTTAGTCCCAAACCAACCGCAACGGTTGCTCCCACGGCAACTCCCACACCCATTCCGACTCCGGTGGCCGATTTAACCGAAAAAACCAAAGAAACCCTGGGTCCACTTGAGGCACTTCTGCAGGCTCAAAAACCCGGTCCGGTTTGGCCTTTTAACCCCATAAAGCATGCGATCAGAAACGCCGTAGCGGCAGGAGTTCCGGCAAATACCATAGTTTTGCTCCTTCTTTTGCCTGTGGTTGCCGCAATTATTGCGGCCTTCAGGCACCTGGTGGGACTAAGGGGGTTTGGAATTTTCCTCCCGGCTGCTTTGGCCGTAACCTTTGTGGCCACCGGTCCGGTTGTGGGGATAGGGCTCTTCTTAACGATTGTCAGCGTTTCGATTCTGGCCAGGACGCTACTGCGGAAAACCAAGACCAAGCTTCAGTATCTGCCGCGAATGGCCCTGATCCTCTGGTTTGTGGTTTTTGGTGTCTTGGGCATTTTATTTGCAGCCCCCATCATCAGACAGCCGCAGCTGAGCAAGGTTTCCATCTTTCCCGTCCTTATCCTGGCTCTGTTGGCCGAGGACTTTACCCGGGTGCAGCTAGGCAAATCCGCCCAGACCGCGATTAATTTAACATCCGAAACATTGGTTTTGGCCCTGGTTTCGTATTTGTTCCTGACGCTTGAACCGGTAAGGCAATTTGCTCTTCTTAACCCTGAAATATTACTTATCGGCGTGGTTATCTTCGACGTTGTTTTGGGTAAGTATGTCGGGTTGAGGATTTTGGAGATTTGGCGCTTTAGGAAACTTATCAACAGCTAAAATGAAACCCTCTTCGATTCTTGGACTTAATGCCCGTTCCCAGCTTTTTTCCTACCTCTATAATTCCCCCAAAGGAAAAAGCGTTGCCGATTCGAAACTGGCCACCCATAGGGTATTGGACAAAGTCCAAATCCCAAACCCGGAAATTTTCGCAAAGTTCAAAGAACCCAGAGACGTTGAAAAATTCAACTGGGAGAGCCTTCCGGATGCTTTCGCACTCAAGCCTTCCAAAGGTTTGGGAGGAGAAGGGATAATAGTTGTTAAAAAAAAGGCACAGGACTTGAAAGGTTGGATAACTACCCAAAGACAAAGGGTTACAGTTGATGATTTAAAACTTCACACCTCCGATATTTTGGAGGGAGCCTACTCGATGGACAATGCACCCGATGTCGCTTTTGTCCAGGAGTATGTAGGCAGGCACAAGGCCTTTCGCAAGTATGCCTACCGGGGAACTCCTGATATTCGGGTCATTGTTTTTAACAAAGTTCCGATTATGGCCATGCTTAGGCTTCCGACCAAAGAATCGGGGGGAAGAGCAAATCTGCATCAGGGAGCAATCGGGGTGGGGATTGATATCGCAACAGGGATTACCACCAAAGCAATCTGGCACGGAGGGCTCATTAGATTCAAACCCGATACTGGGCGCAAACTTCACGGAATAAAAATTCCCCACTGGACCCAAGTACTCGAAACGGCAGCCAAGGCCCAGAGTGCTTCCGGTTTAGGCTATCTGGGGGTGGATATTGTCCTTCATCCGGAAAAAGGGCCGATGGTTTTGGAAATCAATGCCGAGCCGGGCTTAACCATCCAGCTTGCCAATATGGCAGGATTGAGAAAAAGGCTGGATAGGATAGAAGGGTTGGAGGTAAGGGATGCCGAACACGGCGTAAAAATCGCCAAGGCGCTCTTTGCGGCCGATTTCGCGGACAGAGTCAAAGCGGAGGAGGGAATTATCACAATTCCGGTTATGGAGGAGATTAAAGTAAAGGATAAGCGTGGCAAGAAGATGGTTATTCCCGCCAAGATAGACACCGGCGCATTCAGAACCTCCATCGACAAAACTCTGGCCAAAGACCTCGGTCTTTTGCAGGAGGAGAGTATCCTTTGGGAAAGAAGATTCAGAAACGCGATCGGAAAAGAGGAAAGGCCAATTATTCCTTTTACCTTCTGGTTAAGGGGAAGAAGAATAAAAACCACCGCAGGGGTGGCGGACAGAAGTAGACTAAGACGACCCGTCATTGTAGGAAGACGAGACCTGACCGGTTTTTTGGTAAATCCCGAAAAATGAAAAAAATATTAATCATCGCCGGGGGCGGAACAAAACACATGGAGCCTTTTAAGGTGGAGGGGGAGAAGCTGGGACTAAAGGTGGTCACCGCCAGCTTTTCGGATCTCTCATACACCACAGAAGGGGAGTTAAAATTATTTGTAAAGGGACTTCTGGTTGAATCTTTTGACGTAATCTATGTCAGACTCGTCGGAAAAAGATTTGAAGATGTCTCGCTTTTGGTCAATTATGTCAAGGAAAAAGGAATAAGAATTGTAGACAAAATATACGAAAAATCTCATATAATCCGCCTTCCTATTGCCAAGGCATTGGAGGTAAAACTTCTCTCCCAGGCAGGGGTTGTCCTCCCCAAGACTTTCTTCGCGAAACTCTCCGAAATTAAGCAAAAGGCTCCCGAACTGTACGGATCCCCCTTTGTTATCAAAGGAACTACCGGTAAACAGGGGCACGCGGTTTGGTCACCGAGAAATGCCGAAGAGCTGGAAAAACTTTATCAGGAGCTTAAAGGTAAGGAGAAAGAAGGCAAAAGGTTTTTGGCACAGGAGTTTATCAAGGCCAGCCAAAGGATTAGGGTTTTTGTCGTCGGAGGAAAAGCAATTGCCGCCATAACCAGACCGACTCGCTGGAGGAGGCGTTTTATCGCCAAGGTGAATGGGGAATTTCCGGAGGGAAGACGTGAAGCTCTACTCCCGGTTCCCCAGGAGGATGCAGATTTGGCCGTAAGTGCGGCCAACGCTTTGGATGTCGATATTGCCGGGGTGGATGTTATTCACGAAGACTCAACCGGGAAAGCCTACGTTTTGGAGGTCAATAGCGCCCCCCGCTGGGAATCAATAACTAAAGACACCGGCGTTAACGTCGAAAGAGAGATACTGTTGTATCTTGATAGTATAATGTCAGAGAAATGACCGAACTAAAAGACTTAAAGGACGGGCCGTTTGAGGAAAGGGTTGCGGAAGTTGACCGCTGGGTTATTGCCTATGCTTCAGAAGGGGCGATCGGTTTAATTGACCGGGAGATTCTTAGGGGGGTACTTTCTGAAGTTGGTGCGAATTTTGAAAATTTGGACGAGGACGGTACAAAATCCCTTGCCCAATACTCCAACAAAGGGAAACATTTGGGAATGGAACAAGTTTGGGGTGAGCGTAGAGCCGAATTTAAAACCTGGACCGAGGCTTGGGTGGAAACTTATGAAAGAAGAACAGGAAAAGAGCTTCCGAAAGTGGTTTTTACGGATGAGGAGACAGGCGAGAAAAGACCGTCGAAGACGGAAGGAATGAGGCAGTTATTGGGTGAGCTAACGGCATATGCATCCGGTTGTCTGAGCTTTCCCGAGTTGGCAAAGATACTGATTACTAGGCGTTATAATTTTGGCAAACCAAAGGATCAGCCGGCAGAGGAAGGCGGGAGAAGGAAAATTACGTTTTCCGGTCACAATATAAGCCAAGAAACGGGTAAAGAAAAACCTTTTGCTCCGGCTTCTTTTCCTCCGGAATTTCCCCTGGATGCTTGGGAAAAGATTAAAAGTTGGCGGAAATGACCCCCAGAGACAGCTATCTCAGGCGTTTTCGTAAATACGGAGTTGACCCCAGGACGCTTAAGTGGCAAAGCCAAAAAGCCGCCGAGCAAAGATATTTGGAGATAACCACCCTTACGGATTTTAACGGAAAGTCTGTCTTGGATGTCGGCTGCGGTTTCGGGGATCTGGTAGCCTTCATTAATTCCAAAACCGAAAACTTCTCCTATACGGGGATAGACTTGATTAACGAGTTTATTTTAGCTGCCAGAAAAAAATATCCTGGCTTTAGCTTTGTCATGGGGGACTATTTTTCAGACCCCCTTGAGGAAAAATTCGACATCGTTGTTGCCAATGGGTCTCTAAACTCAAATGTCCCCGACAATTACGCTTTTAGGAAAAAAGCCATCAAAACAATGTTCGATCACGCAAGGCAAGCGGTTATCTTTAATATGGCAGGAGGGTTTGCTCCCAAAGAGACGGCCCGGGGAAGTAACGTGTTCTTTGCGGACGCTTCCAAGATAGTCGGATTTTGCGAAAGTCTTACCTCCTCAGTCGTTTTGACAGACCACCCCGGCCGGCGGGAATTTACCGTAATTATGGCCCGTTAGTGCTATAATATCCACGTTCTTTGGCAAATCCAAATCCAAAAGGAGGAGAGCATGGAGGCACAAGCTTACTTTAACTGGATCCGTCGTCGGGCCGCGACACTGATTGTTGTTTCAGGTTTCCTGATTGTCGGCGCTATTGCGGCCTTCCTCTTCGGCAGGCCCGTGGTCGGAATGGTTCTGCTCTTGGGAGGGTTCATTCCCGGCTCTATGGCGGGAACCATCGGCTCGGCGAGCGAGCAGAAAGGCTGCTTTTGGTTTGCGGCAAGCATTATCTGCTGGCTCGCATTTTTGGGAGTGGTTGCCTGGGCTGTCTACGCCAACCTTTTCGGATAGGAAAGCCTCACCATGTGCGCGGGATTATCCCGAAAGAGATGATTCCGCGCACGAAGTTTTTATTTCAACTCCACTTTTGCTCCGGCTGCTGTTAGCTTATCGCTTGCAGCTTTTGCATCTTCCGCTTTTGCGTCCTTTAAAACCTCAGCCGGAAGAGTTTCGGTCATACCTTTTGCATCCATCAGAGTCAGGTTTTGATTGATTTCCCTAAGTGCTTTGATAACACCTATTTTATTTGCTCCTGCGTCCGTCATTACAACAGATTGGGTAGCTGCAGCTGTTGCGGCACCCGCTTCTGCTGCGGCTGGAGCTGCTGCCGGGGCTGCTGCGGCAACCGGCATCGCCGAGACTCCGAGTTTCTCCTGAAGTGTACTTACCAATTCCGAAAGTTCGATAACCGTAAGTTTGCCTATCTCTTCTGTCAATTCATCGACTTTTTTGGTTTTTTTCTCTTCTGCCATGTTACTCACCGCCTTTCGATTTTAAGATATAAATAAGTTTTTGCATGTTTCCCTCAAGGGTTCCGACCAATCCGTAAGAGGGGGAGAGAAGTACTCCCAAGACCTGTCCCAAAAGCACATCTCTGCTGGGAAGGGTGGATATTTTAAGCAGGCTTTCGCTGTCCTGGAAGGCACCGTCAATTACTCCGACCTTGAGCTTGGGAACCTCGTATTCCTTTGCAAAGGTTCCAAGTATCTGTACCGGAGCAATGGCATCATCTTCACCAACGACCAAAGCCGTCTGGCCGGAAAGAATCTCATCCTGGAGAATTTCGGGACTGACCCTAGCGGCTTCCCCCGCGCGTTTTAACAAGGTGTTTTTAACAACCAGCATCTTGGCACCCACCTCTTTGAGTCTTCTTTTTAATTCCTGCTGGCTTTTGACGGACAGACCCTGATAATTAATAAGCACCACGGATTTAGCCGTCTTTAGCTCCTGGGTCAGGTTTTCGACAAAGAATATTTTTTCTGCCTTTTTCATTTTGTTTGCATTAAAAAAGCGCCTTCGAGGCGCCTATATACAAGATACTTATATACGCTTTTGCCTCGGCACGAATTATGGTTCGACTTGGCGCACCACGTGCTGTCTTGGGACAGAGATATTATAAATTAAAGGGGATTATTGTCAACCGTTAGCTTTGCCTTCACCCCGCAGAATCCTTAAAAAGGGAATTCTGTCGTACCAGCGTCTTTTAATCTCCTGCCCTCGGCTAATGGATTGCTTGGCGGCAACTTGTTCAAGGGCTGGTGCGGGGGTTGCTGGGGGCTGGGTTTTGGTCTCAACCACCTGCCCGATGCCTCTTTGGGCTACCTGTTCGCGGTAGTCGGGGGCCGGCCTAACCGGGCCTTGCCTAACGGCGGTTTCGACATATTTGGGGGCAAGTCTGGTTTGCTCTCTTTTTAACCAGGAAGGGGCTGTTGCGGGGGCCTCTGTCGAGGTGGCGGTTGTCGGAAAGGTTTCCGTTTGTGAAGGCGTCTCGGCAGGAGGGGTAACCGGAGCTGGCGTTCTCCTTACAAAGACAGAAGGCGCTTGGGCTTTGGCATCGATTTCTTTTTGAGTATCCATTATTGCATTAAATCTTCTAACCCCCTCGTCTCTTATTCCGCTTTTGGCCTTAACCGCTTCCGGGGTCGTTCCCTCCCAGTTGGCCATGCTTGCGGCTAGTCTGTTGCGATCGGTTAAGGGCTCGAGTTTGTTCTCGGCCGTTATGGTATCGGACCCTTTAGCTTCCTCTTCCTGTCCGCCGCTTTTGGTCTTAACTTTTCCCGGGGTCGTTCCCTCCCAGTTGGCCATGCTTGCGGCTAGTCTGTTGCGATCGGTTAAGGGCTCACGTTGATCCTCGGCCATGAGTATTATTCTAACAGGGGCAAAAGGCAAGATACAACTCGGGGTTAGATTTTAACCTTGACTGAAGGGCCCATACTGGCTTTGGTGTAGGCTTTAACTATCTGTTTGTCTTTACCGAGTGCAGTCAATACTGCCTCGGCATTTGCGATTAGTTCCTTGTCCGGTTGGCTGACCTTACCGAAGACGGTATGGATTAAGGGTGCTTCTTTTTCGGTTTTAACTGTAATGGCGTTGGCGGAGAAGGCCTTGGCTTTTTTCGGATCGGAAATTAAAGTCCCGTTTTTGGGATTGGGCATGAGTCCTTTGGGACCCAAAATCCTGGCAAAAGGAACCAACTTCGGCATCATTTCGGCCGTTGCCAAGAGAATATCGAAATCAATCTTGCCTTCCTTGAGTTTGGCGACAGTTGCCTCGTCTGCGATTTCTATCTTCTTTTCCTTTCCGGCCGAGTGGGGGAATTTGACGTTGGCGCTCACCCCAACCTTTTTTAGAACCAGATGCAACTCGAGTGAGCCGTCAAACTTGGAATATGAAGTTTCTTTGGCCAAATTGATCGCTTCGGGGAGCGGATAAAGAGTTATGGGGTTTATCTTGGTTTTTGCCTCCTGATATTTTTTGCCCCTGACCTTGGGAGCATTGACTTTTTTTTCCTTAGCCCCCCCTTCGGTTCCTTCGGCAGTCGTGGTTTCCGTAGGTAATGGTTCGGCCTCAATGGTTTTAATTCTTTGTCCACCCTTTAGCCCCGCAATATGAATTTTCTCCGGTTTTGCCGACTGTTTTTTGTGCTCTTTCTTTTCTTCTACCCCTTCGCCGATGAATGCTGTTTTGGTTTTGCCCATTTTATCCTTCTATTTTTATTCCCATGGAACGGGCTGTTCCGGCAACGATTTTCTTGGCCGCCTCAACGTTGTCGGTATTCAAATCTTTCATTTTCTCCTGGGCGATTTTCCCCAGTTGGGCATCGGTTAAGGTTCCCGCGGTTTCTTTGGGGGTAACCCCCGAGCCTTTTTCGATTCCCAACTCTTTTTTAATCATGTCCGCAACCGGGGCCAGTTTGGTGATAAATTCGAAACTTCTGTCTTCATAAATGGTAATTACCGCCGGGACAGTGTTGCCCTTCATGGCTGCGGTTGCCTCGTTATATTGTTTGACAAACTCCATGATGGCAACCCCGTGCTGTCCCAATGCGGGCCCCAATGGGGGAGCGGGCGTAGCTTCCCCTGCGGGAAGGTTGACCTTGATTACGGTTTTA
This sequence comes from Candidatus Woesebacteria bacterium RBG_13_46_13, assembly GCA_001791995.1. Taxonomy (GTDB): domain Bacteria; phylum Patescibacteriota; class Microgenomatia; order UBA8517; family UBA8517; genus RBG-13-46-13. The sequence goes on from MGFR01000002.1 coordinate 47,825, forward strand.
ACTTTTTTGGCTGCCATTTAAATAAAAAATTATTACGGGAGTCGCGAAGCGATTTGAAGCTTTCGACACCCGTAGTGTCTCCCTCGAGGTCCGAGGTAAGTGATATTTTAGGCTAGACTTTGGCTATTTGCAAGAAGTCCAGCTCAACCGGGGTTTCCCGGCCGAAAATCGAAACCAATACTTTTACCTTGCCTTTTTCTTCGTCAATCTCGTGAATGGTTCCCAAGAAGTCCGCGAACGGTCCGTCGGTAATTTTGATAGCCTCACCCACGGAGAACTTGGTTTTAAATCTCGGGGCCGGGGCCGAGATGAACTTTTGAATATTGGTAACTTCTTCATCCGAAAGGGGAGTCGGGGCATTTCCCGCTCCAACGAATCCTGTTATTCCCGGAGTTGTTCTTACTGCCAGCCAGGTGGGGTCATCCAAAATCATCTTGACCAAAAGGTATCCCGGGAATATTTTTTCCTTGACGGTGGCTTTTCTGCCGCCTCTGATCACAACCCTATCCTGGGTGGCAACCAAGAGTTCGAAGATTTTTCCCTGGAGACTCATCGTTTCGACTCTTTGTCTTAAGGTTTCCGAAACCCTGGCCTCATGCCCGGAGGCGGTGTGAACCACATACCATCTGGCTTTGGGGTCGGTTGTTTCGGAAATGACGATATGGCCGGGAATTTTTTTCTTCCCGGTTCCGCGCTCATCGACTGCAACAGGAGTGTCTTTATCCATTAACGATTGAAAAGAAGACCCAGAGCCTTAGTAAAGATAAAATCGAGCCCTCCAAGATAAATTGCCACAATTAGCGAGATAGAAAAAACTACTAGCGTAAGTCTGACTACCTCTTGCCGTTTTGGCCAAGTTACTTTGGAGAGTTCTCCTCTTACTTCGGAAAAAAACCCCAGAACCTTCTCCACGCTGAAAATTGTAACAAATTGATTTATAATTGTCTACTTTATGAGAGACAAAGAGCGCAGTCGTCCTGGCGTCCCGGACATTCCCGGACTTCATAAAGGTAGGATTGAAGCCCAGAGGGAAGTATGGGCTTCTCGAAGAAGGGTGGGTTTCCCCGACAGGCGGGCGGACCTTTTCGTGATTGCCAAAGACGACGAATATTTTTTGGATTTGCCCTACTTGGCGATCCCCGGAAGGGATGACCTGCCGAGTCTATCCTCCTGGGTTCCCCGGGTGCAATCAATAACAGGAGCAATATTTACCACACGCTGGGTAGATGTTGCCCCGGACTCTTCTTTGGATGAGGTTCTTCCGCTGGGCGGCCGTTATCTTATTGAAGGCAAAATTTCCCCGAAAATCGCCAAGGCCGCCAAAATCTCGAGACTTGTTCCACAGGAAATATTCGGGGGCTTGCCGGCAGCCATGAGACAGCAGGAAGAAATTGCCCACGACCTGGGGGTTAACAAGGGGGTGGAGCAAAGAAGAATCGAATCGGTTTTGGTAGGAATTCACGGTTTAACCGAGACGCTCTTGGAAGGAGACATTACCGAAATGACTCTGCAAAAAATGGCGAAAGAGACGGAAAAAATTCTGAGGCATGAGAACTTGTTAAAATCCAAAGATGCCATCTGGAGCAAGGTGGTGGATTACACGCTCCGCGCAGCCAAAAAGGATAGACTCAATAGAACCAACCCGACGGCATCGCGGATTCTGGCCCGGGCTGCTTATCTGAGGGTTGTCGACTTGGAACTTTTGCTACGGGAGGCCCGACAAAAAGCAGTGAGAACTTTTGAGTATTTGGAAACGGTTAATGTTGCCTCCCGTCTGGCTTTTGAAGATGCACTCCAAGCTCTTGCAGAGGCTGAGAAAAGAATCGAAGCCTCTGGTGGTTATCTGGTAAACGGTACCCACACCCACCTGATGGCCAGAGAGTCGTGGGAGATAGAAGGAATAGTCCGCGGCGTAGCAGATAATGTTTTGGAGCCAATACAGGCAGCTCCTTACTTAGGGGTGGCTGCTTTGGCACGGGCGGTACTTACTGGAGTCAGGTATAAATCCCGGGAGGGTATCAGCCAGCTAAGAGAAGTTTTGCGCTATGTGGGTTTAGAGAAGGAGCTGGATAAAGCCTCGGTAGCGGATTATCTGATTCTGCGCTACGGAACCCCAGCCGTTCGCCGGCTGCATCACGCCCAGACTCTGTTGGGGATGGCGCTGGCTGACCCAGACTACAAAGAGACAGCCGTTTTTAAATGAGGACTCCTTCGTTTAGATTCGAAAAGATACTTTGGGAAAAAAGATACAAGTTCGTTGCGGGGGCCGACGAGGTTGGCAGGGGTAGTTTTGCCGGACCGATTGTAGCCGGTTGTGTAATCTTTCCGCAAAAATTATTAATTCCCAAAGAAATCCATATCAATGATTCCAAAAAGTTAAGCCCAAAAAGAAGAGAAATAGCCGAGATCTGGATAAAGGAGAACTGTTTGGGATGGGGTATAGGGCAGGTGAACACTACTTTAATTAATCGAATCGGTATGGCTAAGGCCACAAGAATGGCGTTCAGGAAGGCGATATCCGCAGCCAGAAGCAAATCGGGTCAGCCCATCGATTATCTGCTCGTTGACGCCTTTTTCGTCCCTTACACCTCGGGTCTTCCAGTCAGACGCCGAAAGGATTCACGCGGACGCTTCAGGAAAAACCCGAGAGGCAGACAAAAGGCGATTGTTGACGGAGACGAAAAGAGCTTAACCATCGGGGCGGCCTCGATTATCGCCAAGGCATACCGTGACAAATTAATGACCGGTCTGGGCCAAAAACCCAAGTTTAGAATATACGGATGGGGGAGAAATAAAGGCTACGGAACCAAAGAACACCAAGCCGCCATTCTTAAACACGGAATAACCCGCTATCACAGAAAAGCTTTTGTTAATAGTTTCTTTTCTTCTCGAGCTCGATGAGGTACTTGATGCGGTATTTTTTCTCTTTGCGGCGCTCGGCTGGTTTTTTATAGCGTTCCCTGTCCCTCAACTCCAGCAAAATGCCCTCGTTAAGGACTTTTTTCCTGAAACGAGCAATCAAGCGATCTTCCGATTCGCCCTTTTTCTTTTTGACGACGAACATTGTTCGTAATCGCCCCCTTCCGGTATAGAGTAAGTTTACTCATACAAATCACCTGGCCTATTTTACCAGTTTTAGTCAATTAAGAAAACTGGTATCATATTCTCTGCCGTGGCAAAGAAAGCCTTAATAACGGGAATAACCGGCCAAGACGGAAGTTATCTGGCGGAACTTCTACTAAAAAAAGGATACGAGGTCTCGGGTATTGTCAGAAAATCCAGCCACCTCCGCTACGCAAACATCGAGCTTATCCAGGAAAGTCTTAATTTAATTCAGGCGGACCTGCTCGACCCAGTATCGCTAAGGGAGGCAATTCAAATTGTAAAACCGGACGAGATTTACAATTTGGCTTCCCAGTCCGTACCCAGGGAAAGCTTCAAACAACCTATTCACACCGCAGAAATTACGGGCCTTGGCGCTCATCGGGTACTGGACGCGGCTTGGGATATTGTTCCCAAAGCCAAATTCTACCAGGCATCCTCGAGCGAAATGTTCGGTTGGGTAAAAGAAATTCCCCAAAATGAGGAAACTCCCTTTAATCCGGCTAACCCCTACGCCGCGGCGAAGCTGTATGCCCACAATATTGCCAAAATCTACAGAGAGAGTTACAAAATGTTTATCTCCTGCGGCATACTTTTTAACCATGAATCCCCCAAAAGATGGCTGGGATTTGTGACCCAAAAAGTCGCTTACGCGGCGGCTTGCGCGAAGCTGGGAGTCAAAAACTCTCCTTACTTAAACGAGGAAGGGGAGCCCATCGTCAAGAATGGGAAAGTTGCGATGGGCAACCTGGACGCAAAACGGGATTGGGGCTATGCCGGCGATTTCGTCATAGCCATGTGGTTGATGTTGCAGCAGGATAAACCCGACGATTTTGTCGTTGCCACCGGCGAGACCCATACCATCAAGGAGCTCTGCGAGAAAGCCTACGATTATGTCGGTCTTAACTGGAAGGATCATGTTGAGGTTGACGAAAGATTCGTCAGACCTACCGAGACCGGACCCTTGGTGGGTGATTACGCCAAAGCCAAGAAGGTTTTGGGATGGGAACCCAAGGTCGGTTTTGAAAAGGTCATCGAGATGATGGTTGATGCCAACATCGCCCGCCTGAAGTAGACTAGCTCCTTTTCGGATTTCTCGCAAATACAAGAACCTTGTTTCCGCTTGCTCCCAAATCCGCAGAATTCGGCCGAAAGGTATCCCGGATCGCGTTTGAGGCAATTGTTCGCTGGAAACCGTGCTCGTGCATCCAGCGAGCGGTTGTTTGCAGAGCCTCCCGAAGATACCCTTGGGCCTCGAAGGTGCGGTTGTCGAAGACCAGAAGAAAAAACTGGTATTTACTGGGATCCAGGAATTTTTCCAACTCGTCATTGATTATATTTCCCTCGACCACGTCTTTGGGGTTGGGGGCAACGGAGATCAGGCAGTCGGGCTTAAATTCGGGTACCTCGGCGGCGAGATCGGAATACACAAACATCCTTGCGTCTTTATGGACGGAAACCCCGGATTGAACACCAACTGTCTCTCCCGAGGCTGCGATTGCCGGGTCGGCTCCCACCCAGACATCGCCCTTTCCGAGCTTTACCGAAAGTCTGGGTTTTTCCCCACAGCCAATATCCAGGTAGCTTCTGGCTGGTTTTTCCACAAAAGCGGAGACAAACTCTTGCCGGGAGGGGTTGAGCCTCGCGGCCACATAGGGGGTTCTAAGCGTTTCGATTTGATTTCCTGCTTCCATAATGTACAATATAGGACTAATTATGAGCCCTGAACGAACTAATTATAACGGAATTCCCACAGGAATTGTCATTGAGAAAGCAGAATCTCCCGAAAGGCAGAAGATCCTAGCGGAGATAGTTAAGTATGGGATGGGCTTTTCCCGGGGGAAAATTCAGGATGCAAGCTCGATTTCTCTTCAGGTAGCCGCACAGCGACCCGTCTTTCTGGATTATCTTTCCTATATAATCTTCGGCAGGATAGTCAGGCTTTCAACCCAATGCCCGGAAGAGAAAAAAGAGGTGTGTATATCGGTAAAGTTTGCCCATGAGCTTGGAGAGTATATTAACCTCCAAGTTACTAAGTCTCGGAAAAACGGATTAAAGAGTGTGGATTTTACCCAAGAGGAAGGAAGAGTCATTGTTCAAAAATCCTTCGAACACATTAATGCAGATGCCATTTTTGCACAGCTTAGCGAGTCGGAAATGAGTTTGGTCAGAAGGTTCGGTTCGACGATTATTCCTGATAATCCAAAGGCAGAGCAAAGACCCAGCGAATTCCGCCTCGAATAAACCTCCTTTAGTGAACGGGGATGACGTTTTGAGAGTAGGTGTTGTTTCCCTCGTTTGATTCATCGACCCCATTGTCTACATCGGCAATTGCCCTGGTGGTATAGTTTGCCCATCCTCCATAAGTGTAGTTACAGAAAACCGTTCTGGCTCCATGGGCGGGGATACTGGCAACGTTTGCCCTGCAGGCATAGGTTGGTGCCGAAATTGTAGCCCACCATTCCCAGTAAAAGTCTCCGGAGGCAACATTACCCTGGTTGGAAATTATTACGGTTAAGGTAAAAGCTTCTCCCATAACCGGAGGGTGATTGAAAGAGTAGCTGGAGATATAAAGGTCGGCGCGGTTGTCCGGAGTCGGAGTGGGTGTCGAAGTTGGTGTGGGCGAGGCAGTTGCGGTAGGTTTCTTGGTAGGGGAAAGGGTTGTTGTTTCCGTAGGCGTTTCGGTTACGCTAATCTCTGCCCCCTCAACGGTTGGAGTCGGAGTTATGTTTTCGGTTGAAACAGGGGTCTTTTTGGATGAGCCGAGAAAGAAAGCTACTCCTGCGATAATTACCAATACCAGAACAACAATGATTACAATTAAGGTTTTATTTGTCGGGCCGGGTTTTGGATTTTCTTGGGGAGCGGGAATTACCTGTTCATCCTCCATTGCCAGGATAATAGAATGGATACAAGCCGAAGTCAAGAGAGTATATTTTGTGGTAATATCTACTTGGTATGCCTGCGAAAGCCAAGAAAACCCCCAAGGTCAAACTCCAGACGGATAAAGATGCCTTAAAAAAGCTTAAGTTGGTCGCCGTTGCCTATTCGCACGTCGAGCGTGAATGGTTTCCCACCGAGGATGCTTATACCGCGGAGGTAGAGGTCGAAGAGCGTGCCCAGGAGGTAATCGAGGAAGTGCAAAAACTGGGGATAGAAGTGAAGGGCTACAAGGGCGACCAGTATTTTTTGACGAACCTCTTGGTGGATAAACCCGACTTGGTTATCAATCTGGTCGATACGCTCCGGGGGAAGGATAGGCTGCAGACTTCGGTTCCGGCGGCTTTGGAACTTTCCAACATTCCCTATACCGGCGCAGGCATGGAGGGGCTGATTATCGGCAACAGCAGAAACCTGACAAAAAGGCTGTTTATCGCCTACGAAATTCCGACTCCCCAGTTTCAGTTTATTAGAAGGGCAGGGACCGCGGTTCTGGAGAGCTTGGGCCTGCCTTTAATCGTAAAACTCAACGAAAGCGGGGGATCAGTGGGAATAGATAACAACGCAGTTAAAGAAACCTTAAAAGACGCCCAGAAAAAGGTAGACGACATGATATCGGCTTATAAAATACCGGTGGTGGTCGAAAGATTTATCGACGGACCGGAAATTACGGTTGTGGTTTTTGACGACGGGGTAAAAAAGCAGGTGTTTATGGGCGAGAAGATTTTCAGGAAGAAGCCCGACGGAAAGCACTTCTTTACCAGTATTGAGTCCTACGACGATTTCGATTCCTACAGATACAAATTTGTGGCGGAGCCTCTGCAGGGGAAAATTGCGACTCTTGCGGTCAGGGCCTTTAACGGACTGCACCACAAAGACTATGCCAAGTTCGATATCAGGGTAGAGGAGACAACCGGTATTCCGTATTTTACCGACAGCAATCCCAATACCGCTTTCGGACCGGATAAGGGTCTGCCCATGACCGAGGTAATGAATTTATATGGAATTGCCTTCCAAGATACCCTGACCAGCATGTTATCCAAATATGCAAAAACTCTTCAGTAACCCTTATTTCCCGGAACTTTCAAGAGTTACCCAGATAACCTCGTCGCACTGCGGACCGGCGACCCTGGAGATGCTTTTGGGCTTTTTGGGTATCGAAGTTGATCAGGAGGCGATTGTGGAGACAACGGGGGTTGGCCAAAAGCTGCCTGTTCACGGCATGATAATCTCCGAGATGGGGGAGGCCGTCAGGAAGCTGGCTCCCCAAGTGCAGTTTTGGTTTAAGGCCAATTCCAGCTTAAACGAGTTAAGCCAGTTGGTAAGAAATTATAAATACCCTGTAGGAATAGAATGGCAAGGGGTCTTTTACGAGGATGCGGATGATGACAACGGACACTACAGCGTGATTACCCATATCGACACAACCAACAATATCATTATGGTTGCCGACCCCTACAAGCGCTTTGCTGGAACCGACAGAATTTTCCACATTCTGGAGTTTGAGGACAGATGGTGGGACGAAAACGAGATTAAGGACCCCTATACGGGAAAGGTAAGCCAGGAGAGAGATTATCACATGATGTTTGTGATTACCCCCAAACAAGAAAATTTTCCCGAAACTTTTGAGATGATACGGGGTTAGCCCCTAGCGGAAAAGGATCAGAAGAACCACGGTTAAAATTCCGAAGAAGAGAAGCCAGGCGGTAGTTGCCAGAACAACCCGAATGGCTTTTTTGGTTTCTTTTTTCTCCCACCACAGGAGAAACGGATAATACCCGAAAAGAAGCGTACAGATAATTACCGAAAGAACAAAGATTAGAAGGAAGAGGGTCGGCCCCAGGAAATTATCCATGTTACCGAAGATGGAATTTCCGCCCCACATCAGAAGACCGATCAAGCCCACATATACGGCTAATCCTAAGGCCTGAAGAAAAGCGATAAATTCCAGCGATAGTTTTTTCATTGCCCCTTTAATTATACAGAGTCATATCAACTCGTCTATGTTATACGGTTATCTTCGGGAACGAACAAGAAACGCAATTGATGCCAGCAAGAGTATTCCTGCTGATGCAATTATTGCGGCGGACTTAAAAGGTGAGCTTGGGGTTGGGGGAGTTATTGTGACTTCGCGGGTTATCTTTTCAGAGACGGTTGGCGTCGGGGAGGAGGTTATAACTGGCTTTTGTGTCGGAGTGGGTGAGTTTACGGCAAGAGCGGCTTTTGCCGATAATTCATTAGAGATCGGTCCAAGGGTGCACCCGTTTCCCGGAATCACTATAAAATAGTAAATTACACCGGTACCAAGACTTCCTACCGTATACGAGGTGGTGTTTGCTCCTCCAACGTTGGGGTTGCCAAAAATATAAGTTCCCTTTTTCGTTCCGTAATAAACGGTATAAAAAGTTACAGGGTCGGTTGCCTTCGTCCAGGTGAGTTTGATCTGGGAATTAGATATCGGAGTTGCCGAGACAAGTTTAGGAGGGCCACCCGGGGCGGCGTCGGTGCAGGTGGTGGAATAAAAAGTCACGTGTCCGATTCCCGGGAGGGCAACGTTCTGGGTTTTATCGACGATATCGAGCGAATCGACTCCTTCCTTGGTCGATTTGATGTAAAAAACTGCCTTACCCGAGCTATCGAGCTTGTTTGATTCAGGAGCGACTATAGCCGAGGGATCATCTGTCACCACAACGCTTACTTCCTCTCCTGCCAGGGGAGTGCCGTAGGCATCCTTCACAGTAACGGTTAATACCGCCTCGGTTTTCCCATCGGCCGGTACTCTATCGGAGCCGGACATCGTAGCTACGATACTGGAACTATGAAAATCAGGAGAATTGTAAGCTGCCGTCCATTTGGAAAAAGCAAAAAAGAAAGCAAGAAAAAGAAAGGCTATTAATAATATTTTTCTCATATATTTATTATAGACAGGTACCCTGAGAGGGTGAAGTATTGAAGGCAGTAATTCTGAAGTTGGCAGGCCTTAGTATCCGAACTTCGAACAATTTGGCACGAAGTGAGCTCGTTTGACATAAACAAAATGCGAGGATTTATAAATCCTCACCCAGTTTTTGCTTAAAGATATAAATTGCATTAGAATCGCCTGGCTAGTAAATTAAAAAAAGAGCGTATGAAAGCCATTTTGGGAAGAAACAAACAACTTATGGATGTTTTTCTAGATTTAGACCCACTACCTGTCAATAATACTGATGAGGAAGTCGGTAGGAGTTTTTTATTTAGATTTCGACCTAATTTAGCAAACATTGGAAAACGAACGAAGCAAATAAAAAGGATTGGGATGGCATACGATACCCCAAGTGTTGCGATGTACGATCAAGCAAAAGATCTTTATAGTCTCGGATATTTTGTCTCTTCAATAATAGTTTGTAGGTCTACTGCAGAATATTTGGCGTTTGAGATATTTCTTGAGGAGGTTGAGCTGGAAGGTAAAACGGAGATTATAGAGTCAGTAGCGGAGAGTTTAGATTTTAGAAAAGTAGTTAACGAGTTTCTTTATAATCCAAAAAAAGGTTTTGCGTATATTAACAAGGACACGCACGACATATTTAATAATCTTTATTCATTGGCTAACAATTGGGTTCATCCTAGAAAGATCAAGGATAAGGTTAAAATCGAAAAAGTTGCATTTAAGTCACTGGAAATGCTAGGTTCTTTACTTTCATCTCTTCGAGATGTGATGAAAGATTATAAAGTTGTTAAAGGTTCACTAGTAAGGAAAGCTACTGCAAGAAAGAAAGTTAGGCCAATTATTTTGGGACACAAGTAAACAGAATAAGTTAGAGCCCGAGGAGAAGCAGCTTACTTGGATCTAATTGTTCAACAAAATGATATTCCCCAGTTTTTCCGTCCTTCAGCTTATATGTAATTTTTTCGGAATTACGAACAGTCATTGAACCCAACATTACAATTTTGCCATCAATTATGGTCCCTATATGTCCGGTTGGGAATAATAGACCGTTTTGACTAACAATTGCGGCCAAAATGTGACCTCCAACGGTTGCAAACTTGTATTTTATGCTCTCTTTGTTTACGAAGCTCATCAATGTTTCGGCATCCTTGTACATTACCGACTCCAAGTTCACCGCATTTCTTTCCCCGAATTCAAGCTCTGAAAGTAAAAGGGGTGGGACAACGACCGTTACAGACTTTTGATTTGGATGAAAAGCGACATAAGAATACAAAGGCACCTCATTTTTTACAAAAGTACAGTTCCTAACATCAATTTCCAGCGTAATCATTCTCGTTTGGGGATAGTCTATTTCAACATACATACCTTTTGTTAATTGGCCGTTATTTTTTGACATTGCATTTACAAGACCATCAATTATGTCCTGGTCGATTGATTGGTGCATATGGGTGCCTTCACCCCTCGCTTTTAAGGGATTAGACATATTGTTTCCTAGAATTGAGCTTTCTATGGTTTGCTTTTTAGTTGGGTTAAAACCTGCGATTATGAGGGCGACATTTCCATACCTTCCTGTCGAATTGACGTATTCACTTATTATAGTTTTTAGATCAGTGTCAATAATACTTTCGAGCTCATCAAAAGAAGAACTCTCTTTAATTTTAGATTTGAGGTCATTTAGTATAAAAGAAGCAGGGGCAGCGTCTCCGGCTTCAAGAGCATCGATTTGATGGTTGAGCACGAATGCTTTTATCAAATCATCATCATATTTATCTGGTCTACCATCCGAGTATCGAGTTGTGGCTCTAGTATCAGAAACAAGAAACATTTTCTTGGCCAGATGAACCCCCAGAATCAGTGACATTTGACAGATTATAGCATTCCAAATTAAGCACGGGGGACGAGGACTACGTACACTGAATGTGAGGGCGGGCCTTAGTATATCAACTTCGAACAATTTGGCACAAGATGAGCTCATTTGATGTAGATAAAGTCCAACAATTTCTTAATCCTCAACCAGCAATTGCTTACAATTAACCGGCAATATAGAATTTAGGCATCGCTAAAATGAAAAGATTGTCCCCAAATGAAAAATGGAACAGATTTAATAAAAAACTAGAGGAGTTGATGAAATCGAATGATTTTTATGGTTTGGGAGTAATTTATCAGGAAATGGCCAACTTCTTAAATAATGAAGGGAAAGATTCCAAAGAAATGCTTAATAAAGCCCATGAGATGAAGCTCACACATCACAGAAATTATATAAAGAATTTACGATACGATTCTCCAATCTGTGTAGGGGTTGAGGTTCGTTGCACAGATGATAGTTGTAGAAGCTGTAAAAGCTTGCAAGGTAAAGTTTTTGATTTTGATAAAGCCATAGAGACAAATCCTTTACCTGTTAGAAATTGTAGCCATGAATATGGTTGCAGGTGTGTTTATCTTCCTGTAGCTAATTGAGTGGAGAAAGGTCAAGAGTTTCTTAATCCTCGGCCAGCCTTCGGTCTTACCTAATTTCTGATAAAATATGGCTGTATGAAGATGGATCAGCTGATAGACAAGAAGAAGTTGAAACATCCAGACTTTTGGTTTGTTAAGGCACACGCATACGCTTCAGCATGCCTTTTTATATTAGAAGAATTTTCCAGGGCGATTAAAGACAAAGACGGGGAGAATAGGACTAGACTAAAAGAAGTTACTCTTAGCCTCTCTTCCGTTGGGGCAACTCCCTATTTAGTCGGAATTTCTAGCGAATTGTATATGAAGGGGTACTTAATATCTAAAGGAGAAAAACCTGACGCGCTAAAGAGGGTAGGTCACAACTTAAAAACCATTAGAGAAAAATGTGCAACTTTTGGAGACCCGAGGTTTAATGATAAAGACCTAATCTTTCTTGCCGATACTCTTGGCAAATATTTGATGGAGGATGGGGGAGTTAGATATCCAGATAAAAATGACTTACCTATTTATATACCAATTTTTAAAAACATTTTAAATATGTTTCATAAATTAAGTATTGAAGTGTCAGACACCCCTGCTAAAGGAGAAGATACTTGATTTAAATAGTTCCACTTCGAACAATCTGGTGCAGGATAAGCCTTGAGATGGGGAAGATACAATAATTTCTAGGTTCAACATATGTTTCAATAACGATAACCAGCAACTAAACTGGGTGAAATTCAAATATTTATTTCAAATGGAACCAATGTTTTTTCAAGTTATGATAAATCTTTATAGACTAGATATTTAATATTTCTTAAAATCAGTAAGTCTTTCAAAAATCTTTTCCATAGCCTCAGCAAAAGTACCAGAAATAGGAATAGTATTTCCGCTCCTGCCAGAACTAGTATTCCATTCTTCAAACTTTTGTTTATCACCCACATAGAAAATGTTCGCATGGGTTTCTCTTAGAGGATCCCATATATGATAATCTTGTGGGTAAGGCTTTACTCCCACAATTATTACTTGTTTTACATTGAGTATTAGATTTTTCCACTCCTTTTGGATATGCTCAATAAAATCAAAACCTAATGGAGCCGGTTTATTCTCTGTAAAAAGAGCCATTACTGGATACAAAGGGGTATCACTAGTTAATTTTTCAGTTACTTTTTCGGGGGTGTTTAGTGAGTATATTGGCGCTTTTATTCGCATATCTGAACTAAAATTGACATACCTATTCATTCCCTCAAAATCGAGGAACCAGTTGCATGAACCATGAAGTTTTATAAGTAATATACCTCCTTTATTGGGGGGAATAAGATAATTTGTTTTAAAACCATTTCTAGTAAGTTCTCCGTCAAGCAAGCAATCATAATTAAGTGTTGATAGTATTGTGTCATCGCTTTTTATCTTAATAAGATATTTAATAATCTCACCATATCGGGTTTCATTTTTTGGAGTGAATCTATTAAAGTAAATACCTAATTGTTGGAGCAATAAAGAAGATATATCGCTGTGTTTTTTCCATAATGAGTCCATACCTTTTTCAAAATTTTGCAAAAATAAAGTATTGAGATCTTCTGGCAGCTTTCCCCAGGTGTCCGGAAACGTAGAAACTAATATAGAGTGAAGTTCTCCTCCCAATGGAGGTTGATGGGGAAAAATGTCCCCGCAGTCATGACTTGCACCAGCACCAAATAAAAATACGGTATTAATCTTACCCATTTTAAGCCCGCCTCGTTCATCAAGTATCCAGGTACATGTCCAAATACCATGGAAATCTACTTAAAATTCTCTTCGCCCTTGACTTTTCTATATAATATCACTTGAGGCTAGCAGGGGCTAGAAACTATGTAGGGAACTTTTTCAAGGTTGAATTTCACCAAGTTGATATGATTTATTAATGAAGTGCTATTATATGAGTAAGATGAAAAAGGAATCTGTAATAGGAATCCTAATATTGTTGGGTTTGGTTTATTGGTTTGCGATTAGACCATCAAACATAAGAAGCCATTGTCACAATCTTGCTGATGAAAACGCAAGAATTTGGGCAACGTCGGTAAAGGATGGTAAGGAAAGTGAAATATATGACCGTTCACTGGAAAAGTGCATCAATGAAAAAGGATTGAGGTAAGAGGCTTCATCCGCCCAGATAAGAAACTTCTATTATCTAAAAGCACCACCTTCGGGTATGCACCGTAGTATAATTATCTTGTAGGTAAAGAGAGTTCTCTAAGTAAAAGAAGGGATTGAGGATGATCGGTACTAAAGTTATCTTAACAGTATTATTTAATGTTGCGGGTATTGTAATTATCGCTTGGGGTATGTTCAACGACAAAATTTGGGTTATGGCAGTCGGCGGTGCGCTTACGGGCATAGTAATTGGGCTTATGTACGACGACTTGTTAGGTCAGATTAGGGATGTGAAGATTGACGAAGAAGAGGAAGAAGAGGAGGACCAGTGAGGAGCTACCAATGAAAGAGGATGAAATTAAAAAAGAAAAAAAGAAGTTAAATAAGTATTTTATATTCTTTTTGATATCTACGGTTGGGTCAATGGTTCTCGGAGATGATAGCCAACTAGGTATGATATTTTCGGCGTTATCACTCATTTCTTTAATTGTTTTAATTGCAAAAGGGGTTGACTACAAGAGGAAAGTTAACGAAATAAAAAAGTAGTCCTGCAGGGGCGGAGAGAATCGAACTCCCATTGCGGGTTTTGGAGACCCGCGTCCTACCATTGAACGACGCCCCTAGACAAGCGCAATTATACCAATTTTTGGGTTTGGATGCTTATTTCAGCTTCGAGGATTCTTTATGGGGGGTAACCTTCCGGCAGGTTCTGCAGTACTTGTTAAGCAGCAGCTTCTTTTCTTCCATGTTGATCTTGTTCCTTTCGGTAAGATAGTTCTGGTTCTTACAGACGGAACAAAGCAAGGCTACATGTTCTCGCGCACCTTTTTTTGCCATACGTTGCGTATTTTACCTAAAGCAGGCTCTCTAAACAATAGGGAGCCGAGGGTGGGAATCGGACCCACGACCTAGTCATTACCAATGACTTGCTCTACCACTGAGCCACCTCGGCGCATGAGAATTATATCAAAAACTTGCTATACTCAAAGAAATGAGCCGTACCCAAGCCCTGCTTCTGATTCTTGCCGCAGCCTTCTTTATTGTCCTGATCTACGTTGTCAGCCACCTTACGGCCTTTGGCCCTTCGGGAGTCTTCAAATAGGGTGCTGGGACTAGGATTCGAACCTAGGTAGGCCTTTCGACCGCCAGATTTACAGTCTGGTGCGATTGTCCGCTCCGCCATCCCAGCTTGGAGCCGACGAGTGGATTCGAACCACTGACTTGCTGTTTACAAAACAGCTACTCTACCGCTGAGTTACGCCGGCGCAAGGCAAATTATACCACAATCTGAAGCTGATTATCGGAAATTTGGAGAATGGAATGACCCTGCCTTGAAGGCTCGGGAAGAAGTTTTCCCCGCAACTTGCAGGTGGGTGGGCTCAGCCCTAGCCCGCAGGCTAAAGCGATTTGCCCTCCCAAGAAAACTTTCAGTGAGGAAAATTTCCCCAAGTCTCCTCAACAGGGTCACCTTAATTGTATCAAGCGGGGTCAATAAACTAAATGATACCGCTGCCGGGGATGAGGATCCTAAGGACAAAATTCAGTACGGGGGCGACTATCAACGAGAAGATAGATGCTCCGCCGAAGGTGGGGAAAATCAAAAACAGCAGTAGAATCATGCCGTATCTTTTGAGGAATAAATCCACAGAGAGGGCCTGTTGTCTGGGGAGTAAGCCTACCAGGACCTTTCCGCCGTCCAAGGGGTGGATAGGGATTAAATTGAAGATAGCCAGTATGACATTAAGAGCTATGAATGGATAGAAAAGTGCCGAATAGTAAGACAGGGGGGAGAAAGGGGAAGAGGAGAGTCTGACAATGAGGGACAGAATAGAGGCGAGTGTTAGGTTGGCTAGGGGTCCGGCAAAAGAGATAAGGGCTGAATCCCTTCTTGGATTTTTTAGGTTATAAGGATCGAAGGCAACAGGCTTTGCCCAACCGAAGGGGATAATGTATCTAAAGCCTTCAAGCCCTGGAATTGTTGCAAGACTCCTAAGGATAACCAAAACTAAAAGTAGGGTGGTTCCGATCGGGTCGTAGTGGACGATGGGGTTTAAGGAAAGCCTGCCCATTAACCGTGGAGTAGGGTCTCCAAGCCTATCGGCCATCCAAGCATGGGCGGCTTCGTGGATGGTGATGGCAACAACAAACGCCAGTATCCAGACAATTATCGACATGGGCTTTACGTAATCAGTGTTCTAATAGTATAATACTTCGACTTCAAGGCTAAAAGTCCCTTGAGTAAAGAAATGGCATATATTTGCGACAATTGCGGCAAGAGCATCGTTTCAGGGCGTTCGCAGCACCACAGGCGGGGTGTTGCCGGGAGACGTTGGGCAAAAAGAGCCCAATCAACCCTAAGAACATTCAAGCCGAACTTGCAGAAGGCTGCGATTCTGGTTGCCGGCAAGAAGGTTTCGATGAAACTCTGTACCAGGTGTCTTAAAAGATTCAAGAAAGAAGGAAAACTTTACTCTGCAAAGACTGCGTCGGCGTAACCTCTTTTAAATTCGTCCCAGGATACCGGACTTTTTCCTTCAAGCTGAACCAAATCCAATTCTAATTTCCCGTCACCCTCGTGTGCCTTTAATATTTTAATTCTCAACTTCTGATTCCTGATTTTTATTTTCGTCCAAGCACACGGCCAGGGATAGAGCGCCCGGATAAAATTGTTGAGATTGCCGGGGTTGGGGACAAGAGCCAGATCTCTGACAAAGGAAACCGACCTTTCTTCCTTTATCTTGTCCGACCCGGAAAGGGCGGCAGCCAGGTATTCGGGAGGGATAAATCCATCCTCTCGCTTAACCAATAAAGTATATGATGCTTCGTCGTGGTTTTGGGCTCTGGGAGTAATCTTGCCCTTTATAAAGACAGGGATAAGTTCGACCAAGACTTCGGCGCCCCTTAAAAAAAGTTTTGCCCTGAGAGTTTCGCAGCTATCATCGGCTGCGATTTCTTCCTTGAACTGGGAAACAATCGGTCCGTGGTCCATCTGGCTATCAAGCTTAATTATGGTTACTCCCGTTTGGGTCAGCCCCGAAGCAATTGCCGCCTGTACAGGGGATGCTCCCCTGAATTTAGGCAGCAGCGAGGGGTGGATGTTTAATATTCCGTATTTGAATCTTTTGATTACGGCCTCGGGAATTATTGAGCCATATGCAGCCAGGATACCCAAATCCGCCTCCGGGCCTTTTTCCAACAAATCCGTATTCTTATAAAATGTCGGAATCTTTCTTTGATGCGCCCAACCATCCACGGGGGAATAAGTGACAATTTTCTTCCTGCCGACAGGCTTTGGAGGTTGAGTGACAACAGCCACGACCGAGGAGCCGAGGTTGACCTTAATCTTTTTATGGATATTCTCGACAACCGGTAAAACATACTCTGGTGTTCCGAAGAAGACGATTTTCATTTTCCTAAATCAGTTCAACCTCCACCCATTCTCCGCCCTCCATTTTATAAAGGGTTTTCTTCTGTTCCAGGAGTCTGTCGACGAACATGATCCCGTTTAAATGGTCGATTTCGTGTTGGACGATCTGGGCGGTAAAACCCGTAAACTCCTCCACTTTTTCTTTTCCCTCGGGAGTAAGGTATTTGATCTTGACGGTGGTGGCTCTTTTGAGAGGGGTGTAGTAGTTGGGTAGAGAAAGACAGCCTTCCAGAATCGAATGCTCTTTGTGGGATGCATAACCCTGTTTTTTGGAAACTTCGACGATTTCGGGGTTAATTACCGGCACTATTTCTTTGCCCTTGGCCATAACGAAAACTCGTAGGTTAATTCCTATCTGGCAAGCGGCCAGACCCACTCCTTCCGGATCCTTTTGAGCGGATAGGGTGTCGCTTAAGTCTTTAATGAGGTTGGTAACTTTTTTGTCGACCTTTTTGACCGGTTTTGATATTCGTCTTAAGACCGGGTCTTTTGACCCGACAATTTTTCTAATCATGCCCAATTATATCATTTAGGGCGATTTCTTGGTTAATTTTTCCAGTTCGGCCTGGACGATCGAGTCGTTGGGGTCGATGCGGGTCAGGATGTAGCCAAACTCTTCAATCGCTTTTTGTTTTTGGCCTTTGTCCGCAAGCGTCAGGGCGTAGGCCAGCCTGGCGTCCCGGTAGTTGGGTTTCATGGCGATAGCTTTTTCAAACTGCAAAAGCGCCTCCTCTTCCTCACCGGTTCTCAAGTAGGTTAGGCCCAGATTGTAAACAAGCTTGGCGTCGGTCGGGGCGAGAGCGAGCGACTCGTTGATAATGGCAATCGCATCTTGCAGGTAGCCGGGCTCTATCGGGGAGAGCTTGATATACATCGTGGTTGCATTTCGTTTAAGGTTGACGTTTTTGGGGGAGAGGGAGACTCCTTTGGAGGATTCCTTAATCGCCTCCAGGGCGAATTCCCCGGCTTTGGTGTCTTCTTTGGCCTCGGAAAGGGCAACGGCAATCCCCGTGGTTGATTGGGACAGCTCGTCCCAGAAGATAGATTCATGCGGGGATAGCTTGACCGCCTTAACCAGGGCCTGGCGTGCGTTTACATAGCCGCCCTTATCGTTCAAGGTCTTTCCCTGGGCAAAAAGCGTATCCGCGTACCAGTAGCGGAAGATGGATATCAACAGATAACCGGAAATACCCAGTAAAACCAGCAAGCCGGCTTTTTGGGAAGTGTTTAGCCTGGCGGTTATTGATTTTTCCGTATCAGGCTTTCCCGACGAGATAGCTATGGCAATGGCCGGAAAGAGGAAAAATTCAAGCGCGGTTGGTACTACCGAGAAGCCGAAGAAGTTGGTGACAAGGAGACTGATATAGCCCGACAAGAGGGCAATATTTAATATCTTTTTCTTGGCCAGGATGGCGGCAACGGAAAAGCCGATAAGTATCAGATAGGTTGCGGTACCGAAAGTTCCGGTTGTAGCTAGGAAATTTAGGTATTCGTTGTGGGCTTTGTTATAAAGGAAATCCCATTCGGACACCAGGTTGTGTTCGATGGGGCGATAGTTGTAGTAAGAATAGGCGAATGTTTCTACGCCCGTTCCGAAAAGGGGATAGTGTTTCCAGATTTCGATAGCCCCCCTCCAGACAATTTTTCGAATCTTGCCGGAATCGGTTCCTCCCACCTCAAGCGCCGGTCCCTGGAAGGAAAGTTGCGGCAGGGTAGCCTGACCTCGGACTATTTTAAATATATTCGGGCTCCAGGGTGTTCCTATCGTTACGACCAGAATCAAAAAGAGGGAGTTGATACCCACAAATTTTTTGACAAAGCCTTTGACACCCTGGCTCTTTTTTCTGCTGCCCCAATACACAAAGGGCCAGAAGGCCAAAGAAGCTGCCGCAAACCCGATCAGGCCGGAGCGTGATTTGGTAAAAAGCAGCGTCAGAAAAAATATTACTGAAAGAGCCAGAAAGAACCAAACTTTTTTACCTTTCTCCTTAAGAATAAAGGCCCAGGTCAGAGGGATAAGGGCCACCAGCCAGGCCGCCAGCCAGTTGGGTTGCCCCAGGGTAGAAAAGACCCTTTGGGCAACATCCTGGACCCAAATATCTTTATCTATTCCGAAATGTTCCAAAATTCCGTAGACGCTTACCAAAAAAGCCGAAACCAAGAGAAAACGCAGGGCAGAGAGTGTTTTTTTGGCATCAATGTTTGAGACCCAGGCCCAATACAAAAGCGAGCAGGAGATACTCGAGGCCAGCCCTCCGTTGAACCTTGAGTAATAACCCAGGAAGGAGGTCCGGGCGTCAAACGAAAAAATTGTCGAAACAAGTTGGGAGAAGAGGAACAACAACAGAGGAATGTCTAATATTGTGCGACGGAATATGATTTTCTTGGCCAGTAGCATTTTGGCCAACCATGCGGCAACGATTAGGCTTGTCAGAATATAAACCGCTACTATCTTGTTGAATTCAAAAAGTTCTGAAGTATACGGCAGCAGAATTATCGGGATAAAGAACAAAAGGATTCTTACCAAGAGAAAAATAGCCCTTTCAAGCACTTGACCCATTTCAAACAATTTACTATACATTTTTGAGCCTTGCAATGAACTTTGCCAAAAGATATCCTTGCCTTGCCTAACAAACTGACGATATATGAGACTTCCATTGGTAAATAGATTATTCGGGTTATTCTCCCACGATGTCGGAATCGACTTAGGAACAGCCAATACCTTGGTCTATGTCAAAGGCAAGGGGATTGTCATTAGGGAGCCCTCTGCGGTTGCCAGACACAAAAAAACCAAAGAAATCCTGGCCATCGGGACTTCGGCCAAAAGAATGTTGGGTCGAACTCCCGCCATGATAGAAACCATCAGGCCCTTAAGGGACGGGGTTATTGCCGACTTTGATGCAACGGCCGCGATGCTGACCTACTACATTAAAAGAGTCCACGAATCGGGAAGCGTTATTCCCAAAATTCCCCGGCCCAGAATCGTTATCGGGATTCCCTCGGGGGTGACCGAAGTGGAGAGGCGGGCGGTGGCGGATGCGGCGGTTGCGGCTGGAGCCAGGGAGGCGCATCTGATTGAAGAACCCATGGCTGCGGCCATCGGGGCGGCTCTACCCATCGAAGATCCGGGAGGGGTTTTTGTAGTCGATATCGGCGGGGGGACCAGCGAGATTGCGGTCATTTCTTTGGGGGGGATTGTCTTGGGCCGCTCGATAAGGGTTGCCGGGGATGAAATGGATGAGGCGATAATCAACTATGTCCGGCTTAAATACTCGTTACTTATAGGGCAACCGTCGGCGGAAGAGGTCAAGATCGGGATCGGCTCGGCCATCTCCGGCAAGGATAAGTTTGCTGTGGTTCGGGGCAGGGATTTGGAAAACGGACTGCCCAAATCAGTGAAGTTGGCCAGTAGCGAGGTGAGGGAGGCCCTGACTCCCACCATCCAGGAGATTATCGGCAGTATTTCCGATACCATCGAAGAGACCCCGCCGGAGCTTATTTCTGATATTATGGAGCGGGGAATTATTTTGGCCGGAGGCGGCTCACTTTTGCCGGGGATAGACAGGGTGATATCGGAAGCAACCAAGATGCCGGTTTGGATAGCGGATGACCCTTTAACCTGCGTTGTTAGAGGCTGCGGAAAGGTCTTGGAAGATGCCAGGCTATTGGCCAAGATGAGGGTCACCCGGGGGCTTTAAATGGAAACTCTTTCTGCCACAAGAAATCAGAGTTGGTTATCCTGGTTTTTGAGAGGGATTTTAATACTGGGGTTTCTGCTTCTTATCGGCCGGCTTTTTGAACTTCAAGTTATCAAAGGCAATTACTTTCGCTCCATAGCCGAAGGCAACAGGATTCGCAGGATTCCCATAACCGCGGCCCGGGGAAAAATATTGGCAAGGGGCGGAGAAGTTTTGGCGGGCAGTATCGAGGTCAAAAGAAAAATAGTGTTTGATAAGAACTCGGGGTATTCAAAAGTTGAAGATATTTCCGGAGCTTCGCCGGAAGATGTTGTCAGCGAATGGAAAAGGGATTATCCCTTGGGTCAGGCCTTCGCCCACGTCGGTGGATATTTGGGAGAAGTGGCTCCGGAGGAGGTGGACAAGATTAATCCGCAATGTCCCGAGAAGGGACCGAGACACCCCGGTCAGCTTATAGGAAGAAGCGGATTGGAGCAGGAGTACGAATGTACTCTGGCAGGAATCGAAGGAGAAGAATTGGTTGAGGTGGATACCCAGGGGAATAAGGTCAGGGTTTTAGGCAGGAGAGAGCCGACCGCAGGGCACGACTTGAAAACCTCAATCCAGTTTGGTCTTCAGAAAAAGGTAGCCCAGACTCTTAACGGAAAATCCGGGGCGGCGGTTGTTACGGACGGGACAGGTCAGGTTTTGGCTCTTTATTCGTCCCCCTCCTTTAATCCGAAAAATCCTGGCGAGGTCCTTACCGACCCCAATCTTCCTCTTTTTAATCGAGCGATAGGGGGTCAGTACCATCCAGGCTCGGTTTTCAAACCGGTTGTTGCCATTGCTGCCCTTGAGGAAGGGAAGATAGATGAAAATTATACCTATGAAGATACGGGTAAAATTACCGTCGATTCTGCCTACGGCAGCTTCTCCTACACCAACTGGTACTTTAACCAATATGGCGGGACAGAGGGAAAGATTGGACTGGTTCGTGCAATTGCCCGCTCTACGGACACCTTTTTTTACAAACTCGGAGAAATAGTCGGAATCGACAAATTGGTTTATTGGATGGAAAAGATGGGATTGACGGCAGGGGTAAACATTGACATCCCGGGTGAAATTCAAAATTTAATTCCGTCTCCCGCATGGAAGCTTAAGGTAAAAGGAGAACAATGGTTTTTGGGCAATACTTACCATTTATCCATCGGACAGGGGGACTTGGCCCTGACCGTTGTCGGGCTCCATCGGGCGCTTTTGGCAATTGCTAACGGCGGAGCGCTTTGCGAATTAGGAATTGCGCAGAACCCCCGCTGTACCAATTTGAAACTTGAAGAGAAGAAGGTCGAGCTTGTTAAGGAGGGAATGATGCAGGCCTGCAGTACAGGCGGAACCGGCTATACATTCTTTGATTTTACCCCGCAGGTTGGTTGCAAGACCGGAACTGCCGAGACAAACGAAGACGGGAAAACACACGCGTGGTTTAACGTTTTTGCGCCAACCGAGTTCCCCGAGATTTCGGCAACTGTTATGATTGAGAGGTCCGGAGAGGGCTCTAAAGTTGCCGGTCCTTTGGCGAGAGAGATTTTTGATTATTGGTTTCATCCATGAGGAAACTTTCTGTCCTGGGAAAAATATTAAAGTCCGACGCAAACGCGATTGCTGTTGTCGGGGCAAGAAAGATGTCCCCAAGGGGAAGAAGGCTGACGGCTAAATTCGTAGACAAATTAGCAAAGGCGGGATATACGATAGTATCCGGTCTGGCGATAGGGATAGACACCGCGGCCCACGAGGCGGCCCTTAGGGCCGGAGGAAGAACGATTGCGGTATTGGGATCCGGGATAGATATTATCTATCCTTATAGCAACAAGGATCTTGCCGGGAGGATAGCCAAATCGGGAGCCGTTGTTTCTGCTTTCCCCAAAGGGACAAAACCATTCGGAAAAAACTTCTTGGCAAGAAACAGAATTATAGTTGGTCTTGCAAAAGCGGTTTTGGTGATTGAGGGAGCAAGAAGAAGTGGTACACTTTCAACCGCTTCCTGGGCAGCCAATGACGGGAAAGATGTTTTTGCAATTCCCGGCTCTGAAGCAACCGATTGGTTGATAGATCAAGGAGCGACTGTTGCAAAGACGCCAGAGGAAGTAATAGAGTATCTTGATGCAGCTAATCATTGTTGAGTCACCGACAAAGGCGCAAACTCTTGCCCGGTTTTTGGGGAACGGCTATTCCGTCGAGGCCACCCGGGGACACGTCATGGATTTGCCGAAAAGCGAATTGGGGATAGATACCGCCAAGGATTTCGCTCCGACTTATGTCCCCGTCGAGAAAAGCAAAGATGCGGTAGAGCTGATTAAAAAAGAAGCCAAAAAAGCCGAAAAAATATTTTTGGCTACAGACCCGGACCGGGAGGGAGAAGCAATTGCCGCCCATGTCAAAGAAATAGTGGGTAACTCCAAGACCGTCAGAATTGTATTCCACGAAATTACCAAAGACGCCGTTGAGGAGGCCATCGGGGCACCGAGGGACATCGACCATAACCTGGTTGATGCCCAGATTGCCCGCAGGGTACTGGACAGACTGGTCGGTTATAAACTCTCACCGCTTTTGTGGAGAAAAGTCAGAAGGGGTCTTTCCGCGGGCAGGGTGCAGACGGTTGCCGTGAGGTTGATTGTTGAGAAAGAAAGGGAGATAAAGAAGTTTAAATCCGAAGAGTATTGGGAAATAACAGTCGAGGTTAAAGGCAAAGGCGCCAAGCCTTTTGCTGTAAAGCTTGCCAAAATTGGCGACAAACCCGCTACGGTTAAAAACGCAGCCGAAGCCAAGACTATTGTCGCGGATTTGGACAAATCCAAATACAAAGTCGACGATATCGTCAAGAAAGAAGTTGTCAAAAATCCCTACGCGCCGTTTACGACTTCAACCATGACCCAGGCGGGGGCCAGAATCTTCGGCTGGTCGGCGAAAAGAACGATGTCCATTGCCCAACATTTATACGAGCAGGGACTGATTACCTATCACCGAACGGACTCGGCCCACATTGCCGAGGGTGCGGTTAAAAAACTGCGCGACTATATCAAGAGCGAATACGGCGAGAACTACCTACCTCCAAGCCCCAGACTTTATAAAACCACATCCAAGGTTGCCCAAGAAGCGCATGAGGCCATCCGTCCGACAAATATTGGGGCTGACTTCAAATCGAAATCCAAATATGCCAAGGACGAAGAAACCCTATATGGGCTTATCTGGAAAAGGTTCGTGGCCTGTCAAATGAGCTCGAGTGTCTATGACGAAACCACGATTGATGTTGCGGCTAAAAAGAATGTTGGGAAAACCGCTGCAGATTATCTCTTAAGAACCACCGGTCAAACCATGAAATTCGACGGTTGGAGGAAAGTTCTTCCGGCAGGCAAAGTTGCGGAAGAAGATACAGTTGTTTTACCCGAGGTGGAAAAAGACGAAGCACTTCAATTGATTAAAGTGAACCCGCTGCAGAAGTTTACCGAGCCGCCGGCAAGATTCAACGAAGCATCACTAATCAAAACCCTCGAGAAGCTGGGTATCGGGCGGCCTTCTACTTATGCACCGATAATCTCAACAATTCAAATCAGGAATTATGTCGAAAAGGACGAAGGCAAGTTTACCCCGACAACCATCGGAGTTGCGGTCAACGATTTTCTGATGGAACATTTTCCGGACGTATTCGATTATCAGTTTACCGCCGAGATGGAAGACAGTCTGGATAAGATAGCCGACGGAAAGGCCGAATGGACCGGACCGATAAAGAAATTCTGGAGCCCTTTTGCAAAAACTTTGGAAATTGTCGAGAAGGGGAGTAAAAGGGTAAAGATTGAAGTTGAAAAACTCGGTAAGAAATGCCCGAAATGCACGGAAGGGGAGCTCGTTATCAGAATCGGCAGATTCGGAAAGTTTATTTCCTGCTCCCGTTTTCCGGATTGCGATTATACCGAAAAATACATTGAGAAAGTCGGAATGAAATGTCCCAAATGTGAGAAAGGGGATGTAATTGTGAAGAAGACTTTTAAGGGAAAGAAGTTCTACGGCTGTTCCCGCTATCCGGATTGCGATTTTGCCAGCTGGAGAAATCCGAAACAGGAAAAGACACAAAATATAGCGGATAAATCCAATTAGTTTGCGTATTGACAGACCCTCCTTCTACTTGATAAAACCACAAAGACATTAGAATGTTGGAAAGAGATGCTGGTTTAGAAAAATATTCGGTTGAGACCAGTGAAGGATATCTTCCGGTTGTTGATTCAGAAGTTTTTTTCTCTCAAAAAGGGACACCATACTTAAAACACCCCGGTTTGGCGCTACTATCAGTACCTCACGTTGATCTTCGCGGGCTTAAGGGTTTTTTAAAAGGATTTCCCCCTGAATACAAATTTATCGAGTATCTTGAAGATCCTACGCCGCTTCCTCCTGCCGAAAACCTTTGCAAGACGGCCGGACAACTTTGCTATATGAGTTTTGGTCCAAAAAGAAGCATGAATGCGGATGCTTGGAAATATTTTGACGGAGCGAAATCTTCCGGACACGGTTCGATATTGGAGCATGCGAATTTTAGTTTTCTGGTCTACGGGGCTTCGAGGGCATTTACACACGAGCTGGTTCGACACCGTGCGGGTGCGGGATATTCTCAGGTCAGCCAGAGATACGTATCGGGGGCGACATTAAGGTTTGTGGAGGGGGAAGAGTATCAAGGGGACGGAGTACTTCATAAAATGTTTGAGGATTGGGTAGATAAAGCGGGTGAGGAGTATGAAGCCAGGATCCAAAGGCTGATAGAACTTCAACAGCAGGGAGGAGTGATATTAACGGGTGAGACCAAAACAGATTTGCGAAAAAAGGTACAACAGGCTGCAAGAAGTTGTCTTCCCAACGAGACCGAAGCCCCTATTGTTGTAACCGCCAACGTCAGGGCGTGGAGACACATCGTAAATATGAGGGCCAGTGAACATGCGGCGGTCGAGATAAGAAGGGTGGCTTTTGATATTTGGAGATGTTTGGTGACGGTTTCGCCTATTCTTTTCGGCGATTTCACGCCGGTTCATCTTCCCGACGGCACACACGCAATAACAACACCTTATCCGAAAGTCTAAAAATGAACAGCGAGAGATTACTCGGGAAAGATGGCTTGGATTCACCTGAACAGCCAAAAAGGAATCTCTGGATCGTAGTAATGGGAGTACCCGCTTCCGGAAAAAGTACCCTCGCTGAAGTTGTGAGCGATAGGCTGGGTTTTACCCACGTTCCCGAACTGAAAGTGGAGGACGAGGCCCTCTTTACCAGATACTATGAAGATCCCCAAAGGTACTCCTTTGCTATGCAAAGTATTTTCCTTTTTAACAAGTGGCAACAAACACACGGAAGTGCTGCGGTAGGCGTTCCGGGGATCAAAGAGCTGCTGGCCCAGGGGCCGGTAATTTCTCAACCCCCAATCTGGCAAGATGCCTTGTATGCCCGCGCAAGAATGGGGAGGAACTCCGAATACAGGTACTACGAGGAATTCTATAAAGGCCTAGTCTCTGTTGACACTTTTCCCGTACCGGATTTGGTGATTTATATGAGAATCAGCCTTGCCAACACCCTCTTAAGAATTCAGAAGAGGGCAGAGAAAGAGCCGGGGAGGGCTGTTGAGTTAAACGAGAAATCCTCCTATTGGAAGAAACTTTGGAAATTCCACGAAATATGGGTCGCAAGAAACCTCGGTAAAATGAAAATAGCCGTAATTAACGGGGACCGATTCAATTTTTGGGCGTTCGAAAACGATGAAGTAGCCAAAGAAGCCCTGCTTCAGGAATTTCTTCACCTTGCCAGATATCACCTGGTGGGCCCTCTGGGGGGTCCATCCAACCCGGCCAAAGACTTGCTTATCCCGGAAGCGATATTAAAACACAGACCTCCGGTTAGGAGTTACGACATTACTCCAGGTTTAAGTACGGACCAGAAGGCTTTACAAAGAAGATGAGAAGCGGATATTTTATTACGCTTGAAGGAGGGGAAGGTTCGGGTAAATCCTCGGTAGGAGAGGTTCTCTATCTGTATTTGCAAAAGCTGGGACTCCCCGTCAGATTCTTGCGGGAGCCCGGAGGAACAGAGGTGGGGGAAAAGATTAGGGATATCTTAAAAGACAAAAGCTTGAGCAGTATGAGTATTAAGACGGAGCTTTTACTTTTTGAAGCGGCCCGTGCACAGATAGTCGAGGAAATAATCAGGCCCGGATTGGTAGAGGGCAAGATAATGATTTTGGACCGGTATGGGGATTCGAGTGTCGCCTATCAGGGTTTCGCCCGGGATCTGGGAACGGCTTGGGTTAAGGGGCTTAACCACTGGACTACCGATAATCTTCAGCCCGATTTAACGCTCCTTTTCGATATTGACCCGGAGATAGCCCTAACGCGGAAAAAACAGAGGGAAAACGACAGACTTGATTCCCTGGAGTTGGAATTCCACAGAAAAGTAAGGATAGGATACCTAGATCTATCCAGGGCCGAAACTAGTGAGGGGAGACGCAGGTGGTGTATTGTCGACGCTTCACAACCGTTGGAGGAGGTTACGGGCGTAACCTTAAGCGTCGTTCGGGAAAAGCTGATTGTCGCAGGCTTTATCGAAGCTCCAAACATTCGCAAAGAGGCACGGGGTTAAGCTATAATACCCCCATCTTATGCAAAAGCTAATCGAGTGCGTGCCGAATTTTTCCGAGGGCAGGCGGGTGGCCGTTATCCAAAAAATCGCCTCCGCTGCCAGGAAAATTCGTGGAGTGGAGGTTTTGGACGTTGAATGGGACAGATCCCATAACCGTTCCCTGATAACCATTGTCGGTGCTCCCGAACCGGTATTTAGGGCGGTCTTTGCGACCATTAAAACCGCAACTGCCCTTATCGATATGAAGAAACACAAAGGGGAACATCCCAGAATCGGGGCAACGGATGTAGTCCCTTTTGTTCCGGTTGCGGGGACAACCCTTAAGGAGTGCGTGGCTCTGGCCAATAAACTGGGCAGGAAGATTGCCAAGGAGCTTAAAATACCGGTTTACTTATACGAATCAGCAGCCAGAAAGAAGACCAGGGTTAACCTCGCGGATGTCAGGGAGGGGGAATACGAGGGTTTACTTACGGAAATTAGGACCAATCCCGAAAGAATTCCCGATTATGGACCTGCCAAACTTCATCCTACGGCCGGGGCGGTTGTTGTTGGAGCCAGAAAATATCTGGTGGCCTTTAACGTAAATCTGGATACACACGACATCGCCATTGCCAAAAAAATCGCCTCCCGCATCCGGGAGAAAAACGGAGGACTTCCCAAAGTAAAAGCGTTAGGATTTAAGGTGGAAGGGTATGCACAAATTTCCATGAATTTGGTGGATTTCGAAAAAACCAATTTCGACGAGGCCTATAGAGCCATCGAAAAAGAAGCCAGGAAATTCAAAGTGGGAATAAAAAGTTCGGAAATCTACGGAATGGTTCCGCTTGCCTCGGTGGTTAAAGCGATAGCCGCCACATTCAAAACCAAGAATTTTCAGGCAGATCAGGTGTTGGAAAAACGATTATATGAATAAAATAAAAAATCAGAAAATAGAACAATTTCTGGATGATCTCTCCTCTTCTTCCGCGACCCCAGGAGGAGGTGCGACTGCGGCACTTACAGCTGCGATGGCAGCATCTCTGGTCGAAATGGTTGCGGGTTTGACCTTGGGAAAGACGGGATACGAAAAAAATCAAAAAGAGATAAGGACTATAAAAACTAAAGCGGCCAAAGCGGGAAAGATTCTTGTTGTTCTGGCGGATGAAGATGTTACCGCATATAACAGTGTAGTTGCCGGGTACGGGGCCAAGGATAAAAAGAGAATAAAAACGGCTCTGATGAGAGCCACCGATGTTCCTTCAGATGTCATAAAACTTGCCAACCAAGTTGAGAAAATGGCAGCCAGAATGGTTGTAATCGGAAACAAAAATGCGGTCTCAGATGCGAAATCGGCGCTTTTTCTTTCCCAGTCTGCAGCCAAATCGGCCTTGGAAAACGTCAAGATAAATAAGCGCGCACTTGCGGGGATTAAATAGCTTTGCTACAATACCCCTGACACACATCAGTCACGTCTCCTGGATTCTTCCGACTGATGGCGGGCAAAGGAGACAGAAAAATTCATGACAAGTAAAATTTCGTTGGAAAAACTTCTTGAGGCAGGGGCCCATTTCGGGCACCAAGCCAGGCGTTGGAATCCCAAAATGTCTTCCTACCTTTACGGGGTTGAGGAGGGAATCCATATTTTCGATTTACCGAAGACCAAGATTGCTCTTGAGGAGGCTCTCGAAGTATTGACCAAAGCCTCCGCCGAGGGCAAGGTCATTCTGCTTCTGGGTACCAAAAAGCAGGTTAAGGACAAGATAATCGAGGTTGGTAAAGAGACGGGATGTCCCTATGTTTCTGAGCGTTGGCTCGGGGGAACGCTGAGCAATTTCGAGCAGATCAAAAGGACGATAGATAAGCTGGCCGAC
Source organism: Candidatus Woesebacteria bacterium RBG_13_46_13 (assembly GCA_001791995.1). GTDB lineage: Bacteria > Patescibacteriota > Microgenomatia > UBA8517 > UBA8517 > RBG-13-46-13. Next base: position 76,985 of record MGFR01000002.1, read on the forward strand.
ATGAAGGTCAAGATGGCTGCCGGAGATTATGCCAAATTTACCAAGAAGGAAAGGCTGCTTATCGAACGGGATATCGCCAGGATGGATCGGTTTTTGGGAGGGATTACGCAGTTGGAAAAATTACCCGACATCCTTTTTATCGTGGATACCCACAAGGAAAAGGGAGCTGTCAGAGAAGCCACCAAGGCCAAGATCGGAACCGTGGGTATTGTCGATACCAATGCCGATCCGACCCTCATCGATTATCCCATACCCATGAACGATGACGCTTCAAAAGCCCTTGACTATGTTATGGATCTGGTTAAAGATGCAATTATTGCGGGTCAAAAAAAGATCAAGCCGGTCAAGGAGGCAAAATGAAAATAGACATTGACGCCATCAGGAAATTAAGAGAGGAAACCGGAGCACCCGTTATCAGGGTTAAAAAGGTATTGGAGGAGGTTGGGGGAGATACAAAGAAGGCATTTACTATCTTGAGGGAAGAGGGCTTCGAGAAAGCCTCCAAAAGGGAGGACAGGGAAACCTCGCAGGGGGTAGTTGAGTCCTATGTCCACCATTCCGGAAAAGTGGCCTCGGTTGTAGAGCTTTTTTGCGAGACCGACTTTGTTGCCAGAAACGAGCTTTTCCGCGAGCTGGCCCACAATCTGGCTCTTCAGGTTGCCTCGATGGAGGCCAAAGACGCCAAAGAACTTTCTGAGCAGGAATTTATCAAGGATCCTTCCAAAAAGGTTGGGGATTTGGTAAAAGAAGTTATTGCCAAAACCGGAGAAAATATTCGCATCGGCAGAATATTTAAGATAGAATTGGGAAAAGAATAGTTCTTAATGGACGAGTCTTCAATTCGCTCGCGAATGAAACAGGTTGTGGAGCTTATGGCCTCCGACATCGCCGGGCTCAGAACAGGCCGCGCCACCCCGGCTCTAGTTGAGGGGTTGACCCTTGCCGTCTACGGCGGAACCCAAAAACTCAAGGTTCAGGAGCTGGGAACAATCAGCGCACCGGATACGCAAACTTTGGTTATTGATCCTTGGGACAAGAGTGTAATCGGAGAGATCCGTCAGGGAATAGCTGCGGCGAACATTGGCATGAACCCGATGATTGACGGAGAGATAATTAGGATTAGTTTCCCCCCTTTAACGACCGAGGACAGGGAAGCCTACACCAAACTTCTTTCCACCAAGCTCGAAAACGGACGGATTATGGTGAGGCAAATCCGGGGAGAAGGGATGCACGATATCAAGCAGAAGTTTGAGGAAAAGACCTTAACCGAGGATGAAAAATTTGCCCAGGAAAAACTGCTCCAGGAAATTACGGACGAGAATATAAAAATAATCGACGAGATGGGCGAGAAAAAGAAACAAGAGCTTCTTTCGCTCTGATATACTAATCTTTGCATGATAATCTCGATTCTGGTTTTCTTGGCCGTTCTTTCCATTTTGGTCATGGTCCACGAGCTGGGCCATTTTATTGTGGCCCGCCGCTCCGGTGTCTGGGTTGAGGAATTCGGATTTGGCATTCCCCCCCGGCTTTTCGGCAAAAAAATCGGCGAAACGATATATTCTATTAATGCGCTTCCTTTCGGGGGATTTGTCAGACTTCACGGCGAGTCAAGCGAAGAAGGGATAATCCACCCCAGAAGGGCATTTCTGAATAAAAGCAAAAAGGTCAGGACGGGGATTGTGGTTGCGGGGGTGATTATGAATTTTCTTCTGGCGGTTGTGGCTTTCGCCGTTGTTTATTCGTTCTTGGGAATTCCCAAAGAAACCAATAATGTAAAAATCGTCGAAGTGGACCCGGGATCTCCGGCCCAGACAGCGGGGATACTGGTCGGGGATATCGTCAAAACGATTGACAAAAAAGAGGTCGCCTCAAACGATTCCTTTGTGAACCTTATCGAGGAGAAAAAAGGCAAAAAGGTGACTCTTGAAATAGAAAGAGAAGGGACCCCTTTGAAGAAGATAACCATCACTCCGCGGGAGAGCCCCCCCGAGAACGAAGGTCCGTTGGGGGTGGTAATTACGACAACCGAATTATATTACCCTCCCGTCTGGCAAAGACCTTTTGTCGGAGTCTATTACGGATTTAAGGAAGCTCTGATCTGGGGAAAGATTGTCATCGACGGCTTTGTAAAAGTGTTTAGAGACCTGGCATCAGGTGTGGGACCCAAAGAAATCTCCGGCCCGGTAGGCATTTTTGCAATCACCACCCAGGCCGCCAAAGGCGGAATCCTCCAGCTTATCAGTTTCGTGGGGATCCTTTCGGTCAATCTGGCGATACTTAATATTCTGCCTTTCCCGGCCCTCGACGGAGGCAGGCTGGCCTTTATCGCCATTGAATCCGTGATCGGCAAAAAGGTGCTGCCGAAAGTTGAGGCGGTAGTCCATACCGTGGGGATGATTATTCTTATTATCCTGCTTTTGGCCGTTACCGCACGGGATATCCAAAAGCTGATTGCGGCCGGATCCATTTCTAAGTTTGTAGAATCGGTGATAAAATGAGCCGAGCCTGAATATTCGGGAATCTTAATGTAAATCAATGTTGCAATCACAATTATTCCCCAAGACCTTAAGAGAAGCCCCCAAAGAAGCGGAGAGTGTTAACCATAAACTTCTGGTCAGGGCAGGCTTTATCGACCAGTTGATGGCAGGTTCCTGGACGCTATTACCGTTGGGTTATCGGGTTGTTGCCAAAATCATTCAGGTTGTTCGGGAGGAAATGAATGCCGTCGGTGGGCAGGAAATGCTCATGCCTCTTTTGCATCCGAAGAATATTTGGAACGAAACCGGCAGGTGGGATAAGGCCAAGGAGGTTATGTATCAGTTTATGGACGCCAGGGGCAAGGAATTCGCCCTTTCTTTTACCCACGAAGAGATAGTCATGGACCTTTTAAGGAAAAATATCAAAAGCTACGCCGACCTTCCCGTTGCCGTTTATCATTTCTCCACCAAATTCAGAAATGAACCGCGGGCCCGCTCGGGAATTCTCAGGGGCAGGGAGTTTTTGATGAAGGATCTTTATTCCGCCCACGTTTCCGAGGCCGACATGCTTAGCTATTACGAGAAAGTGAAAGACGCCTACAAGAAAATATTCACCAGATTAGGTTTTGACTTTAGGGTGATAGAGACAGGCGGCGGAGTTTTTACCGACAGAAGGACCCACGAGTTTCAAGTATTGGCAAAAGGAGGAGAGGATACCATCTTTTACTGCGACAGCTGCGATTGGGGAGAGAACAAAGAAATATTTGGCGGAAAGGCGGGGGAGGCTTGTCCTTCTTGCAAGAAAGGTAAAGTGCTGACCTCGAGTGCCATCGAGGTTGGTAATATTTTTCCTCTGGGGACCTGGTATGCGGAGAGAATGAGAGTCTACTATGCGGACGAAAAGGGAATGAAAAAACCCGTCTGGTTTGCCAGCTACGGGATAGGTCCGACCAGAACCATGGGAGCATGGGTCGAGGTCTCCCACGACGAGAAGGGAATAATCTGGAATAAGACCCTGGCCCCATTCGCAGTTCATTTGATTGAACTACCCGGAGCTAAGAACGCAAAGAAAGTTTATGAAGATCTTCAAAAGGCGGGGATAGAGGTTCTTTGGGACGACAGAGAGGTCGGAGCAGGAGAAAAATTTGCCGACGCGGATTTGATCGGAATTCCGGTCAGGACAGTTGTTTCTGACAAAACGGGAGACAAAATCGAGCTCAAAAAGAGGGATGGTGACAAGACCGAGCTTGTCACATTTGAAGAACTGACCAAAAGGTTGTAATATCGAGCCTCTGGTGAAAAGGAAAAAGATAGTTGTGGTTGGTGGGGGGACCGGAACCTACCAGGTTCTTATGGGCCTCAAAAAATACCCCGTTGATATTTCGGCCGTAATCTCCATGTGCGATTCCGGAGGCTCCACGGGTAGGCTGCGCAAAGAGTTGGGGATTCTTCCTCCCGGTGACGTCAGAAGGGCTATTTTGGCCTTATCGGATTTGCCTTTTGCCAGAAAAACCTTGGAGGAGGTTTTCGATTTTCGCTTTGAGGACGGCAAAACCCTGGCCGGCCACTCCCTCGGCAACATCCTCCTGGCCGCCCTCACCCAGATAACCGGAAGCATGGATAAGGCGATAGAAGAGGCTTCAAGAATCTTAAACGCATCGGGAAATATTTACCCCGTGACTTTGGACAAAACCAACCTGGTTGCAATTTTAAGAGATGGTACCCGGGTCTTTGGGGAGACAAACATCGACATGAGGAACATTAAGCCCGAAGTCCCTATTAAAACTGTTTTCTTAACACCCAAGGCTAAAGTATTCAAGGGAGCGGCAAAAGCTTTAAAAGAAGCCGACCTGATTGTTCTCGGGCCGGGAGACTTGTATTCGAGTTTGGTTCCTACCGTTTTGGTCAAAGGGGTAACCCGGGCCATCAAAAAATCCAAAGCCAAGCTGGTATACGTTGTTAACCTGATGACCAAACGGGGAGAATCGGACGGATTTAAGGCTTCGGATTTCGTAAATGTTATCCAAGAATATCTGTCCGATTCGGCCAATAGCCTTGGCTATGTCATCGTCAACCGGCGTGTCAACGGATCTAAAACCAAAATAAGCTCCTGGTACAAGCGCTACGGTTCTATCCCGGTTGTCAACGATATCGCCAGAAGCAAGCGGCCGTACAAGATTGTCTCAGGTCAGTTTGTGGACACCACAACCTTTTTCAGACACAACCCGGACAAGATTGCCAAGACCATATTCTCGCTTCTTTAGACGTTTGTGGTCCTTGTCGGAGAGTAAAGAAGTTACTATACTGATGCCGTGAAAGACTGCATCTTTTGCAATATAATCTCGGGAAAGGTTCCTGCCGAGATAGAAAAAGAAAGCGAAAAAATAGTCGTTTTCAAAGATAAATTCCCAAAAGCTCCAGTCCATTTGCTTTTGGTTCCCAAGAAACATTACCGCGACATTACCGAGGCGGATGGGGATATCTGGGAAGAGATACGCTCTCTCGCCGTAGAGCTTGCCAAAGAGAAGAAAATGACGGGTTTCAGGTTAGTGCACAACGCCGGAGCCGCAGCCATGGTTCAACACATGCACGTTCACTTTCTTGGGGAAGTGCTTATGGAGAGGGAATTATGATTGCAGATACCATTACTAAACAAATTGCCGAAGCCCTCAAAGCCAGGGACGAAATAAGGTTGTCTACCCTGCGTCTTTTATCCTCCGCCCTCAATTACGAATTTATTGCCAAGCAGCACAAGCTTTCCGAGGAAGAGGAGCTGGTGGTGGTCGGGCGCGAAGCCAAAAAAAGGAAAGAGGCGATAGAGGCTTACGAAAAAGCCGGAGCCCAGGACCGGGCCGACAAAGAAAGAAAGGAATTGGAAATTCTTTCCGCATGGCTACCGGCCCAAATGCCGGATAATGAAATCGAAGCCATTGTCACCGAGGCCATATCCCAAACCGGAGCAACCTCAATTGCCGAAATGGGCAAGGTGATGGGGGCGGCTATGGCGAAGGTCGCCGGGCGGGCCGACGGGACAAAAGTCTCGGAGATGGTCAAACAAAAACTATCTAATTTATAAACCGTTAATGCAACACCAATTAGTCATCCATGATTAAGATCAATGTTAAAAAACAAAGCAGCTACCCCGTCAGCACAAGCAAATTAAGAGCGGCATTAAAAGATTTCTTCAAGGGCCAGGGAATCGTATCCGATGCGGAGGTCTCGGTCGCAATCGTGGGGGAGGCGAGAATGCTCTCGCTGGGAAAAAAGTATCTCAAGGAGTCCTCGCGCGTGGCCCATGATGTTTTGTCCTTTACCCAGGAGGAAGTAAGGGGTAAATTTATATACCCACCGGACGGGTTGATACACTTGGGAGAGATAGTTATTTGTTATCCGCGGGTTGTGGCCACGGCCAAGAAAGAGGGCAAGTTGATTGACGAAGTTGTGATTGAATTGGCGGTTCACTCCGCACTGCATTTGATGGGAGTACATCACGAATGATTACTTATTACAGAAAATACAGACCCCAGAGGATAGAGGAGCTGGATATTGCCGAGGTCAGGGAAAGCCTCGGGCGTATCGTTAAAGCCGGCAAGATTCCCCACGCCTTCCTTTTTTCGGGACCCAAAGGAACGGGTAAAACTTCAGCCGCAAGAATTATTGCCAAAATCGTAAATTGCAAAAAGCCAAAATCTGCCCCCTGCAACAAATGCGAAGAGTGTACCTCCATCAACCGGGGAGCCAATATCGATGTGGTCGAGTTGGACGCGGCCAGCCATAGAGGCATAGAGGATGTCAGGAGTTTAAGGGATGCGGTTAAGCTTGCCCCCGCCAAGGCCAACAAGAAAGTTTATATCATCGATGAGGTTCACATGATGACCGTTGAGGCCTCAAATGCGCTTTTGAAAACCCTGGAGGAGCCTCCCGAACACGTGATGTTTATCCTGGCAACCACCAATCCCGAAAAACTTATCGAAACCATCCGTTCCCGAACAACCAATATTGCCTTCCGTAAAGCCACGACCGAAGAGATTGTCAGATCTCTTTCCCGGGTGGTTAAGGGAGAAAAGATAAAAATAAAGCCGGACGGACTGGCCAAAATTGCCTCTGGGGCGGGGGGCTCCTTCCGCGATGCGGTAAAGGTTCTTGAGCAGCTCGTTTCGGAAAAAAGACCTCTGGCTGCGGATTCGATTGAGGAATTTCTTTTCCAGACCAAGGCGATCGGGGTCGAGGGGTTAATTGAAATTCTGGGGCGTAAAGATGCCAAATCTGCCCTGGAGGAGGTGGCCAGGATATCGGCCCGCGGGGTTACGATATCCAACCTACTCGAAGCCCTAATCTCCAGTTTAAGGGTGTCGCTTTTGGGCAAGGTAGGTATAGGTAGCGACAATCTAAAAAGCTTTTCCAAGGCCGATGTTTTGATCCTGATAAAACTATTTTCAAGGGCACAGTCAGAGATTAAGGATGCCATTATCGAGGAGCTGCCGTTGGAGATTGCCATGGTTGAGTGGTGTGAAGATATTGAGGGAAACCCCCAACCTGTTCGGCCGGATCCGGAAACAAAGACATCCGAACCCGCGGCTGCCCCTGCTAAAGAGCAAGCCCCAGTGGGACATGCAGCCATCGGTTCGACCCTCAAGGCAATCAGCGAGGAGATCTGGAGAACTATTTTGGCACAGGTCAAACCCATCAATACTTCCATCGAGGCGCTTTTAAGAGCCGCCAAACCGATAGGCTATGACGGTAAGGTGCTAACCCTGGGCGTCTACTACCGCTTCCACAAAGAAAGGCTGGAAGATACCCAGCACCGCCGGGTTTTGGAAGATGTGGCCGGGGGAGTATTGGGAACACCCATAAAAGTGGTCTGTACTTTAACCGAACAGGAGCCAAGGCCCAAACCGCAGGTGGTTGAAGAAAAAACCGTTTTGACCGAGGGAGAGGATAAAGATATAATCAAAATTGCCGAAGAGATATTCGGAAACTAAAAATGTTTGACAAATTTAAACAAATAAACGAGTTGCGCAAAATGCGCTCCCAGGCAATGGAGCTGCAAAAAGAACTCGAGAAAATAAAGGAGTCCACCGAAAAAGGAAACATGAAGGTGGTTGTCACCGGAGATCAGAAAATTGCCTATATCGAGATTGACGGAGAAGAAAAGCGGGAATTGGCCGATTTGATTAACGAGGCCATGAAGAAGGTTCAAAAAGAAGCTGCCAAGAAGATGCTCGAGATGGGTGGTGGACTCTCCGGCCTTCTCGGAAAAATGTAATGAGGATAGCCAAGCCCATAGCGGCTCTTATCGAAGCATTCGAAAAACTTCCCGGAATAGGTCCCAAGACGGCTCAAAGACTGACTTTCTATTTACTCCATGTGCCGCAGCGGGAACTGAATTTATTCGCGCAGTCCCTCTCAAGAATCAAAAAAGACACCGTTCTTTGTGGCACTTGCCGTAATGTTTCGGAGACGGACCCCTGCCCAATCTGTTCCGAAGCCTCAAGAGATGTCTCCACTATAATGGTAGTAGAGCAACCGCTGGATATTTTGGCCTTCGAAAAAACCGGCAAATACCGGGGGCTCTATCACGTTTTGCACGGGAGCATTAGCCCCTTGGAAAATATCGGACCGGATGAGATATATATCGATGATTTGCTGCGCAGGGTCTCGAGTAAAAAATCGCGGGTCAAAGAGCTCATAATTGCCACCAATCCGACGATGGAGGGGGAGGCAACGGCAATGTATCTGAACAAGAAATTAAAAATGAAAAATTTGAAATTAACTATTTCGAGGTTGGGAATGGGAATTCCCACTGGAGCGGATTTGGAATACGCGGATGAAACGACACTTTCCCAGGCGATTGCCGGAAGGAGGGAAATTTAAATGGCGGGTATTGTAGCCGACAGTGCCAAAAGTGCCAAGAGCCTGGCCCAGCAGGTAGCCAGGCAAATGGCCAGGGAGCCTCTGGAAGTTCTTAAAGAGGCCGGACAACAGGTAGCAGGAACAGAAGAGCGGCCATCGCAGGAAACCGCGGCGCCGAAAGAAGCTGGTTTTTTGCCCGAAGAGAAGGCGCGAATCGAGTCGCAGGGAGCAAGAGCGCTGGCTGCGCTTGAAGAGGAACTGAAGGATATCCGGATAGAGAAAGGGAGAAAAGAGCTTATCCAAAAAGAAGAAGAAAGGGCCCAGGTGGTTGCCCAAGAGAACCAGAAAAACGAAGCGTTACCAGGAATCCCCGCAAAACCCTCTAGGAGGTTTCCGGGTTTTGGACAGAAGGCCCAGGCGGAAAAACAAAAAACCCGTATCGAAAAACCCCTGCCGCCGTCGGGTTAATTTACAATTACCCCCCAACAATTTACAATTGATTCGTGGCTGATATTTATTTATATAACTCCCTTTCCCGCCAGAAAGAATTGTTTGCCCCGCTTAAGGCCCCTGATGTCGGAATGTATGCCTGCGGTCCCACTGTTTATGATTATCAGCACATCGGCAATATGCGCCGTTATGTCGGAGACGACACTCTCAAAAGAGTTCTGGCCCTAAACGGTTTTAAAGTTAAGCACGTTATGAACGTTACCGACGTGGGACATTTGACCTCGGATGCCGATACGGGAGAGGACAAGCTGGAAAAAAGTGCTGCCGAAAAAGGAAAGAGCGCAGCCGAAATTGCACGATTTTTCGAAGAGCAGTTTTTCTCTTCAACGGATGCCCTAAATGTTATCAGGCCCGACATTCTCTGCCGCGCCACCGAACATGTTTCCGAGCAGATAGAGCTTATCAAAAAGATAGAAGAGAACGGTTTTACCTACCTGACGGATGACGGAGTTTATTTCGATACGACAAAACTCAAAGATTACGGACGCCTTGCCGGCGGAAAAGAGGGAATTAAACCCGGGGTCAGAGTCGATATCGCCGGAAAGAAAAACCCAACCGATTTTGCCTTGTGGAAATTTAGCCCCAAGGATTCAAAAAGACAAATGGAATGGGATAGCCCCTGGGGGACGGGCTTCCCGGGTTGGCATATCGAATGTTCGGCAATGAGTATGAAATATTTGGGAGAGACCTTTGATATCCATACGGGTGGAGTAGATCACGTTGCGGTTCACCATACCAACGAGATTGCCCAAAGCGAAGCCGCGACAGGCAAGGCACCGGTTAAATATTGGGTCCATTATGAATTTTTGCAGGTGGATGGGGCTAAAATGGCCAAAAGTTTGGGAAATACCTATACGGTTACCGATGTCGAAAAGAAAGGATTTGACCCCCTGGCCTTAAGATATCTTTTTCTTTCTGCCCACTACCGCGACAGCCTGAATTTTACCTGGGAGTCATTGCAAGCCGCCCAAAATGCCCTGGAAAAGCTGCGTTCGGCGGTCGCCGCATTGAAAGACGAGAAGACCAGAACGGCTCTTTCGTCCGAAAAGGATGCAAAAACGCAAACGTTTCGTGAAGAATTTGTTAAATCGGTAAATGACGATATCAATACCGCCTCGGCCCTGGCCGTAGTCTGGCAGATGCTTAAAAGCAATATTCCTTCGGAAGATAAATACGATTTGGCAATCGCTTTTGATGAGGTTTTGGGATTGGGGCTGGCTAAAGCCACTGTTGGCAAAGTCGAGATTCCCGGAAAAGTGCAAGAACTTCTCGATAAAAGGAATCAATTAAGAGAGCAGGGTAAGTTTGAGGAAGCAGACGGGGTTAGAAAAGAGATAGAAGAGGCGGGATTTGTTTTGGAGGATTCGTCCCAAGGCACGAAAATTAAACCCCGATGAAAACAGCCGCAGTAATTTTTGACCTCGACGGAACCGTTTTGGACAACGAAGACGAATACGGCGCATCTTTTAAGGCGGTGTTGGAATCCCTCGGAGGTAAAGACATTTCCGAGTATCCTCAGGTGGGAGGGATTGGGGTCAAGGAAAACTGGCCCATTCTTTTGGAAAAATACCACCTCAAATCCGTTAAATCCATCGAAGAGCTGGCTCACAAAACCCAAGAGGAGTATTTGTCGCGTCTTTCAAGCGTTACCTTAAAACCCGGTTTTGAGGATTTTGTAGCATCCCTTAGGGAAAAAGAAATCAAGACCGCCCTGGCTACTTCCAACGGCTGGTGGGTGGTCGATGAGGTTTTTGACAAACTCAGACTGGACGTCTATTTCGATATTGTAACCACGGGGGAAGAGGTTAACTTTAAAAAGCCCGACCCGGACTTGTTTCTGGTCACTGCCGATAAATTGGGACTAATGCCCGCGGAGTGTATCGTTATCGAGGATGCGGCCAGCGGTATCGAAGCGGCACGCAGGGCCGGAATGAAATCTTTTGCGATAGCCAGAGACAAAGAGAATGCCCAAACATTAAAGGCAGCTGATAAAATAGTTTTTGCCTATAAGGAGATAACTATTAATGTCTGAAGCCCAAGAACAGCCGGGCCATCAATTGGAGTGGGGCTATGAAATTCCCACACTGGTGGCGGAAAGGATAAAACAAAATGCGCCGATAATCGGCGGTCTGGACGTTGCGAAAGTACTTAGGGGGCACGTTCTGCAACTAATACTCGGAGACGACTCCGGTGTTTTCGGTACCGCCGTGCTTTGGTTTGACGCCAAGATAATGAAGCCGGAGGAGGCAATTGCCCACAAAGAGATATTTATGAATAGGGTCAGGTGGGAACTTGAACAAGACGAGACCCCGCAGAGGATAAAAGAGATGTTGATTCCCTATCAAAAAAAATTAACGGAGACCAATTGGGATACGGAGGCAAAAGTCCGAGAGTCGAGAGCCGTCTGGGAAGAAACGGTCCATTCCAAGGTAGCCGGGATGGTTGAGGCAAACGAGGATGGTTACAAGGACGCAAGGGATGAGTATGAGCGTTACGAGGACGAGGTCAGAAAAAGAAAACTCAACCGCTAAAGGTAATTCTTTTTAATTCGAAGCGTTTGATAACTAGACCAATATGGTCGATTAAGGGAAAATAATTTTTGACCTCCGCCTGAAATTTCTCCGCCAGATTGGTGGTGTAGTTTGAGTAGCCGGCTTTTTCGGATTGTCTGCAGAGCTTACCTTCCCACTCTTTAACCACCAGCATGACCTCCGCCCCGATGCGGTTATATTCCTCCTGGTTGGCGTCGGTATCCAGGGAATATTTATCGTGGATGAGCCTGAACTTTGCGAAAAGATCCTTATTTGCATCTAGCATTCTGCGGGCGTACTCTTTATATTTGGGCATAATTAGAAATTATATACAAGAAATCGGTTTGATATAATCCCAAATATGCAAGGAATAATTTTCGAATCCGGGAATAAGGACAAAGAAGAAGCGAAAGAAACTCCGAAACAGGATCAGGCCGAGGTGGTTAAGGAGACGGCTCCGGAGGTAAAAGGAAGCCTAAGCGCAGAGGCTTTGACCCTTCTGAAATATTATCAGTCGACCATTAAGGAAGAAACTTCCCAACAATGGGAACCGAAAGTTAAAGTGGGGGAAACCCTCTCGGGGGTTGCCCAGGTTTACGAGAGGTTAAGATACGCGGTTGACTACAAGAAAGAGCACCTCTTAAGAAGAAATGCCATCGAGCGCATCCTCAAGCGGCAGCTTAGGACGGTGGAAAGAAATCCGCGTGAGATAGCCGACAACCTGATCAAGGAGCTTATCTGGGCAAGATACTTAAGAAACGATTATCTGCCCGTGTCCCGTACCGAGGCCGCAGCCGGAATAATTGCCAAATACTTAAAGTTTTTTAGTCTTATCCCCAGCCGTTATCACGATAGGAAAGAAGGGGCCTGGTGGAGAGACTGGCTGATCTCGATTGCCTCCTGTGAGCTTGAGGAAGCAATCGATCCGTCCCTAATCTCAATCGACGCTTTATCCCTTTCAACCCTTGCCTGGTTTAAGAAACGCTACCAATGGTTGGGGGACGGACTTGATGATACCCAAAAAGACATCCAGACAACGATTGCGGTTTACCGGGGACTTTTCAGAACGGATGATGCCAGAACCGCATATCATCTTCTGAAAAACATGTATCCCCAGTGGAGCAATATTCGCGCCGAGGATCTCGACGGAAATACTCCAAAAATTTTCGATCTCTTTGCTACCATCCGTGCGGACTTAAATCCCGCGATTCAAACCAGACTTTACAGATTCGTACAAAGACAGATTTCGGCTTTTCAAATCCTCAAAGAAGTTATCGAGCAGGATGTGGAGAATGCAGCCAGGGTCTTTGCCAATCCCCAGGTTTTGGAAGAAGCCGTTTATGACGTTTGTGAGGAAAAGTACGGAGAGATTAGCGACAGGGTTGCCCGGGGGATTATCCGGAGCATTATCTATATCTTTGTGACCAAGATTTTCTTTGCGATAGTCATTGAAATTCCTTACGAATACTATTTTCTGGGAGGGATCAGCTATGTGCCTCTTTTGACCACGGTTCTTATCCCCATCCTTTTTGTCTTTTTGGTGGCCCTGACTATCAAAAAACCAAATGAAGCCAATACCCAAAGAATTTTGGAAAAGATATCCGACTTTGTTTATGTATCGGGTCGCAAGGAAAAAACCAAATTCAGTCTAACCGCAGCCAATAGGGGAGGAATAATGTATAAGGCCTTTGCCTTTGTCTATAGCGTCCTTTTCCTTTTGATTTTCGGAGCGATTTCGTATTTGCTGCAGAAGATCGGCTTTAATTTCGTAGGAGGAGTGATCTTCTTTATCTTCTTATCCTTGGTTCTCTTATTCGCCTACCGGGTTAAGTTTACCGCCTCGGAGCTGAATGTCACCGAGCCGAAAGAAAGTCTTTTGTCCCACCTGATGACAAATTTGAGTCTGCCGTTATTGGATGTGGGAGTCTGGTTGTCCGATAAATTTTCCAGATTTAACTTTTTGATAGTGTTTTTGGATATCCTGATCGAGGCGCCTCTGAAAAACATCATCGGAGTTGCGGATGAATGGACCTCGTTTGTGAAGGAGAGAAAAGAGGAAGTCGTCGAAATCCCCGTCGAGAGATAACTATAATTCAGATTTTATCTATACTATAATTGGAAGAATGGGCGAAACAGGCGAGACTCCAAAATCAGAATCTTCAAAAAGGCCGATATTACCTGAAATTTCCGAACACTCAAAAATCGTTGAAGCCGCCAAAAGGAGATATTCCAGCCTGGGCGGCGTTTTATCCTGGAGCGGGTTTCCAAAGGAAGAACTTGATGAAATTTATGTTTGGTGGGACGGATATAAAAAGACGGAAGATAAACTGCAGAGGTTTGAGATCGTTATGTCTTCAGGCAAATTGCCTGAACTTGAAGGGGAACAGTTAAAGAAAGAGTGGGAAGAGATTCGGGTACCGGTAGACTCCATCAACAGACAAATCGTCGAGTTTACCCGGGCCGACAAAGTGGAGGGTAATAAGCTGGGCTCCGTAGTTAATCTCATGAAGGATGTAGATGAAAACCTTTCGTGGTTTACCCAGGCACTTGCCTTGGGGGAAGCACTTGTGGCGACCCGGGCCGAAAACCCGGACGATAGGCTGATGAGAATAAAAATTGCCCAAGGTGCATGGGAGGAGCTTTTGAATTCATTCACTTATGCCAAGCTGCACTACGCCGCCGAAACCGACATGGTTGTTACAACGGAGGACGACCTGGAAGAGCAGAAAGCGGAACTCATGGCCTCTCTGGGCAGAAAGCCCTGGGGTGTAAGACAAACGGAAAAGAACAGGAAGGTCTATAAAGGGTTACGCAAACAGATAATAGCTTCAGAATACGATACGGAAATTGCCGATAACCTGAAAATTGTTTGGGATTCGGCCAGAGGTTCGGTTCCTCAAGGAACATCCGCACTGGATATTTTAAGTGCAAACGAATTGGTTCTTCAAGGGCTTCATGCAGAAGGAGCCTTCGAGTGGGATCTTGAGGAGCTGGAAGAAGCGGGAGAAGGAGAAGAGGAATAGCTTCTGTGGAAGAAAAAACATTGTTATCCGTAAAAGGATTAAAAGTTAAATTCAATAGTCACCTGATTATTGACGACGTATCCTTCGATGTGGAGAGAGATTCCACCTTGGCCATTATCGGACCCAACGGGGCCGGAAAGTCGGTTCTTTTCAGGGCAATACTCGGGCTTATTCCTTACGAGGGGACCGTTACCTGGGCCCCCAAGGTTAAAATCGGTTACGTCCCCCAAAAATTGTTTGTCGCCAAAGACTTCCCCTTAACCGTAGCGGAGTTTTTACGTTTTAAAGAGGGGGATAATCAGAAAATAGACGAAGCCCTTGTATCAGTCGGATTTAAGGAAAATAAAACGAAACTTTTAAAAACCAGACTGGGGACTCTTTCGGGGGGAGAGCTTCAGAGAGTTCTTATCGCCTCCGCTGTTTTGGGAAGCCCGAACGTTCTCCTTTTTGACGAACCGACCAGCGGTGTGGATATTTCGGCAGAAGAGACCATCTACAGCTTAATCGACAGACTGAAAAAGGAGAAGGATTTGACCATAATATTTATTTCTCACGAATTGCAGGTTGTCTATAAATATGCCGACGGCGTGCTTTGTTTGAATAAAGAGAAGATTTGCTTTGGACCTCCGAGAGAAGTGGTGGATAAAGAAAGTCTGGCCAAGCTATACGGCGAAGACGTAAGTGTATATAAACACCATGAACACTAATTTTGCTTTCTTGTTGTTTGTCGGCGCCCTGGCGGGGGCGGCCTCCGGTTATTTGGGTTCATTCATGGTCCTAAAGCGGATGTCTCTTGTGGGAGATGCCCTTTCCCACGTGGCCTTGCCCGGAATGGCAATTGCTTTGATGCTTTCGGTCAATCCCATACTCGGAGCGCTTCTGGCACTAGGGCTTGCGGTTATCGGAATCTGGTACATCGGGGAGAAGTCCGAAATCTACCCCGAGGCTTTGGTGGGAATATTTTTTACGGCAAGTTTGGCAATCGGGATCTTAATTACCCCCGAGCCGGAGCTTCTGGAAGTGCTTTTCGGTAACATCGAAAAAGTTACGGGGCTTGAAGGTATTTTGGTAATCGCTGCGTCGCTATTGATATTTGTCGTCACCAAGCTGATATCCAACAAACTTGCCCTGGGTATTGTCTCCGAAGACCTGGCCAAATCCGAAGGGATTAAAGTGTCCAGGATTAACCTTATCTATCTGCTTTTGGTAGGTCTGGTAATTGCTCTGGGAGTGAAATTTTTGGGCACGCTTTTAACCGGAGCTCTGGTGATTGTCCCCGCCGCGGCAGCCAAGAACCTGGCCAGGGCCATCGCGGGCTACCAGATGCTCTCGATAGTTTTTGGAATCTTATCCGTGGTAATAGGTATTTTTATTGCCACCTTGGCGGGAATTTCATCGGGGCCGGCCGTGGTTTTGGTTGCCATCGGATTTTTCGTAGTCAGCTATATCTTCAAAAGGAACTAACAAACAGAAAAGGGGAGAATTGTTGAATCAGTACTGCCAGCTACAATTTATCTAACTCGACAATCTGCGACTTACCTACTGTTGACAAGTACTACAACCAGTAGTAGTATATTAAGTATAGCAACTAGAGTGAAACAACGAGTTACATTATTTATTAACCCTTCGATTGTTAAGCACGCCAGAGCCCAGGCGATTGTTGAGGAATTAACACTTAGTCCTCTTGTAGAAAAAGCTTTGATTAGATATTTGCCCAAAATAACAATAGTTAAAAGGGGGTGAGTAATATGACAGAAACTGTAAGAGAAACTGTAACGACTCGAGACGATAGCCCGGCGACTTCGGTTAAAGCGGGGGCAACCGGTACCCAAACAGTGCAACGTTTAGTCTATTTTCTATTCGGAATACTAGAGATACTCCTGGCTTTCCGTTTAATCTTTAAGTTAGCAGGCGCAAGTTACGGAGGTGCCTTTGTGGGTTTCATTTATAGCGTGACCCGAATATTTATCTTGCCCTTTGGTGGAATATTCCGTCAGGCTACTGCTCCCGGAGCAGAAACTGCCGCAATTCTTGAACCGGCGACATTGGTTGCCATTATTGTCTACGCTGTTTTGGCTTGGGGCATTGTGGCTTTAGTCAAGATACTTTCAGGCGAACAGCAAACAGATTAGACTAATTTATAGAGGGGGGTGAAGAAATATTAATATTATTATTTATTGGGCCATCTTTGGACTTATTGCAGGTGCAATTGCCAATTTTATTGCACCCAGCTCAAAGGGGGGCATTATCGGATCAATAGTTTTGGGTGTTATTGGGGCTATAGTGGGAGGATACTTGGGACGAATGCTTTTTGGCGTTGGGGTAACTGGGTTTAACCTAACATCCTTTATTGTGGCGGTTGCCGGATCACTACTTGTGATTTTTGTAGGTAGACTGCTTTAAATGAGGATTAAATATGAGTATTAAGATTCGTAATCAAAGCGGGAGCGTGACTCTTTGGCCGGAAAAGCTTAGTGTACAGAAAGAAGAGATTAAAGCTGTAGATAAACAAAAAAGAGCGGACGTGAGAGCCGTTGCAAAATTGGTTAAAAAATCCAATAGAATACTACTTAGCATTTCTTCGCATGCATTTCCATTTGATTTATTTCCCGACACCATAAACGTTGAGGAAGGAAGAATCACTATTATCACCCGTACTTTTTTCCTTTCTGCTCGGGTACACAGTGTCGATATCAAAGACGTCTCAAATATCTTTGTCAATGTCGCACCTTTCTTTGCTCAGCTGGTTATCATTTCAAAAACATTTGAAGAAAATGAAGTACGAATAAAAAATTTGAGAAAAGACGAGGCAGTTTTTGCCAGAAGAATCATCGAGGGGTTACGGATCTTTGAAAATAAACGAATAGACACCTCCAACTATACAGTGAAAGAACTTGTGGCCAAACTTCAGGAATTAAGCACGACAGAAATTGTAACGTAACTATTTATTTTTACACCCGAATGTTAGAATGGCTTCATTGTGGGCCTTTCTGTTGGAATAGTTGGATTACCAAACGCAGGGAAATCCACGCTTTTTAATGCACTCGCCTCCAGGCGCTTGGCTGAGACCGCACCTAGGCCATTTACTACAATCGAGCCCCATGAGGCGGTGGTTGAGGTCCCCGATGATAAATTAAAAAAACTTTCGGATTTGGTTAAACCCGACACTGCTATTCCCGCAAGCGTAACCTTTATTGATATAGCAGGATTAGTCAGGGGAGCGCACAAAGGGGAGGGACTTGGAAATCAGTTTTTGGGACGCATCAGGGAAGTAGATGCCGTTATCCATGTAGTTCGTGCATTCGAGGACCCGGGGGTTGCTCATCAGCATCCCTCCCACGAACCTGGTTCAATCGATCAAATATTGGAAGACATAGAAATTGTGAACATAGAGCTAGAACTTGGAGGGATTTCTGGAAAACCGATCATCTACGTTCTTAACGTAGACGAGGGGGATTTAAACAATATGGAATTTATCTCCCGGGTTGAGGAGAAATTCAAAGAAAAAGCTTTGCTTATTTCAGCAAAATTGGAGGAAGAATTTATAGACCTTACTAAAGAGGAAAAGGCAGCATACATGGGGAGTATCAGACCAGGCCTTGATAGACTTATTCTTTATGCGTATGAACTTTTGGGTCTTATCACTTTCTACACAATTAAGGGAGGGAAAGAGGTTCGTGCATGGAGTATCAAAAGGGGAGCAGCGGCAGTCGACGCGGCCGGGGTTGTACACACGGATTTTGCCAAAGGATTTATAAAGGCGGAGGTAATTAATATTGATGAACTCTTGGGTTTAGGAGGATGGAAGGAGGCGAAAGAGAAGGGAAAGGTAAGACTTGAGGGAAGGGATTATCAAGTTAACGACGGAGACGTAATTGAATTTAGGGTTGGAGTTTGACCCCCAAAATCCTTTCGGCCTTTGCCCTATCCCCATCCTGGAGGGCATTCGCTGCAGCCATAAGGTCCTTATATACAGGTACTTCGGTACCGAACTGGGTTGCAAGATGCGCGGCCGAATCTCTCAAATATTTGGGAGTCACTTTTTCTGTTGAGCCTGGATGGTCTGTTTCGGCTGTTGCCATTGGGAGATTTTAACAATTGAGGGAAACATTTTCAAATGATATACTTCGCCGTATGCAAAAGTACGAATTAACCATAGTTTTCGATGCAAAAATAAGCGCCGCGAAGCGAAAAGCGGTTAGGGAGGCCATTGAGAAGGCGGTTGGCCTTTTGAAGGGGAAAATAGGAGCTGTTGCCGATTGGGGAGAAAAGGACCTGGCCGGCAAAATTAAGAAGGCAACCAGAGGGTATTATATTTATTTTCCGCTCGAACTTTCTTCCGATTCTGCCAAGAAATTATTGGAGAAAATGAAGTCGGAGGATGCTATAATCAGGTACTTATTGGTGAGGGAAAAGTAATGGCAAGAAGTCTTAATAAAGTACAGTTAATTGGAAATTTGACCCGCGATCCGGAGCTGCGCTACACCCCGCAGGGGACAGCCGTTTGTACCTTCGGAGTTGCCACAAATAGACAATGGACAACGGAGTCCGGCGAAAAGAAGGAAGATGCCGAGTTTCACCGGGTTGTTGCTTGGAACAAGCTCGCCGAGATTTGTTCCCAGCTCTTGACCAAAGGCAGAAAGGTTTACGTCGAGGGCAGGCTGCAGACCAGAAGCTGGACCGGCCAGGACGGGAACCAAAGGCAGACAACGGAGATAGTAATTTCCGATATGGTAATTTTGGATCCAAGACGGGACGTTACCCCCGGAGACGACTTTGATATTCCCGAGGAGCCGGCCGCAGAGGCAGCTCCCGAGGAGGCAAAAACCGAGGAAAAAGCAGAACCCAAGAAAAAAGCAAAAGCCAAAAAGTCGACCGCTAAGCCCGAGCCGTCCGAGGAAGACATCCCCTTCTAGAGCCTGCTTACAAGTACAATGAAACAGAAAAAATCCAAAAGAAAATCTTCAAGTATCCGGCTTAGACCGGTCAGCACCAATTGTCCTTTTTGCAAAATCAAAACCAATCCCGATTACAAAAAATATGAGGATTTGGCTAAATATCTTACCGACAGGGCCAAGATTATTCCCAAAAGCCGCAGCGGAATTTGCTCCAAACACCAAAGACGCTTGGGGATTGCGATAAAAAGAGCCCGCCATTTGGGACTTCTTCCCTTCACGGGAAGTATTTAGTTGGTTACAATTACTCTGTGATGAAACCATCATTCCTACCCA
Organism: Candidatus Woesebacteria bacterium RBG_13_46_13; assembly: GCA_001791995.1. Classification (GTDB taxonomy): domain Bacteria; phylum Patescibacteriota; class Microgenomatia; order UBA8517; family UBA8517; genus RBG-13-46-13. The sequence goes on from MGFR01000002.1 coordinate 96,610, forward strand.
GAATCAATTTTGTAAAAGCCAGAAAGATTATTTTATTTGTCTTTATAGCGGCACTTCTTTTCGGGGGAGGATATTTCCTCGGCTCGTCGGGCTTTAAGGCTAACCTCAATAAATTTCCCAAGGTAACCATATCCAGAGAAACACCTCCGGATAAAGGAAATTTGGATTTCTCCCTCTTCTGGAGAGTATGGGATAGCCTTAGCGCCAAGTATTACGACAAGACTAAAATTAATCCGGGAAAAATGGTTTACGGGGCGATTTCCGGAATGGTATCCGCGATAGGGGATCCCTATACGGTTTTCTTGCCTCCGGAAAAAAATAAAGTAATCCAGGAGGATTTGGGGGGCAGTTTTGAAGGCGTGGGAATTCAGATAGGCTATAGGGGAACACAACTGGCGGTTATTGCACCCCTCGCCGATTCTCCCGCGGAGAAGGCCGGGGTCAAAGCGGGTGATTTTATCATCGGAATTAAAGACGCGGCGGATGGTGCCGATACCGGAACGGACGGAATGTCTTTGGCGGACGCGATCTCCCTTATCAGGGGAAAGGCCGGGACAAAAGTAACTCTGACTCTTTTGAGGGACGGATCGGTCGAACCGATTGTGGTCGAGCTGACCCGGGAAAAGATGGACGTTCCCAGTTTAATTCTTAGCTATAGCGGAGAAGGTGGCTCAATTGCCCACATCAGGCTTCTTAAATTCGGCGGTGAGACCGATACCGAATGGACAAAAACGGTTAGAGAAATAATCAAGAAAGACAATGTCAAAGGAGTAGTTCTCGACTTGAGAAATAACCCCGGAGGCTATTTGCAAGGTGCGGTTGACATCGCATCGGAATTTTTGAAAAACGGTTCGGTGGCCGTAATTGAGGAAAAAGGAGACGGCAGCAAAAACGAATTCAAGGTCCAAAAACTGGGACTTCTGCTTAATATGCCCACGGTGGTTCTTATTAACGGGGGCTCGGCATCCGCTTCGGAGATTTTGGCCGGAGCCTTAAGGGACATCAGAAAAATTTCCCTGGTAGGCGAAAAGAGCTTCGGAAAGGGAACCATACAGGAGCCAGAAGAGCTCGGGGGCGGAGCCGGAATTCACATTACCATTGCCAGGTGGTTGACCCCCAACGGCACCTGGGTTAACGGCAAAGGGCTTGAACCCGATGTTAAGATTGAAGACGATACAAAAACCGCCGAGGACGAACAACTTCAAAAAGCGATAGAGCTTTTGCAATGAAAAAAATCCTAATTGGGGCAGCGACAACTTTGGTACTTTTGGTGGCAATCACCGGGGGAGCTGTAGCGGATAGGCTTTTCGGCTTTAGACCCCTGGATAAGTTCTTCCCCAGAGGAGAGAATTTCAGGATTGACCAGACCGTAATTAATGAGGAAAGCGTGGTTATCAAAGTTGCCGAAGAAGTTTCTCCTTCCGTGGTTACGGTTTCGGTGCAAACTCCTCCGCGAAGGGTTTTGCAGTTTGACCCGTTCGGGGGCGGATTCAGCCAGAAGATAGAAGCAGGGCAGACCCAGGATATCGGCACTGGTTTTGTGGTTACCCAAGACGGCTTGATCGTTACCAACAAACACGTTGTCTCCCTTAGCGGGGCTACTTATAAAGTAATCACCAAAGACAATACGGAATACGAGGTTAAAGAAATCCATACCGATCCTGCAAACGACATTGCCATTATCAAGATAGAGGCATCGGAGCTGACCCCGGTTGATTTGGGAGATTCCTCAAACTTAAAGGTGGGCCAGTTTGTGATTGCCATCGGGACCGCCTTGGGGGAGTTCAGGCATACGGTTACAACCGGGGTAATATCCGGCCTTGGCAGGGGAATAACTGCGGGAAGCGCCTACCAGGGTTATATCGAAAAGCTGGATGACGTTATCCAGACCGATGCCGCCATTAATCCCGGGAATTCCGGAGGACCCCTGGTTAATTCCGCCGGTCAGGTAATCGGCATCAACGTAGCGGTGGCCTCCGGAGCCCAGAACATCGGATTTTCGATTCCCGTCAACGTGGTCAAAGAAGCTCTGACCAAATTCTCGCAAGCTCCAACAGCTTCTCCCGCGCCTTAAATACAAGTTGACGAGGAAGGCCCAAAGCACTAGAATTCCGACAGGATGAGCCCTGAGGCCAAAACCGTTACGGAAAGCTATTTAGAAGGAGTAAAGTATCTGCCAGAGTGGAGAAAGGTTTTTTCGGCGGAGTTTTCAAGAATAATTTCCCAGACCGACATCAAATACGAAAAAGGAACCTATGATGGCCTGCAACAGCTGGGATTAAAAGTAGAGCTGGACGGGGTATCCCGCCAGTTGATGCGGATTCTTCCTGCCACTGCGGATTTCCCCCAACTGGTTTTTAGGTTGTATGAAGGACGCATCAAGCTCTTGTCGGGAAATAAAAACCGGGAATGGCGTGATTGGGTCAAGGGCCTGTGGATAGATTTGGCGGAGGGAATGGTAGGCATGAGCCTGGGGGATATTGCGGGGAAAGAGGAAAGCGTAAAATTCTTCGGGTTAAGACGAAGGTTCGACGCCCAAACGACTGATGAAATGCATATCAATCTCTTTCCGCAAAAGACGATCGTTTTGGATGCTCCGCTTTCTTTTAAGAGGTAAGGCTACGGGTCAGCTCGGTGACTTTATCCAAATGTCCTTCGAGTATGGCCTCCAAATTTCCCCAGGATTTTCCGATTCTGTGGTCGGTGACGCGGTTTTGGGGGAAATTGTAAGTTCTGATTTTCTCGGCACGCATGCCCCGGCCGATGACGCTTCTGTAGCCGGCAATGGTGAGCATCTTTTCCTCTTCGGCTTTTTCCCAGAGTTTGGCCCGGAGTAAATCCATGGCAATTTTGCGGTTTTGTTCCTGGAAACGCTCACGCTGGGCGGAAACCACAATTCCGGTCGGTTTATGGATCAGCCTCACCGCGGTTGAGACCTTCTGAACATTCTGGCCTCCCTGGGAAGAGGAATGGAAAAACTGCATTTCGAGATCCACGGGATTTATCCTGACTTCGGATTCGGGAATCTCGGGTAGAATTGCCACGGTCGCCGTTGAGGTATGAATTCTGCCGTGTCTTTCGGTCGTGGGAATTCTTTGCACCCTGTGTACTCCCGACTCGTTTTTGAGGATATCAAAAGCTCCCGGCCCAACAATCTTCACCACAGCTTCATCAACAGGAAAGACCTTCCAGCCGAGCTTGGTTGCATAGCGGATATACATCCGAAGCAAGTCTCCCGACCAAATTTTGGCTTCGTCTCCTCCGGTTGCACCACGGACTTCAAGGTAAAGAGTTTGATTCTCCATAGGGAGCTATTTAGACTGGCGAAGTGCGGCCAGCGTATCCGGCCTGTCCATTTCTTCCTGAATTTTCTTGAGCCTTTTGATACGCCTTTTTTCGGTTTTGGAGACAACCTTGGTCACGGCCCCCGCCTGCCTGGTCTTGAAAGCCTCGACCCTGCCTGCCGTGTCCAGGTATTTCATCTGGCCGGTATAGAAAGGATGACAATTGGAGCAAACATCCACTTTTATCTCGGGCACGCTGGCCCCGACCGTGAATGTATTACCGCAGGCACAGGTGACCTTTGCCTCCGGATACCATTTGGGATGGATTTGCGCTTGCATAGTCGTCAATTATAGCTTCTTTTTTTGACTTCGGCAACGCCGACGCCGACGGCCACGATTGCTGCCCCGATCAGAAAGACCGGGGTGACCTTTTCGCCCAGCCAGATAACGGCCAGGGGAGCGGCAAAAAGAGGGTAGAGATAGGCAAAAAGCGAAGCTTCGGAAATCTCGATTGTTTTTTGGGCCATATTCCAAAGCGAATAAGCCAGGGTGCCGGAAATGATGGCCATGTAGGCTACCCCCAGGTGGCCGGAGAGGGAAAGACCCCTCAAGGATTCGACCAGGGCCGGAAAACCGGTTTGGGCGATGGCCAAAGGCGTAATGGTGACAAAACCGACAACGAAGCTAATGTTGGCCAGGAAGGTGGGGTCGACCCCATCCCTTAATAGTTTTTTATCCAAGACGGTGACTATTGCAGCCACGATCAGGCTGGCCAGAATCAAGAGGTTTCCGGTTATTTTTCCAAATCCGTCCCCGCTTATGATGATGGGTTCGATGACCGTAAAGAAGGTTCCGATAAATGCGATTGCGATTCCGATTTTTTCCCGTTTGGTAATCTTCTCGTTTAAAAACTTAACTCCTGCGGCCGAGATCAACAGGGGGCCGAACATGGAGATTAGAGACATGTCCAATACGGTTGTTTTTTCCAGACCTTCAAATAAGAATCCCAAAGCCACGGTGGAATTTAGGAAAGCGTAGGCCAGGACAAAAAGCAGAAGATCAAACTTTCTGGGAATATGCCTAAAATGGGTGGCAAAAGCATAAATTAGGGCGAAAACCGAGGAGAGACCGAACCGATAAACCAGAAACGGAAAAGAGCTAATCTCCCCCAGAGTGAGCTTGATGATAGGCCCCGCAAGTCCCCAGAGGACTGCGGTGAATGTTAAAAGTAAATAGGCGCGCAGGCGGGCAGAGTTCATAAAAACTCGATAAGTCTGTCGATTCCGAAAGAGAAACCTACCGCGGGGATAGGCCGCCCCGCAAAGATACCGATTAGCTTGTCGTATCTGCCTCCTCCTCCCAAAGAAAGCTGACCTTTGGCACTAGTCGGTTTGAGTTCGAAGATGGCTCCGGTGTAATAATCTAGTCCACGGGCCAAAGTTGGATCAAATACAAAATCCCTGCCTCTTGTAAGGGTGTAGTCCTTCTCCAGAATAGAGAATATTGCTTCCAGGTTGGGGGTGGGCTCGCTGGTTTCCATAGTATCGATTATCTCAAGCTGACCCTCCGCAAAACCCTTTTGGGAAAGCTCTTTTTTGGCTTCCTCTTTGCCGATTTTGTCGATTTTGTCTATCGCCCTAACTACCTCCGGGGCCAGCCCTTCGAAGTTGGCCCTGTCGTTGATGGCCATGACAGCGGTCCCCAAACCGAGCTTTCTGGCTGCGGAGATGGCAGCGGCGATAACTTTGGCGTCCTCTTTGGGATCGGCTACCCCGACGCTGTCAAAATCAAACTGGGTAAACTCCCGGTAGCGGCCTTTTTGGGGATTTTCTCCACGAAAGACTTGCCCTATCTGGTAGCGGGAAAAGGAAGGGGATAGAACCCCCAAATTGTTGGCAACATAGCGGGCCAAAGGAACCGTCAAGTCAAAGCGTAAGGCCAGGTTTCGGCCTCCTTTATCTGCAAATTTATAGATCAGTTTTTCCTCCTCGCCGTACTTGCCGGTTAGGGTTTCGGCAAATTCAACGGTCGGTGTTTCCAACGGAACAAAGCCGAAGCTCTCCAAAACCTCCGCTATTTGCCCTATTGCCTGGCGGCGTTTCTTTGCAGTCTCCGGCGCAATATCCCGAAACCCTTTCGGTGATGTAGGACCTTTTTTCATATCCCTTACTGATATGATACAACACATCCCGGTTTGAGGCTAGTTATTCGGATTTGAGGTAGAAGATGGTTCTGGCCAGCAGCTTGCCCTGGGGGCCGACGCCGGCGACAACAATCAGATTGCCTTCACCGAGGGAGCTAAACTTTATTTTGGTAAATTTGTCCTGCTCGAGCCTATAGACAATGGTGTTGGCATCGACGGTTGCGCTTAAGGACTCCTTGCCCAAGGTTTCTATCGAAAGGGAATTTTTACCCGTATCGGTGATTGCACCTTCAATGGCCGTACGGTTTGATGGGGAGGCGGGCGTAGTGATCAGAATCCGTTGGGCGGAGATGACGTGATTTCCGTTTTTATAGCCCATGGCGATAATATAATCTCCGATGGCGATATCGGTTAGCTTGACCGCTTTTGGAGTTTTGCCGTCTTTGATCACGGTCGGGCTATTTTCTGTTCCTACCTGCTGAATTTCCCCCGAGGCGGATTTTAGCTGGATAGAGCTCTCCGCAATGTCCGTTACCGTTCCCAGATAGGCCGTGGGGGAGTTTAAGGCTTCGTTGACCTTCTCCTGAACCTTTTGGCGGATAGAGTCAGTGGATGCCTCCGTGGTAGGCTCCGGGGTGGATTGGGGTTTGGCAAACTCCGTGGAGTAGATAATATTGACACTCACGCTTCCGGCTACACCCTTCTCGTCGAAAGCAATAACCACCAGCTCGTTTATCCCTCCGATAAGTGCCACCTCCTGGCTAAAGGCACCCTTGGCGTCTGCCAAGGTAAAGTAATCTTTGCCCTCTCCCGAAACAACCACTCTGGCATTGGGCTTGGTAACCCCGCTGATGGCTACAGGGGAGGTACCCACAACGTCATTTTGGGAAGGTTTGGCAATGGAAATGGAAGCATCGGAGGGCTTCTCGGACTCGGTTTGGGAAGAGGTACCCTTACGGGGAGAAAGAGCGGAATTGATTCTCCAAATGCCAAAGGCAATAACCAAGCCGAATAGACCACCGGCAACGATAGCAAACAGTAATTCTTTGCGCATCGGAGCTAACTTGAATAATATAGGTGTTCTTTTTACTCTTGTCAAGGAAGCGCCGCTTTGATACGATGCCAGTTAATACGTGGATATTACCTACCTAGGACATTCTTCTTTCAGGCTAAAAGGGAAATCGGCAACGGTAGTCACCGACCCGTTTGATCCGAAAATGGTTGGACTCAAGTTTTCGGGGGTTGAGGGGGACATTGTCACAGTCTCCCACGATCACAAAGACCACAATCAGGCGCAGCTGGTTAAAAACACCAAAAGGGTAATTGCCGGCCCGGGAGAATACGAAATAATGGGGGTTTCCATATTGGGATTTGCCGCCTATCACGATGCGGAGAAAGGGGAGAAGAGGGGGAAAAACACCATCTACGTTTTCGAAATGGACGGACTGCGGATTGCCCACTTGGGGGATTTGGGGCATGAACTTTCCGAGGCCCTAATCGAGGACTTGGGGGATATCGATATCTTAATTATTCCGGTGGGCGGCGAGTTTACGATTGGTCCGTCGGATGCAGTCAAAGTGGTTCAGGCCATCGAGCCCAGTCTGGTTATCCCCATGCACTTTCAGACTCCGGGTCTTTCCCCGGAGTCCTTTAAGGCCCTGGCTCCGGTTGATGATTTTCTTAAAGAAGTTGGCCTGACTGTCGAGAGGCTGCCCAAGCTGGTAGTAAAGAAAGAAGATTTGGGTGAAGACCAAAAGGTAGTTGTATTGGAGAAAAAATAGGTTATCCTAGACAGGCATGGCAGCACAGCTACGACTCCCTCCCCATTCTGCCGAAGCCGAAGAGTGCGCCCTGGGGGCACTGCTTCTGGACAAAGACGCAATCATTGCCGTTGCGGAATTTTTGCGCCCCGAAGACTTTTATGACGACAGACGCAGGTTCATCTATGAGGCCTGTATTTCCCTATACGAAGATAGAATTCCGATAGACGTTCTAACCGTTGCCGAGAGATTAAAAAAACTCAAGGTACTCAAAAAAGTGGGAGGCTCAACCTATCTGGCCGAGCTGGCCAATAAAGTGCCGACCGCAGCCCATGTGGAGCATTACGGCAGGATAGTCAGGGACGCCGCCACCAAGCGTTCTTTGATGTCGGCCGCCTCGCGCCTGGTGGATCTTTCCATGGATGAATCCCTGGCGGCGGATGAGCTTTTGGATAAAGCGGAAAGCGAAGTCTTTGCCATCACCCAGACACATATTTCCAAAGCCTTTACTCCGGTTAAGGAAGCTCTGGCCGAATCTTTCGACAGGCTGGATGAGTTGCATAAACAAGGAGAGGGCTTACGCGGAGTACCCACAGGCTTTAAGGATTTGGACGATACCTTGGCGGGGATGCAAAGGTCCAACCTCTTAATCCTGGCTGCACGGCCGGGAATAGGCAAAACCTCTTTGGCCTTAAACATTGCCCAAAATCTGGCGGTGAAACATAGCCGTCCGGTGGGATTCTTTTCTTTGGAAATGAGCAAGGAAGAGCTGGTGGACAGGCTCTTGGTGGCCCAGGCGGATATCGATGCCTGGAAACTCAAGACGGGTAAGCTCGACGAAGAGGATTTTACCAAGCTCTCAAATGCCATGGGGGAGTTGGCCGAGGCACCATTGTATATAGACGACACGCCGGCCCTTTCCATCATCGAAATGCGCACCAAAGCCAGAAGGCTTCAGGTCGAGGTCGGAATTGACCTTTTGGTTGTCGACTATCTGCAGCTGGCCCGCTCCCGTCAGCTGGAAAACAGGGTACAGGAAGTTTCCGAAATCTCCCAGGGTCTAAAAAACATGGCCCGGGAGCTGAAGATTCCGGTATTGACCATCTCGCAGCTCTCTCGTGCGGTGGAGCAAAGAGGGGGCCAAAAAAAGCCTCAACTGGCGGACTTGCGGGAATCGGGCTCGATTGAGCAGGATGCGGACGTGGTCATGTTTTTGTGGCGTGAGGATGAGGAAAATACCGAGAACATCATTCTCGATGTTGCCAAACACCGAAACGGACCTTTAAAAAGCATCAACCTGTTCTTCAAGGGCGACAGGATTAAGTTCTACGGACGGGAGACGAAGCGAGAGAAGTAACAATTCCGTAAGCCTCATCGGGTGAGACAATATTCTTTTCGATGAGTACTCCAAGATAATCTTCGTGGTACTCGCGCGGAGTTCCCAAAAGGGTTGCCCTGACCATTTCGGCCTTGGATACGCCCATGACTTTGGCAAACTGCTGGGCCTCCTCCGAGGAAATGATGGCGTTAAATCTCTGGATAGGGGTTACCTCGCCTGCGGCTTCCATCTCAAAGTAAGCCTTGGTGGAGGCCTGAACAACTTCTGCGGCGCGCACGCGATATGCGGGAATACGTTCGCTCATATTAGTAGAGTGATTATAGTCCAGCACGATGGCTATTTCAACTATAGGCCACTTTAATTATGACCAGGTTTGAGGTAGAATATGAGCTTAGGCCGAGGTGGCGGAATGGCAGACGCGCAGGTCTCAAAAACCTGTGAGGGTAATACCTCATGAAGGTTCGACTCCTTTCCTCGGCACTAACTATGTTAAACGCAACGGAGTTAAAAAACGGAACAGCCTTCCTGCATTACGGCAAACCTTTCCAGGTCATCAAGTACTCCCTGATTAAAATGGGTCGGGGCGGGGCAGTGGTAAAGGTTACCGCCAGAAATCTCGAAACCGGCTCGATAGAGGAAATATCCTACAGTTCCAACGTTGCGGTGGATGAGGTCAATACCGCCAAAAGGCAACTCCAATTCCTCTATAAAGATGCGACCAACGCCGTCTTCATTGACCCCAAAACCTACGAACAGGTTGAAGTACTTCTGAAAATAGTGGGGGACTCCTTGGTCTACCTTAAAGAGGGACAGCTGGCTACGGTTCTGTTTTGGGACGAGAAACCGCTTTCGGTGGAACTTACCCCCAAAGTAGAGCTAACGGTTTCCGAATGCGATCCGGGGGTAAAGGGTAACTCCGCCACCAATATCTATAAGCCGGCGGTCTTGGAAAACGGGCTTCAGGCCAAAGTGCCTCTTTTTATCAATGTCGGGGATAAAATCCGGGTAGACACCCGAACAGGGGAATACCTGGAGAGGGTCAGGTAAACATCCACCAGAGGGCCGCAGCGATCACCACAAACTGACTCAAAAGTCCCGGAACGATCTCGGTATCTACCTGCAGGGATTTTTGGAATTTTATCCAGCGTTTAACCGCCTTATCCCTCAAGCCCAGAAAAAAGTAAGGCCCTTCAATCACATCCGGCAGGACGGAGAAGAAACAACAAGCCAGAATAGTGAGGGCCAAAGCCGTATTGGGTAGAGCCCGATAGGCAATATAGCCTCCGGAAACAAGTGCGGTAGTGGCGTCGATGATGACGATGGTTGTACTTCTTTTGGTGGGACGGCCGAACTTTTCGGTCTCGGTGTTGAGGTGCGGATTCCAATGGGGAACCTTCTCGAGTATAAAATGACTCGCAAAACTTAAGGGTATTGCCAGGGCAGGATGCACCACTTTAGTTGCTATCGCCGCCCCCACGATGGCGTGAGGCGTTTCCAACACGGTAAGCATAATGATAAGACTTCTTTTCACAGTTAGTCAAATCGGGTTATACTAAGCTATGCTTTTTACGGTTTTTGCCAACTGTGTCGGGGTTTTGCTTTTCCTCTTTATTTTCTGGAATAAACAGCGGGAGGACTATCCGTCGGCGGAGATATTTTCAACCGCATTTTTTGTCTTGGCCGGAATTGGACTGGGGGCCTTTTTGGCTTTTAAGTTTTTCCCGGGCTGGTGGTTTTGGACGGAGACACTGGGAGCCCTGCTGGGATTGGGATTGGGGATACTAAGGCACAAATTCAGATTCTTTGAAAGTTTTGAAGCCTTGGTCATCGGGCTTTTCCCCTGGCTTTCGCTGCTCTATTTAACCGACTCGATATCCTCCTCAAGCATTTTCTCTTTTGTGGCTTTTGTGGTGGTTGTGGCCTTAATGGGGCTTTACCACTTTTTGGACAAGCACTACAAGGGTTTTTCCTGGTACAGATCCGGTAGGGTGGGCTTCTCGGGCCTAACCATTGCGGGGCTTCTATTTTTATTAAGAGCCGCGGTTGCTTCGTTTGTTCCTTTCGTGATATCCTTTGTGTTAAGTTATGAGGCTATCCTCTCGGGGATAGCCGCCTTTGTGTTATTTTTACTGACCTTTAACCTGGCACGCCAGACAGCATGAAAATGAAAAACAAAAAGAAGAAAGTAACGCCAAAAAAAGTAGATGCTCCGGTAAGATTTCCGGCCAATGTTTTGGCACCCGTCGGGCGTTTCTTAAGCGGAAGGCTCACCGATTTGCAGAAACACAAAAAGGATATCGAAAAAGAAGATCCCTTTAAGGACCCGGGGCGCCTGATTGATAATGCCTCTCCGGACACCGAGGCAGCCGAGCAATTCGGTCATGCCAGAACTTCGGCAATAAGGAAAGAGTTGGTTAGGAAAATCATACAGACCAGAAAAGCCCTTTCCAGAATCAAAATCGGTAAATACGGAATTTGTGAGGATTGCGGCAAGATGATCGATACCGACAGACTAATCGTTTACCCCGAAGCGACCCTTTGCGTGGACTGCGAAAGAAAAAGAGAAAAATAATTCTTCCGATGCAACCAAAAATAATCTTTGAGGATGAGGCCATCCTCGTGTTGGATAAGCCCTCAGGCTGGATAGTTAACGACGCCACTACGGTTAAGGATCAGCCGACCGTTCAGGGATGGTTGGCGGATAATTTTCAGTTTCCGGTTTTTGATTCCCGGGAATTACGAAACGGAATAGTCCACCGGCTCGACAAAGAAACCAGCGGGATTCTTCTGGTTGCAAAAACCCAAGCAGCTTTTGCAAATCTGCAGTCGCAATTTAAGGCCAGACAGGTAGCCAAAGCCTACCTCTGCCTGGTGCACGGCAGAGTAGCTCCTAACCAAGGCCATATCGATGCCGCCGTGGGCAGACTTCCTTGGCGCAGGGACAGATTCGGGGTCATGGTAGGCGGTAGGGAAGCCTCAACCGATTATAAGGTGCTTAAAAATTACCAGAAAGACGACGAGGATTTTTCATATCTCGAAGCCTATCCCAAAACAGGTAGAACCCACCAGATTCGAATCCACCTTAAGTATTTAGGGTATCCCTTGGTAGGAGATGAATTCTACGCCGGCAGAAAAACCGCGCGTAAGGATAGAATCTGGTGCCCAAGACTTTTTTTGCATGCCGGCAAAATTTCATTTACCCACCCGGTCAGCGGAAAGCAGATGGTCTTTGAATCCGAGCTGCCTGTCGATTTGCAGGCGGCCATCAAACGTTTGACTCCGGCAGATTAGTTTCACGGCCCTCTTTACACAGCTTCGATTTCAACCTAAACTAAGTATTGTATGCAACCCGGACTTGCCCCCGAAGTTTTCTTTGTGCTTTTGGCCGCGCTTTGCGGGGGACTATTGGTTCGTCTTCTTAAACTGCAGCCCATCGTTGGTTATATTCTGGCCGGAGTAGTTTTCGGTTCCATCTTTCCCGTCTACGGAGGTCAAATCCAAAAACTCGCCGAGATAGGGGCGGTACTTTTGCTTTTTTCGGTGGGCATTGAGCTTTCCCTCTCCAAGCTGGCCAGGGTGGCCAAGGTCGCCGTTATCGGCGCAATCATCCAAATGGCCTTTATCAGCCTGCTGGCTTACGGACTCCTGTCGGTTCTGGGGCTAAACCCCTTAACCGCCTTTATTCTGGCCTTCGGTTTTTCTCTTTCTTCAACCGCAGTGGTGGTGAAAATCCTGACCGATAAGGGAGAGGAAAATACCCTGCACGGGGAAATAATGATCGGCTGGCTTTTGGTTCAGGATCTGGCGGTAATTCCCATGATGGTGGTTCTGCCCGCAATCGCCTCACCGGGGGAGGGCGGGGTAATCGGGGCATCTATTCTCGCCCTGGGCAAGGCCGTAGCGGTGGTTGTCGGCACCCTGGCTTTGGGGAAGCTGATCGTGCCTTTTGTAATCCATAAAATAGCGGCGATCAACTCGAGAGAACTTCTGGTTTTATCCTCCCTGACCCTGGCTCTGGGAACGGCATTTTTAACCTCTTATTTCGGTGTTTCTCCTGCTCTGGGGGCTTTTCTGGCCGGGGTGGTAATTTCGGAATCCCAGGAAAATCATGCGGTTTTTGCCGAGACACGCCCCTTAAGGGATATCTTTGTGGCGCTTTTTTTCGTAACCCTCGGATTCTTGGTTACGCCCCAGACAGTAATTGCCAATATCGGAATTATCCTGGTCATGGCCACTCTGGTAATTGTTGCCAAAGCTTTGGCCGTTTTCGTATTAACCGTAGGCCTCGGCTATCACGGTAAGACGGCAATAGCGGTTGCTCTGGGACTATCACAGATAGGGGAATTCGCTTTCGTTATCTTTTCCTTGGCTCTGGCCTTGGGACTTATTGAGCCCACAACCGCCACAATCGGGGTAGCTACCACGCTTTTGACTCTGGTGGCCACGCCCTTTCTCTTTAGAAGTATTACTCCGACCTGGAGAAAGGCCAGAGACTCTTTTGTCAAAATATCCTTCTTGGAAAAAATTGTGACTGGAGGAGACAGAAGGGAGAGTCCGGCTGTTGAGTACAAAGAACATATAATTATCTGCGGTTACGGCAGGGTCGGCGGTTGGGTAGGCAAGGCCCTGGACTCGATGAGCATGCCCTTTGTGGTTGTCGATTATAACCAGGCAGTAATTTCCGATTTAAGGAAAAAGGGTATCGAGGCGATATACGGAGACCCAACCGAAAAAGAGGTAATCGAAGCGGCCGGGGTTAAAAACGCCAAGGTGGTGGTCTTGGCCATACCCGACGAGACTTCCCAAGAGGAGATAATCGCCTTTGTCCAAAACGTCAATCCCTCCGCAAAGATTATCTCCAGAGTTCATAAGGACGAAGCCTGGGACAAGTTAAAAATTCTCAAAGTAGACAAGGTAATACAGCCCGAATTTGAAGCCGCGATCAGCATGATCCGAACAATTCTTGTATCCATGGGTAAAACCAAGGAGGATATCAACGAAAGAACCAAAAGAATCAGACTTTCTCATGCAATGACCTGATCATGACGCCTGCCCAAAGAAGAAAAAGGATTACCAAATTCGGGAAAAAAGGCAAGAGAGGCGGTTTTCTGCGTTTTCTTCTGCCTTTATTGGTGGTGTTAGCCGTCTTGGTTTTTGTGGTTTTTAACAGCAGATACTTCAGCGGAAAAAACAAATTGGGAATTGCCATTAACTCTCCCGACGGGGGAATAATCGTCTCGGTTTTGGACCCGGAAAACGACGAAATTACCAATATTTCCGTACCCGCCTCCACGCAATTGGATGTTGCCAGGGGTCTTGGCAGATGGAAATCCAAATCCATCTGGGCCCTTGGGGTAAACGAAAAAATCGGAGGGGTGCTTTTGCAGGAGACGGTTATCAAAAATTTTCATTTCCCGGTTTCCGCTTGGGCGGATGCACCCGCATCCGGTTTTGTCTCCGGGGATTTCCTGGGGGGTCTTAGGGCCATATTTTTTCCCTATAAAACGAACCTCAAAATAGGGGACAGGGTCAGAATCGGGCTTTTTGCCATGGCTGTTAAGAATGCGAATAGATTGGATATCGATTTGACCAAGACCGGATTTATCAGAAAAGCCAAACTCACCGACGGGGAGAGCGGCTATATTGTGGCGGGTAAAATACCCGATGATTTGTTGGTGGTTTTTTCCCAGTTGGGCTCCTCCGGCAAAGAACTCAAGGTAAATATCAAAGACGCAACTGGCACACCCCTAACCGCCCAAGAGCTGGGCGAAACCATACAGGTATTGGGAGGAAAGATCGTTGCCGTAAGTAAGGTTATACCTGAAGCCTCGGATTGCTCCCTTAAGGGCGATATGCTCTGGGTCCGGACATTATCGCAGGTTTTCTCCTGTAGGGTCGAGAAGGCCCCCCCGGAGGGCAAATTTGATCTGGAAATAACCATCGGTAAGGCTTTTGCCGACAGGTTCTAACTTTGATCTTCCTCAGATTCCCCTAAGGTTTCCTTTTTGTGGACCAGCTCGGGTGGGGTAAAGGAAACGTAGTCGATCTTCTCGGCGGAGAAAGAAGGGGAATCGCTTAGCCCTTCGGCTTTTTTTATCTCGCGGATAAAGACCTTGACGTCGCTGGGTTCGCTCGATTTGACCAGGACCTTATACTCGTTGCCGAGAGACATCAGTTTTCTTAATCTCGCCGAGATGTCGTCGGGGAGCCGGCCGATATATTTGCCGTCAAGGGTAATTACCGAAACCCTGTGGCTGTGGGGAGTGAACTTGACTTCATCCCCGGCGTCGAGCTTGGCAACAATCCTTGAATCTCCGAGGTGCAGCAGTGAGAGCATTTTGGTCTTGCCGGGTTCTTCCAGGAAAGCATCGGGTTCGTTGGTCCCGGAACCAACAGACTCTCCCTTTCTTAAGCCTTTCCATTTCGAAAGCGCTTTAGTGGCGATGGAGTTAAAAGCATCAAGTTTTAGTACCTTTTCGGCAATTCTTTTGGCTTCTTTGAGCTTTCCCGATTCGGCCAAGGCCCTGGACAGGCGGTTTAATGCGTCAATATCGGAGGGGGTTTGCCGAAGAATCTCTTTATTGAGCTTAACGGCTTCAGTCCAATTGGCATCGAGAGCGGCCGAGACGGCCTTGCGGGCAAGATCGACTTCCATACTTAAAAATCTTTTTTCAGTATAAATATGCGGCAAGTCCTGTCAAGGGGCGGGTTAATATACCCTGTAAGCGAAGCTTGAGAGATAAATAATATCTCATAGTAATTGACTTTTGGGAGTTCTGTGCTATACTTTAGCCTCATTTGCACGTTCAA
>MGFR01000003.1 GCA_001791995.1 Candidatus Woesebacteria bacterium RBG_13_46_13
CAGAAATCTCCTTGACGATAATCTCCAGTACTTTCTTGGGGTCCCGCAGAACAAGGGTAAGGGAATCTATAAGTTTTTTAATTTCTGCGTATTCTTTTTCTATCTTCTCCCGCTCCAGAGCCGCCAGGCGCCTAAGCTGCATATCCAAGATTGCGGTTGATTGGATATCGGTTAAGCCGAACTTCTTTATCAAATTGGCTTTGGCGTCTTCCTGGGTGCGGGAAGCCCTGATGGTTTTGATTACCGCGTCGAGGTTATCCAAAGCAATTTTTAAGCCTTCCAAAATGTGGGCCCTCTTTTTGGCCTCGGTAAGTTCGTAAATTGTTCGTCTGATTACGACCTTTTGGCGGTGCTTTATATACTCCGTAATTATTTGTTTAAGATTTAGGGTATGGGGGGTGCCGTCGACCAAAGCCACGAAATTTGCCGGGAAGGTGGTCTGAAGTCTGGTGTGCTTATAGATATTATTCAGAACCGATTTCGGCTTGGCGTCTCTTTTAAGCTCAACCACAACCGTCATCCCGTCTTTGTCCGATTCGTCCCTCAAGTCGGCAATCCCAACTATCTTTTTCTCCCTAACCAGATCGGCAATTTTGGCCACCATCTCGGCCTTATTTACTTGATAGGGAATCTCGGTAATGACAATCTGCTGTCGTCCTTTCTTGCCTTCTTTAATCTCGGCTACGCCCCTGACGCTTATTTTTCCTCTTCCTGTTGCATAGACTTCCTTCAGGGAGTTGGCGTCATAAATGGTTGCCCCGGTCGGAAAATCCGGGGCCGGAATAATTTTGATTAGCTCATCAACCGTAATCTCGCTTTCGAACGAAACCGCTGTGGGGTTAACCTCTTCCTCGCTTAACTTTTTCTCTTCGCCTGCAGCCACCAGACTGATTTTTTTGATGACAAACTCCGTTTGTTCTTCCTGGGCTTTTTGTTCGGAGACAACCTTCCCCGCTTTGATGGTGGCGATAACCGCATCGACAACTTCCCTTAAGTTATGGGGCGGAATCTTGGTCGCCATGCCCACCGCAATTCCTTCGGACCCCATCAAAAGGAGGTTCGGAAGAAGAGCGGGAAGATATAAAGGCTCCTTAAGGGTGGCGTCGAAGTTGTCCATAAAATCGACCGTGTCTTTTTCGATGTCGGTTAAGACCGCTTCGGAGATTTTCGCCAGCTTGACCTCGGTATAACGCATGGCGGCCGGAGGATCCCCGTCCACCGAGCCGAAGTTTCCTTGACCTTTGACCAGGGGGTAGCGCATGGAAAAATCCTGGGCGAGCCTTACCATCGCGTCATAGACCGCCATGTCCCCGTGGGGGTGGTATTTACCCAAAACTTCTCCGACCACCTTGGCGCTTTTGGAAAAGGGAGACCCGGGACCCAGACCCATTAAATGCATCGCGTAAAGGATTCTTCTGTGGACCGGCTTAAGTCCGTCTTTGACGTCGGGAAGAGCCCGGGCAACGATAACGCTCATTGCATAATCGAGGTAACTTTGCGAGAGTTCCGAAGTTATTTCCGTAGCTTGTACCTTACCTATATCTGCCATACAAAAAAAGTGAGGCTAATTAGCCTTAGCAATATTCTACCTTTTTGGGACCCATTAAACAAGGGGAAAAGAGCAATTTTTAGGCTCGTTTTTCCAGTTTTTCCCAGGGAAAAGACGCTCTGCCGAAATGTCCGTAGGCGGCGGTCTTGAAGTAGATGGGTCTTCGCAACTTTAGCTTTTTGATAATTGCCAGAGGGGCAAAATCGTAATTTCCCGCTACATATTTTGAAAGGTCTCTGCCTTTTTCGTCTTGGGCGGAAAGCATCAAGGGTTCGGCTTTCCCTATTGCGTAAGCGACCGACACCAGACATTTTTTGGCCATCCCCGAAGCAACTATATTTTTGGCAACAAAGCGGCACATGTATGCTGCCGAGCGGTCCACCTTGGTAGGGTCTTTACCGGAAAAACATCCGCCCCCGTGGGGCAGAACTCCCCCGTAGGTATCGACCATTATTTTTCTTCCGGTTAGCCCCGTATCGGCGGTAAACCCTCCGACGGTAAAGCTGCCGGTAGGATTAACAAGAATTTTTACACCTTTTGTTTTTCCGATTAAGGGGGCAATGAGTTTTCGGGTAATTTCTTTTTCTATAACACTGTGGGCAATGCCTTTTTTGTGTTGGCAGGAGACAAGAACCGTAGCGATTTTATTGTTCTTGATAGTTACCTGGGCTTTGCCGTCGGGAAGGAGCCAGGATATTTTTTTGGTTTTTCTTAAGCTCTCAAGACCCCTGGTAAGTTTATGCACCAAAGCCACTGCCTTGGGCAGAAATTCCGGGGTTTCGTTGGTGGCATAACCGTACATTATTCCCTGATCCCCCGCCCCGCCGGTATCTACCCCCAGGGCAATGTCGGGGGACTGCTTAATAATATTGGTGACGATTTTCAGTTTGTCTTTGTAACCGATATCTCTATAGACTTTGGCGGCGATTTTTTGGGGATTAAACTTTGCCCTCGTTGTTACTTCTCCTCCGATTACCAATAGCCCGTGGCTGCCGAAGGTCTCAACCGCAACCCTACTTAGAGGGTCCTGCTTAAGACATTCATCCAAAATGGCATCCGAGATTTGGTCGCAGATTTTATCGGGGTGTCCGGCCGTTACGGATTCGGCGGAGTATGTATTTGCAATAAAAAAATCACCCATATCTTTCCCTTCGGCTAGAATTGGCACCTTTCAGGCGGATTTCCCTAAGGTTGCCGGCGGTTCACCGGGCTAGTTCCCTCCCCGCACTCTAGATATTTACTGGGTATATTTTATCCAAGAATAATCTTCTTGACAAGAGGCCGTGCCAGACTTGATACTAAATAAGTGGCCAAGAAAGCGTTCTCTCCAATAATAATAGTAGTAGTTGTCATCGCCGTCTTGGCGCTCGGAGGATTTCTGCTGGTTAAAAGCGGAAAGATTAGTCTACCCGGCGTAGGACAAGTGGCAACCCGGGCAACCGAAAAAGATTTTGCTTCAATCTCCGACCCCCTTTTGCG
The DNA here is from genome assembly GCA_001791995.1 of Candidatus Woesebacteria bacterium RBG_13_46_13. GTDB lineage: Bacteria > Patescibacteriota > Microgenomatia > UBA8517 > UBA8517 > RBG-13-46-13. The sequence goes on from MGFR01000003.1 coordinate 3,029, forward strand.
CAAACATTTTGTGGCCCAGAGTAACGTTAACGCCGTCAGGATGGTCTCTACCTCCTCGGGCAAGGGTACCAAGGACACGACCGAGTATCAGATTAAAGGGGAAGATTTCCTCTACAGAATGAAGGAGGAGGATGGGGATAAAGAGATTTCCCAGATGATAATTATCGGAGATACCTCTTATGTCAAAGATTATTCCGATTCGAAGTGGTGGAAGCAGGTTTCTAAGCCGGAGGAGGTCATGACCGAGGAAAAAGCGGCAACACCCGATGATATCAAGCAGGAATTCCAGAAAGAAGACCCCACTCTTTACAAGAGTCTGGGGACTGAAGCCTGCGGTAGCCTTTCCTGCCATAAATACGAGCAGACTTTCAAGGATTCCCCCGGTACAAGAACGTTCTGGTTCGATACCAAGAAATATCTTTTGAGGAAAGAGACTTCCGCCTACGGAGAATTTTCAAACGAGATCGAATATTCTTACGACGGAATATCAATTTCCGCCCCATCCCCCACCAAGGACGTTCCCGAAGGCAGAAATATCTACGAATATTATCTCAACCCGCAAAGCGGAAACAGCGCTTCCCCGACCAATGTTCCAACCTTTAACCCCTCCGATTATTCTGTCCCCACCGATATTCCCACAGAAGTGACCATTCCGCCCGACTCCGGCGGCGACTATTAGGCCAACAGGTTGTGAAGAAACTACTCTTTAGGCTGCAACACCTCGGGAAGCCCGATGTTATCAAGATTGTAGTTTTTTCTCTTATTTTTATAGCCGCGACAGTTACCTCCTACTTTATTTTCTCTCTAAACAAAGTTTTTGTTAAAACTCCAACTCTCGAGGAAGAGACCTCCGATGTTACTCCGGTCGCTTCCCCATCGGGGAGCTTTGTGAACGTTCTGCTTTTGGGCTACGGTGGAGCCGGTCACGACGGAGGTAGCCTGATGGATACGATTATCCTGGCTTCTCTTGAGACGAAGGAGAAAAAGGCGGCTCTGATTTCCATCCCCAGAGATTTATGGGTTTCCGTTCCGACGGATTTTGACAGCACCACCAAACACAAAATAAACGAGGCCTACGCTTTGGCGCTGGATACCCGTTATCCGAATAAAAGACCGGAGTTTAAGGGTGAGGCGGGAGGATGGGCCCTGATGAAGGATGCGGTAGGAAGAGTAACCGGAATTCCCCCGCAGTATTTTATCTCGGTTGATTTTACGGGTTTTAAAAAAGCGATAGAAATACTGGGAGATGTTGAGGTGAATGTCCCCAAAACCTACGACGATTATTTTTACCCGGTTAAAGGTAAAGAACTGAAGCTTTGTGACAAGAGCCCCGAGGAGATTACCGAGCTGCACCAAAAGTATTCGGGATTTGAACTGGAAAAACAATTTGCCTGCCGCTACGAACATATCCATTTCGATAAAGGAATGGCCACCATGGACGCGGAGACCGCCCTGAAGTATGTCCGAAGTCGCCACGGAGACGGAGATTTCGGCAGAAGCGAGCGGGGCTTTGCTCTCCTTTCGGCAATTGCGGATAAGACGGTTTCCCTGGGTGCAATTCCCAAAGGAGGAAAACTATTAAATTCGCTGGTCGCCACCACCAGGACGGATCTTGATGCGGTCGCAATCAAGGATCTTTTAAAACTGCTGGGGAAACCCGAGGATTACAAAATGGTACAGGTACACCTCACCGAGGATAATGTTCTAAAAGCCGGAAAGGGTCCATCGGGTGAGTTTATCCTCTACCCCAAAGACGGAATGGAGAACTTTACCCGGGTCAGAAATTTCATCAGCGAAACCATAACCTCTTTTTAAACGCAGAAATCAGCCGAAATTCGTGGTATAATGACACATTGTCTACAAATAATACGAATAGCGTATGCCCCATCTGCGGAAAAGACAGAATCATCGCCAAAACCTATAAAGAGCGTATAGGCAACTCCGTTGTCCAAACAACTTTGACGATTTGTCCGGATCCCAAGTGCCAGGCCAAGCTTAATGTCCAGCTGGAAAAGGAAAAAGTGATTAGGGATGGGATGAAGCTGGCTGCGGAAAGAAGACTTCTGGAACAAAAACAAAGACGCTCCAGCGGCTTCAGGAAAACTTCAAGGATTGTCTAAAAAGGAATCTCTTCCTGGTCTCCCCCATGCGAAAGAACTTCTCCCGTGTGTCGATACACACACCATTTGCAGGACTTGCTCTCGGCAGGGGCGGGTCCGGCAAGAAGAGTATCGATATCTTTAATGAATTTGAAAAAGGCTTCCCCGTCGTAGGGAACCTCCAGCCATTTGGGGGGAAACTCCAGATAGGCTTTGCCGTCTTTGAAAGAAACCCCCTCGGGATAAACCACCAACAGCCCCATTCTCTGAATGGGTAGGGACTTGCCTACCTTGGGGTTTTCCAAAGCAAACTTATATGCGGCCAGTTGGGTTTTGTATTTTTCGATTTTATCCTCTGCCGGTTGGCTAATCTTCAAATCGATAAGCACATAACCCCCGTCTGCCTGTTTGGCCAGAAGGTCGTATTTTCCTTTGATAAAAACGCTGGTTCCGGGAACGGGAATGCTTTCCACCCAGCCTTCCTGGATTTCCACCAGTCCTTCGGGGAGGTCTTTGGAAAGGGTTTGCAGATTCTTTTTGACCAGGGTTGACTGGATCCGGGTGTTTATCGCGGAGAAGACTCCCGGCATGGGCATGCTGGGCTGATATATTCCCTTTTTGACCTTCAGCCAATAACAAAGCTTGCACTCTTCGTAAAGGAAAGCAAAATCCGAAGGAGATAATTTGAGCATTCTGTAATTATAGCAAAGATAATGCGCGTGGGGTTAAAAGATTGATGCTGTTTTAACCCCACAGGGTCGTGCGCGCTTTAGATCGGTCCGATGACGGACAAATAATTCCTATCTTGTGGTGTCTTTAAAGCAGATGTGGGTTTCCCCCGGTTTTACGAACACTCCGCAAACGGAGCAGTACAACCAGAGAAGAGCGCTTCTGACGGTTTGTCTCATAGGCACCTCCTTAGAGCTAGGATTGGTATTTCAAGGTACGACCCTGCGCGTATTGTAGCGAGAACTATGGGAAAAATCAAAATTATACTTTTCCGAAGGCCTTCATGATGGCTGCGCGGACGTTCTGTCCGGAGAACCAGCCGTTGAGGTGAACCAGGGCACGTTTGCCGCGGTTAATATCCCTTAAATAATACCTGTCGATTTTTCCACCCTTCTGCAGAAACGTGTCTATAAGCTTTGTAAGTGAAGAATCAGTGATCAATATAGCCATTATACCACCCCCAGGTGTCATTATGGGGCCAAAAATGCTATAATACCGCTAGGTTACTAGTCCATTCCGACAAAGCATACTAAATCGATACTTCCGGTATCCGTTTCCAGGCTTCTTGGTGGAGGAGTTTCCAAAAACAAAAGAAAGGAGGTGACAAAATTAATGGCAAAAAGATTGTTTGTAGGGAGTCTTCCCTACACTACAACTTCTGAAGAGCTGAAGGAACTTTTCGCAAAAATTGGAGAAGTTACTGCGGCTGATGTTATTACCGATAAATTTACCGGTCAAGGTAAAGGTTTTGCTTTTGTGGAGTTTGCAGATGATGCAAATGCCGATAAGGCAATCAAAGAGTTAAACGGTACGGATTATAACGGAAGAAAGCTCGTTGTAAACGAAGCCAGACCTCGCGAAGAGAGATCTTCGGGTGGTGGTGGATACGGCGGCGACAGAGGTGGTGGATTTAGAGGAGGCGGAGGCTCAAGGCGCTATTAAGCGCTAATATCCTTTCGTTGTCCTTTGGATTGGCTGTGAGGAGAAACGGTTTTAAATTTAGTGTGAAGAAAACTCTGTCCAAACTGGATTTTGACACTTCGCTTAAGGTTTATTAGAATACTCCTGATATGAGCCCGGAAAGAAAGGTTGAGGTTGTTACCGACAGCGGCTCTTCGATCAGACCCAAAGATACGCTGGCCAGAGAAAGCGGTGTTACCGTTGTTCCTTTGGATCTGAAATTCTTCGAAAACGACCAATATGTCAGCTACTCCGATGCGGATGTGGAAACCGAAGAGTTCTACCGCCGGATGCGGGAAGGCAAAAAACTTCCCCAGACTTCGGGAGCAATTCCCGGAAGAATAGTCGAAACATTCAAGCACCTTTCCGAAAAAGCCCAATCTATTGTTTCTATCCATATTACTTCCAAACACTCGGTTGTTTGGGAGTCGGCCGTATTGGGAAAGAAACTCTTTCAAGACGATACCCAAAAAGATACACCGATTGAGATTGTGGACTCAAAGCAGGTTTCCCTGGCCACCTGGTTTCCGGCGGAAGATGCCGCGCAGCTGGCCGAAAAAGGAGCGACCCTTGAGCAGATTATGGAAGAGCTCAAGCAAAGGATGCCCAAAATCAGCCTTTATGCGGTTCTGGAAAGCTTTGACAATCTCAAGCTCGGAGGTCGTGCTGAAGATTTGGTTAAGGGATATCTTGCCTCTCTACTCTCGATTTATCCAGTTCTGACCTTTGTCGAAGGGAAACTTACCCAAGCAGCCAGAGCCAGAACGGCCCAGAAAGCCAGAGACAAAATGGTTGAAATGGTTGCCGATGCGGGAAAACTCGTTAGACTTGCAGTTTTGCATGCAAACGCCCTCGAAACCGCCAGAAACGTCAAAGAAGCCTTAAGTAAAGCTTATAAAGGTGACATTCCCATTCACGAAGCCGGTCCGGTCCTTGCCGTCCACGCGGGTGAGGGCACGGTTGGGGTGGTTCTACAAAGGGCTTAATCTCTCTTCGGGTTTAAAGATTGACAGGCTAATTTAAAGGTGGTATTTATGTACACATGTCGGAAAGAACAACGGTAAATTTCGGTCCTCCCCAAAGCTACGAAGAGGCACTTCTCAGGTTCCCTAGGGGAATGGATTTAACCGTTGCAATGTATGAGTTTAAGCAACTATTAACTTCACCTGTCCTGGATCGATTACCGCTTACGCGCAGAATAATGGAAGTATCGGCAGAATCCTTAAAGGCGATGGAAGAGATATCTTTCAGAAGGAATGTGGATAGCGTTGGGAAAACAAACTGGGATTACTTTTTACCTTACTGCCGGGTAGAACCCTTAAGCTCCGTATTTGAGGCCGATGAGCTATTTAGAGAACTCAAGATTTGGACGCTTAGGCCAGAGGTAAGGGATGACAAGTTTCTTTTGGTCTGTGTGCTGGCCGACCCGGGCTTTCACTTCGATTCTCCGGAGTATTATTTGGGAATTCTGAGACACCACGAATACGATTTGCTTATTCCCCCGGTTGTGCCTTCCAGCCTAAGCAGGAATCCATAAAAACGGGAGAGTAGTCTTCAAGGTTCAGATTATTGTGGAGCTATATTACCTTAAGTAGCTGTTTTCTTTAATCTCTATCCTTGGCAATAAAGTCGACAAATTTGAATAATATTTCCAACAAGATGACGGAAAGCCATGCGAGGAAAGAATAATAAGCCAAAGGGTATAAGATAATAGCTGCAAGCGTTCCTTTGGCTACGCTTTTTTCGACCATTTCCGACGGAATCTCCAGGCAGGCAAGAACAAGATTTATTAAGTTTGATTTCACTTCCTGAAACTTTGCGGGATTTATACCGAAAGGATGACGGTTTACCCGCTTGGGGGCGTCCCACATAAAAAATATCTTGATCCACTTCCAGATACGCCCCAGATCCTTTTTGAATTCTTTCCTGCTGGCAACTTCAATTTCTAAGCCCACTCCGCTATTTTACTCCCGAAATTCTACTTCGGAGAGATTATGGGGTCAAATTTTCAAACGCGTGCCACTCTTTATCTGTCAGGCGCTGCTTCATACGATTCTTTAATAATCGGCATCATATAATCAATAGTTTTATCTGATTTTACATCTATCCACCAAAGCGGTGTTTTCCCCCATTTATAAGACTCCGGTATTTTGGTCAACTTATTGGCGGTATCGTGGTTTAATTTTTCCTTCCTCACAGTGACTCTAAGCTTATCTTTATATACATGAATTGAAACAAAGTTATACCAATTTATTTTGTACCCAATATAGTTGCCTACCGGTTTTTCAATAATCTGATCATCGATCTGTTTAATCCTATCTCTAATTTCGTCAAGAAGTCGGGTAATCTGCGGCGAAGCTTTCTTATAGTGATCATCTACAGAGTAAACTTTTATTTCGCTACTGACTTTTCTTATTGCCTTGCTTTTCGTCACTTTGGTAATAGATTCTTCTGCCTCAGCTGGTTTTATCTGACTAAAGAAAACGGTATCGTTTTCAAAAAGTTCAGCTTCCCATAGCTCAAAGGGTAAATCTTTGAAAGCAACGGCACCCAACTGATGGAGCGTAAAGGAAGGGGCGATAAACACAACTCTAGATTGCGTCCAATCAACGTCTGTTCTTTTAATAGATTTCTCTGTCCTTTCGGCGTATTCGAGAACGAATTCCGCCTTATTATTAAGCATAAGTCCCAAATAGTTGAAGCCTTGATCAATCACGGAAAAGCTTTCGTTTCGTTTGTATTCGATAATCACAAAGGATTTTGTTTCTGGATCAAATGCTAGTGTGTCAATAATAAAATTTCTTACAATAAACTGTTTGTTTTTCTTACCAGAGACAAACTGAAGTCCAAAAACTTCTTCTAGCGATTCTTCCGTAAGAAGTTGTAAATCCTTTTCAAGATTAAAGGATCTTTCTTTAATTCTTGTTAGCTTCGGACCATTGATTTTAAAAATCGGCATTTGAGGCAATTATACTACTTCAAAAATCAACCAGCTAAACGTTCCTTTTGCACTCCATGCATAGACCCTGTGTTAAAGGATTGCTATCATATCCGTCAGATAGGCTGAGTGGTTTTCCACATCTTTTGCAGGGGTTAACAATATATGCAGACAGGGTTGGTCCAGAGGGCCCAGTTGGGAATGTCCCTGAAGCAATACTTAAGTTGCTTAATGATTGCTCTGAAACTTTATTTTGTAATTTAGAGATGTCCGACTCTTTTTTAAGGATTTCTTTCTCAAGATCTTCAATCTCTTCTGTTTTATCCTTAGCAAGTTGGTCTTTCTGCGTTTTGAGACTTTTCAGTTCTCCATTTAGAGTGTTGATTGAATCTTCTTTAAGTCTCATTTCTTCAAAATAATCCACTATTTCTACAGATGCTGGATTAATATCAGCCCAGTCAGTGATAGAATTTAAAATATCCTTGTCAACATTACTTATAAGATTTTGAATTTCATCAAGATTCCTGTCATCCTTTTCGTTAAATATTTTTATGCGGTCGGAAATATTTTTAACTTTATATTTAAGCGATTGCAAATATCTTATTGATGTAACGCTTTTTTTTGAAAGGATTGTGTTCCCTTTGGCTTCAATCAAATTTTGTACTATGACCGCTGTAGTTACTGAAGAAAAGATAATTTCAAAAATTTCAAGAGCAATACGAGTAGTGCCTTCTAGAGATTGCGCATACAGAAACAGTGCGATTGCAATTAATGCCGGCGCAACTGCACCTGGCGTTAAAACAATCGATAATGCAAATACCCATTTTTCTTTCAGAGAAGCCAGATATATTTTGATGTTCGCGAGTGAAACATTTATAGTATTGTGTGGTACTTGCCTAGCAAATCTGTTTCCTGCTTCCATTCTTTTTTTACTATGTTTTTTCATAAAAAACTGCCCTTGCGGGCAGCAACTCAATAATATTCCTAAACGCCTATGGGGTCAAATTGGTCCACTTAGACGATGTTTGAATTATTGTGTTGAACCATTCAGTTTCATTGTCAAAATTATCCGCAATGGAGCTTGCCCATTTAAGAAAACTGTAGATTTGTTCCGCCTCAACACCGCCTTCATTATAAGCATGGTCTAATATTTTTTTAAACGCATCCAGGTTTAAAGGAATTATCTGTGCCTTACCACCATAATGTACAACATTTGTTTTTCGAAGCACAAAGAAAAGGGCCACGACTGAAGGATTTATCGAGGGGGCCAAAAATAATCCAAACACTGGCCGTTTATCTGCGTTAGTCCGCAATACTTCGACAACATCTCCGAGGTGTCTTGCAACCGGTTCCCCCTCTGAATCATACTGCCTCGCACCAGTCGAAAGAGTAACTTCAACCACAAGGACAAAATTATTGTAATAGCAGACCAAATCAGGAAGTTTTGGCGGGGCATTATGTAAAGGTCTACCGTCGTTATCGATAGAAAGATTTCCGATAATATTCCCATCGTCCAACATATTCAGCGCCCTCCAAGTGTTCCATTCAAAAAAAAGAGGCTTGTCTGGTATATCAATGTCGCCCCGGTCCTGAATTTTATTAAAAACCCCAATTATATCCGGATACAACTTATAAGTTTGCAGTGCCTTTACCTCTTCATTGATTAAAGCCGACTGTAAAACCTGCTCAAGTTCTGTTTTCAAACCCCACAGCTCGTCTATCATTAGAGTGGTTAGCTTCCCCATCGAGTAGGTTTCATCTGGCTTTGGAAGTTTGCCAGATGCTGATCTAATTTTTACAACGAGTGCTATTATTTCTTCTCTCAATACACCAACATCATCTTCAGGAAGCGACGGCAAATTGGAATTACCGAGAAAGTCCAAAAAGACAGACGGTGATTTTTCATACTCTTCTGGTTCTCGCGGAAAAGTTTTAAGAATGGTCCTGACAATGCGCGTCTTGGTATCAAGAATTTCCAGCCTATAAGTCCTTCCAGAAATAGTAAAAAGGCCGGTCGCTCGAAAATATCGAATTGCTGCATCGGCGTAATCAATAGAATTTCTCATTTTTGTTTTAACAAAATCGTCTATGCTTGGTTTTCTGCCTTTCCTTTGCCTGAGTGTAATAGAGCCTTTGTTAATATCCACTAGATAGAGTGCAACATATTTTGCTAAATGAGTTTTTATAGCTAAGGCTTTCTTATCGCGACTGTTCTTTATGCTTTCTATGTTCTTTCGGAAATCAAGAATTTCTTTTTTCGTTCCCTCATAGTTTTGGTAATCAATTAGGGTTATCCCAAACATAGCGATTTCCCGCTTGCTTAGCCCATCAAGATCATAGACCAATCGCAAAATTTCCAAAAATGGCTTAATACGAAAGTCTTTATATCTCTCATCCCAATGTTTTGGTGATGGATATTGCCATTTAAGGAGTTGTCGTAGAAATAAATCGTCTAATCGCCTTTTTTCTATTAGCCGCCTTCCTGCTGGAGTTATTTGTATTTTCTTTTCGTCATCAAACCTCACGAAACCAAGAGTTTTTGGGCTTCTATTTATTCTGTCTCTAGCAGAAAATGAGGGTTCCTTTTCGTAGATTTTTCCCTCAAAAAAACCACTTTTCGCTAGCAATCTTGCGTATTGCTCTTGAATTTTGGAATCCCATTTCTTTCCTTCAAACCGGGCTAGCAGAGCTAGCTCATCACTTAGTTTATAAGGGTTTCTAGGCGAAGTTGACACCGACCACGTGTGTTTAGTTTCCGACATTAAAAAATTTAGAGCAACTTATTTTGTAAACTTTTTTTTAAATCTTCAGGCAATGCGCTACGCTTTTGGTAAATGTCGATTCCTGTTTTAAGAAAGCAATCAGCCCTTTTTTTGGCTATTCGGCAGGCCTTTAGGGAAATGTCTGCACCAATGAAATCGCAACTCGCTTTCAGTGCGCCTATACTGGAGCTTCCACTACCAACAAACGGGTCACACACCAGAAACCCCGGGGAGGAGCTAGCTTTCAACATCATATCAAAAAGCTCTACGGGTTTCTGCGTAGGGTAGATACCCCTAGGTATTCTTTTAATTCTCCAAACATCAGGAATACTTTTAGAGTTCAGTTTTCTATATCCCTTAGTTGCAAAAAGAATGAACTCATGTCTTCGTCTAAAATAATGGCCCATTCCGAAATTAACCTTATCCCAAACTAGAAGGTTTTTAACGTCAAAAACATCTCTAACTATGTGACCTAGCGAAAGGAGAGAAAAGCTGTCAAACATAATATATAAGTGTCTATTGTTTTTTAATACTCTATGACACAGTTTAAGAAAGTATAAAAAAGTTTCAGGCTCATCCTTAAATTCAGGAAACCATTTTTCATTTCCCCCCTTTTTATACTCACCAACAATCCTGCCATTACCAAAATTCATTTTATTGTTCATTCCAGAATATGCTGGATCAGTCACAATAATATCTACGCTTTCTTCGGGAAGAGATTTTAAAAATTCGAGGCAATCTTTTTGCAAAATCTCAAATCTTGAGGCTTTTGTAACTTTTTTGGTCGGTCTCATTATTTTCCCTCGCCCATTTTACTACTTTTTAGGTCTAGGAACTAAGGGTCGGATTTGTCTAACTCGCCTTCAATACCCACAATGGGGGCTATCTTACTCTATCCCGCCCCTCCGCCGCCACCTCCGCCTCCCCCACCCCCTCCTCCGGAGAATGCTCCGGAGGAGCCCACTCCGTGGGCGCCGTATCCGGAGAAAGACGACGAAAGCGAAGAGAAGCTATTGCCGAAATCCGCAAAGGTGGTCCCCACTAACGGATAAAGGTTTGAGTTTTTGGCGATGTTGTAATCGACAGGCAGTTCGCTTAAGGCTTTTTGGGATATCCCCAAGGCGGTTCCGTAGACAAGGTATTTTTCCCAGAGGATTACGGAATCGATGGGATAGTTTTTGGTAACTCTATAATCTTTGAGAAATTGTTTGAAGGCCAGCCATGAAGCCAGTTCAAGGTTTCCGATAGGAGTTCTTTTCATCATAAAAATTGCAAAGATGATAAGAATAATTATTCCGGCGATTGAAAGCATTCCTGCCGTGACCAGAAGGAGAGCGGTAGAGCTTGCAATGAGAAAAGGCATTGCTACAAAGTAGATGAATATTAGTATTCCGAAAAGTACGATATCGGCAATGATACTGCCGGACATTTCTTTACTTTTCTCTTCGAATATTCCGGTATCCAGAAGACTATCGTGAACCTTTTCTTTCCAATCGGACCAAAACTCCGTTGTGGCCGAGGGTTTAGTTTTCGGAAAGGATTTAATCTCCGAGAAACTTATCTTCTTCTCCACTCCGGAAAAGATGAAATCGACAAGTTTTTTCTCCAGAGCGGTAAGTTTTACCTTTGATTCAGATTTTAAGATTAGGGTGTATTCCGGGCCGACGCTGAAAAGCCCCATTACGAGTTTTTTGGGCTTTTCTATTTGGATTTCCAGAACCTTCTTCCTTATAAGATTAACGATAGTTGCCACAATGCTTTTGCCGGTCGGGCCGTAGCCCGGCTGGCGGGTTAAAGCCTCAACCAGGGCCGGTTCCAGATCGCTCGGGGGCTCATGCAGTTTCCCGGAAAGGTTAACCTCGGGTAAGGGAGCGTCCTTCCCGTATTTAAGGAAGCGCTCGGTCCAGACTATTAGTCTATATAGAAGAAAAAGACAAATAGAGGCAAGAATAACGTTCAGGGTTAAGGACGAAACGGCATTTTTGGTTTGGAAGCCTTTTTCTTCTTTGAGTATTTCCTCTTTTGAGGAAGTTCCCTTTTGGGCAAAGGCTGCATTTTCCAGTTTGGGGAAAAGTATTCTTGCCTCAACGAATTTATTGGCCGGCAGGCCCATTGCCGAATAGGTAACCTTATCTCCCGCCACAATTGCCACCTTGCCGTTTAAGGGTCCGTGACCGAATGCGTAGAGGGAGTCGGAAGGATAGCTCTCCGGTAAGGTAATGGTTGCGGAAACATTGGAGACTCCCTTGGCCCAGGCGTCTCCTATAAGTTGCCAGTAAAATTCCGAAGTATCGACCTGGAGGATAACCGCGTTTTTGATTCTGTAGGACAGGCTAAAGGTTTTGGGTTCACTCTGGGCTTGATAGAACCATTTGATATAGAGCTTTTCCGGAGTTGGTCCCAGCTGATAGGTTCCCGGCTCCTCTTCTTCGGAAAGAAGATAATCCTTTCCGCCTTCCTTTATGGAAACGTCCTCGATTATGGAGTTTTTGCAGCCGTCGCATTTGGCCTTAAGGTTAATCCATTCATCCGCCCAGGAGAACGAGCCGTCAAAATCGTAGGTCCGGGTTTCGGCGACACTTGCACTGCCGTCGGAGTTGATATCAACAGAAATTGTGGCCTGGGTGATGGAATAGTCTTTGGCGAGGGCTGTTTTTGGGAAAAGAAGTAAAAGGAAGAAGAGGAGAACTAAAATCGCTTTCTTCATCTTACTTTTCCGTTGGCCCTTCGGGGGCATCCGGGGCGGGCATTCCTTCGACAACCGTCTTGGTCACGACAGATTGGCTGGAATTACTGGGAACGGGCTCCACGGTAACCCCTCTTTCCTTAAAGGCCCTATCCGCTTTGAATACGTTTACCCCGGAGCTATTAACCCTTCTGGGTCTTCTTACCCAGTCTACTCTCTTTTCTTCCTCGGACATATCTATATCCTAATTAAAAAAGCTTCCGTTATCAAATCTTCCTTTTGGGATAGCCGGGACAAGAGGCGGGAGTTCCAAGTGGAGTATTTTCATAAAGAGAGACGGGGGTATAACCCTTGCTGCAGCCAAGAGCTACGACTTCTTTACCGTCTTTGCGTCCGAATCTAAGCTCCAGATTTTCGCATTTGCCGCATAAGCCCTCCAGGGCCCTAAGCCTGTTGGCGTTATCCTGGGCGGCATCGCCGTGTATACGGTGATGCGGTTTGGAATAACGCGTTTGCAGGTGCCGGACGACTTCCTTTGCGGCGGCAATTCGTTTCTCTGATTCCATTATAGGGTATTATATCACGGTTTCTTGCGGGGTTCCTTTTTCTGGGGTCTGGGCATGTCGCGGCGGATATGCCATTGAAGCTCTTCCGGCAGGGCCAGAGGCCTGGGCCGTGCCACCTCGTGGCTCCCGTTTCCGTTCCCGTTGCCGTTTGTCCTGTTTTTCTTAGCAAAAGATGCTTCAGGAGTCATAGAAGTAACTAATAACAGATAACGCCGAGCTTATTCAAGGGGAAATTTTTTGTAAATTGCCCCAGTTAGTATTAGAATAAGGCCAAGCACGTTGACTTTAACCCTCTTGTCAAATGCGACAAGAATCATCAAGGAGGTAGCATGGCAGACATGGATGTAGGAATAGAATCCTCCAGGGTCGAACCGTACTATCTTGCACAGACCGCTTTGGCGGAAACGTCGGTCAGGTGCAACAGATGCGTGTACGACGGAACCAAGTTCTGCCGGATTGCCTCGGAAGAGGAGATGCGTCACGCCGTCAAACGGCTGGTTCGCTACCGTATTCCCGTACCTCCCTGCCTCAAATGGGTTGAAGGCGAAATGTGAAGAAAGAGTTTTAAGAGAGCCGGTTTTGGCTTCTTACCCAAGAAGACTACCGGCTTTCTCTCTTTAAGAAGCTACCTCTACTGCCTTACTCTGCTTTATTGCCCAGACGAAGATGACAAGAAGAACCGCGATGGCTATCTTGGCTCCGATTGATGCCTCGTAAGCCACAATTACGGGCGCGGCGATTAAGGAAACCAGGGTAACAACTTTAATCATTGGGTTTAAGGCCGGCCCAGCGGTATCTTTTAAGGGGTCCCCCACCGTATCACCCTCAATCGAAGCGTTATGCGCATCCGAACCTTTACCTCCCAAATGTCCGTCCTCGATGTACTTCTTGGCGTTATCCATGGCCCCACCAGCTACGGCCATAAAGACGGCCATCAGTTGCCCCGTCAGGATAACCCCGGCCAGAAAAGCTCCCAAGGCTTCGACTTTAAAGATTAGCCCGACGATTAAAGGCAGGGTTACCGCTATCGCTACCAAGCTGATCAGGTCTTTTTGGGCTGCGGCGGTGGTGATACTTACCACTTTCTCGTATTCGGGCGTGACCGTTCCTTCCATAACTCCGGGAACTTTAAACTGGCGTCTGACTTCCTCAACTACCTTGGCGGCACCTTTGGCCACCGCTTTGATGGAGATGGAGGAGAAAAGGAAAGGAAGAGAACCTCCTACCAGAAAGCCGATTACGGTATCGATGGTTGAGACCCGGATATCCTTAAGAACGGCCAGACCGAGCCTTGCCTGGACAATGCCGACATCGGTCACAAAAGAGAAGAAAAGGGCCGTTGCGGCAATAACTGCGGAGGCAATTGCCAGCTGTTTGGTTATTGCCTTGGTGGTGTTTCCCACCGAATCCAACTCGGCCATAATTTTCCAGGCCTTCTTGTCCACCCCGCTCATCTCCCCGATACCGTTGGCATTATCCGCAATCGGGCCGAATGTATCCATCGCAACATTATTTCCCGTTAAGGACAACATGCCTATACCGATCATGGCCACGCCGTAAAGCATATAGATGGGAGGCATGCCCAGATAAACCAGGTAGCTTGAAGCCAGAGCCAAGGCGACGACGATGACGCTGGCAACCGAGGATTCCATACCGACCGCGAGGCCGGAAAGGATAGTTGTGGCCGGACCGGACTTGGTTGCCTCGACAATTTCCTTGACCGGGCGCTTTTTGTACGAGGTAAAGTAGCTGGTCAAGGGGTTAAAGACCACGGCCAGAAGAATTCCGATGGTATTTAAAAGGGCCAGTTTCCATTCCCCGGCGTAGTAGAAGGCGAAAGCAAAAGCCAGGACAATGGTGGTGATACTGGAAAGCTCGTAGGAGCGGAACATTGCCTCTTCCGCGTCTTTGGCCCTAACTAGCTTCAGAGGGAAGTTTTCCCAGATAGGCACAGCCAGGGTCCCGAGAATCGAGGAAAGTACCCCAATGGCCCTGACCACCAAAGGATAGACGATCCAGAAGGTGTTGCCGGTCAGGTGGAAAAGAACCAACCCCAAAATTAAGGCCGAGACAATGGTTACCTCGTAGGATTCGAAGATATCCGCCGCCATTCCGGCACAATCCCCAACATTATCCCCGACCAAGTCGGCTATAACACCCGCGTTTCTCGGGTCATCCTCGGGAAGGCCTTTTTCGACTTTGCCCACCAAATCTGCCCCGACATCTGCGGCTTTGGTATATATTCCCCCACCGATTCTCATAAAAAGGGCAACCAGAGTGCCTCCGAAACCGAAACCCAAAAGCGCATCCGGTGCGGCTTTACCGAAGACCATGAATATTACCGTGCCGCCCAAAAGACCCAGCCCGTCGGTCAGCATTCCGGTAAAGGTTCCGGCCCGATAGGCAACCGTTAATGCGCCGTTATGATCACCCGCAACGGCTTTGGCGGTGACCCGGACATTGCCTTCGATTGCCACGCGCATACCAAGCTGTCCCACCAAGGTTGAGAATGTAGCTCCGACGATAAAGGCGATGGTCCGGCCGATGGCAACAATCAGCGTGGCGTTGGAGCCGAATCTGGCGATTGCTTCGGAAGAGGGAGGAACGATATAAACCGAGAGAAAAAGAACTACGGTTAAAGGGACAAGAAACAAGAGGATTGTCTTAAGTTGTTTTTTGAGATATCCCTGGGCGCCTTTCTTGATGGCGTTCCACACCGCTTGGGCTTTTTCGCTGCCTTTATCCTGGGCAATGGTTTGGCGCCAAATCCAGAAAGCATAGACAAGGGCAGTTGCTGCAACTCCGACAACACTCCAGAGGAAAATTTGTTCCAGATAGCTTAAGTCGCTCATGCAAAAATTTTATGAAAAGCGGTCAGGCTTTTCAATAGCCTGTTTTAAATATCCAAAGTTGCCATCTTGGCGTGGGTCTGGATAAATTTCTTTCGGGGGGGAACTTCTTCCCCCATGAGCATCGTAAACATCCTGTCCGCCGCTTCCGCGTCTTCGACATTCACCTGTTTAAGTATTCTGACCTTAGGATCCATCGTGGTATCCCAGAGTTGTGCGGGATTCATTTCTCCTAGACCCTTGTATCTTTGCACCAGGAATTTTCCTTCGCCTTTTTCTTTCATTATTTTTTCTTTCTCTTCCTCGGAGTAGGCATAGACCGAATCTTTGGCTACGGTAATTTTATAAAGAGGAGGCAGAGCCACATAAAGATAGCCCCGGGAGATAAGCTCGGGCATTTGTCTAAAGAAGAAGGTCAAAAGCAGGGTTTTGATGTGTCCCCCGTCTACGTCCGCATCGGTCATGATAATTATTCTGTGGTAGCGGATTTTGTCGTAGTTTAGGGAATCCCCTATTCCCGCGCCCAAGGCGACAATCAAATCCTTGATCTCTTCGAATTTGACGATTTTATCCAGTTGGGCCCGCTCGGTATTGAGGATTTTGCCTCCCAATGGCAATATGGCCTGATTCTTTCTGTCCCTTCCCTGTTTGGCTGAACCCCCGGCGGAATCTCCCTCGACTATATATAGTTCGGAGATAGAGGGGTCGGTTGTCTGGCAGTCGGCCAGCTTTCCGGGAAGGGCCGCTCCTTCGAGGGCGCCTTTTCTCAAGACCGCATCTTTGGCTGCCCGGGCCGCCATTCTGGCCTTGGCCGCCAGAAAAACCTTTTCCACGATTTTTTTGGCCTCGGCCGGATGTTCCTCGAAATAGGTATCCAGTCCCGCTTTGGTGACGGAAGAGACAACCCCCTGGACTTCGGGGTTATTGAGTTTGGCTTTGGTTTGGGATTCGAATTGCAAAGCCTCGGAGGGCATTTTGACATAGACGACGGCGGTTAGGCCTTCCTTCATGTCCTCCCCCGAAAGAATGTTTTTCTCCTCGTTCTTGCCGTTGCCGTTACCGTTTGAAAGTAACCTCTTGGCATAATCGCTTATCGCTCGGGTCAAGGCGATTCTAAAGCCTGTGACATGGGTTCCCCCGTCAACCGTATTGATGCCGTTGACAAAGCCCTTGACGTTTTCGTTATAAGAGTCCGTATATTGGATGGCCACTTCGCAGCTGATATTGTCCTCTTCCCTGCCGAAATAGATGGCCGGGGATAGTGTATTTTTACCGCGGTTGGAGTGCTCCACCAGGGATTTAATTCCGCCTTCGAAATAATAAGCAGCGGTTTCCCCGCTTCTTTTGTCCTCGAAATTAAAGGTTAAACCCGCAACCAGATAGGCCCGGTCCTTAAGTAGGGCTTTGACTTTGGTATCGTCAAACTCCGTGCCGTCAAAAATCGCTTTGTCCAGAACGAAGGTGGTGATGGTTCCGTTTATCCCGTCCCCGATTTTGATCTGCCACTCGGGAGGCAACCACTTATCCAGCATTTCCTGGGTTGCGGGGGCAACCGCTTTGGCGGGTTTGCCGGCTTTGTATTCCTGGTAATAGGCTTTGTTGTCCCTTAAGACCACGACCCTGAAATAACTGGAAAGGGCGTTAACTACCGATGCCCCCACTCCGTGCAAGCCCCCGGAAACTTTATAGGCGCCGCCGCCGAATTTGCCTCCGGCATGCAGCTTGGTCATGGTCAGCTCCAGAGCCGACACCCCGGATTTGTGTTTATCTACCGGAATTCCCCTACCGTTATCCCTGACGGTTGCCGAGCCGTCCTCGTTCACAATTACCCAGACGGTATCCGCCACACCGGCAAAAGATTCGTCAACGGAGTTGTCGACAATTTCCCTTAAGCATTCATGCAGTCCCCGGGTGTCGGTGGAACCGATATACATCCCGGGTCTTTTTCTGACCGGTTCCAACCCTTCCAAAACCTGGATTTGTTCTGCGGTGTATTTATTTTTATCCATGCCTAATTTGTATCTAAATTATACCTCCAAAAGAACCTAATTTAAAGCGGGAAAAAACCTTTCAGGAAAGATTGACAACCAAATTTGTCAGCTGCAAAGAAACGTTGCCGTTGGCTTTCAGCCGGGTCAGAGTCAGACCTCCTGCCTTCAGATACTTGGCCAAAAGAGAGTGTTTGTCCCGGGTTTTATGCAGCAGGTCATGACAGGAAAGGATAAAGCTTTCGCTAAAAGCGACTGCTTCGTCCCGATTTCTGATTTTATCCAGGATTGCCAGTTTTTCCTCGGGGGGCATTTTGATAAATTCCAGAATCTTTTTACTATCCGAAAAGCCGCTGCCTTTAACCTCAATCGTTTGGCAGCGGGAAAGAATGGTGGGCAGCACGGCTTTTTTGCTGCGGCAGGTCAGGAGGTAATAAAGGTTTTCCTGGGGTTCTTCCAGATTTTTCAGAAAGGCATTTTGGGCGGACACGGTTGCCGTGTCGATATCTTTGACTACAATGGCCGTGGGTTTGGTCAGCTTCAGATTGGCAAAGGAGTCCAAGCTCCTCACCTGCTCGATTTTTTGCAAAGGAAACTCCATTACGGCCACTCCGAGTTTTTTTATCTGTGTTTGGATTGCTTCGTCCGTACCTTCGGGATTTTGGCCTACAAAGAGAAATGCATGCATGTAATAGATTTTAGAGGGCAAAAGCCAAATGTCAAAAGTCAAAATTGCGGGAATTTCCCGAATATTGTTATAATGAACATACCATGCCTGCTGCCCCTATTCTCCCAAATACGGACGGTGCTGTAACCCTGGCGGACATTCTTGCCCAGCAGGGAGCTTTGGATCCCGAAAGAGCCAAGCAGGTCAAACTAGCGGAAATTCAGTCCGGCAAACCCCAGGAAGAAATTATCACAGGCCAAAAGCTGGTTACCGAAGACGCTTTGGTTAAGGCCAAGGCGGTTTTTTACAACATTCCCTTTATCGATTTAGGAGCAATTCCCACCTCCCCCGAAGCCCTAAATACGATTTCTCAGGAAGTGGCCGAAAGGTTTAAGGTCTATCCCGTTTCCATCGACGCTGCAGCCAAACAGTTGATTTTGGCCATGGCCGACCCTTTAAACTTAACCGCCATCGAATTTATCGAGCAGAAAACCGGCTTAAGGGTCAAGCCCGAGGCGGCCGTTCCTTCCAAGGTCGATGAGTTTATCTCAACCCGCTATTCGACCGAACTGTCCCAGCAGGTAACGGAAGCCTTAAAGGAAGTCGAGCCGGAAGAGGAAAAGAAATCTGTCGACTTGTCCAAGACCGGCTTTATCCGGGAAGAAAAAGTCTCCGAGATAGTCAGCCACATCTTGGATTTTGCCATGCGGGCCAGGGCTTCCGACGTGCACATTGAACCCCAGGAGAAATTAACCAGAGTACGCTATCGAATCGACGGAATTTTGCAGGAGAAGCTCACCATCCCGAGTAATTTGCACGACTCTTTGGTTTCAAGAATCAAAATCCTGTCGGGAATTAAAATAGACGAAAAGCGAATTCCCCAGGACGGCAGATTCAATTTTAAGGCGGGAGATAATGAAGTGGACTTGAGGGTTTCGACCCTACCCACTTCCTGGGGAGAAAAGGTAGTCATGCGGCTTTTAAAAAAGTCCGGCGGTGTACCGGAACTTATAGAATTGGGACTAAGAGGAACCTCTCTTAAGAATCTGCAGGATGCGATTTTAAGACCTCACGGAATCGTTATCATCTGCGGCCCGACCGGTTCGGGAAAAACCACCACTCTTTATTCCCTAATTTCCAAGATCAGTACCCCCAAGGTCAATATCGTGACACTGGAGGACCCGGTGGAATATAAAATTGCCGGGGTCAACCAGGTGCAGATTAACCCGGCGGCGGGTTTGACCTTTGCTTCGGGACTGCGTTCTTTCTTAAGACAGGACCCGAACATTATTTTGGTGGGAGAAATCCGAGACCGCGAAACCGCCGATCTGGCCATCCAGGCCTCCTTAACCGGCCACTTGGTCTTTTCCACCCTGCACACCAACGATGCCTCGGGGGCCCTCCCCAGACTATTGGATATGGGGGCGGAACCCTATCTTCTGGCTTCCTCAATGACGGCCATTGTCGCCCAGAGGGTGGTCAGGAAAATTCACGACAAATGTAAAGTCAGCTATGTCCCCGACCCCAAGATAGTTGAAGACATGAAACAGGTACTGGGACCCTTGTGGCCGGCCGGTAAAGAGACGAAACTGTATAAAGGTCAGGGTGATGCCGAGTGCGGCGATTCGGGCTATTTGGGCAGGGTGGGAATCTTTGAGGTCTTACCCATCAGCGAGAAGATCTCAAGACTGATTCTGCAGCGCTCTCCCGCCTCGGATATCGAAAAGCAGGCCAAAGAGGAAGGAATGGTAACATTAAAGCAGGACGGATATTTGAAGGCTCTCGAAGGAGTTACCTCTATCGAGGAGATTCTCAGGGTTGCCCAGGAATAGATTATGACTATTAAGGATTTATTGCAGCTGACGGTTGAGAAAAACGCTTCCGATTTGCATGTTGTGGCGGGGATTCCCCCGACCTTAAGAATCGACGGAGAACTTGCCCCCATTGCCAACGAGGCATTTTTGACCCCGGATGCAATCGCCGCTCATCTTAAAGAGGTCATCTCGGCCGAACAGCTGGAGCGGCTAATGGTCAATAAGGAAATCGATTTTTCCCTGGCCTTTTCGGATAAGGCCCGTTTCCGGGTTAACGCCTATACCCAAAAAGGCTCTTTGGCAGCCGCTTTCAGGAGAATCCCCCTGATTATTCCGGAAATAGACAACCTGGGCTTGCCCAAAATACTGCACTCTTTTACCGGTCTGAGACAGGGCTTTATTCTGGTTACGGGTCCAACCGGTCACGGAAAATCAACCACTCTGGCGGCGATGATTAACGAAATCAATAAAACCCGCGCCTGCCATGTGGTCACCATCGAGGACCCCATTGAATTTGTCTTTAGAGCGGAAAAGTCGATTATCTCCCAGCGGGAGATGCGCAGCGATACCCACTCCTGGCAGGTAGCCTTAAGAAGCGTACTCCGGGAAGATCCGGATGTTGTTTTGGTGGGAGAAATGAGGGATTACGAAACAATCGCCGCGGCCCTAACCGTTGCGGAGACCGGCCACTTGGTTTTTGCAACCCTACATACCAACTCGGCCGCTCAAACCATCGACAGAATAGTGGACGTCTTTCCCGAGGAGCAGCAATCCCAGGTGCGGCTGCAGCTTTCCAACGTTATCGAGGCGGTTTTTTCGCAAAGACTTATCCCGGCTCTCGCCGGCGGCAGAGTCGTGGGCTACGAGGTGATGTTGGGTACAACCGCCATCAGAACCGCCATCCGGGAAGGTAAGACCCACCAGATAGACTCCATGCTGCAGACTTCACAGGAGGTCGGAATGAATACCATCGAAAACTCCCTGGCCGCACTTATCAAGGACGGAAAGATCAGCCTGGAGGTGGCCCAAAGTTATTCCTTAAGACCCGAACAGCTGACCAGACTGGTCCGTGTTCCCGAAGGAATTAAGTAATGAATGAAAAGATTTACCTACAAGGCAAAAGATAAAGAGGGCAAGGTAGTTACGGGAGAAGTAGAAGCATCTTCGGACTCGGTCGCAGCCAAACTCGTCAGACAGAAGGGCTTAACCGTGATCTCGATTAAGCCTGCCAGGGAAAATTTGCTCTCCTTTATCAGAAGATTAAGGGAGCGGATAAGCCTGACCGACGTGTCAACCTTCACCCGACAGCTGGCCACCATGGTCAATGCCGGTCTGCCCATTACCGAGGCTTTGCTTATTTTGCGTTCCCAAACCAAGGGACCGATGCAGAAGGTGGCTGCCCAAATCTTAACCGATGTCGAAGGCGGAGAATCCCTCTCCATTGCCCTATCCCGCCACCCCAAGGTTTTCGGGCCCACCTATATCGCCTTGGTTAAATCCGGCGAACTCGGAGGGGTTATCGATGAGGTCTTGGCGAGGCTTGCCGATAACTTGGAGAAACAACAGGAATTTAAAGGTAAGGTCAAGGGAGCTTTAATCTACCCCGCAATAATTGTTGTCGGCATGTTTGTGGTGGGGATGGTGATGATGATTTTTGTCATTCCCCGCTTAACCTCCCTTTACGGGGATTTTAATGCCCAGCTGCCCGCCGCTACCAAACTGTTGATAGGAATTTCCAATATCTTCCTCAAATTCTGGCCGTTTTTGATCGTTTTGCTGGTAGGCGGTATTTGGGGCTTTACCGCCTTCCGCAGAACGCCTGCCGGAAAAAGGAAAACCGATGAGCTGATCTTTAAACTTCCGATAGTGGGAGAGCTGCAGAAGGAAGTTCTTTTGGCCGAGCTGACCCGGACGCTTTCTTTAATGGTGGGATCGGGTGTATCTATTCTTGATGCCTTAAACATCTCGGCCGGAGTTGTCGGAAATGAAGTTGTGGCCAGTGCCTTAAGGGATGCATCCAAGCAGGTGGAAAAGGGTTTCCCCATCGCCTACTCTTTCTCCAAACATCCTGAGGCCTTCCCTTTTATTCTCTCCCAGATGGTGGCCGTGGGAGAGGAAACCGGAAAGATGGAAGAGGTACTGGGCAAGGTCAGTCACGTCTTTGAAGTGGAGAGCGATCAGAAAGTCAAAGCTCTAACCTCGGCGGTAGAGCCTTTGGTGATGATAATTTTAGGTCTGGGGGTGGGCTTCTTGGTTATTGCCATCATCTTGCCTATTTATAACCTGACCAGCCAGTTTTAATGCCTTGACAGCCAATTGCTTAATAGACGATACTGGATTAGAAAGCGAGAGGGGGTGAAAAGTAATTAATACTGCTCATATGATAAGACAAAAGGGTTTCACCTTGGTTGAACTTCTTATTGTTATTGCACTTTTGGGAGTCTTGGCAGCTGCCGTTTTGGCGGCTATCAATCCTCTCGAGCAGGCAAATAGGGCCAGAGACACCAGAGTCCGCTCCGATGCCAGCCAACTTTTGGCGGCAACCGACAGATATTTCGTTGCACAGGATAAGTTTCCCTGGGTAACCAGCGGAGACGTAACCACCAACGACGGTGCTTATGGGTTTATCAGTGCCCAGGACGACGGAGCCGGGATTTGTGCTGCGACCGGTTGTGCCGGTGCGGCCGACGACGGCTTCCTGATTACCAACAACGAGCTGAAGACGGAATTCAGAAACAGGGATTTTGTCAAAGCAACCGTAGATACGGAGATGCTCTATATCGGTAAGGCCACGGGAGCATCGTCCTCGGTCTATGCCTGTTGGGTTCCCAAGAGCAAATCGGAAAGGCAAAAATCAACAAAGACGCTTACGCTGGGAAGTACCACATTGGGTACAACCACAACCGCGGATTGCGGAACCAGAACATATGCTGATTTGGCGACGTCCTGCGTTGTTTGCTTGCCGCAATAATTCGTGGTTTTAATAATATTTTTGCTGGGACTTGCATTCGGGTCCTTTGTGGGAGTTTTAACTTGGAGACTTCCGAGGGGAAAGCAATTTCTTCTCGGTCGCTCCATTTGTCCCCACTGTAAACATCAAATTGCCTGGTTTGACAATATTCCGCTTGTTTCTTTCCTGGCCTTAAAGGGAAGATGCAGACACTGTAGGGCCAGAATTTCACGGCGCTATCCGGCTGTTGAGCTTGCTTTGGGAGTGCTGTTTGTTCTTCTCTACCTTAGACTTTTATCCTGTCCGTCCCCAGAGGCGGTTTGTCTGATAAGAACCACTTATGCTTTACCCGGAATACTCTTTTTATTTTTTATCCTGCTTCTTAATCTGGCTATTTTTGTGATCGATATCGAAAAAAGAATAATTCCCGACGAGCTGGTGTTTGCGGGTTTGGCTAGCTTAAGCATTCTTCTGGTTTTGGGTCCCCAGCATGCGTTCTATCTTCGTTTTTTCTCGGCATTTTTGGCAGCATTTTTACTGCTTACCTTAAACATTGCCACCAAAGGCAAAGGTATGGGCCTCGGGGACGTCAAATATGCCCTTTTGGGAGGTCTTTTTTTCGGCTGGCCCTTGACCCTTGTCTGGCTTCTGACCGCTTTCTTGACAGGGGCTTTGGCCGCAATCATACTGATTTTGACGGGTAAGGCAGGTATGAAGGACAAGATTGCCTTCGGTCCTTTTATGGCAATCGCCTTAGTAATAGTGATGTTTTTCGGAGAAAGGATTTTAGGACTAATTTGGCTATGAGAAAAATGCGTTTAATGCGGGGGTTAACCGTTACGGAACTGATGATTGTGGTGGTAATTATTGCGTTCTTGGCTCTTTTGGCATTTTGGGCTGTCAGAACCCAGGTTTATAAAGGCTTCGACGCCCGACGCAAAGCGGATATCCACAGAATTAAAGTGGCGGTTGAGGAATACGAAAAGGACCACGACTGCTACCCCACCCCGGATTTGGTTGTTTGTAAGCCCCAGGATACCGGTCTAAGGCCCTACCTGGACAAAATTCCCTGCGACCCGAGAACGAACGGGTCTTATTATTACGACCACGAAAACTCTTCCTGTCCCAAGTGGTACCGGCTATATACGGCTTTTGAAAACATCAAGGATTCAGACTATATGGGTCCTTTGGGGCCCGGTAATTCCTTCAACTATTTTTCGGGCAGTCCCAACGCTCCTTATCCCTCAGCTCCACCCTCCAACTTTTACGGCTGCAGAAGCGGAGTCTGCGTTCCCATCCTATGGAACCCCACCCGCCCGGGTGCGGAGTGCGACCCGAATTTCGGTAGCTCCTCCTGCTACGGTAAATGTACGGATCCGAATACCGGGGCTCCGATTAACGAATGCACCCAAATATGAAGAACTTTTTGACCCGGAAAGAAATTGTCGGGATTACACTTATCTTAACCTTCATTTTCGCCCTCTCTTCTTATAACTTCAAACTCAGTCTGCGCCGCTCGCGGGATATCCAAAGAAGAGACGACTTAACCGCCCTCGCCCAGGGTCTGGAGAGCTTTTACGATGACGACGACTTCGGTTTCTATCCCCCGTCCAGTCCGGACGGAAAGATATTGGCTTGTATTCCCGCCGGGGTTGACCCCGAAACGATCAAAGAGATTGTCGGAGGAAGAGCGGTGAACAAGAAAAAGATTTTTGCCGCTCTCACCGGCTGCGAGTGGGGCAACTCCGCTTTAGTAGATGCGTCTGACTTGTCCAAGGAACCCTATTTAAGCGCAATTCCCCAAGATGTTAAGGAATCCTCGGGTTATTCCTATATCTATTTCTCTACCGGAAAGCATTTTCAGGTTTACGGGGCTTATGAAGGCAAAGGCTTACCCGAATACGACCCTAAGATAGTTGCCAGGGGGATTCTTTGTGGAAGGCAAATCTGCACTTTCGGTAAAGCCTCCCGCGGAACACCTTTGGACAAATCTTTGGAAGAATTTGAAAGAGAACTTCAAAAAGGTCCGTAATTTGAGTATAGTGTATATAGGGATATGCCCACTGCCAAAAGAAAATACCAAAAGACTTCCCCGGGTTTTACCCTGGTAGAGCTTCTGGTGGTCATGGCCATCATCTCCATTCTGGCAACCCTTATCGTCGGCGGATTCCGGACGGCCCAGATGCGCGGCCGGGACGCCCAAAGGAAAAGCGATTTAAAACAAATTTCAAACGCTTTGGAGCTTTTCTATGCGGATTACGGAAAATACCCTGCGGCCTCGGGAACACAAATCGCAGCCTGTGCATATAACCCCCAAACCGGGGCGGGTGCGGCCTGTGTCTGGGGAACATCGCAGGTAACGGACGGCAAGACCACCTACTTCAGGGTTATTCCCAAAGATCCGGCAACGGGACAGAATTATGTTTATAAAGTCTCAAGTGCCAAAAACATGTACCAGCTCTATGCCCACATAGAAAATCCCCAGGATAAAAACTGCATCGACGCAAATTGCGTAAACCCCGTTACGGACACCTGCGGAGGAACTTTGGTTTGTAACTTTGCCGTAAACAGTACCAATACGACAGCCACGGAGGTTTTGCCATGAACAGACTCAAAACCACAATTTCCAAGGGCTTTACGCTGGTTGAGCTCTTGGTGACAATTTCCATAATTGCCATAATTTCCACAGTGCTCCTTTCCAACTTCAATGCGGCCAGGGAAAGAGGCAGGGACGCTCAAAGAAAAGCGGATTTGAGAAATATTCAGACAGCACTCAGAATTTTTTACAACGACTACGGAGGATTTCCGACAAGCGGAACGGGGGCAAACTTGGGTAAAATCGTAGCCTGCGGGCAATCCACCACGCCCGGTCCTTTTACCTGTGAGTACGGTTCGGCCTGGAGTGCCGACAATAAGACAATTATGTCCGTCCTTCCCAAAGATCCCCTTTCTAGCCAGGCCTATCAGTATACCCAGACCGATGCGGACTCGTATACTCTTCAGGCGTGCCTGGAAAACAAAAGCGACGACAAAGGTATTACCGCCGGAGGAACCACCTGGTGTCCGACCAACTGGATGTATCAGGTCAAACCATGAAGAAAATAAAATTAAATAAGGGTTTTACTTTGGTTGAACTGTTAGTGGTTATCTCCATCATCGGGATTTTGGCGGCCATTGCTTTGGTATCCTTTACCAGTTCGCAAAAACAGGCCAGGGATACGGCCAGAAAATCCGATATCAAGCAGTACCAGCTGGCTCTGGAAGGTAACGCCAATAAAACGGGCGGGCTATATCCGCAGAGACCGGATGGGGGCGGCGTAGTTGCCTGGACTACCCTTTGTACCGATTTGGCCTTAACCACTTGCCCGCAGGATTTACGCTACACCAAGGATGCAACTTTTGTATATCAATACCAATCCGACGGAACGGTTTCCGACGGCACCGCGGTGGGAACCAAATATGTACTTTGGGCAAAACTGGAAAATATATCCCCCACCAACTACTGGATAGTCTGTTCCAACGGCAAATCGGGTCAGTCGGCATCGGGAGTTCCGCCTTCGGGAGGAACGTGTCCTATATGATCAAAAAAGGTTTTACCCTTATCGAGTTGTTGGTGGTTATTTCCATCGTGGGGATTTTAATCGGGCTTTCGATCTTCGGCTTGGCGGGGGCCAGGGAGAGCTCGCGCGATGCCAGACGCAAAGCTGACTTGGAGCTTGTCAGGAGCGGGATCGAAATTTACCGCGCGGACTGCAACACCTACCCGGTTGCAACCTATACGACCAACTGGCCGGCACAGATTGTCGGGGACGGAAGCAGTACCTCGTGTGCGGTAGCCAATTCTTATCTGAGTAGCCCCGCCGATCCCAACTCCCCGACCAGATATTATCGGTACTCATCAGCCGGTACGACCTATGAGCTCTGTGCCTCCCTTGAACAAGGCACGGGATCCGTAACCTGTGGGGGTTCAGGCGACTGTGGTCAAGCGTGTAATTACAAAGTAACCAATCCCTGACATGAGATGCAAAAACATTCTGCCTACACAAAACTAAACTCCGCCTATACCTTCATCGAGATTTTGGTTGCCTTAACCATCATCAGCCTGATCTTCGGCGTGGGCTACGTCAGCTTTAGGGATTTCTCCAGACGTCAGGCCTTAGCCGGTGCCGCCAGAGGAATCGTCGGAGATCTGCGTCTGGCCCAGGAAGAAGCCATCGCGGGCCAGAAACCAGCGGATATTTTTTGCAACCCGCCGGCAATCCTTAACGGATATAACTTTCGTGTGGTAAATGCCCAGAATTATGTGGTGGAAGCCAACTGCTCGGGAGGCAATGTTCAGGTAAAAAGCGTAACCATCGCTTCCGATATTTCGATGTCCATTCCGTCTCCCAACCCCATTACTTTCAAGATTTTGGCCCAGGGAACCAATATTAATGCCCCGTCCGCTACTCTGACACTGACTCAAAAAGGCACCGCGGCCACGCGGCCAATTTCCATCAGCCAAGCGGGAGAAATAAAATAGATGACCAAAAAAATGGAAAAAGGACAAAGCCTGTTCGAAATAGTTTTGGCTCTGGCAATTGCTACCTTAATTGTTGTGGCCTTGGTTGCTCTGGCCTCCTCCGCCATCAGAAACTCCACCTTTGCCAAAAACAAAAGTTTGGCTACCCGCTATTCCCAGGAGGCAACCGAATGGTTGAGGGGGGAAAGGGACACGGATTGGGACGTCTTCTACGCCCGAACGGCAAATCCCCTTTACTGCCTAAAATCTCTTTCCTGGACCGAGGCGACGATCGGTCAGTGTACCTCCGGGCAGGAAATAACGGGCACGGTTTATAAAAGAGAGATTGGTTTTACCCGCGAGACAGTCGATGTGGGTGGCGTCCCCAAGAACGTAGTCGAGGCGGAAATAAATGTCTATTGGCAGGACGCCCAGGGGATTCATGAGGTTAAATCCGTAACCAACTTTACCGACTGGAGGGACACAATATGAAAAAACAGATATCTGCCCGCGGGGTGAGCTTTATCGAGATTTTGGTGGTTATTGCCATTTTTGCAATTTTGGGTGTTTTGGTCGGCAGAATTACCTTGATTACCCTTAGGGGTTCCAATAAAAGCGAGTCTTTGGGAAAGGTTAGGACCAACCTGGATTATTCGTTGGCCGTAATGGAGCGCCAGTTGAGAAATGCCGAAACCGCATCTCCCTGCAACAACACCGCAGTGACGACCATCAATTATACCGATATCGATGGAATCCCAAGTTCCTTCTCCTGTGTCAATATCGGCCCTACGGGCTATATTGCCTCAAGCTCGGCAAGGCTGACCACCGATGAGATAAAAATAACCGCCTGTTCCTTTACCTGCTCCCCTGCCGCAGGCAGGGTTCCGCCGGCAGTGACGATTTCGCTGGAGGCAGCTGATGCCAAAACAACCGGAATAGAGGCTGCCAAAGTTACGGCAACCACCAAAATCTTTCTTAGAACTTATTAGCAAGTTTTAAGATTGACCGGGGTATACTTGATTGCTAAACTGATAACGTATGAAAAAACTGTCCCTGTGGGAAAATAGCTCCGGCCAGGCACTTCTTCTGGTACTTTTGTCGATGGCGGTTGTTTTGACTATTGTTCTTTCGATACTTTCCCGAAGCGTAACCGACGTTGCGGTAACAACCCGGGAAGAGGAGGCCTTACGGGCCTTTTCCGCAGCCGAGGCAGGGGTGGAAAGGGCTTTGATAGTAGGCTCGAGTATTGGTAGTACCGAAATAGGAGACGCTTCCTTTACCGCTGATGTTTCGGGTACTGCCCAGGCCGGTATCGAGTTTGCCAACCCGGTCGGAATCCTTTCCGGGGAATCCCTTATCTTTTGGTTCGTTGCCCATGACGATACGGGAAATTTAATCTGTAATGCCGGCAACCCCTGTTTTACGGGAAGTAAGTTTAAAATTTGTTGGGGCAAGGAAGGAACCGCTTCTGGTGATGCAACCACTCCTGCGATAGAGGTTTCCACTTATTATGCAACCACCCCGGGAGATTACGCGACCGTCCAAATTGTCAGAGACACAGCGGATCCCAATAGTTCCAGACGGGGAACGAACAATTTCTCTGCCAACGATGCGGGAACCTGTACGGCAGGCGGGGAAAATTTCCAGTTTCAAAAGACCGTGGATTTGGCTCTCTTGGGAGTTCCGGTAGGCGCATACGGCGTGCAAAACGGATTGCAGTTTGCCAAGGTCAGAATGTTTTACAACACGGGTGTGGGTCACCAGATCGGTATCACTACGAGTTTTCCGGGCAATACATTACTCCCCTCCCAAGGTTTAAGGATCGTTTCAACCGGGGTATCAGGAGACTCCAACAGAAAGATAGAAGTCTTTCAGGGCTTCGGGGAACTTCCGCCGATATTCGACTCTGCGGTATTTAGCTCAGGAGGAATCTCCAAATAACATGGTGGGGCTGGACATAGGTTCCAAAACGATAAAAGTAGTTGAGTTGGCCAAAGAGGGCAACTCTTGGAGGCTTAAAGCCTCGGGTGTGATCGGTTTTCAGGGAACCAGCCCGGATAAAGCCAAGGACCAAAGCGAACTGGCTGCCCTTGCACAAATAATTAAAAAGCTTTTTAAGGAGGCGAATATTTCCTCAAAAGAGGTAGCCCTTGCACTTCCCGAATCGCAGGTTTTCTCACGCACCGTGAAGTTCCCGCCCTTAACCGATCAGGAAATAGACTCGGCTGTTAAATGGGAAGCCGAACAATATATTCCGATTCCGGTCAATGAGGCAATCATCGAGCATCAGATAATTGAAAGGAGAGACACCGCCTCTCCTCCGGAAGTGGTTGTTCTTTTGGTGGCGGCGCCCAGGAATCTGGTCGAACCTTATGTCAGAACGGTGCAGATGGCGGGACTCACGGTTGTCGGGGTAGAAACGGAACTAATTGCTCTGGCCAGATCCATCTCCCCCGCCAACCAAACCGTTCTCTTGGTGGATTTTGGTGCCCGCTCAACCGATATCGCCATTGTCAGGAATAACCAGTTAAGCTTTACCCGCACTATTCCCACAGCCGGAGAGGCCTTCACCAGAGCTGTTGCCCAGAGCTTGGGAGTGGAGGTTCAGCAGGCCGAAGAGTACAAAAGGGCCTATGGGCTTTCCCAAAGCCAGTTGGAGGGCAAGGTTAAGGGAGCTTTAGAGCCCATCTTCAGGGTTGTAGTCGATGAGATGAAAAAAGCAATCCATTTTTACCAGTCGGAGGAAAAAGGGGAAGCTCCGAAATCGATTATTCTTTCGGGAGGTACGGCGGGCATGCCCGAGGCGCTATCACTTCTGACCAAGATGATGGGACTGGAAGTGGTGGTGGGCAATCCTTTTGCCAAGGTTGCGGTTGATGCCCAGGCCGCCAAGAGTTTAGCAGCATTCGCCCCTCTCTACTCGATTGCCGTGGGGCTCGCGATGAGGGAGTAAGTTATGGCCGCCATTAATCTTCTACCCAAAGATCTGTTGCCGAGCGCGGGGCTAATCAAAACCGCGAAACTTCTCAAAAATCTTTTAACCTTGGGCTTTGGCATTTTTACGATAGTCCTTGTCGGTTTGGTTGCTTTTTTTGTCCTAAACTCGATTAGCCTGCGTTCCTCCACCGCCCGCCAGGAAGAATTGAAAAATTCCATCAAGGCCCTCGAGCAAACGGAGCAGGGACTGGTCTTGGTCAAGGATAGACTTACCAAAGTCAAGGAGGTATTGGCCAAAGATTCGGGAGCGGAAGAGGTGGATAACCTGGCCAAAGTTTCGTCTTTGACCACAGCCGGTGTGGATTTGACCGAAGCCGTTGTCTTTAAAGAAGAGTTGGATACGACCTTTAACGTTTCCGATGCCAGCGTTCTGACCAGTTTTATGGCCCAGATAATTGCCTCCGGGGACTACAAGAGAATCGATTTAAACTCCTTCAGTTTTAATCCCAGCGTGGGTTATCTTATCAGTCTGGCCTTTATCAGCAAATAACATGGCACAAAGCGATTTATCAAAAAAACTACTCTCCCCCAACGTCAAGGCCTTTATGGGGCCTGTCGGGCTTTTACTGCTTTTGGCAATTTTGAGTGTTTTTGCCTTCCGCTTCGGTTTTGCCAAGATCTCCGAACAAAGGCAGTCTGTGGCCACGGCCAGACAAAACGAGTCGGTCCTGTCCCAGAAAGAGTCTATCTTAAAGGATGTCCAATCCGGTGTGCCCTCTTACGTCAAGGCGGTTGCGGCGGCACTCCCTGAGAAAAACCCCAGCCTTTCGATGGTTTCGCAACTGAGAATATTAAGCGGAGAAAAGGGCCTATCTTTGGGAAATATTAAGGTCGGTTCGGAAATAGCGGCAGGTGGGGCTTCGATTTCCGAGGTCGACGTCACCTTCGGGATAGAAGGTCCGGCCGCAGAAATAGTTTCTTTTTTGGCAGCCGTCAAGGATCTTGCACCGGTCTCAACCATTGAAAAGGCCAAAATCAACAGATCCTCAATCGGTACCCGGGCCGATATTACCTTAAGAGTCTATAAATCGGAATTTCCCCAGAAGTTACCATCGTTAACGGAGCCCGCCAGAGCCTTAACCGATGACGAGAAGACCACTCTCACCAAACTCTCGGCTTTAAGGCTGCCCATATTTTCGGAGCTGACCCCGCAAGGAGGAGCCGTGAGGGAAAATCCCTTCGAGTAATAATACGGAGTTATTGCTTTTCTACGACTTCGACCGAAACCGCTATTTTGTCCAGTGTGGCCCTGACCCTTAAGATATTTCTGATCGCTTTGATTGTACTACCCCCTTTGCCGATAATTATCCCCATGGCTTCTTTAGGAGCCTTAACAGTCAGACTTAGTCTGCCTTCGTCTTGCACCTCTTCGATTTCGAAGTCCTTTATACCGGTGATGTTTTCGATGACAAAAGACAACAGCTCTTTCATTTTGCCTTCTTATCTATGAGTTCTTTGACCGCCTTGGTAACCTGTGCTCCCTTTTTCAACCATTTATCCAATTTTTCCTTGTCGATTTCGAGGGCATCTTTGGAGGGGTGCCAATAACCGATTATCTCAAGGGCCACCCCGCTGGCTTTTTGGGAGTCCTCGATGGCCACAATTCTGTAAAAGGCTTTTTTTCTGACACCAAGACGATAGAGTCGTATTTTTACCATATTGCTGGATTCTACTTTTTTTGAGGCTTTTTTACAAGCTCAAGTGCGGCCTCTGCCGCTTTTTGTTCCGCTTCGCTTTTGCTCTTTCCTTCGCCTTTGCCCAGGCATTTCCCGTCCGCCTTAACCTCGACGATAAAG
This sequence comes from Candidatus Woesebacteria bacterium RBG_13_46_13, assembly GCA_001791995.1. Lineage (GTDB taxonomy): Bacteria > Patescibacteriota > Microgenomatia > UBA8517 > UBA8517 > RBG-13-46-13. The sequence continues at coordinate 35,331 of MGFR01000003.1, forward strand.
CGCTTGTTGTGGTCGGGACCGGATTCCTCTACCACCGAATACTTGGGAGCACCCAAGCCTTCTGACTGGACGTATTCCTGAAGACGGCTCTTGGGGTCTTTGAGGGGTCCTGCTACTTTCTCGGGTACCTCGCTGATAAGGTTGACCTTGATAAATTCATGGGTAGTTTCCAACCCCTGATCCAAAAAAAGAGCTCCGATGATGGCCTCGACGGTATCGGCCAAAAGCGAAGGGTTGTCCCGGCCTCCGCCCTCCTCTTCGCCTTTGGAAAGAAAAAGAGACGCTCCGACATTAAGCTTTCTGGCCAAACCCGCCAGGTTATCGGTATTTACCAGATTTGCCCTTAAGGCCGTGAGGTACCCTTCTTCCTTCTCCGGGAAGGAGCTGTAAAGCTCTTTGGAGACGACGAATTCGAGGATTGCATCCCCCAGAAATTCCAGTCTTTCGTTGGAGGCTCTTTCGCCCAGGTGTTCGTTAACCCAGGATTTGTGGGTAAAAGCCTGGTCCAAAAGGTTTTTGTCGCTAAAAAGATTTCTTAAGTTTTCCAGTTTATCCATATTATTCGGCTACGTGTGAAGAAACCGTTTCCACCAGCTCCTCGACACTTAAGGCGGGGGAAAGCTCCAGGGATTGGGCATCAATGCCCAGCCCGCCAAGGGTATTTAAAAAGTCGGTGAAATCGGTGGCACTCATGTGCAGCTCTTCGGAGAAGGTGTCGGTATCCTCGATATCTTCAACCTCCACCCCAATGGTGTCCGCGATTTTACCTTTGATGAACTCTTTGAGTTTTTCTTCTTTCATTGGGCCTGTTCCTCCTTTTTGTATATAGTACCCAATACACCGTTGATAAATGAAGAGGAGTTTTCGCTGCCGAACTCTTTGGCCAGCTCTACCGCCTCATCGATGACTACCTTGGGTGGGGCTTCCCCCACCTCCAGCTCATAGATTGCCAGTCTTAAAATGGCCAAATCAATTCTATTGAGTTTATCTATCGGCCAGGCTGTGGCAGCTTTCTGAATCTCGGCGTCAATAGTGTCCTTTTTGGCCAGAATTGCAGCCACCGCTTCGTTCTTGGAAGGTTGCGGGGTATAACTTTCGGCAAAGAGCTCTTTGACGATTTCTCTTCTTTTTTGGTGACGGGGATCTCGGGCAGTCTTCATTGTTTGGGTGCCTTAGGCATTCTTATAAAATCCACAATGGGGGCATGCACGGTGAGGTTCCCTGAGTTTTCCGCAGGAAGGGCATTTGACCAAAGAAGTCAGACCCAACTTGGCGGTAATGGCCCTGCGGGTATTACTGCGACCCCTGGTATGTTTCTTCTTGGGTAGCGGTGTCATACTTCGGCAATTTTAAACCATACTAGCCTTAGTGGCAAGCACGAAACCCTTGTCTGAAAGCATCTGGGCTACCCGCTTGGCTTTTTGGATTAACTCCGTGTCCTGCCAGGAAGCGATCTTTAGTTCGGGGAATCCGTGCTGTCTGGTGCCGAAGACTTCTCCGGGACCTCTTAAGCTCAAATCCAACTCGGCGAGTTCAAATCCGGAAATCCCTTTTTCGAGTGCGGCCAAGCGTGTCAAAACTCGCGGTGCTGCGGAATCAGAGAAGATTAGGCAGTAGGATTTCTTTTCCCCTCTGCCCACCCTGCCCCTCAGCTGGTGCAGCTGGGCCAGACCGAAGCGCTCGGAGCCTTCGATGAGCATGATGGTGGCGTTGGCAACGTCGATACCGACCTCGACCACGGGAGTTGCGACCAGGACGTCTATTTTTCCTTTTCTGAAGTCCGACATCACTCGATCCTTGTCTTTACCGGAGAGCTTACCGTGTATCAGACCGAATGAAAGTTCGGAAAAAATCTTTTTCTGCTCGGCGTATTCCTTGGCAGCCGCTTTGACCGACTGCATGGTCTCTTTGTCCGACTCTTCGATTAAGGGGCAAATCAGAAAAGCCTGAACTTTGTCTTTGAGAATTTCGTCTTTGACCCAGGTCATGGCCTTGGGCCTCTTGGCCGGTGGAACTATCCAGGTGGTTATTTTTTGTCTGCCTCCCGGAAGTTCTTTCAAAACAGACAGGTCCAAGTCTCCATAGAGGGTTAGGGCTACCGTTCTGGGAATTGGGGTTGCGGTCATAGTCAGAATATGCGGCATCAGTTTCTTTTTGCCGACTTGTTTGACCAGCAGGGCTCTTTGTTCAACGCCAAAGCGGTGCTGTTCGTCGATTACCACCAGACCTACATTTTCAAAGAGACCCTTTTTGTTAAGAAGAGCGTGGGTGCCAACAAAAATATCCGTTCTGCCCAGGTCTTTTTTAACCAAACCCGAAGTAATCAGGGCTACCCTAAGCTTGAAAGGCTTAAAAATTCTCTGCAGGGTTTCGTAGTGCTGCTGGGCCAGAATTTGGGTAGGCGCCATTACGGCGGTCTGTAGGCCGTTGATGAAACAAACGAAAGCCGCAATTGCTGCCACCACGGTTTTGCCGCTACCCACATCACCCTCCAAAAGCCTATTCATCGGCCAGGCGCGGGTTAGGTCCCCAAGAATTTCTTCCACGGCGCTTTGCTGCGATGCGGTTAGGGCAAATGGAAGAGAATCTATAAATTTATCGACATCGCTTTCTTCAAAGGCCAAGGTATGTCCCGTTTGGTTATTCTTCCAACCTGCTTTTCTGGAGATGCTTGTCAACTGTAATTCCAACAACTCATCAAACGCCAGCCGCTGCCTACCTTTCTCGGCCTCATCTTCACTGGCAGGATGATGAACGGCGTGAATTGCGTCGGTCAAAGGTATCAGCCCTTCGGACTTAATGAATTTTAAAGGAAGAGTTTCTTTTATCGTGCTTCCCAGACTGGCCAAGGTTTCGGCAATTCTTCCCCTAAGCCACTTGGAAGAAAGTCCGAAAGTTTCGGGATAGATGGGCACCAGACCCGAGGTGTGAATGCTTGTCTTGCCTTGCTTTATCAGTTCGTATTCCGGGGAGATTAAAGCCTTTCGTCCGGAGAAGAACCCGACCTTACCTGCCAGAGAGATTTCGGCTTCGGGAAAAAGAACCCTAACCAAAAACGGCTGGTTAAACCAGACAACCGTAATTTTGCCCGATGCATCCTCAACCTCCCCGATTTGGATTTTGCGCCCGGATCGGGTGTACTGGTTTTTAATGGAAACTACCTTGCCTCTTATCGTTAAAACATCTTCCGGAGCGGCCGCTCTCACGGGAGAGGAGACCCTAAAGTCCAGATATCTGTGGGGAACGTGATAGAGCAGATCTTTGATTGAAACAATCCCAAGATTATTCAGGCGCCTTGCGTAAGAAGGACCGACCAGAGGAAGCTCCTCAACCGGTGAGTTTAGATACATTGTCAACGGAAGGCAGTCAGAAAAGGCAGGAACGACCCCAACACCAAAAGCAGCCCCGCGACAATGATTATTGCCGTGAACAGCCTTCTTTGTTTTCTGGTAAGTATCATTATTTAGTGGCTATCAAGAAGGTTCTTTCCCCGACCCTAATTTTGTCCCCGACTTTAACAACATAGGCCGCATCGGAAACCGTTTTGCCGTTAATATCAACCGCATGCTGTTTAATTATCCGTTTGGCGTCACTGATGCTTTCAAGACGGGTGTAGGGCGAGATGGTTTTGGCCAGGCTTTCTCCGGCCGAGACTCTGATATCAAAAGAGGGTGCTCTTTCCTGGAACGTTCTTTCGAAATATTTTTGGGCAGCCTCTGCGGATGCTCCTCCCCAAAGGAGTTTAACAAGCTCATATGCCAGTCTTTTTTTCTCTGCGAGGGGTTCTTTTTTGACTTTGGCCTCGATCCCCTGCAAAGGAAAGGAAGTCAAAAGTTCATAAGCCAAAGGCAGTACTGTGTCGGGGAAAGACATGATGCCTGCATAGAAATTCTCCGGAGAACTATCCAAAAACAAAGCGTTGCCCGTGGTTTTACCGACTTTATTGCCCTCTTTATCTACCAAGAGTTTGGTTCCGAGTACGAATTTTTCTTTACCCTTAATCGCCTGCATCAGGGTACGGCCGACAAGCATGTTAAATATCTGATCGCTGCCCCCTATTTCCAAATCAACATCCATGGCGACGGAATCATAGCCCTGAAGAACCGGATAGAGAAACTCATGCACTCTGACCGTTCCTTCTTCTTTAAGTCTTTTTTGGAACATATCCCGCTCGATAAGCTGGGGAACGGTTAAATTTGCACAGATGGTCAGAAACTCTTCCATCGAGAGTGCCGAGAGCCATTCGGAGTTAAAGAGCATTTTGGCGGGGTTGGGCCCTTCAAAATCCAAAACCTTAGCGGCTTGCTCTTTCCACTTGGCAACATTTTCCTTAACCTCTTTGGGGGAAAGCTGTTTTCTGGTTGCGAGCTTATCCGTCGGGTCCCCGATCATTCCCGTAAAATCCCCGACCAAAAATATCACTTTGTGGCCCAATTCTTGGAATTGGGAGAGTTTTAATAGTCCAACCAGATTTCCCAAATGCAAAGAGGGCATGGAAGGGTCGAAGCCCTGATAAAGGGTAATCGGTCCCTTGGCCATGATCTTGGCCAGTCCTTCTTTTGAGGGCAGGATTTCGGCAACTCCGCGGGTTAAAACTTCATCGATTGGGTTCATTTATACCCATTTTAAGCTCGTTTTGATACAATAACAAGTATGTGGAGAGAGAGGGCGAGAAGAAGAACCAGTGCATACGTTCCGGAAAGGGTTCGCAAGAGCAGACAGGTAGTTAGGCTTGCCAAGCTGATGTTTCTGGGAGTTATCGGACTTTTTCTGGCCAGCTTTCTCATTTTCCCCATTTTTGCATTCAACCTGCCTTCCCCCGACAAAATAGTCAGGCGGGAAGGTTTTTCCACCAAGATTCTGGACAGAAACGGAGAGGTGCTCTACGACATCTTTGCCGACCAAAGAAGAACCCCGGCCAGCCTCGCCGATATCCCCCTTTACCTGCGCCAGGCAACGGTGGCAATTGAGGATAAGAATTTTTACAAGCACCAGGGCTTTGACCCCTTAGGAATCATCAGGGGTTTTACCAGACTCTTTACTTCAGGCCGCGCCCAGGGGGGCTCTACCCTAACCCAGCAGCTGGTCAAAAACGTTTTGCTGACGCCCGAGCGGTCAATCTTCAGGAAAATCAAAGAATTTATTCTGGCCGTGCAAATCGAAAGAAAATATACCAAGGACGAAATCCTGCAGATGTACTTAAACGAAGCGCCCTACGGAGGAACCGCCTGGGGAGTCGAAACCGCTGCCGAGACTTATTTCGGAAAGAAAGCTAAAGACCTTTCCCTTGTCGAGTCGGCAATCTTGGCGGGCTTGCCCCAAAGACCCTCGGCTTATTCCCCCTATTCCTCAACCCCGAAAGCCTATGTCGGTAGAACCCAGGATGTCCTCAGGCGGATGCGCGAGGACGGATATATCAACAAAGACCAGGAAGCCCAGGCCAAAGCAGAACTGGAGAGTGTTACCTTCCAAGAACGCGGGGGTTCATTTAAGGCCCCGCACTTTGTCCAATATGTCCAAAAGATATTGGAGGAGCGCTACGGCGAAGCATCGGTTGAGCAGGGAGGGCTGAAAGTGACCACCACCCTGGATTGGAAACTGCAGGAAGCAGCCCAAGATATCGTCAAGGAGGAAATTGCCAAGGTCGAATCGCAAAGGATCACAAACGGCGCAGCCGTGGTTCTAAATCCCGAAACCGGGGAAATCGTGGCCATGGTCGGATCCAAGAATTTTAACGATCCCAACTATGACGGACAGGTCAACGTCACCATGAGTCTCAGGCAGCCCGGCTCTGCAATTAAACCTGTTACTTATGTAACGGCTTTTAAGGAAGGCTATACCCCCTCTACTCTACTAATGGATGTTCCGACCACCTTTCCGGGAGGGGTCGGCCAGCCGGATTATAACCCGGTAAACTACGACGGCAAATACCGGGGCCCCATCCAGGTCAGATACGCTCTGGGAAATTCGATCAACGTGGCCGCGGTTAAGATGCTGGCTATGGTGGGAATCAAGGACACTCTGGAGACGGCCTACGATTTGGGTATAACCACTCTGGCTCCCACCCAGGAAACCTTAAACAGGGTAGGGCTTTCCCTGACTTTGGGAGGAGGCGAAGTGCGTCTTTTGGAGCTAACCGGTGCTTATGCGGCTTTCATGAACAAGGGTTATAAGATAGAGCCTACCGCGATACTTAAGGTTGAAGATTCCGAAGGCAAGGTGCTGGAGGAGACCAAGCCGGAAAAGAAAAAGCGGGTTCTCTCCGAAGGCCAGGCGTACCTGATTGCCAATATCCTTTCGGACAATTCCGCCCGTTCGCAGGTTTTCGGAACCAACTCGCTGTTGAATATTCCGGGCAAAACCATTGCGGTTAAAACCGGTACCACCAACGACAAAAGGGACAACTGGACGATAGGGGGCAATCCCCAGGCGATGGTCGGAGTTTGGGTCGGCAATAACGATAACTCCCCGATGCTTAACGTAGCCTCCGGAGTATCCGGGGCCTCGCCTATCTGGAGAAGGGTTCTTTTGGAGGCTTTATCCGGTAAGCCCAATGTCTCGTTTGAAACCCCTTCCGAAATAGTGACGGCTACGGTTGATGCGGTTTCCGGATATCGGGCTCACGACGGATTTGCGGAAAGAAGCGAAAGTTTTATCAAGGGTACCGAGCCGGGAGAAGACCCGATACATGTTAAGCTGAAAGTCTGTAAAACCGACGGTAAGCTGGCCTCCCCGTTTGATATCAACCAAAGCAATTACGAGGAAAAGGAATATTTTGTCTTCAAAGAAGAGGATCCGACCGCAGCCAAGGGCCAGCCCAATAAATGGCAGGAAGGAATTCTTAACTGGCTGGCTACCCAAACCGAAGCGAAATACCACCCGCCGACGGATTATTGCGGTACGGCCAATCCGATAAGTATTAAGTTTTTGACTCCAACCGATCAAACCTCGAATCTGGGTAGTGCCTTTAAGATCAGATTTGAGGCTGCTTCAACCGTCGCCATTACCCAAGCCGATCTATATATAGACGCCAACAAGGTCAGGGGTTATAGCGGTCCGCCTTACGAATACGATGCTTCGGGCCTATCCGACGGAGCCCATACCCTAAAAGTGGTTGCCACAGATGCCAACTCGAAGCAGTCCGACAGCATAATCAGAATTGGCGTCAATAGCCTCTGGGACGCTACCCCTACTCCCTAGAAAAATCCACATTTGCCTTCTGTAGTATAATATTTGTTAAGTATGAACCTGCCGAAACAAAATGGGAAAAGAACAACTCACAAGTTGTAACGATGAGTTTGAGGCCAAACTTCAGGCCAAAGATCCCCGTTTGCCCAAACACCTTCGTACCTACATCAGAAGATTAAAACAGGCCGGAAAAATCGATGAGGCGATAAAGCACCGAGAGCATTTTGTCCACCAGAGGAGAAACAAACACGAGATAGCCGTTGATGAGCTTCACAAAACCATAGCCGAGGTTATCTGCACCGACGACCCGGTAAAGGAAGCTGCGGGAAATATCAAAGTTACCTGGCTTTTGAATGTTGTGGGAGTTATCGAGACCCCGGAGGAAAGAAAAGCCCAGATATTAGAGATTTACGAATCTACACCCGAACACGTTCAGGTTGTACTTGAGGAGTTGATGCCTCTAATCAGAAACGAAGTTTCACCCCTGATGCCGACCGCGGCCTAGCTTATTTTGCAATCGCTCCGAAGTCCCTCTTGAGGATTTTAAGAATGGTTCCCCTGATCTTTTCTGTTTCGCTATCGGTTAAAGTCTTTTGGGGGTGCTGGTAATTAAGCCTGAAGGTATAGGCATCGTTATATATCGTCCCCAGGACGACCTCGGATATCAGAGGTGATGTAGATTTGATGGCAAAAATTACATCCCCGACCCTGCTCTTTGCGGGAAGAATCAAAGTAATATCTTCGATTTGGGCCGGGTGAGAAGGAATCTTTTTGTACTGCCTGGGCTGAATTCCTAATTTCAGAAGAGCCATATCCAATTCGTAGTAAATCTCTCCCGTTTCCAACATCCCGAACTGGCCCAGAAATTTATTTGAGCATTTTAACAAGAGCCTTTGGCTGGGCTGAAAATATTGCGAATCTTCGGGAATAAACCCAAGGGTAACGTTTAGCTCTTCCGCCAGGGCTTCAATAATTCCTTTAGCTTGCCTAAAGCCGGTATTAACAAATATTCCGGCCAGCATCATTTTTTCCTGAGGCAGGTCTCCCTTTCTGGGAAGATAAACATTGGCCATTTCAAAAAGGTGGAAAGCCTCCTTTACCCCGGCATTTTCCCCGGCGGCACGGGCAAGAGACGGCAGAAGTGAAGTTCTCAGGAATGAGGAATCCTCGCCCAATGGATTCGCCAGCTGAAGGGCTCCTTGTCCGGCTTCATGCTTTGCAACAAGAGACAGGCTATAGACTTCTATGCCTGCGTACCCCTTGAGTATATTTTTGACCTTCGCCTCGAAGCCAAACGGAGAATCTACCAAGGGTTCGGTTAAGGCTCCCTGCATGATAATACCGGGCAGCCTTTGATACCCCCAAATTCTGGCAATCTCTTCGATAACATCCTCTTTAATCTGTACATCTTTAAGTCTCCACGAGGGAACTTTTACGGATAGCGATTTGCCCCTCCAGCCAGCTTCGAAACCCAAGGACGTCAGGGCTTTTCCTATCTGATGTTTAGGAAGGACAGTTCCCAGAAAGCCGCTTATAAAATCAAAGTCCAAAGCAATAGTTTTAGCCCCGGGAGGGTTGGGATAAATATCGAGGATCGTCTCTTCCGCTTTTCCGCCGGTTAGGGTTTCGAAAAGATCTATGCCGCGGCGGATAGCCAAGCTTATCAGTTCCGGGTCCGTTCCTTTTTCGAATATATCCGAAGCCTCGGAGCGGTGGGCCAAGGACATCGCGGTCCTTCTGATATTTAAGGGGTTATAAGTTTGGACAAACAAAAGAACATTTTTGGTTTTGTCATCAATGGCGCTTAGTGTCCCGCCCATTATTCCGGCCAAATCAATAAGTCTTCCCTTTCCGTCTTCGATGACGATATCTCCCCCCGGGAGTGTATGCTTTTTCTCATCAAGCGTGGTTATGGTTTCTCCCTTACGACTGGGCCTTAAGAGCATCTTTCCTTTAAGGATTTTGTCGTAGTCGAAGGTATGTACGGGCTGGCCCAGCTCCTTCATGATGTAGTTGGAGATATCAACAACGTTATTAATGGATCTAACTCCTACTCTTTCCAGTCTTTGGCTCATCCATTCGGGAGATGCCGCCATCTTGACTCCTTTGATCAAGACAGCCGCAAACCTGGGGCACAAAGTAGTGTCAACCTCGGCTTTTAAGTACCTTACCGTCTTGGCAAATGTCTGTCGGGACTTACTTTTTAAGGGCACAAGTGAAGCCTTAACGGTGTGTGCAGGAAGGGCGGCTGAGGCTTCCCTGGCAATGCCGTAGACGCCCATGCAGTCTACCCTATTGGTGGTTACTTCGATTGAATAAAGCGAGTCGTCTTTGAGCCTGGTGACCTTTTCTACAGATGGGCCGGATAAAGAAAGGGCATCGGCGATTTTACTTGAGGCGGCCTTGGTTTTTAGATAATCTCTTAACCAGTTATCCGATATTGTTATATTCATATTATTAAAATTGTTTCAAGAATCGTAGGTCCGATCCGTATATTAGCCTGATATCGGGAATCTGCAGTCCGGACTTCATCATATAGGTTCTTTCCACTCCCCACCCGAAGGCATAACCGGAATATTTCTCGGGGTTTATTCCCCCGGCCGCAAGAACCCTGGGGTGAACCATGCCTGCACCCCCGAGCTCGAGCCAGCCGTTTTTACAAAGCTTACATCCTCTCCCCAGGCAAACTCCGCAGGTCACGTCTACTTCGAAAGAGGGCTCGGTAAATTGAAAATGAAACGGTCTAAGTCTGGTTTTTCTCTCCGGACCAAAGAAATTCCTGGCAAAATAGTCCAAAGTTCCTTTGAGGTTGGCAACGGATATGCCTTTATCGATAACCAATCCTTCAAACTGATGGAACATCGGTACGTGAGAAGCATCGATTTGCCTGCGGTAGCACTTGGCGATGTTAATCATCCTGACGGGAGGGGATTTGACCCTTTGCATTTCCCTGACCTGGGCGGAGGAAGTATGGGGGGTCAGAACCATTTGTCCGAATTTGGGGTTGGCCGGGGCATCCACGAAAAAAGTTTCCCATTCGTCCCGCGCCGGGTGCCCCTCGGGCATATTTAAAGTCTCGAATGCATACCAGTCCCATTCGACTTCCGGGTACCTATTTCTGACAAAGCCCAATTGGGTAAAAAGAGCCGATATTTCCTCAATCGCCTGAGTCACCAGGTGCAGATGTCCCATCGCCGGCTTTATCCCCGGAACCGTTGGGTCAAACCAGGCCCTGGCGCTTTCTTTGAGATGATTTTTCTGCGAAGCTAAGGCTTTGACAATTGTATTTTTGGCTTCGTTGACGAGCAGCCCTGCTTGCTTCCTCTTTTCGGGAGAGACTTCCCTAATTCTTTTGATTAAGGAGGTAAACTTGCCGCTTCTTCCCAGGTAGGTAACCCTGATTGTTTCGAGCTCTTCAAAAGAGGACACCTCCATTATTTGGGCCAGGGCTTCGTTTTTGAGATTGATTACTTCTTCCTGCATATTGTCTCGAACCATTAAAAAAGCTCTCCGGAGGAGAGCTGTCTTGATAGTGTTCTCCACCGGCTAACTAATATTACCGAAAAAGCCGGAGAAGAAAAAGAATTTCATTTTTTTACAACTTCGACTATCTTAGCGAAAGCCTTAGGGTCTGATATCGCGATATCCGAAAGAATTTTTCTATCAAGGCTGATATTGGCTTTTTTGGCCAGAAGAATGAACTTCGAATAGCTCAAGCCCTTTTCCCTTAATGCCGCATTCAGACGGGTTATCCAGAGAGCCCTTAAGTCTCTTTTTTTGAGTCTTCGGCCTTCATAGGCATACTGTCCCGCATGCAAGAGTGCTTCTTTGGCTACCTGAATTCTTTTTCTCCTCGCTTGCCCGAAGCCTTTGGCACGTTTCAAAAACTTCCTGTGTTTTCTCGAAGCGGTTGATTTTACTCTGGCCATATTATTTTTTTAGGGATTTACCCAAAGCCTTTCTAAGTTTCTTGGCATAAAAGCCTTTGATGGTTTTCATCTTTTTCAGTCCGGAAAGTCTTTTTTGCGACTTTCTGCCTTTCAAATGCCGCATTCCGGCCTGTCTTCTTAAGACCTTGCCGGTTTTGGTGATACGGAATCTTCTGATGACCGATTTTCTAGTTTTCTGTTTTGGCATCTAATTCTTCTTTCTTGGCAATTTTTTTGGCGGTCGGCGAGATAACCATAATCAAGTGCTTTCCCAAAAACTTGGGTTCCATGTCGATGGAAATCGCATCTCCCAACTCTTGGACGATTCTTTTCAAGAGGGCAAAACCGAAGGGCTTACTGCCCATCTGTCTGCCTTTAAAAACTACAACCAGTCTGACCTTATTGCGTTCGGATAAAAATTCCTTAACCCTCGAGAGCCTGAAAGCGTAATCGTTTTCCGCGATAAAGGGAGAGAATCTGACTTCCTTGATGTCTCCGCCTTTGGTCTTGGTTCTGCTTCTTAGTTTTTTCTCTTCCTGGTATCTGAATTTTCCGAACTCAACAATCTTGGCAACCGGTGGGAGCGCTTTCGGCGCAATCTCAACCAGGGTCAGTCCGGCCTTTTTGGCCTTTTCGATTGCCTCGGCAGTTTTGATAATACCCAGCTGTTTGCCGTCCGAGCCGATTAGTCTTACTTCCGGGACGCGGATTGCTTCGTTTACTCGCCAGAAAAGTGTGCTGTTTTTCAACTTACGGTCTAAATTCTACTAAATGTTAGCCTCGCAAGCAAGAAGAGCTTCTAGGAGATTATTTTTTTGGCGATCTCCTCCTTAATATCTGCCATAAATTTAGGAAGCCCTACCGCCCCGGAGGTCTTTCCCAGCCTGTTTCTGACCGAAACCAAAGATGCTTCTTCTTCCTTGGGACCCAGGATTAACATATATGGTACCTTGGCAAGCTGCGCATCCCTGATCTTGGCCGCAAGCGTTTCATTGCGGCTATCCACTTCCGTGCGGATACCGGCCTCCTTAAGTTTAAGGTAGACGGAGTTAGCGTATTTAAGAGCCTTTTCCGTAATGGGCAAGACTTTAACCTGGACCGGGGAAAGCCACAAGGGAAAACTGCCGTGATATTTCTCGATCAAAAAAGCAATCGTTCTTTCCAGACAGCCGATTGATGCCCGATGGATAACCACGATTTCTTTCTCCTTGCCGTCCTTGTCGATATATTTCAGATCGAAACGCTTGGGCATGACAAAGTCGTACTGCACGGTAAAGGCGGTTTCTTCCTTGCCCGAAAGTTTTCTGACCTGGACATCGATTTTGGGACCGTAAAAGGCCGCCTCTCCTGCGGCTTCATAGAAGGGCACGTCCTGGGCCTTGAGCACTTTTCTTAAGATTCCTTCCGCCTTATCCCAGGCTTTATCGTCCTTGTAATATTTCTTGGCATCGCCTCTATCCCCCAAAGACAATCGGTAGCGATAGTCCTCGCCTTTTTTAAGTCCCATCACCGAATTGGCGTAACTTATCAAATCCAAAACTCCTTCTATCTCGCCTTCGGCGGCCTCCGGTGCAGTAAAGATATGGGCATCGGCCAAGTTAAACATCCGGATTCGGATAAGCCCGGTCAGCTCCCCGCTCTTTTCGTAACGGTATTGGGGAGCGATCTCGGCAATTCTGATGGGTAGCTCCCGGTAGCTGTGGACTTCGGAGCTATAAAGCATGAAATGGTGGGGACACGTCATGGGCCGAAGAATGAGTTCCTCGTCGTCAACCTTCATGACCGGATACATAGTGTCCTTGTAATAGGGATAGTGACCCGATTTTTTATAAAGGTCGGTTTTGGCCAAAGGCGGAGTGTAAACGTGCTGGTAACCTCTTTTTATTTCCTCATCAACGATAAATCTTTCCAGCTCCCGCCTGATGGTTGAACCCTTGGCGGTTAACAGCGGAAGTCCTTTGCCGACCAAATCCGAGAAGACAAAAAGCCCCAGATCTTTACCTATTTTGCGGTGGTCGTTTTCCGAAGCTTCTTCGATGGAATCAAGATATTTGTCCAGTTCTGCTTTTGATGTAAAAGCCGTTCCGTAAATCCTGGTCAGCATTTTGTTTTTTTCGCTGCCCCGCCAGTAAGCACCGGCCAGAGAAAGCAGTTTGAAGTATTTTATTTCGGAAGCTTTGGTTACATGACCACCCCTGCACAAATCCACAAAGGCCCCGGACTTATAAAGAGTGATTCCTTCACCTGATTTTTCCAGTTCCTCAATCAGCTCTATCTTGTAGGAGTTTTCTTTGAATAATTTCTTGGCTTGAGTAGCCGTGACCTCTTTTTTCGCGAATTTATCCCATCCCGGGAGAATTTGGGACATTGCCTCTTCGATTTTGCCGAGGTCTTTTTCGGATATTTTTACCTTACCCATATCGAAGTCGTAATAAAAACCGTTTTCGATAACGGGTCCTATTGTCGGCTTGGCATCGGGCCAGAGTTTAACCACGGCCGCTGCCAAAAGATGGGCCGTTGAATGCCGCAGATTATCCAAAACGTTTTTCATCAGTTCAATTGTATCCTATTTACAGGCACATTCAAATCAATTATATAAGGAGAAAGGCAAGTACGACCTTGAGAAAAATAATTCTGGGAATAGTTGTTTTCGTAACCGGTGCAAGCGTGATGGTCACGGAGATCGTGGCTTCCAGAATTCTAGCTCCTTATATCGGCACTTCAATAATCGTCTGGACGAGCTTAATCGGGGTAATTCTCGGGGGTCTGGCATTGGGATACTATTGGGGAGGAAGGCTTGCGGATAAGGCGGGAAGCTATTTTCTTTTAAGAAACATTCTCTTTCTGGCCTCGGTTTATATTTTCGGCGTCAGCCAGGCAAGCGGATATCTTTTAACCCGGCTGATAGAGGCCAATGCGGATATCAGAATCTCCTCTCTGGTTTCATCACTGACTCTATTTCTGCCCCCAACAATTTTGCTGGGGATGGTTATACCCTTTGCGGTGGCCCTCTCGCTGAAAGAAGTAAATAAAGCCGGCAGGGTTGCGGGAGGGCTTTATGCCCTCTCTACGCTTGGGAGTATTTTGGGAACTTTCTGGTGCGGCTTTTTCCTTTTGGCAGATATCGGCAGTATAAAGATATTGGTTCTTATCTCGCTTCTTCTTATTTTAATTGCGATTTTGCTCAATTTTGCAGCAGAGAAGGCAAAAACCCTTTGGTTTCTGATATTGCTCTCCGCAGCTTTGCTTTTTGTCTTTATTGCGGCAGGAGCCAAGGTTAAGGAAGAGGGATTGCTTTTGGATACGGACACTTTATATTCCCGGGTGATAATTAAAGCCGGGAGAGAGCCAGAAACAGGTAGAGAAACCATCGAACTGACTAAAGGCAGATTTATCGAAAGCTATGCTTACACTCAGGGGGACGATTTATTCGGATATTACAACTATTATGATCTGGCCTCTATTTTTAATCCCGAGCTGTCGAGGGTTTTGATGATCGGCGGAGCGGGGTTTGTCTACCCAAAGCATTTTTTGAAAACCCTTCCCAAGACGTTGCTGGACGTGGTTGAATTAGACCCTGCGATGTTGGAGCTTGCAGAAGAATACTTCGGATTTACCCCCAACCCCACGCTTCAGGTGTATCACGAAGATGCCAGAACCTATCTCAACTCCACGCAGAAAAAATATGACGCTTTATTGATTGACGTTTTCGATAGCGACATTACACTTCCCTTCCAACTGACAACCGTGGAGGTAATCAAAAAATACTATGAGGCGTTAACCCCAAAAGGAGTGTTAATTGTTAACATTATCGGTCAGATAGAGGGCGAGGAAGGAGAGTTCTTGCGTTCGGAGTATCTAACCTACTTACAAATGTTCCCTTTTGTAGAGCTCTACCCGATAAGCGATGCCAAAGACGGAAGTCGAATTCAAAATATTATGCTGGTGGCTACCAAAAACAAACAAGAAGAAATATCGAAAGATGCCAGGATAGCCGCAATGCTCGGGCACCGATGGGAGAAAACAATTGAAGGAAAGGCAATAATCTTGACAGACGATTTTGCACCTGTGGAACAGATGATGGCCAAACGGACCAGGTGGGATTATCTGTATTAAGAGTGGACCCGGGGGGATTCGAACCCCCAACCCCCTGACTGCCAGCCAGGTGCGCTAACCAATTGTGCCACGGGCCCGCGGTGGACGGTAAGGGACTCGAACCCCTGACCTTTCGCACGTCAAGCGAACGCTCTAGCCAACTGAGCTAACCGTCCTTCAAGTTAAATATTATACCTTCTGGGGAAACCTTAGACAAATTCAGGCCGAATTGGCACTGTCCAAATAGAAGCCAAAAGCAGGAATAGAATGCTCTTCGCAGGTAGCATAAAGTGTGTGTATACCTTGATCGCCCTTATGGTCCGTCAGGAATCTGGCTTTCTTTTCGCAGTGCGCACAAGTAAAAAGAGGAGTTTGTTCGGTGGCGGGTTTGATTTCGTAAAGTCTTGAGACGTGGTTTGTTTCGTCCGAAGGAAATTCACTTAAAAGTCTGACGGCGTCAATGCGCAGCGCAATCAAAGCTTCGGCTGCGGTCATGACAAACAGGTGGGAATTTTCCGGAGTCACGCTAGCCGGCCGAACGTTGTAGGTAATGGTCTGGAGACAGGAGAAACTTGCTGCCGTGTTTCTTATAAATACTCCAGAAATTCTTCTTTTCCGCCCGTCTGTTGGAGGCGTGCATCCAGATACCCGCGTTGTCTATCTTTTTCCTGAAAGACTTAACGAAATCCAAAAGTTTTTCGAAAAATACGATATGGTAGACCCCGGGGTTGACGGGTGCCTGCATAGAGGCTACTTCGATTTCTTCTCCCAAGCCTTGAGTACTTTGGGCCAGGGCGTAGACTTCCTGCATCAGAGCATGTAGTTGCAGTTTAAGCTGATTGCCTTTTTCCTCTATTCTGCGGTTTTCTTCCTGCAAGAGACTTCGCTCAAAAGCCATTTGGACTTTTTGTTTCTTTTTTTCTTCCCTGTCCCCCGTAAAAACATCGGTTAACTCTAAGGTTTCACCCGGAGTTATCTCTCCGGAGTATTTTTGTTTCTCGGCCCCGAAAAGCTGTTGCAAAAACTCCTCGGAAGAGGCCTTTAGAAGGTCGTTCTTGAGGCTACGTGAGGTGCCTCCTCCGATATCCTTGAGGCTCTCCAGAACATTGCTTCTGCGGATATTTTGCAGGTTTTTGGGCTTTTGGGATTTGTCCATACTTGCGAGATTACAATAAGGTCGTCAGCCAGTCAAGAGAGGCCCTGCGTCTTAAAATCGAAGCAATGAGCCGCCTTTGTTCGGGGGTATCCAGCCTTTGTTTGGTTTTTGCATCCGCCGTGCTGGCCGTGATGACCGCTTCGATTTCTTTTTCGTCAACCTTAAGATTTTGCTCGTCGGCGATTTTGTTGAGGATCAAATCCATGGTAATGGCTTCCTTGGCCTGCTTTTCGTAATCTTCCCTTAAAGTTTCGGGTGTTTTGCCGATTGAAGAAAGGTATCCTTCCAGGGTCAGGCCGAGTTTTTCGAGTCGGTCCAGAAGGTTAGAGAGTCTGGAGTTTGCCTCTTCTTCGATCAGCATTTTGGGGACAGTGACGTTAATCGTGGAAAGCAGAATTTTCAACACTTCCTGCTGTTTATCCTCCCTGGTCGGTTCCTTTGCCTCTTTCTTGGTATCCTTACCGGGAGTCCAGATCTTGCCCGAGGCCAAAGCGCCTTTGAGAGCTTTCTTGTAATTCCCCAAGACAATCTCGGGAAGTTCACAAGTTAGGGCCGTCACCTGCCAGTCCTTGTCTTCGTCCGCGCTTAGCACTTCGATTCTGGGATACGTGGCCGGCTTGAGCTTGTTGGCAACAATTGCGTCCCCTATCGCTTTGGGAATAATCCGGCCTACGGTTTTTTCCACCAGCGTCATTCTGGAGACCCTTTCGGAGACTTTGGAGATAGGAGCGTTACCTTTTCTGAAACCGGGAACCTCGGTTTCTTTGGCCAACTCGGCCAAGGCCTCGGCTTTGGCTTGCTTTACCGTTTCCCAAGGAAGGGTAAAGTTAAGCTGTACGCCACCGTCAGCTTCCTTGGCCAGTGTAGAGGATATTTTAGTGCTCATTTTAATTGGTTCTCAAAAAATCCACGTTCAGTCGAACGTGGTGGGCAATTATAACACAACTAGCCGCCCTTGTGCTGGGTTCTAAACTGGCTGGGGTTAAACTTGGCGGCCTTGAGATTGCCCTTACCCCCGAACCTGCTGGCTTTAAAAAACGAAGGGGTTCTGAAGCCCAAGGCCGGAGCCGCCTTCTTTTTGGTAAATGTCATAGGCTTATTTTACCTCTTAAAGGCTACTTCCTCAATATAAATTGTCAATTGCGTGAAATTACTTTATACTTTGTAAAGTGCGAACAAGAGTGTTTGCATCTTAGAAAGGAGACAAGTTAGTGGCAACTAAGTTATTTGTCGGTAATCTTGAATACACTGTTACTGCCGATGATCTTCGAGAAGCTTTTTCTCAAGCCGGTACAGTGGCAGACGCCGTTGTAATTTCAGACAAAATGTCTGGTCGAAGCCGAGGATTCGGTTTCGTTGAAATGAGTTCGGATGAGGAAGCGAAAGCTGCAATCGAAAAGATAAACGGTACAGAGATTAAAGGCAGAAAGATAAATGTGAACGAGGCTCGTCCTCAAGTAACTCGCTAAGTTATTCTTCTTAGCAACAAATTTAAGTCCTTTGGCTTTTAAGGGAGGAGTTTTTGTGGCCGAATCAGTCCTGAGCCAGCCTGTGCAGAAACCAGGAGACCAAAGAAAGAACTATCGAAGCGGCAATTGCTGTCCAGAAGGTTGAGATTTCAAACCCCGGGACGATTTTGCTGGACAGATACAAAAGGCCAACGTTAATCAGAAAGGCAGCAATGCCAAAGGTGAATATTGATATCGGCAGGGCGATAAGCTGTAAAATAGGTTTGATAAAGGTATTGACCACCCCGATGACAACCGCCGCAACAGTTGCCGTTGCCAGATCCTTAAGGATAAACCCCGGAACAAGATATTCAACAATCAGAAGAGCAAAGATATTGATGGCCAACCTCATTAAAAGTCTCATTATTTAATAATCCCCTATTTAATCCGCCTTTGTCAAATCCTGATTGAAGAACAGGAGGTTTCTGGCTACAACCGTGTTCCACGCAGGGTTTAGGTTATGGTCGGCCCCCGGGTATTTGAAGTAGGCTATATCTTTTTCTAGGTCTTTAAGGCTTTTGGAGAGAGAATCGCTCCATTCAACAGGCACGGCATCATCTACCGTACCCTGATGTAACTCTAGGGGGGCATTTATTCTGTCGTAGTAGCGGTCGATGGCATATAAGTCTGGGTCATAAAGTCTTTCAAAATCCGCCAGCTCGTGCCTGATCAGCTTGCCCCTGTCTTCGGATTCATCCGTGTAGTAAAGGATTGAGTAAGGGAAGGGCTTTGATACCGGAGCCCAGAGGACGGTTGGAATTTGTCTTTGCGTAATCTCCAAAAGAGTTAAGGCAATCTGGCCGCCGTTGGAGTGAGCCCAAATAAAGACGTTTTGGCTGTCCCAATCTTTAATCGAGGGAAGCGAAGCCAGAAGGACCAGGGCGGTGGTATAGGTTTGGAAGCGCGATTCGAAAATGTTGCCCGCCTCGGGGTCGGACTCTGCATATCCCAAAAAGTCCGGAGCCAGGGTGATATAACCGTTTGAGGCAAAATATTCTGCGGCCCGCTGGGTTCCCGTACCCGTTTTGTATATTTTCTGGTCGACATAACCCCGAAACATGATAACCAGAGGGAAAGGACCCTGGCCTTTGGGGATATTTATTTGACCGCTGACCTTTTTGGCAGCTTTATTGGAGAGAGTCGGATCAAACGAAAAATAAAACAAGAATGAGGTGTAATCAGGAGTTTCCTTAATAGTTTCCCCCTTTTCGATAGCAACCGGCTTGATAGATAATTCCGATAGGTTTTCTATAGAATATTTATCCAAAGGTCGGGGGATTATTTTTTCAGCCGCCTTTTCCAAGCCTGTATCTCGTATTTCAAAAAACGAGTGAATGTACCACCCCAAAACCAGAGATAATAAGATTACGATCGGAAGATATAAATAGTTTTTCATGCCCCGAAAAGCCTCGGCATATTTTGGATTATGGTAAGAGCGCTAAAGACTCCGTAGAAGATGAAAGCAGCTGCAATTACCGCAACTCGGATAAAGGAAGGCCTGAGAGCAGGCGAAAAAGTTCTAACGTTTAAGAAAACTATTAAGGCGCTATATACAAACATCGCCATGGCATTAAGTGCCGCACCTATCACGACCAGGGTTAAAGGTTCTGTTAACCCTAAAGAAAAGATAGCGACACCGGCCAATATTTGAATCCATAAAAAGATGTAGTAGTAGACCGGAAGTTTTCCGATTTTAAACCTATTGGATGCAATTATCAGGTTTTCAGACATTATTCTACTTGTAGCGTCTAAGACTGAAAATTGTGTGGAAAAAAGCATCGCAGCAGCGATTAGCAAAAACAGAGTTCCGATTATGGGTAAAGTTTTGGCTGCAATAACTCCGGCTTCGCTTAAAAGAAACATTATTCCCTGTGACCCCTGGGGATTTCCGTAAACCGTAGTGTAGGCAAGCAAGGAAAGCATAATCATGGAGACGGCTCCCGTTGCCCAAAAAATAAGCAAATGTTCGAT
This sequence comes from Candidatus Woesebacteria bacterium RBG_13_46_13, assembly GCA_001791995.1. Lineage (GTDB taxonomy): Bacteria > Patescibacteriota > Microgenomatia > UBA8517 > UBA8517 > RBG-13-46-13. Next base: position 55,178 of record MGFR01000003.1, read on the forward strand.
ATTGATTCTTTTCCACCAAACTCTAAAAAACTTAAGATTTTTAGGGGTAGGTTCAAAAGTTACCCCTTCCAGCTTTATGTTCTCTTTCCTCCCTGTTAAGATGCTCGTAATTCTTCCAGAATATTTTCCCATTCCATAACCTTTTTCCTTGACATAATAACCCTGAGCCAAATTTAAATTCCCGCCCGCTCCTGCATAGGCAAAGGCACCCAAAAAGGTCGCCAGAGAGATTCCTGCAGGCAGAAATAAATAGCCTCGACCCTGCCCAACAAGACCTTTTGCAAGTTCAACCCAATCGGGAGTCTTGGCTAAGATAAAGGCGACAGCGAAGATAAAAGGCACACCGATTAAGATCAGTGTTTTTTGAAAGACCTCTTGAGTTTTATAGACCACCGGACCCAAGGTGAGGACCAAACCGATAAGCACAAGTAGGATTATCGGAATAATTGGAGAGTAGGTTAATCCAAAAATATGGGCGATAAGGGTTGCCGAGGAAGCAATTATTCCGGGCCACATCCAGGGGATTAGGGTGGAGAAAATAAACCACACCGGCGATACGAGCTTAAGCTTTCTGGCAAGGCCCACAAAAACGCTTTCTCCGGTAACTAGTGTATATCTTTCAATTTCCATATTGATAAAAAACTGAAAAGTTATTCCCAGAAGAGCCCCCCAGATTATCCCCAGACCATAATTGGCGGAAAGAAAAGGCCAGAGGATAAGTTCGCCACTGCCGAAACCTAAACCCAAAAGAATAAAACTTGGACCGATTAGCCTTAAGAGAGGTAACGGTTTAGGGAGGTTTCCTTTTCCCAAAGGTGCAAGTTTCATTCTCCCAGTTTAGGATTTTACGGGGTTTTTGGCAAGGAAATTGACTAAGTTTTCAAGGTGAAGTATTATAGGCTTCCCATGAAAGAAAACGAAGACAGATTGGGCAGAAGGGACTTCTTAAAAGCCAGTGCAATTGTGGCGGCCACGATTTTGGTAAGACCCGTCGCACACATTCCTCCGGAGCAGCCTGATGAGTGTATTCCCCAGGGTGTAACACCCGAGTTGCAGGAGTTTCTCGCTTCCCACGAAGTCAGAAAAGGAGATATCGATAGAAACGTGGTTTTGATGACCTACGACGATTTCGGCAACCACGAACGCTTTAACGCCATTCTGGATACTTACCAGGAATTGGGGGCCAAAGCCACCTTTTTTGTACCCGGAGGATACGCCCGGGATAAAATTTACCTAAGGTATTACTCCAGGGAGATAGAAAGAATTGTTGCCGAAGGTCATGCACTGGGTTGCCACGGGCTCATCCACGAACCGCTCACGGTTTATAAAAAAGACCAGTTAAGCAAAGATATAAGACAATGGTTGGGACTGGTATCTTCTATAGTCCCGGGATACGAAGTAAAATATTTCAGGTTTCCTTTCGGTGCCAGCGATCAGGACGCAAGGGAGGTTTTTGCCGAATACGGCCTGCAAAGCGTTCTTTGGTCCTTGGAGTCCGGGGGAACCGAAGAGCGTACCTTACAAAACGTACTCGAACGCGTCAGCGCGGGAGATATCGTCTTGAGCCATACCCCCCGTTTTTACGATGCCTATTACTCCAGGCAAATAGTCGAAAGTCTGTTATCCTCCGGTTATAGCCTGGAAAGTGTCGCGACTGGACTTAAAAAGGAAGATTGTCCTTCTGCCAGGCTTGATCCCCAAGAATGTCCGAATAACTAGTCTTGACTTCGGGTTTTATTCGGGATAGATTGAGATATGTTGGAGAAGATTTCAGCTCCGGTTTCCGTAACCCTGGTTTTTGACCACGCCAAAAGAAAAGTTTTTCCCAAGTGGCTGGTTTGGGAAGGAAAGCTCTATCCGCTCGAAAAAGTCGGCCTGCACCACACCTTCAGACAGGGCCGCACCCTTTTCCACGTCTTCTCCGTGGCCTCAGAAACCCTATTTTTCCGACTTGTTTTCAATACCGACAATTTATTCTGGCGCCTGGAGGAAATTTCAGATGGTCTTCCCGACTAACCTTCCTTTCAATTCCAAACCCTCGACCGTGATGCATCTGGATTTGAATTCCTGCTTTGCCACCATCGAACAACAGGCCAACCCGCTTTTAAGGGGAAAGCCCGTGGCCGTGGCAGCCTACACTACTCCTTCGGGTTGTATTGTGGCCCCCTCTGTCGAGGCCAAACGCCTGGGCATAAAAGTCGGAATGAGGGTCAAAGACGGAAAACTTCTTTGCCCCAGCCTGATAGTTTTGGCTCCCGACCCTTGGAAATACCGCAATGTCCACCTGGGCTTAAGGAAGATTGTCTCCGACTATACGCAGGAGTTTAGCCCCAAATCGATAGACGAGTTTGTGCTTAACCTGGAAGGCTACCCCGCCTTGCAGAAAGGCATGTGTAACCTCGCCAGAGAGATCAAGAGGCGGATTAGGGCCGAAGTCGGTGATTGGCTCAGCGTCTCAATAGGAATCGCTCCCAACAGGTTCCTGGCCAAGACCGCGGCCGGGTTGCACAAGCCCGACGGGCTGGACGAGATCAATAAGGATAATTTCGTCAAGGTCTACTCCGGACTTGAACTTACGGACCTCTGCGGGATTAAGGAGAGAAACGCGGTCAGGCTAAACGGTATGGGCATATATAGCGTTCCGGACTTTTACAAGGCCCCTTTCTGGAAGCTGAAGGCAGCCTTCAGCTCGATTGCCGGCTATTATTGGTATTTGAGGCTTAGAGGTTGGGAAATAGACGATGTGGCCTTTGCCCGACGAAGCTACGGCAATTCCTACGCCTTACCCAAGCCTTTCTCAAGCATCAAGGAACTATCCCCCATTCTCTCCAAGCTGGTCGAGAAAATGGGGATACGGCTAAGGAGGGCCGGGTATAAAGCCAAAGGGGTCCACCTGGCCATCTTCTTCAGAAACGGCTCTTTTTGGCACAAAGCGGCAGCCTCAGCCAAAGTTCTTTTCGATTCCAGAGACATCTATCAAGAGGCTTTTAGACTCCTTGTCCGTTGTCCCCACCGTAGCCCGGTACGTGAACTGGCGGTTTCCTGCTTCAACCTTTCCCGGGATACAAGCCTACAAATGGAACTTTTCGCAGACGTTGCCAGAAAACAAAAAATAGTCGAGGCGCTCGATGCAGTCAATGAACGCTGGGGAAACTTTGTGGTTACTCCGGCCAGAATGGCGGGGATGAACGACACGGTTTTGGACAGGGTGGCTTTCGGTGGGGTGAAAGAACTGGAAGAGTTTACTCTAAATTCCAGATAGATCAACTTCAGTTCCAAGAGTAACGTTGTTATTGTCCGAGAAGCCGGCGTTAACCTCAAGAACGTAGTCGATCGGCTTTTCAGGATAATAAAGAGTCAAATGTCCTTCGGGTATGTCCTTATCAGGAGGTTGGAGAGCCTTGTCTATCTTGACCACCTTGGCATCGTTGACCCAGATAATATCGATGGGGATCAGCATCTCTTTCATCCAGAAAGAAGGGTAAATGTCTTTTTTGTCGAAGATAAAAAGCATTCCTGAATCGGCACCCAAGGAGGTTTTCCCGGATAGCCCGTTTTTTCTTTCGGCCTCATTATCCGCCAAGGTTACGCTAATCACTTTTTCCCCAACCTTGATCTCCTTTTTCGGTTCAGAACCCAAGGAAAGAGGAATTTTGGCCTGAAAATGGGAACTTCCCAGGACCCCGGCCAGAACAACTATAATCCCGGTTACCAAAAACAGAAAAATAATACTTCTCATCGGGCCCTTACTCTGAAGATCCTATTTCGGCCTCAATTTCGGAGAGTTCCTTGTCGATATCATTTAGATTAGTTGCCTCCAGATCCTTCTCGATTTCATCGATTTCGGTAGAATCCGACTGTACTTCCATTTCCCTGATCGACGTTTCATAAGGAACGCGCGACGTCAGATTCCCGCTTGCCAGAAGGTAAGAAAATGCACCCAATGTTATTAAGAGAATTGCTGCTAAAACCAATATAAGTGTTTTATCTTTCATATCAGCTTGGTGTAGGCGTAGGGGTAGGAGAATCGCCTCCTACTCTCAGCCCTTTTATACTTCCTATCGCATGCACAAGAAGCTTGTGTATTTCAACCAGATTTGCCTTAATGTCCTGGACGGTGTCAATAACCTTTCCGAGAGCAAATTTCGGGTCTTCGCTTTCCAATACGATTTCGATATCTCCTTTTGCTGTTTCCAGCATTACCCCAGCTTCATTAAGAAGTTTCTTGGCCTCCGCAAGGTCTCCCTTGGCAAGCGTGGTATCGATATCCGAATCTCCGGAATCGATAATTGCCAGTCTATCCTCGATTCTCTCGATCAGCTTCTGGAGACGATCAATCGCAGCCGTGATTCTGGTCAACATCCTGCTCCAGTAAGTTCTCACTCTCTCTCTTCGTATCAAGCTTAGCTTTGCCGCTACCGTTGCCCTGTTTTGATCTCTTGCCTGAGACGAGCTTGGAGATACGGTTGCCACTCGATTTATGGCGGACGGCGAAGTTGTAATCCTGTTGGTGTTGGGAGAAGCCAAAAGCAGATTTAATGCCAAAAGTAAAGTAAACATCTTATCTATTTTGCAGGAACTGTTGAATTATTGTCAAGTTTTACCTCGTCTCCCAAAACATCCGGACTGGAAGTAGAGGCTGTTTGTCTGCCTCGCTGGGAAGAAACAAAAAGGGCCAAAACCAGAATGAAAGCCAAAAGAGGTATGAAAAGCAGATAGATGGTAGAGTTTTTGGAGATTTTGTTGGTATGGATGTGTAGGATTTCCAGTTCGGGCATAGATTAAGTTTACACCTTAATCTCAAGACACAAAACAGGAGGGTGCCGAGGAAGGGAGTCGAACCCCCACGTCCTTAAGGACACGTGGCCCTAAACCACGCGCGTCTGCCATTCCGCCACCTCGGCGCGGCTATATTATAACAAAAAGGGACCCCCTTTCGGGGGTCCCAGGAAAAATTCCGACGCTCAGACCAGTAAACTGGCTTTGCCTCAGAATCTAGTAGGGACTATAACATAATACTCTAGGATTGTCAAGTGTAGAGGAAGGTGCGAAGATGCCTACATTAAGGGTTTTCTCTGACTACTAAAGGCTATCCCCTTTTCCTGGCTAAGACAAAGACCGACGGTCCGAAATTAAACAAGGATAGGGGTTTTTGTAAATGCTTCTCGTAAGCCAAAAGCGTATAACTGGGAACAAGTCTCTTGATAAAGGCACTTCTGATGTTTGATACCGAACGCTTTTCGACTATAGAAAAGCCGAAATGCTCGAGTTTCTCCAGGATGACATCGGGGTGGTAGTTGAGAAAATTGATCGAGTGCTGCCTGCGCGATTTTTTGCTACGCTTATCCGAAGGAAAAATATCAAAGCGGAAAGTCAGATTCCCCTTTAAGAACTGAATCAGCGTGGCTTTAAGGTGCATCTTGTTGGGAAATTCCAGAATAAAATAACCGTTGGGCTTAACAAGTTTTTCGACCGCAGTTAAGGCCTTATCCAAATCCTCTATGTGGTGTAGCACCCTGACCATGATGACCAGATCGGCGCTTTGCGCCCTTAGCTTCTCATTGAGGTTTTCTACGCCGGAATGGATGATCCGTATATTTTTGAGCTGGGAGAATTCCTCTCTGGCGATTTTCAGCAGTTTGGAGGACGGATCGGTCAAGATTACCCTTTTGGCCCGGTAGAGATATGTCGGAACAAGTCTACCGAAACCCGCTCCGATTTCGATAATGGTGGAAATCCTGGGTATCCGTTCCAAAAAAGCCTTTAAGGCAATTATTTCCGAACCGTGCTCGTAATCCCTGCCTATCCAGTAGTTTGGGTAATCGTAGGTGTCATAATGCGCAGCCATATTGTTTTGAGGCGAAACTCGATTATACAGGAGAGTTCAAAAACTACTCCATTTCGCTCATGAATTTATTTACTCCCGCAGCCCATGAGCCATTGGAAAGAGGAGTGTATTTACTCATAATATCCTCGATAGTTTCGTAGCCCTTGTTCAGGTATTCGTTTCTTATCCCTTGCGAGACCGTATCTATTCCTTCTTCGAAGGAGGTAAAGCCGAGAGTGCCCCGGCTGTGGATTCCCCAACCCCAGCAATTGTAGCTTCCGGGAGGTATTATTTTACAGAGGTTTGATTCCTGTTGGGCGATGGCGGTAATTAAACGATAATCGAGCTGGTATCTATCGGCTGTGGCGACAATAAAGTCCGAATAAGGGACCAAAGGAGAGGCGTAGCTTGCCAGATACTGGCGGACTATTTCGCTTCTGGCATCGGCAGTATTGGGATCTCCCGAGATTTCCGGAAGAGTAGTCGGAAGAGATGCAAAAACTTTGACTCCCGATTGCGGATACAAAATATAGTTGGATTCCATCAGATTCGGATTTTCTGCCTTACCGTTCTTGGAGAGAGAAAGCAAAGAGAATAGGCTGGTGGCCAAAGTAAGCGGGGCAACGGTAAAGAATATCGCAATCAAAAAAAGGTTTTTCCAAAAGGAAAAATCTTCCTTGAAGGTAAAGTTTTCTTGATGCATATCGGGCAGAGTATGCTGCCAAAGTCAGGATGCCACAAATGACCAGGCAAAGTCAAGAAATTTTAGTGAGCCTGGGAGGAATCGAACCTCCAACCGCTTCCTTAAGAGGGAATCGCTCTACCGTTGAGCTACAGGCCCTTGATTAGCTTCAATATTGTAGCAAAGAAACCGTCTATTTTCATTCTTGGAGGGGAAACGATAAACAATTGGAAAAATTCAGGGGAAGAAATTGCATTACCGCCTTTTGTCAGAGTCAAGGATTTTAGCTGGACACCGGACTCTTCGGGGGCCAGTATCTTGAAAGAGATGAAGCCTATAGAGCCGGGTTCAAGGGTCTCGAAGGAGGGAGATATTCCTAATGCAGATTCTTCTTGCGAAATTAAACCTATATCACTTTTGTTCCAGATAGACTGGCCGGTATTCTTTACAAGTAAGGTGCCGGAGATTATGGAACCTGTTAAGCGGAAGGGTTGAACGATAACGCTTTCGATTTCGGCCTTTTCTTCCTGGACAGGTTCCCCCTTGACCTTATTTAGGCTTGCTACCTCAAAATAGAAAGGGTAAAAAAATCCTTCTTTGTCTTTCCAGGAAAAAGTGTCGAAAGGAGGCTCGTTATAGGAAAGCAGAAACGGGGTAACCGCGATAATTTTTTTGTCCGTCCAGACTTGGGTAAAGGCAAAAGAAAGCCTTTCTCCGATTATATCGGTACTTATGGCTTTTTTCTTTTCGCCGTTCATGGCATGGGCCCAACCGGTTTCGGTAATAAATACGGGTAATTCTTTGGCTATCCCCAGCTCCTTTAAAAGAGAAAGTTCCCAGTCATATGTTCTAACGGAGCCCCTTCCGTATCCGTTTTGGCTACCGGAAAAATCGGGGTTGGGGTAGGAATGCGACGCCCAGCCGTCGACGTTTGCAAAGACTTGCGGCTCTTTGGCCAGCATTTTTTTGATAAAAGTAGCTTCGTCCATGGTATCTTTTGAATTCCCGGCGGAGGCATCTAGTCCTGCGGGTAAGACGAAAAAGTCGGAGGAGGCACCCTTTAGTTTTGAGGAAAATTCCCTCAGATAAGTCGCATACTCTTCCGGATTTATCTCACCACCCCACTCCTTGGTGTGATTGGGTTCGTTGGCGATAACCACATAGCGGTTTTTGACAACCCAATTTAGAGAGTTTAAAAAACTCACCCAGCCGTCAATTTCGCCCAGACTTGGCTTTTCCCAAATATCTCCCAAGGGTCTGGTGGCAATTCTTACAATTGGTATCAGATGCAGCCGTCGGGCTTTGTTAAAAGTATCCTGCCATTTATCCTTGTTTTTGTCGGTTTGCTGGATAACCAGAGTTACGTAACCCCAGTCTCCTCCGCTGGAATTGACCAGTTTGGCCGCATCCTCCAAATCGTTGGAATCGATAATGTGGATTCCGAAACGGTTATTGGCAACCGAGGCAAGATCGTAAGCAGCTGCTATTCTTGAGCCAAAAAGCAAAAAACAGATTGAAACAAATAATGAGGTTAGTAGTTTTTTCATCCAGAATAATCTTAGCAGAAGCGAATTATTTGTGCCCCCGGCGCGACTCGAACGCGCAACCCTATCGTTAGAACCGATGCGCTCTATCCAATTGAGCTACGGGGGCTCGGAGCGGGCGAAGGGAATTGAACCCTCTGTCTCTTCCTTGGCAAGGAAGCATTTTACCGGTAAACTACGCCCGCACTGTGCTGAAGGCGCTATCAGAGTCAAGCACCCCAATTTGATTCCAGCAATTCAATAATACTATAAACGAGGCTGAAATTCTAATTACACAACAGAAAGTTCTAAAAGCTTACCAAGCGGAGCATATAATTATACTTAAACCATATTAAAATTGTGCGAATAATTGACATAGTTTGTTGTATATAATTGACTTTTTGATGATAAGTGGGTATATTCGAGGTGTGCTGGTGGGCGAAAGCCCCTCTTCGGCTAAGGTATATCTAAGCTGAGAGCCAGCACACTAGGAGCGTCCGCGAGGACGCTTCTTGTTTCTGGAACGTTTATTGTTAGGCATTACACTTACAAATTCAACCTTTCCCGTTCCTATTTTCTCAAGAACGACCCTCATTTCTGTATCTTTTGCTATTTCGCTAACCAGGCCGTATTGGATAACAGATTTCTTTTTACCCTTTATTTCTTTTGTTGTGTTTCTAGCTTTAAACTCCTTACTTTCTCTTATTACTCTAGGTGCATGAGGTAAACACATTAACTTGAGATATTGTTCGTCAATCGTTCGTGGCCTTCGATTTTTCTTGTACAGAAGGTGATTGAAGCCATTCGATGTAAAGAAAACGGTATCTCCCAAGGCTGGACAATAAATTGAAACAATGCTGTTATAGAAAGCACGCCTTCGAAGTTTTAGAATTTCAATATTCATTAAGCGAAAGCTAACAGAAAATTTCTGTGCCGAGAGTGTGAGTCGAACACACATCTGACGCTCTTCAGGCGCCCGCCGTGACCACCTTGGCTATCTCGGCAAATTACTCCTGTGGTCGCTGAGGGTCTCGAACCCCCGACCTTGCGGATGTAAACCGCACGCTCTAACCAACTGAGCTAAGCGACCTGGTGCCGGGAAGAGGACTCGAACCTCCACACCTTGCGGTACACGCACCTCAAGCGTGCCTGTCTACCAGTTTCAGCATCCCGGCATGGTGCAGATAAGCCAAGCTTGTCTGCTCTGTGCAGATGAGAGGACTTGAACCTCTACGGACGTTTAAAGTCCATACGGCCCTGAACCGTACGCGTCTGCCATTCCGCCACATCTGCAAATAACCTGAATATTATATCAAAAAGGGCTATATAAATCTTACTTGGAGTTCTGGACTAACTTTGGTGGTTAGAGGTACCTCCTGACCGGGAAAATGTGCGGCCGGTCCCCAGATTTTGGCCAGCTTTTTATCAGAGGCAAAATCTTCTCCTATCTCTTCGGCGACCTGGGCCAGTGTTTTTCCTTCTTTGGTAATCATGGGGTTTGCCGTTCCCGGCTCCTCATCCGCCTTGACCAGATAAATCTTAAGAAGCCTAAGCCTCTGCCAAATTTGAGTCAAAAGCTCATCTATTCCCTCTCCGGTTTCTGCGCTGATTGCTATGAAAATGTCTTTCGGCAGTCTATTAATTTTTTTGTCCTGGTCGATTTTATTGATTACGAAGATAGCGTCAAGATAGGCCCTACTTGGAGAAAAAGCGTCAAGCAGCCGCTCCATTGAAAAATTCTCTTTTAAGACGATATCAGCATTTTTGATGCCGTATTCCTTAGCTATCTCCTTGATGGTCTCTTTGGACAGCTGTTGGGTTATGTTCGACTGAACGTTTAGGCCCCCTTCGGGCTTTTTGTCGATACGAATCCCAGGTTGGGTTTTGTTTATCCTTATTCCTGCCTCCTCGAGTTCCTTCTGAAGTGTTTGGGTTTGGTCGGCCCTCTCGACGTCGGTCATGATCAGCAATAGATCCGCACCGCGAGCAACGGAGAGGACTTCTTTGCCTCTTCCTTTACCGTGCCTTGCGCCTTCGATCAGCCCCGGTACGTCCATAATTTGAATATAGGCGTCGTTGAATTTAAGCATTCCGGGAATTACCGAGACCGTGGTAAAAGCATATGGGGCTACCTTGCTTTCGGCGTTGGTCAGTCGATTGATTAAAGTGGATTTTCCGGCAGAAGGAGGACCTATAAGTACAACCGTAGCGTCACCCTCTTTCCTGACGGCATAACCTCCTCCGCCCCCTCCGTGGGCACGGATGACCCCTTCGAATTGTCTGTCTTTTAGACGCGAAAGTCTGGCTCTTAACTTTCCGATATGGTGCTCCGTCCCTTTGTGGTAGGGGGTTTCTCTTATCTCCTTTTCGATATCCTCAATTTGTTGGGTAAAATCGGCCATTGTTGTATAATTATATCTGATTTTAGCCTCTGTGGCTTAACGGATAGAGCATCGGTCTTCGGAACCGAGGGTGGAGGTTCGATTCCTCCCAGAGGCACATTATATCTACTCCGAAGAAAATGTGGAGTTTCCCCAACGAAACGGGATTATCTTGCGGGCTTGATAAAGGTTTTTACCCTGGCAACGCTAAAGCCGATAAATAGGCCCAAAAGTAAAGCCCAGCGGTAATTGACTATCCCCAACCCGGTAAAGGGTGCAAATCTGGCCACGGTCCAAACGGCTGCGCTGCCGATTAGGATGTAAAAAACCAGAGAGCCGAATCTGCTTTCGGGATGAAGGCCCCTTACCACAACCAAATCCTTAATGGCCCAGTTTAGGAAACTGATCCAAAATCCCGAATAGATAATGGCGTCAATTAGCCCGAACTTGTAGTTTCCCAAGACGACGCTATCCGGAAAAATGATGTGGGCCAAATAAACAAAGAAAGACGTGATAAGCCAGGATAGTAAAAAGACAAAATGCTCGCTCAGATAATTCACCCCCTTTTCACCTTGAGTATCGTATTTGGTGAAAAGTTTGTCAATGAGCATGCAGGCATAGTAAAATATGCATAGCTTAGCCGAGGTGGCGGAACGGTAGACGCACAGGACTTAAAATCCTGAGACCCATTTGGGTCGTGGGGGTTCGACTCCCTTCCTCGGCACCGGGGAGTAGCTCAGCTGGTTTAGAGTGCGCGCTTTGGGAGCGCGAGGTCGCCGGTTCGAATCCGGCCTCCCCGACTTACCTGGAGACTTGAATTGTGGCGCTGTTCTCCGCGTTACAGGCCTTAACGGTAACTATACTATTTGAATCCGAAACTACCGAATAGTAGGTAGTGCTGGCAGAGCCCCCACCGGGATCAACGGGAATAGACTTCAAATACTTGGCCAAGGTCACGGAAAGATCCAAACAGGCAGCGGCCGCTCCGGTACATTGAGATCCTCCCCCTGAGCCGCAGGTTCCGAGCTGCTTTTCGGTTGAGGTAACGCCGGTTGGAAGGCTTCCGTTATTGTCGATGATGTATTCATGAACCGCGGTCAAGACAGAATTGACGTCATTCCACCGACGGGAGTTTCTGGCATCCGCAAATCTTTGTACGGGATTTAGGGCCACGATTACGATTGAAGCCAAAATAGCGATGATGGCAATAACCAAGAGTAATTCAATGAGTGTAAAACCGCTTTTGTTAGAAGATGGAGCGTTGGGCATGTCTTTAATTACTACAGCACATAGCCGATTTTAAGTCAAGGCCGCTCAAATCTCTTTCCAAAAAACCGGTGTGATCGTTGTCGCCCTGGTTGTTATAACCCGTATCGATTTGCCGTAGCCGTTGACCGTTGCCGAGACCGTAAAGGTCCAGTCAAAGCCGGTATGCGAATCCACGACCAGAGAGCAGATTCCCTCGGGCAGGGTTATTGTCGAAGGAAGGCTGTTGTTGGTATTGATGGAGTAAATCGCATCCTCAATGCAGGCTTCAACACGATTAATAGTTTCTTCCCTTCTTCTTCCGGATAGAGATTTTTGGGCTTCGGAGATTGATGTTAGGGCCAAAGTTACACCTATAACCAAAAGAACAGCCGAAATAATCAGAACGCTTGAAAACGCAATGTAACCCTTTTGTCTCATTTTAATTAGATCTAACCTCCGCTGCCGAAATAAACGTCTGAGAACGATCAAATTCGCTCCTGGTAGAGGCATTAACCGAGTCGATGGTTAAGGAAAACCTGATATTTTTGGTCAGAGATCCGCTGGTTAGATTGGTAAAGGTCAGGCCGCTCACGCTAACCAAGTTTGAGGTCAGGGCTACGTCATTTGAGAGCGCGGCGCAGACAGGTGAGCCTCCTCCCCAACCGATTCTTAAAACTCCTGACGCAAGATAAATTCTGGTAGGATTTCTGGTAGCGTCGGAATTAGACATACAAATAGAAGTGGCCGAGACGGAATTAATGTCGGAGGCATTTCTTATTTCAAAGAGAATCCTTTTTGAAGCCAGTCTAAGATTCTGGGTAACTTCTGTGTAAACGTTTGATTTGATCCTACCGTAAATAATGTTCCAGCCAAACTGGACAGCACCATAAACAAAAATTGTAACCAGAGCGATATAGACGATCAGTTCGATAAAGGTAAAACCGTTGTTTATATTTTTTCTCATCTTATAAGGGCTTAAAACCGGCTAGTTCTTGTGCATTGGCCTCTGTTGCTCCGTATGCCCTGTCGTTAAACGCAGAGTAAGCGACGCCGTTAATGTTGTTCGTGTAATCAAACGATCCGAAAAGGGCTGGAGTAGAAAAAGTACCGATTGTCACGATTTGAAATTCGGAAGAGGCGTTATTGGTCCCCAGAAACACATAGTTGTTGGCGTTACCGAGCGCTATGTCGTTAATATTTGCCCCGGCCAGGTAGGTTCCGGAAAGCGTAGGCGCCGAGGGTGTTGAGACGCTTATCGTGTCCAATTCTCCCCCTTGTCTAGATATGATAATTGCTAAGTCAAATCCGGAGATTGAAGTTGCATCGGAACCTCCGGTAATGTCTAAAGACCCTACCAAGGAGGGCGAGGCAGGCGTTGAAACGCCTACCACTTGAAGCTCCTGGGTATTGGAGGAGGAAGCAACGAAGGCATTAGATCCCAAAACAACAATCTCGTTGGCGTCGGCACCCAAGTCTAATGAACCGGTCAGAGAAGGGGCTGAAGGCGTACTGATATCCGTGACAATAAATTCATCATCCGCGCTGCTGTCCCTGACCAGATAGGCGTAGTTTCCGATAACAAACACGCCGTTGGCGTTGGCGGCCCCTGCAGCATCAAACGTGCCGACAGAACTGGGGGTGGAGGGTGTACAAACGTCTATAATCTGCAATTCTGTGGCGTCCGCTTCGTTGGTAATGTAGGCGTATCTGCCCCAGACGTAGATGTTGGTGGGGTTACCCGAAAGAGTTAAAGATGAAGTCAAGCTGGGGGTAGAGGTCGAAATATCAAATATGGCAAAGTTCGGCGAGCCGGTATTCCTGGTCAGGTAAGCATAATGTCCCTGAACTTGGATTTTGTCTCCATTGTCGTTGCCAGCAAGGTCAACACTCGACTCCTGGGAAGGGCTGGCCCAGTTACCGACGGCTGTTTTTTTCCAATTCGTATAGTAAGTCTCGAAACTAACGGTATTTGCTCTGGCAATGGTGAAATTCCAACTGACGGTCGAAGTTATCTTCTTGGCGTTTAAATCCAGAACGTTGGCGCAGCCCGAAAGAACCGGATTATTCGTGGGAATATCCCGGTAGACGTCGGCAACACTGATTTGTCTGGTATAGCTACCTTTGGTGTCCGAAGAGCCCGAAAAAGCCCAAGTACCTCCACCGCTGGTAGCCCCATGGTTACCGTTGGTTAACAAAGACCAGGACTGGTTCTTGATGGAGCGTGCGGCTTCTATCCCCTCCTGGGCGTAAAGGGTTGCGTCACTTTCGTTGTCTCCGAGCCTATTTATAGAGAATATTTGCAGAATGGCGGTTACCGCGGAGACGGCGACAACCACGAATATTCCGACTGCGACAATTACTTCAATGATTGCGAAGCCTGATTTAGATTTTACCATGTCAATTAATATCCAATTCCCCCGCGCTATTTAATATTAAGTTTTTGGTCCCGGTCGAGGCCGAAATTGTAATTGTCAGGGTAGAAGAGGGTTCGCCGCGGTCTGTCGAAAAGGTCACGTTGGAAAATCCGGAAATGCCAACGCTGGAGGGATAACTAAAATCCTCCGAGAACGACGGAGAACCACAGGTTCCTCTAAAAAGGCGGATGTTTGTTCCGTCTAAACAGGCACCCCAGGCAACATTGTTTTTGCCGTCCATGGAATAGCTTTGGGCTTTCTTGAGGGTGCTGACAACTTTATCGACGGTGGCGTCAAGATTGGTTTGGATGAAAAATCTGGCTAAAAAAGGAGATGTCGTTGCGGCCAGGATTGATATTAAGGCCACAACCATTAAAAGCTCTATAAAGGTAACACCGTTTTCCGGATAAGAGTTTTTCAGCATCTGGCTATCTGATACTTCCGGTAAGCTGGTAGATGGGACTGATTATTGCGATTGCAATTAAGGCCACGATAAGCCCCACGACAATCAGCAGAATAGGCTCCAAAACGGTGGTCAGGTTTTTAGTAACATTGTCCAGCTCTTCGTCATAATAATCGGCCAAGTATAAAAGCGAGTCGGCGAGTTTACCGCTTTTTTCCCCTACCGATATCATTTTCGTAACCAGAACGGGGAAAAGACGATCTTTGGAGAGGGATTCGGTCAAGGATTTCCCCTGCTCAACCCCGGCTTGAGCTTGGTTGACTAATTTTTGAAAAGACTGGTTGGATAAAGTTTTCGCCGTAACCGCTAGGGCCTGAGATATCGGAACTCCGCTTTGCAGGAGAGTTCCCAGGTTTCTGCAGAATCGGGTAATCTGAAAATTCTTGGCGATTGCGCCCACAAAAGGAAGTCTAATAACTATCTGCCCCCAAACGGATTTAAGAGGAGTCAGGATTATTAATATATAAAAGGCGACAATAAGTGCGAAAACTGATGTAATTGCAAAAACTCCGGATATTTTCATAAAGGAGGCGATATTAAGAAGCAGCTTGGTCGAGGCCGGGAGATCTACATCGAAGGCTCCGAAAAGATCGACAAGCTTGGGAAGTATAAATAGCGAGATAGCCGAACCGATAATAAGGGCGGTAAAGAGTACGACCGTGGGGTAAAGAAGGGCGGATTGAATCTTTTTCCTGGTGGAAAAGTCTTTATAGAGCTGGGTTGATAAATAACCCAGACTGGTTTCCAAAGTACCCGACTCCTCCCCGATTTGAATAAAGCTGATGTAGTACTGGTCGAAATATCCGGGATGGCCCGCCAACGATTTGGCCAAAGAATTGCCGTTATTAATACTTGCCATGATGGCATTGATGGTTTTTTTAAAGCCGGAGGACCAGGATTGCTCGGCCAGGGAGGAAAAAGCTTCCGCAATGGGCACTCCCGCCTTAATCATGGTAGCCAGGTGCTTGGTGAAGGCTAGGGTTTCGGGTGCGGATTTTTTCATTCTTTGGTAACCCTGATTACCTCCTCAATGGTGGTTATCCCGTTTTTGACTTTTTCGAGACCGTCCTCAAGCAGGGTCTTCATTCCGTTTTTGACTGCCGTCTGGGCAATGAGGCTGGAATCTTTCTTTTCGGATATGGCCTGGCGTATATCGTCATCAACCGGGAGAACTTCGAATATTCCTATCCTTTCTACATACCCGCTGTTAAAGCAAACCGGGCAACCCTTGCCGTGATAGAGGGCCGGTTGGGAAGTTGTCGCAAAAGCCTTGTCCACCTCCGACCTATCCAGCCGTTGTTTTATCTGAGTAATGGTAGTGGGAGTACTTACCCGACAGGCGGGGCAGATTTTTCTGACCAGTCTCTGGGCAATAACCACCCGCACGGTAGAGCCTATTAGGAAGGGTTCGACATTGAAATCGAGAAGTCTGGGAAAGGTGGTTGCGGCATCGTTGGTATGTAGCGTCGAAAGTACCAGATGTCCGGTAAGGGCAGAGTTGACCGCAATTCCGGCGCTTTCGGCATCCCTAATTTCACCGAGCAAAATAATGTCCGGATCCTGGCGGACCACTGATTTTAAGCCTTCGGCAAATGTCAGGTTGGTTTTAGAGTTAACCTGTATTTGATTGACTCCCTCGATATCGTATTCGACCGGATCTTCAATGGTCATGATATTCACTCCCCTTTTATTGAGGATCTTTAAAATTGCATAAAGCGTGGTGGTTTTGCCACAACCCGTGGGGCCTGTTGCCAAAATCATTCCGTTGGGACTTTGATATGCGGAGGTTATCTTGGCCATATTTTCGGTAGAGATTCCCAAATCCGCCAGCCCGAACTGTCTGGATCTTTCCGAAAGAAGCCTCAGGACCGCTTTTTCTCCGGATACTACCGGAACAATGGAGACCCTTAAATCCAAATTCTCTTTCGGGGTTTTAAATATCATTTTGCCGTCCTGTGCGGAAAGATGCTCGTCGGTTCGGAGTTTGGATAAAACCTTAATCCTGTTTACTATCTGTCCGTGGAGGTTTTTGGGGATCGAGACGATATCGTGTAGGACCCCGTCGATTCGGTAACGGACCAAAGAGTTTTCCTCCTGGGGTTCGATGTGAATATCCGAAGCCTTATTCTCATAAGCATAAGAGATGATGGTGCCGGTAATTTCCTCGATGGGCAGTTCGTTTTTTTGTGAGCCTTGGAATTTTTGGATATTTTCGGCCATAACTTTTTGGAAAGCGGTAGTAATATCCTTGGTATATTTATTGAAAGCCTCTTCGATATCTCTTTTGGTGGCAAAAAAGACCTTAACTCCGGCGGAGGTTTTTTTAACAATGTAGTTTTTGATTGTTTCGTTGGGAGGATTTGAGGTGGCCAGGCTTATCCCATCAGCATCTTTTTTAAATGTAATTGCCCAGTAATTTCTGGCAACGACTTCGGGAAGAATATTCAACACTTCATCGGTAATTGCGATTTCGGAAAGCCTCACCAGGGGTACACCCAGGATTCCGGATATAACCTTGCCCAAATCGCCATCACCGATCAGATCGTTTTTTAAGAGGAGATCTTCAAAGGAAGTTTTTTGGTTGCGGGCTTCCTCGAATTTTTCAAAGAGAACTTTAGGGTCGATGACCCCGAGTTCTTTTAAAGCTTCGTATAAGGATTTATCGTCGTAGGCAGGCATAAATAGATAATAACCATTACAGCTAGGCAGTTAACATTTTAGCGACAATTGAAACCAGCTCGGGTAAATGCATATTGGCTTTAATAAAATAATCGGTCGCCCCCAAAAGCTTGGCCCTTTTGATATCTTCATCCTGGCCCAAGTTGGAAGCCACAATCACCGGAATATCTTTAAGAAGAGCGTTACTTTTTATCTCCTTGAGTACCTCAAAGCCGTCTTTGACCGGCATGACCAAATCCAAAAGGATAATATCCGGTCTTTCCTTGGCCAAAATCTCCAAAGTCTTCTCCCCGTCTTCGGCAATTAATACCTTGAATCCGGATTTTTCGAATTTAACCCTGTAAATATTGGCCAGGAATTTTTCGTCTTCGGCTACCAGTATGGTCTTTTGGAGATTCATTGGAGATGTTTTTTGATAATATTTTCCACCTCGTCGATGGAAGTATTAGCCTTAACCAGGCACCCCACCGCCCCGCCCGCCTTGGCCGCCTGTTCCTGCTCTTCAAGATTGGTCAGGACTATAACCGGGATTTGAGAAGTTGCGGAATTATGTTTGAGTTCGCGTAAAACATCGAACCCGTTAAGGCCACCTGGGAGCATAATATCCAGAATTATCAGATCGGGATTTTCTTTGATAGCCTTACTTACTCCCTGCTTGCCCTCGATGGCAGATGTCACAAAGTAATTGGCCGACAGTTTGGACGAGTAGGCGCTATTTGTTTGCGAATCGTCTTCGATAATTAGAATCTTTTTCATTATGTTAGTATAACATTCCTGATATTCTAAGCCGAGAGTGTAACCTCACCGGATTTGGACTTCATTCCGGATAAAGGCAAAGAGAAGTAGAAAGTAGACCCCTTACCTTCTTCGCTTTTGAACCAAATCTTGCCCCCCGAAGACTCGACGATGGCCTTGGCCAGATAAAGACCTAAACCCGAACCTTCGGAGTGTTCCTTAACCACGTTGGTTCCTCGGTAGAACTTCAAAAATACACGTTCCTGTTCGTGAGTGGGAATTCCCACCCCGTGGTCCTCAACAGCAGAAATCAAGAACTCTCCCTCTTTATAAATCGCTAGCGTTATCACTCCCTCGGGAAAGGAATATTTAGTGCTATTGACCAAAAGGTTTTCGTAAACATTAAAAACCAGCTTTTGGTCAAGATCTATGCTGGGAATGTTATCTTCGATCTTTAAAACGAGCTTAATATCTTTTTCCGCCATAGTCGGCTTAAGTTTGGAAACAACCTCGTTTACCAAAGAGGCGATGTTTGTTGGGCTGGGTTCAACAATTATTCTGCCGGATTCGATACGGGAAACGTTAAGCAAAGAATTAACCAGCTCAATCATTCTCTCGTTTGATTGATAAACGTTTCGAAGGTACTTTGACTGTTCATCATTAAGGGTTCCGGCGTCACCGTCCAGAAGCATCTCGATAAACCACTTAACGGCGGTTAAGGGAGTTCTTAGCTGGTGTGAAGCCAGGGATACGAATTCCGTTTTCATTCTGTCGATGTCTTTTTCCCTGGTAATATCCCTCTCGATACCTACAAAATAGACAATTTCTCCTTTATCGTTTAGGACAGGTGAAATCGAGACCTCAGCGGTATAGGGACGGCCACCCTTGCGAATATTATTAACCTCCCCGTGGAACGTGTGTTTGTCTATCTTTATTATTTTCCACATGTCCTCATAAAACTTTTTGCCCATATTTCCTCCCCACAAGCGGGGATTTTGGCCAAGCATCTCCTGAAGAGAGTATCCGGTTATCTTTGTGGCCGCAGCGTTAGCGTAAAGAATCTTGGCGTCGGAGTCGGTGATTATTATGTGGTCGTAGGCATTATCTACAGCCAGTTTAAATTTTTCCAGATCGGCAGAACTTTCCATCATATTAAGTTAACACCTTTAGCCTCCCATTGGCAATTTTGATATAATAGCTAAGCGCGGGATTAGTTGATCGGCTCAACATCAGCTTTCCAAGCTGAGAAGAGGGGTTCGACTCCCCTATCCCGCTCACAGAGGAAGGGATGACAGAGACGCTTTGTGAAAGGCCATCCGGGTTTCCAAGTCCAAACCAAAGGGAGCTTCGGAGACAAGTGTCGGAATTCCCAATATTTCAGAAGTAAAATTTTCGAAGGATTCGTCCTTGGCATCGATTACGCTGAAACCTTTCTCGATTTTTCCTTCGCGCAGTCCTACGGTAGACTTCATTTGCAGCAGAATCTTTTTGTCGACTTTACTCTCCAGAGATGTTTGAATTTTCATCCTTTTATCCTTGACAACATTATTTATCCAAAGATAGCCCTTTCCTGGCTCCGTAGAGTCTTCGTGCAGGCTAAGTACAAAAACAATTTGATATTTATTATGCAATTCAATTAGCCGCGGCTCGACAATTTCGACCTCTTTGCATTTTTCCTTTTTGAATCCCCAGGCGGTGTTAAAATTTATCCCATTTTGGTTATATCTTAAAAATTTGTCAGACCCTGCTTCGTCAAAAGCCAGGCCGTACTGGTTAATGACCGGAAATATCAACACATTCATCTTCTCCAATATTTTTGCGATTAAAGGAGAACATCCGCCTGAATTTAGCAAAAGCAAAGGCCCCGAAGTTTCTTCTAAATGAAAACCCGAAACGATAAGGAGCAGTTTATTCGATTGAACCGATGAAGGAATATATATTTCGGGGACTTGTATTCCGCCTCGTTTAAGATAAGTCACTTTTGCTCCAACGTCTTTCCACCCGCGGAGTCCTGAGTCAAGATGCCCTTTGACTACGTTCATAGAGCTATTTTAGCCGACATTTGCTATAATTTGAAGGTTCTCTTTGCTTTCCTGGTGGCCATAGCTCAACGGCAGAGCGCGAGGTTGTGGACCTTGAGGTTGCGCGTTCGAATCGCGTTGGCCACCCAAGATTTAAATACAGATTGTACTCTAGCATCTCACAGAAATTAGTTTTTATTGACTTTGCAAACAATTGGTGTTAATTTCGTAGCCAATGAATCCTGAACGCAAACTTGCTTTCTTAGATTCAATAAGGTCGGAGCTTTCTCACCAAGGTTTTGTACGTGTAGAAAAACCCGGGGAAATGGGTTATTTCGTTGAAGAAGGAGCTACACTATATTCAAACGCTCTTCAAAATATGACTATTCGTATACATGGTGAAGATCACATTTCTGAAATTTGGTTTTTCCCTCATTTTAGACCTGAAGACGGGGTGGAACTTGGCACCCAAGAACAGATGAATTCTATAAAAGCGATTTTACTCAAAGCCCTCCCTGGACATGATACAAGCTATATCGACAGCCTTCTAAACTCGAAACTTTTTCTTCAAAGTCCAAATATTCCTGAGTATGATGCATATTACGCTAACCAAGACAGTCACTACAAAAGATTATTAAATGTCGATGGACACATTTTAGAACTACTTAAAGATCACAGATATGATGAAGGTCAGGCTTCTCCGAAATCAATAGAGGTATGTATTGGCCTAAAATTCACTGTTAGAGATATTGAAATTATTTTGAAAGAGGCTACCGTAGTAGATTCCCTAATATTAGCGGGTTTTAAACACAATAAATATCAATCTGATTCTTTACAAGGGCACTCCCGTTACTCAAAAAATATGGATGTCGATATTTGGTCTATTGATGTTGTCGATGGGAGAAGTGTAGTAAAAAAGATAAAAATATCAATGGATTTCAAAACAAAGGGTGAAGGTAATACCAGTGAGGGGCAACGAAAATCATTGGAGGAAATATTGCCGCTAATTTTAGGGCAGGAGCCTGCTAGTCGGATACTTCAAATATTGTCTTCACCACTCCCGGTTGTAGATAGTGATTATTATCGAGAGAAATCAAAGATAAGTGATCAAATAGGACAATTTGAAGTCAATATTGAAAGAAGTCTAGAAAAGGAAACCACTCCTGACACCGCTTGTCGTACAACTACAACAATCTGGGTTATCAATTAATACCTCTGAGTTAACAAATAAATATTATTTGTAGCGGATTGCTTCAATCGGGGGAAGCTTGACGGCGCGCCAGTTCACTCGACCACTACCTTATCTTCTCTCCAAACTACCTTGTCCAGTATCTTGGTAAGGCTTGACGATATATCAAGAAAAATTAATTACTAAACAAACAATGGATACGCCTGAGACAATTGGGACAACAGACTGACAAATTGTTCGAAATAATTGTCCTCAGCCACCCAAAATTTGACACCTAGCCTTGCCGGGTATATATTGCCGGCTATATGAAAGAGCATAAAGAAGTTTCCCCATCAAGCGAAATAAACTCCGAGGGTTTACGATTTAGCCCCGAGCAACGCTTACAGCTCGAGCGCAGAGGCTATATTATTTACCATCTTAGCGGGCAATCTATCGAATCGCTTCGGGAGGCAGGTCTCCGGTTTTCTTCGGATAGGCATAAAGGGAAATGGTTTGAGACAGTAGCCTCGATGCATGGAGAAGTGGCAATCAATCCGAAAGATTTATTAACTCATAGTAATATCGAGAGAGTATCCCGGGAAATTGCTGAACAGGTTTCCGGAACGAGAGCAATCATCGGAAACTTAGGCGATTATGCGGAACTTGCCTTCAAGCACCTCAACCAGACGGGGCAAAGATTATTTGGAAAGGACTTTGGTCTTAAGTATACCGAGACAACGAATCATGAATATATTGGTCATTTCGATGATAATAGCGGGCTGACCATTTACAAGTGGGAGGTTAAAGCATGGACCGGTCGAGGCGACCCCCCAGATATTTTTTGGACAGCCCCATTGATTGTTCCTACGTCGGAGCATATTGAAACTCCCAAAACAGTCGAGGCGCCTATTGAAATAGATCGCTTTAGCCCCGAACAGCGAGAAATTCTGGAGCGTAAGGGCTATGTTATCTACCCGCTTACCGGACAATCCATTAAATCTCTTCGGGATGCCGGCTGGTCATTTAATTCTTCCTGGTTTAAAGGAACACCTCTTGATGGATCAATATCCATGCGTTCGGAAGTGGCAATTAATCCCAAAAAGCCCTTTCTACCTGAAAGTAATATGAAAACACTTGCTAAACAATTGGAATTGGTAAATGCTCTCAATAAGAAAATTCAGGGTCAAATTCACGGCACGACTGCCGTACTTGGTAGTGTCGCAGACTATGCGGAACTTATCTTTTTTCATTTTGACCACAACGGATACCTCCGAACCGGGACTGAATTTAATTTCTTCTATACACGTACTTCTACTCTGGTAGGAAAGACCCGAGTTGCAATCGTGGGTAAATACCACGGGGGCTTCGGCTATGGAAGTGGATTAGAGCTTGCCTACCAGGATAAGGTTAAGCGCTACAGTGATCTCCGGGTAGCTCCTTTGGTAGTACCTGTCTCAGCTACTATAAAGTAAGTAATTAAGTAAATAGTCTGGATACGCTTGGTATAAACGGGATAAATAAGGAACAACGCGTTCGATATAATTGTCGTTACCCACCCCAATTTCTCATCCCTCAAAAAAATTGTATCGCATTTAAGAACGAAAGGTTATATAACTATAGTGAATGTAATGGAAATTACTCCGAGCCAGGCGGTTCAAGTTAAGGATATTGGAATTAGGGAACCTCTGATCATTAACGACCCGTGGAAATTAATGGATGCTTTTTATTCAAGCGAAATATATAAAAAAGCAAGAGAGGCGTTTTTAGATAATAAAATTTTGGCGGCCGATGTTTCCGAAAAAGAAAAAGACAGGGCGTTTTTGGAAAGCGAAAGAGCGGAAGATGCTTTGTGTACTTTCGGAACCCGCAATGTTGCTTTCAAATATCAAAGAGAGAAATTCCCCAGGGAGGTTGGGCATGAAATTGAAGAGTATATTCGATTTATCCGCGATTCCGAAAAAATGGAAAAAAGGGGTTTGGACCAAGACCAAATGGCAGCCTTAGACGAAGAAAGATTTAAACTTCATTCCGATGCTGCGGAAGCGATGCTTAAAGCAGGCATTGCTCCTTCAAGAAACATAGGGAGGGCAATCGTAGGACTGCTTTTAATTGATAAGGGTTCAGAAAATCCTTTTCCTAATAGGGGGTCGCTCTCTCCAATAACCATTGAAACTACAGCAGCCAAAATGCGCAGAAAACTGGGTATTACTTCTTAATCTTTATCTTTTTCAGGGACAGGCATATCTCTAATGCGTTCTAACATCGTTCAGTAAGTCACCCAAATAAAAAAAGGGCTCGGCTTTAATCCTCTTTCGAAGAAAAAGCCGAGCCTCTCGACCCCAGCACTTACGGCCTTCTACAACCGTCTTCGGGGACAATGCCCTGGCTATACACCCTCTCAAACTCTCTTTCAAACTCCGCCGCCAGTACCGGATCGTAAACAATGAGCAAGTTCTCATCGTTATTCTCATCAGCGTTCCCGCTGAAGTTGAAGGACCCGAATATCACAATCCTGCTGTCGATAATGATAAGCTTCTCATGCATCGTGGCAGAATTGCCGTCAAGTCTGATATCGATTACGCCGTTGCCCGGGATGTTTGCGCTTCGAGACATCAAGTACGGGCAAACGGAGCTTCCGGTACTCTGTCGTGATTCGAATACCCCTCGGACGATTAGATCCTCCTCCATAGCGAGTTCACTCATCGTGTAGGCCAAATTGACGTCGGTAAACGAGAAAGCCAAGAAGTCTATCGAGCTTTCCGCATTTCTGACTTCCGCGATTACCTTGGCCATCACCCCATCTTCGGGCGCGAAGTAGTTGTGGATCGAAACTCCGTCCAGCGAAACCTCCGGATATGGCGTATCAGACGGGGAGGTTACGCCAAACTCGCCTGCGAACATTTCCGAGAACTCACGTTCGTAGTTAGCTGCGATCTGCGGAACCACAAAGACTACGGCATTTTCGTTATTCTTGTGGGAAGCATTCTCGGTGAAGTTGAACGAACCTGTCCAGACAATGGCCCCGTCAATTACAAAGAACTTATTGTGCATGAACGCGGACCTTTCATCCGGAACCATCGGGATTCCTGCTGCTCTTAACCTGGAGAGTAGACCTTCTCTGTCCGGATCCGTCATCTGGTCATCGTCGTAGACTAGTTCAACCTCAACTCCTCTACTGTTTGCAACCAAAAGCGCCTCAACAAGCTCAGGAAGATCTAGTTCGAAAAAAGCACCATGAACACTTGTCCTTGCGCCTCCGATAAGGGCAAGAAGGCTGCTTTCAATGCCCTGATGGTTGGCCTCAAGCGGCGGATTGGTAAAATACGCCGTGTAGTAGCCACCAGAACTCACCTCCGTTGCCGTGGCCGTCGCAGTGGGCTCGAGTGTTAGAACAGCTTCCCCTTCGTCGGAAAGGATGTATTTCCATACGAACCAAGCGAGCAAGACCACGATTAAGAACTTGATCAGGTTCTGAAGCCGCTTATTCATCTCTTCCTCCTTTTTAATGTGCTGGGCTGCGTGATTATATATTAACGCTACTTGGTTTTCACTACGGTTAACAATTTTGGCTTAGAGGGTGTTCGGCTATATCGATAACAATTATTCGTATCTTATGGCTTCAATGGGGGGTAGCTTGGCCGCTCTTCTTGCGGGGAAGACTCCGAAAAATATACCTATTGCCGAGGAGATTACCAAAGTTACGATTACCGAAAGCAAATTAATAGCCGCAGGGAAGAATAACCTTATTAGCAAAACCAGAAGAATGGCAAGAACAAGGCCTATTATTCCGCCCATCAAGGAGAGTACCACCGATTCGGTGAGAAATTGCATCAGTATATCCTTCTCGGTAGCTCCAACCGACCTTCTTATGCCGACCTCTTTGGTCCTTTCGGTGACCGTTGCATACATAATGTTCATGATGCCTATTCCCCCTACGAGAAGAGAAATAGAGCCTATGGCCACCAGAATAGAGTTTACTATCGAGAATATCTGATTGACGGTACTTAGGATTTCCGACTGCTCCGTGACCGAGAATTTATTCTTATCGTACCTTTTCCCCAATACTTCTTCGGCCTTGGCCTTAACGGCAGGAATATCGGTTTCTTTCTCGAGACTGAGGTAAATAGAATAGAAAGTCTTATCGGGGTTAATGCTTCCGAAGACGGTCTTGTAAGGCAAAATTATGGAATTATCCATTTCGTTATCCCCTTTCTTCTTAGAAACTCCGATTACCCTAAAACGCAGCTTTTCAAAGCGAACGGTTTTTCCCAGGGCTTCTTTCGGATCTACGAATAGCTTTTCGGCAAGAGAATATCCCAAAACGACTTTTTTGGCGCTGGAGGAGATATCCGATTTGGAAAATTGTTGTCCTGTAAGTAGTTCGAGGTTAATTACTTTAAAAATGTCCTCCGTAGAACCCATGACGTAACCTATTTTCTTTTTACCGTCGGCCTCAACCGTGGTGCTTTTGAAAGTTACCGGGGCAATATATTTTATCTGCTGGATACGTTTCAGGTTGGCCACGTCCTTCTCGTCGAACTGTATGCCCCCTATCATGCCTGGACCGAACGATTGCAAGCCTCCCTCCCCCTCACCCGAAAAGCTGTTACCCGGCATAACAATTAAGAGGTTTGCCCCCAGGCTTTCGAATGTCTGTTTAAGATAATTCTTAAGGCCCAGGCCGAGGGCGATAAGCATCACCACGGAAAGCACTCCGATGGTGATACCCAAAGAGGTTAGAAAAGTCCTGACTTTGTTTCTTTTAAAGTCGCTTAAGGCCGAAATCAAAAGATGCCTTATTCCGTTTTTGAGTATCATTTTTAAAGATATTTACCGACCAATTTTCCGTCTCTCATGTAAATCTGCCTCCTGGTTCTTTTGGCTACGTCTTTTTCGTGGGTAACCAAAACCACAGTAACTTTAAAATCCCTATTCAGGCTTTCCAAAAGGTCCAAAATCTCATCCCCGGTTTTGGTATCAAGATTTCCTGTGGGTTCATCAGCCAGGATTATTTTGGGCTTCATCATAAGCGCTCTGGCTATGGCAACTCTCTGCTGCTGGCCACCCGATATTTTATTCGGAAAGAAATTTCTGCGTTCCCAAATGCCGAATTTCTTTAACAGTTCCTCGGCTCTGGCCAGGGGGTTAAAATCCAGCTTTCTTTTGGCGTATTTTGTCGGCAAGAGGATGTTTTCCAAGACGGTGAACTTGGGAATAAGATTAAAGGATTGAAAAACAAACCCCACCGCCTCGTTTCTTATTTGTGAGAGTTTCTCATCACCCAAAGAAGTTACATTTTTGCCGTCCAAGAATATTTGCCCAGAAGAAGGATGCTCCAGCAGTCCGATAAGGTACATCAGCGTGGATTTTCCCGAGCCGGAAGAGCCGAGAATACTGACGTATTCTTTTTCTTTTATCTCCAAAGTCACATTGTCGACAGCGTGGACCTGTTCGTCTCCCAGAAAGTAGGTTTTATAGACGTTTTGGAGCTTAATCATAAAGGGTTTCACCCTCTTTTACGCCCGAGACTATTTCGGTTCTGTCTTCACCTTCCAAGCCGGTTTCGATGTAAACCTTGGTTTTTCTGGCTCCGGTCTTGACGTATTTGCCCTTGCTGTCGGAGGAAATGAATTTCGGAGGAGCATAAAGCACGTTTTCCTTTTGGGAAAGAATGAACTTGGAGTCTCCCGACATTCCGACCCTAATCTTAGTACTGTCGGGTTTTTGGTCAAAATTGATTCTGACCTCATAAACCGTACCGCTTTCACCGGGCTTGGGGGTTAGACCGATAAAGGCCACTTCTCCCTCATGGGTCTCCTCGGGAAGGGAATCCAGGACAATTTTGACCTTCTCCCCTTTGGAAATGGTTGTAACTTCGCTTTGGTCGGCCGTAACCTGGAAATAGAAAGTCTCGGGATCCACGATCTCGATTTGGGCTTCGGAGAATAAGACGTTGACTCCCGGAGCCGAATGGGCCAGATATGAAATAATGCCCGTAAAGGGAGCGAAAAGGGTGGCGTTCCTTAAATCCTCTTGGGCTTTGGTTACCGCATCGTAGGCTTTATCGTTGGCCACCTCGGCGGTGGTTCTTGTTTCTCTCTGGGTAAAAGTCTCATCGGCCGAATGACCCTTAACATCCTCGTGGACTTTATCCAAGGTCGCCTGAGCGGACCTTAAATCGGAGTAGGCTCTCTGTAAATCGGCTGCCAGCTTAATAGTATCAAGTTTAATCAGCGCCTGTCCTTTGACAACCCTGTCGCCTTGTTTAACCCCCACCCAGGCAATCTTTCCCGACGACTGAAATGTAAGCTGGGCGTAGTTGTCCGCCTTAACCGACCCCGAAAGGATAAGCTCTTCGGAGACGGTTCCCTTTTGGACGCTAAAGGCTTCCGAGGAGTTTTTTCTTAAAGCAATTGTTCTTGTCAGAATAATTGCACCAACAGCCAAGAGACCCAGAACAACCAGCACTATTTTCTTTCTGAACATGCTCATATTTTTCCGATTGTATAGCTAACCGGGTGATAAAGGAAAATTGCCGGAGAATCTTCTACCAAAAACCTTTGAAAATCAAGATAAATCTTCCTTCTTTCGCTTAAATCCAAGGCTACCCTGCCGTCTTCCAAGAGCTTGTCTATTCTCGGGCTTTGGTATTTGGAGATGTTGGTCACCGTTTGGGTCGAATGCCAAATAGCGTACTGGTCGGGTTCTTTGGGAATATCAAAAATAGCCAAAAGGGCCTGGTAGTCGGAAGGGATACCGGCACTGACGCTAAGTTCGGTTTTTACCCCAACGGCTTCCCAATCTTTAACTATTGCCTCACCGACGGAAAGTAAAATCGGACTTGTTATGAGCTTAATAGCTAAACTTTCTTTTACCTCTTTGGGTAAATCCTCCAGAATTTCTTTGGCTCTTACGGCATCGTAGTCATAGGGCTTGACCTGAGGATTATATGCCCAAGAGTCGGGCGAAATCGGACCGAGCGCCCTTACACCCGGAAACGTATCTTTTTTTACCGCATAGGCCAGAGCCTGCCTGATGCTTTTGTCTCCCAAGACCTTATCCTGGACGTTAAAGAATACGGCTACAATTCTGTAATTTTGTGGCTCTTCCGTAACCTTGGCGGTTTTCCACGAATCGAAAGGGCTTTTACTGTAAACCTCTTTTAGGGTTTTGATCGAGCCCAGTTTAAAGGCCAGCTTGGCTCTTTCTTCGGTTGGATAAAATTTGATTATTAATCTTTCGCCTTTTGTATCTTCCAGGGTCAGCTTTTGCACGAAAGATCCTGCTACGCTGGCTTTTTTGACTTTCCACTCACCGGTCCCCAACAGTCCTTTTTTGAATGTCGGCTGGGAAACGACCGCGGGGAACGGAGTAAAGGGGCTTTGCAGCCTAAAAACAATGGTCCCCTCATCGGGTGTCTCCACCGAGGCATCAGAGAATTTATATACTAAGCTTTGGGCAGTCACGGCTTTGCCGTCCTGCCAGGAAATATTACCTTTTAAATGGAAGATCCAGGTTTGCCCCTTGTCGGTGGTTTCCCAGGATGAGGCTAAATCTGGCAGTACAACCCCGTTTTTGTCTACCTTGGTAAGACCGTTTCCTATCATCGCCAAGATATCGCCCGGTAAAGAATCAAGATGGTATTTGCCAACTACCCCGACCACCTCGGCCGGAGCCGGAATAATCAGAGGAGCCAGCACCCTTACCGAAAAGAAAAGAAGCACCCCTATACCTATCCCGACCAGAATGACGCTTCTGAAACGCAGCACAAAAGCAGCAATCAGTCGAAATATGTAGCGGGGTTTCGGCATTAGCCTAGTAGAAAAGTTGTAACAAGGAAAGGATAATAAATAGAGCCGCCAGAACGAAGGTCGACCGGAAAATAAGCTTCTCCAATCCCCTCCTGGAGAAAGAAGCGGCCTGACCCCAGCTTCTGCCGAAACCTGTACCCTTGGACTGGACAAGAATTACGGCCAGCATAAGCAAGGAGACCACGATTTGAATAACTGTCAAAACCTGCTTCATTGTTATGCTTATTATAGCCAATATGGCTCCGGGGAGCAAAACATTGACTGTAGGAAAATATATAGTAGAATTATAGGCTATGTCTAAAGAAGCTAGCCTTGGTCCGGGAATGTCCGCAGAAATAGGCAGGGTCAACGCGACTTTGGTTGATGATATCGACCTTTCGGCGCCTTCCTATTATAGGCCTGTGTGGCCGGAGTCGGATTTGCAAGGGGTTATCTCTGACTTGGAGGCAAGAAAAAAGAGAGTCGAATCGCAGACCGAAGGTAAGGATGCCGAAATCCTGAAGGCACAACTTCGGGCAATCGATTATCTCTACGCCAAAGGGGACGAAGCAATCGACGGGAACGTAGCCAACCCTCTGGTTGATTTAGTCTGTTTACTTTCCACCCTGGGAGATTCCAAGCAGTCGCGTTCCACACTTCAGTTGGCCATAGAAGGAGCTCCAATGCCTTTGCCTTACATCTCTAAGGTTGATAAAACCCAAAAGCCTGAACAGCGAACTTATCTTGAAGAAGAAGGTGGAACCAAAGAATTCAGAACTATTTCGAGATTTAACCGACAGCTATCCACCGTCATCCGCAGTCTTTACGTTCTGGGAGAAGCAGCCAAACACCATCCCCTGATAGTCGAGGCAACCCTCAGCGATTACGCTCAAAAATTTGCTGGCGGCAAAAACGAAGTTGCCGGGACGGCAATGGGGCTTTTGGAAATGCTGCACGTGCTGGGCCTGACCTACGACAAGAGGTTCTACTCCTTGGCCGAACAACTCCGGGGCACGATATTGGATAAAGTAGCCGACTATACCGAACTTAAGAAGAAATATGGGTACTCTATTGTCGGAGATAGGGTTTTTTGGCACCAGGGAGAAGTTGAAGTCGAAACACGCAGAAAAATGAGTTATCTTAAGCGGGAAGGAGCCCACGAAGTTGTTATCCGCAAAAAAATTAGACTGGATATACCGCTTGTTCCCAACTGGCAAAACGTTTCCAAGAAAAGGCAGGAAATAATCAGAACACTGAGGGGCTTGACTCTTTTTAATTCGATTAAGGCCTCGGCGGTTAACTTTACTCAGGAAAAGGCCGTAAAAAGAGTGGTAAGCGACAGGATGAAAAAGGCCGACCTGACCGTTCAGAAGAGAGATATCGAAAGAAAAGAAGTCGACCGATTGCAGGGAATTTGGAGAAGCTTCATCGAGGATGAAATCAGCGAAGATACAACGATTGGGGCCGGGGAAGTCAAGCTTATTTCCAAGGCCACCAAGCTGATTCTTGCCTATTTCGAAAAAGACGATTCCCTTTCCCAAAAAGCCAAGACCAATATCAGGGTTGCCGAAGGGAATGACGGGGCATATTACAACATAGACGTGGCCGAATTGGCCAAGGACCCCGTCTTTGCCTGGATATTGGCCTTAAGAAATCCCTACGTCAGGCAAGCTTTTGGTCAGGCTTTGGCCGAAAATGGAGATTCCGCCGAGAGCTTTTTCCTTTTGCTTAAGGTCATGGCCTACGAAGTCTTGAGAAAGTCTTTGAGCAAAAGAGAGCATAATTTTCTTTTCGATCCCAATTATCCTCAAAAAATAGACGCAAAATCCTTGCAGGAGTTATTTAGCTCTATCGAGGAACTGGCCAAGGATTATGTGCCCAATATCGCCGAAATCGCCAAAAACGTAGTCGCGCTTGGAGATAGCCAAATTCAAGACCTGCTTGAGCCGGAAAACCTCAAAAAGTACAGGGCTAAGCTCGCATCCTTAACCTATAAAAGAATCTTGGATCTTTTTTGGAAAGACAAATCCAGAGCCTTCACCGACCAGGACAAGAAAAAAGTTATCTCCCTGGTCAAAACAATTGCCTACGCAGGGGTATTTTCACTTCTAACAGCTCTTCTTTCCAAGGGACTGGTGGGTATCGCCGAATGGTCGGCCGATAAAAACACAGAGCGACAACAGGCCGAGGCAGCCAGACTGGTTGCTCTGGCTTTGGTCGAGGGTAAAGAGCAGGAGCTTATCAACTTTAGGGTGTCCCAAATGAATGCCGCCCAGGCAAGCGTAGCAGAGCAAATACACAGAGAAATGGAAAGACAAAACAGCGGCAATTCCTTCAGGAGCGCGGAGGAAGAAACCCGGAGGGCAGCCGAAGAAAACCGGATTCCCGGAGAAATGGGAGATCGGGTTCCTGATGCTATCCGCCAGGACGGAGATCCGCTCCCTCCTGAATCCGAAAGATTCGGTCTTACGGGTTTTGGCCGAATTTATCACCTTCCCGAATCGATGCATATCACCGAAGGAGACCCGGTTGGGTATTTTCCCTGGGACATCAATGTTCAGGAATGGGCGTATCCCGACATCAATACCCTTGACATGTTTTGGGGAGAAGTTGAACCTTTTTCTGCAACAGTGGTTGTTGATTCGATTGACAATCTGACTTTGGACTTTGCACCCGACCAGCTCGCCTATTCCATGAACGGGGTCAATCCCGAAATGTACCCCCCTATTGGCTGGCGCTTCGTAGCCGTTTATCAAGAAGGCGGAAAACAACCCATGCTCGGCCCTTTGGGCGAACTGTATTACGGGTACGACAATTTGGACAATATACCCCAAAGAGCCGTATACGTTCTTGAACAGGTCGCGATGGAAAGTCTCGACCCTAAAATAAATCTTCTTCAGGGAATTGATGCCGGCCATTACTGGCCTTATTTTTCTCACAGAAGCGCGGAAGATCTTGTCACCAAGCTCGCAGGAGACCCCATTCTGCAGGAGATATATGGAAATTTCATCGACGAAGTTACCCAGCTCTACCGTCGACAAGCGGCAATTCCTGACCAGGAGTATCTCCGACAATATTCGGATATCGGGATAAGGTATGCCACTCAATATGCCAATTACACGGCCCAGAGTCGTTATTATGCCTTAGGTTTTCAGATAACTCCTCATGATTACTATGCCTGGGATTCCCTGACATCTCTTGCCGATGAGCCCGAAAACGGTTATTTCTGCTCGGTTGCGGCTTTTGCCTTCAGGGACTTTATGTCTGCGGCCGGCATCATGACCGGAAACCAGCCCGGTATCGCCCTCCATAATTTCCAGGGTCACCTGTGGGGAGGGATGGGACACATGAATAGCATCGTATTCCTTCCCGACGGACGCGTACTGGAAGTCGACATGACACCCTATGCTACCGAAAGAACCCCTCAAAGCGACCTGGAATGGTTAACGGGTAGGATCGTGACCGAAGAGGACATCAGACTCGCCATCGAACAGTCGACAGCAAACCGGGAGTCCGCCCAGACCGAAGCTCCGGTAGAAGACGAAGACGCAGTCCGAAGAATGGTGGCCGAAGACAACAGAATAAGAAGGTTGACCGAAAGTGCTGCCTATATTTCCGATGCCGTCTTTAACCAGCATCTTGGAGTAATCATTTCCAACTCCGAAGGCATAACCGAGCGGGAAATTGTCTTAAGAGCCCAAAATACCGGAGATATTGAAACCCTCACCCAAGACGGTCTTGAGTACATGCTTTTACGCAGAATTGCCACCAACGCCCAAAGAGTATTAAGAGATTCT
The DNA here is from genome assembly GCA_001791995.1 of Candidatus Woesebacteria bacterium RBG_13_46_13. Lineage (GTDB taxonomy): Bacteria > Patescibacteriota > Microgenomatia > UBA8517 > UBA8517 > RBG-13-46-13. The sequence goes on from MGFR01000003.1 coordinate 87,906, forward strand.
CCCTCGATGCTGGATATTCAATCCGGGCGGGCAAACGCGGATGAGGTTTACCGCGAATATCGGGAACTTGAGCTTGTTTTGGCCGACACCGTTTCTCTAAAGGATGTGCTTTTACTTTCGGATACGGAAATTTCGTCCAGACTTGAGGCAATGGAGCATACCTCCCGGAGCCTGTTAAGCGACATGGAAACGGTCGGCAGAAACTTAATCGACGAAGGGCGAAGACATGCCGAGGAGTTGGCCGAATACGAAAGAACGTATCGTGAATATTACGAAAGAACAGGTAGAATTCCCGGCGAGGTTAGCGAAGAGGACAGAGCCTGGGATAATATCGAAATGCAAAGGGCCAGAAACGCCTGGCTTGAAAGAACGGAGATTGGAGACCAAGATTTTCAATACCTGGACGAATCTCTATTGGAAAGGCTGGAATCCGATTTGGGCATGTTCCTAAATGACCTGTCTTTAAGAATAGGTGACGAAAGGTCCTCTCGTGTCGAAAGAGCAGATCTGCCGGCCGGCGTTCCTTCCGTCGATGATTATTCTACTCTGGCCACCCAAGCATCGGAGATAGGCCAGCTGATCAGGAATAGAGAAGATCTCTATTCACAGTTCGACCAATCCGCCCGCGAAGATTTGGCCCAGTTGCCATCTTCCCTTTTTAGATTAAGGGGAATGTTTGCCGGAACAAGTGGGCTTTCCGACGAAGAACAGCAAACCGAAGCTATCAAGGCTCTGGGGTTGGTCAGAAGACTTAATCGGGCTGTAGAAAACATTCGCAATCCGCAAACACCTGTTCCTGAACAGCAACCCGAAAGGGAACACAGAGACCTTTTAACAAGCGAGCAAATCAATGACATTATGGACACCAGCGCCAAACTGGCTGTCTCTGCCTCAGCCTTGGCTTTCGCCTATTTGGGATTAAGAATTTATAAATCAACAAAAAGCCACAAAGAAAGAATGGAGCAGCTGAAAAAATCCTTCTCCGCCAAAGGCACCCTGACTTCGGTTGAGAAAGATATTGCCCTTTCCACCGTAGGACACGTCTGTCATCTGGCCTACGACAAAAAGTTTCCGCAAAAAGCGGCTTCTGTTTTGGGACTGATTGAGCATTACTCTCCGACTAGACACGATGCTGCGGTCAGGTGGTTGCTCAACGAGGGAGCCGATGTCTTAATGGGGGCGGACGTTAAGGGTTCCTATTATCATTTAGCCGAGTTGGCTAACGGTCGAGCCAGAGGTGCCTCGGCTCAAGAGATCAGAAGGTATTTCCCGGAAGTTATTGTTAAGGGATTGTCCAAGGTTGATACCCATTCGCGCAACGGGAACAATGGTGAGCCCGACACGTCCTTGGTGGAAGTTCCCCACGAATTCCATGTAATCTACGGCGTTTCGAGTCTGTTGTTAAATAGCGCCATTGTCTCTTTGCACGACGACGTCTTGGGTAGACTGGGAATGGTCAAGTCGAAAACCCAACAGGCAATACCGTATAAAATTGACGATTTCGGCGATTTATTAAGGGAGAAATATCTTGAGGGAACTATTCCTGAAACCGCTATGCCCTTGGCCAATACCATCTATTTTATTCTGCGTGGTCAGGGGGAAATCGAAACCAAACCGGTCCTCAGCGACTAAGCTCACCTGAATATCCAAAAGAGTAAAGAGGTAATGAGAGAAAGTAAAAACGAAAAGCCGATATAGGCGAGAATCCCCTCCAGGCTTATCGCCGGGAAATCGAAATACTTAGTCGTAAGCCCGGCAAAAAGGAATTGGATAATCTTAAATCCCGGCACAACCAAGGTCACCAGATATAGGGCAATAGCCGAAGAAACCCACTTAAAAAGACCGAATGTAATCAGGTTTATGGGTAAAAGCAGGATATTGATTATCGGTTTGGCCAGCATGGTTGTAATCGTTAGGGCAACACCGGCCAAAAGCAGGGTCTGGTAGCCGTTTTCGAAAATCATTCCTGAAGTCAGTTGAGAAGCCAGATAAAGCGCAAACGTATCCAAAACATAGTGTCTGATAATTTTTCTCATTACTTCTTAAGTATCGCTTTAAATCCTGAGACTTGTCAAGAAATCAAATCTTTCTTGACAAGAAAGTGGTGATAGCGTCGGGCAAATCTGTGCGCTTCGTCTCTTAATCTTTGAATCAAGTTTAAGGCTGGAGGTTTTAGGCGTACCTCGACAAAGTTCGCCATAACTCCCTGCGGATTTGGAATCACCAAAGTTTCCATTCTTTTGGCCAATCCGACAACGGGAACACCCTCTTTCAGGAAAACCTCTCTGAACGTCGTTACCTGAGCTTTACCTCCGTCAACAACTATCAGGTCGGGTCTACCCCAACCCCTAAGACTTTTAACGCGCCTGGCGGCAATTTCTCTCATGGCGGCAATATCGTCGGCTTTTCTAATAGTTCTAATTTTAAAATGCCGATAGAGGCTTTTTTCCGGTTGCCCGTTGATAAACGTCACCATGGAAGCCGTTTGTTTGGTACCACCAAGATGGGCAACATCAAAACATTCGATTCTGGCTAATTTATTCTTAACCGGTAAATATTTAGAGATTACTTTCTCTAATTCATTGGATTCAGAAGCCAGGATATCCTCGGAAAGGTTGGGATTTTCTATAAAATCCGAGACAGGAGTAATCGGTTGAAGAATGTATTCAAGTTTTTGGATTTTTTCTCGTATTTGGGCTGCCGCTTCGTATCCTTGGTTTTTCGAAAGAATTGCCATCTGCCTATACAAAGATTGAATTACGGCTTTTGAACGCCTCGAGAGAATATTTTTAAGCATCCGTAAATTACTTCGGTATTTTCGGCGAAGAGCTTGTTTGGTTTGTATATCGGTCTGGGCTTCGATGCTAGACGGGCAGGGATTGCAAAACCCTATCTGTGAATAAATACAGGCTTTCTTGCCCAATTTATGATCCGAGTAGGGAATAATTTTCCTCAGCATCCTCAGAACGCTTCTGACGTTGGTTGAAGATGGAAAGGGGCCGTATGTAACCAAGCTGGCCAGTTGGTCGGATTTTCGGGCGGTTATAACCCTGGGGTATTTTTCCCTGGTAATTTTTATATAGAGAGGGTGTTTGTCATCTTTGGCCACAGTATTGTATGGGGGCTGTTCGCTACGAATGAGCTCCGCCTCCAAAAGCAAGGCTTCCAATTCGCTTTCGGATTTGACGTAAATAAAGTATTCCGCCTCAGTCAACATTTTCCGGGTCTTTGGTCCGATATGGATAGTCAGGTAAGAATTTAACCTGCTGCGTAAGCTTTTGGCCTTACCTACATAGAGGGCTTCTTTGCCTAAGAAGAAGATATAAATACCCGGGACTTCCGGAATCTTCTTAAATTCGGATTTAGTTATTGGGAGGTGGGGCCTTTGGGATAGAATCCTTTTTAACATTTCTGATTTTTAATAATAGATCCCTATACCTTTTGCCAATGATACTTAGATTTATTTTTTTCAGCCTGATAAGTACAAAGATGATAACTGCCGCCAGGACGACGAATACGATTATCAGGTTGTAGATTATAACCTGATTTTTAAAAGTTGGCACGCTTATCTCCTTATCTGCTGCCACAATTTTAACCAGGTTGGGAGTATCTTTGGCCAAAAAGCTAAAAGGTACCACGACTTGAATTTTGGTCGAAGCATAAGGCGGCAATACTTCGATAATGGTTTTACTCGACAGCTTATTGTCGAAATAAATATGGGGTTGCAAATCATAAAGGGCTACGGGGCCGGGATTTTTGATATTTACCGCGAGTTTACTTCCAAAAAAGGGAATGCCCCTTTGGGGCACTACGGTTATTTCGGGATGGCTGATTCTTTCTTCAGGGAGCTGACCGAAATTGACAAACACATCCTTTTGCGGGTTGGAGCCCAATTTATACGAACCCGGAGGGTAAGGCTTTAGGGGGTCCTTACCGTGAACCACAAAAGTGAAGTGGCGAAGGTCAAGTTTGGTAAAATAGTCCACTCCTCCAGTGGTTGAGGCCCAGGTCGGGTCGATAGGAATCCAGCTTTTGCTCTCATCGCTCCAGTATTCCGGCCAAGAATGGAGTACGTCCGCGACCAAGCTTAAGGGCTGGATTTGAGGGTTTTCGGTGTAGGCAAAACCGTTAACTTCCCGGGCCGGAATTCCCGCAGAACGGGCTAGGGCAATAAAGAGGTCGGTAAATTCCATGCAGATAGCGTTTTTGGGGCTGTTTAAAGCCTCTACGGCCCCCATTCTTTCCACGTTGGGCCTGACCCGTTCGTAATCATAAGAGAGGGTTTTAGCAACAAAGTCGTATATCTGCTTGGCAGTTTGTAACCTTCTGGCGGTATCCTTAATAACGGGATTGGAAGTTTGCCAGTACTGGGTTTCTTTCAAATCATTGGCCAGAGTTTCTTTGGTGGGTTTAGGGAACGGTCTGACAGTTGCAAAGATCTGTACCGAGCCCTTGGCCCGAATATCGACTCTTTCGCGCGGTTCGAGTTCGTAGGCAGCTATCCAATTCCCGTCCTCATCGATACTCACGTTTTTGGGAGCTGGGGTAATCTCCTGGAAATACACTTTTTGTAATGCCGTATCAGGGGGCAAAGCTATCTCCGTAGTGGTTTTTTTGCCTATCGGGTTTTCCAAATGGTAGCTCAGATCGAAAGAGAAAACCTGGAAAGCTCCGAATCCGGCAGTGATTCCCGTCTTTTCAACGCTTTCTTTGCCAAACTTGTAAAGATTAAGCCCTGCTTCTTGCTTTAGCGAGTCGGGTTTGGGAGACATATAAGCCTCATTGCCCAAAGACGTAGGTATAATAAGAGAAAGAGAGTAGGAACGGAAAGAGTTGTCTTCGGAAAGTCTGGGAATCGAAATTTCCCAAACCTCCCCGGTGCGTGTTGCGAATCCGGAATTGTTAAAACTGACGCTGAAGATTTGCGACTTGCCTTTGCCGACAACCGTATCGTCGAAGAAAACGGTGAGGATGGTTTTACTTCCTTCTTTAGCCTGTTCAACTCTTAAGGCCCTGCCTTCCTTTGAAGCTTTGACGTCGGAAGGCTCTATATTGTCCAAGACCAACCTGTAAGAAGTGGCGTAGAGATTGGAAACCGTATTTTCCAGAGTGAAATTGTGGGTTACAGTCACCCCACCGCCCTCAAGAACCCGATACTCTACGTTTACATCAGTAATAAATTCTCCCTGGGCCGAAGCCTGGTGTATAAACAAAAAAGCGAAGATAATCGCAAGAACAATACCCGACAAAACCTTGAGAATTTTCATAGATTTAGTATAAATGAACTTGAAGCTATTTGTAAGGCGACTCTTGCAGGAATTTCCCAGTATAGGACCCATCGTTTTTCTTGATATCGACAACCGTCCCTTTGGCTACGACATTTCCTCCGTCTTCGCCTCCTTCGGGTCCCAAATCAATAATCCAATCAGCATTTTTGATTACGTCCAAATTATGCTCTATCAGAAATACCGAGTTGCCTTTATCCACCAAAAGCCTCAGCACCTTTAATAGCCGCTCCACGTCCGCAAAGTGGAGCCCGGTTGTGGGTTCATCGAGAATATATACGGTTTTACCGGTGGCCCTTTTGGAAAGCTCTGTTGCCAACTTAACCCTTTGGGCCTCACCTCCCGAGAGCGTGGTTGCGGGCTGGCCGAGTTTCATATAGCCCAAACCTACATGTTCCAAGGTTTCCAGTTTGGCCAGAATTTTCGGATGGGAGTGAAAAAACTCGAGCGAATCGTTTACCGTCATTGCCAAAACTTCCGCGATATTCTTACCCCTGTAGCTAACCTCCAAGGTTTGAGAGCTATACCTTTTACCCCCACAGACATCGCAGGTAATCCAAATGTCACTCATAAACTGCATTTCTATCTTTATTTGTCCTTGACCCTCACAGGCTTCACATCTGCCGCCTCTTAGATTGAAAGAAAATCTGCCTTTCTTAAATCCCATTGCTCTGGCCTCTCTGGTATTGGCAAAAACCTCCCGTACGGGGTCAAAAACTCCGGTATAGGTCGCGGGGTTACTCCTTGGGGTTCTGCCGATAGGGGATTGGTCGATAAGGATTACCTTGTCGATATTTTCTTTGCCCTCGAGCCTTATAAACTTGCCCACGTTTCCCCTGTAAAGAGGGTTAAGATAACTGCTTAAAGCGGGAAATAAAGTTTCTACGAGTAAAGTAGATTTACCCGAACCCGACACCCCGGTAATACAAACCAGCTTACCTAAAGGAAAATCCACATCAATGCCTTTTAGGTTAAATTGTGAAGCTCCGAAGACGGAGAGCGAAACCGGATTTTTGAGCAAAGATTGGGTTTTTAAAATATCTATTCTTCTTTTTCCGGACATAAACTTACCGGTCAGGGATTTTGGATTTGCTGAAATTTGTTTGGCCGTCCCCGTAGCGACTATCTCTCCCCCATCTTCCCCCGCACCCGGTCCAAAATCGATGACATGATCTGCGCTTCCGATCATTTCCCTGTCGTGTTCGACCACGACCACTGTGTTTCCCAAATCCCTCAATCTTTTAAGGGTGTCTATCAGCTTTTTATTGTCCCTTTGGTGAAGCCCGATGGTAGGCTCATCCAAGACATACAAGACTCCGGTTAAGCCCGAGCCTATTTGCGAAGCCAGACGGATTCTTTGGGCTTCTCCTCCAGATAAACTCCCCGCTTCCCTATCCAGGGTTAAATATTCCAGACCCACCGAGATTAAAAACTTCAGCCTTTGTTCTATTTCTTTGATAATTAGCTTCGCAATTTCTTTCTCTCTGGCACTGACTTGGGTGTTTAGATTAAGAGAATTTACCCACTCGAGAGTTTTACTTACCGAGTTTGAGGTTAAAGCGGATATGGATTGGCTCAAGATGGTTACCGAGAGGGATTCCGGCTTTAGCCTGCTACCCTTACAAGTTGCGCAAAGCTGTTCCCTCATATATTTCTCTATTTCTCCTTTGACATAATCTGAAGTCGACTCCCTGTATCTTCTTTCCAAATCGGCAACAATTCCTATAAACCTTTCGTAAATCCGGGTAAAGCGTCCCCAGCGGTTGGTACCTTCGACCATGTATTCGAAATCTCCTGTTCCGTAAAGCAGAATATCTATTTCGTCGGAAGACAGGTTTTTAATCGGAGTTTTTGGATCAATACCGTTTTCTTTGCAAACCTCAAGGTAGAGTCTTGAAACCCAAGTGTCGTGTTCGAACATGGTTGCGAAAGGCAGAATTGCCCCTTCGGTAATCGATATTTCCGGAGCAAAGATAAAACTAGGTTCCACTTTCAGGATTTTTCCCAAACCAGAGCAGGAAGGACAAGCACCATGAGGAGAGTTGAAAGAAAAAGTACGGGGTTCTATCTCCGGAATCTGGATATTGTCGGTCGGACAGGCAAATTTCTCGGAGAATAAATGGTTTTCGAATTTCTTGGGATACTCGGGCATCTCAAAACCTACGTCCTTAATCTGCGCCAGAACCGCATTGCCTTCCGAAAGATTCAAGGCCTGCTGAAAAGAGTCAGCCAGTCTGGAGCGCAGGTTGTCTATAAAAACCTTATCTCTGATGTTGCCGAGACTTAGGCTTAGCTTATCTATAACAACTTCTATGGTGTGCTTATTAGTTTTTATGAGCACAAAGTCTTCCGATAAATCTTTGATATACCCGTCAACTCTTAATTGTTTGTAGCCTTTGGCTTTTAGGTTATCGAAAAGGGACGAGAATTCTCCCTTTCTGTCGGAAACGACAGGAGAAAGAATCATAAACCTGCCGACTTTGCCCTTCTTGGTTTCTTCACTTATAAGAGAAAAAGATTGTTCGACAATTTGATCAATGGACTGATGTGAGATTTCCCTGCCGCAGACGGGACAATGGGGATGGCCGATGCGGGCGAAGAGAAGTCGCAGATAATCGTAGACTTCGGTAACGGTCCCCACCGTAGAGCGTGGATTTCTGGAGGTAGTTTTTTGATCGATGGAAATTGCGGGGGATAATCCTTCTATGTGGTCCACATCCGGCTTTTCCATAATCCCCAAAAATTGCCGGGCATAAGTCGAAAGACTCTCCACATAACGCCTTTGACCTTCCGCGTAGAGAGTATCGAAAGCCAAAGAGCTTTTGCCACTACCGGAAACTCCCGTCAGAACAACAAGTTTGTTCTTGGGTATTTCCAGATTGATATTTTTGAGGTTATGCTGACGCGCCCCTCTTATTCGTATTGTGTTTTCCATAACACGCAAACTTCCCATCGGATTACCGACGGATGAGTTAGTATAACAAACTAGACGGTGATTTCCTTAATCTTGTCCCTAATCTCCGCCGCCAATTCAAAATTCAAATCCTGGGCGGCCAAAAGCATTTCTTTCCTTAGATTATTCACTAAACGTTTTTTATCCATTGGCGTGAGTCCATCCATGTCTATATGCGGAAGCTTAAGGAATAATGATTCTTTCTTGCCAAATAATCTTTCCATTCCGGTTTCCTGCTCTTTTTCTACCACCTTTTCCCGGATTGGCTTATGAATTGATTTGGGCGTAATTCCTATCTTCTTATTCATTTTTATTTGATACTTTCTCCTTCTGCCGACTTCATCCAAGGCTCTTTGCATCGAACCTGTAACCCTATCTGCATACATAATTACCCTTCCTTCCACATGTCTGGCAGCTCGACCCATGGTTTGAATAAGGGTGACGTCGCTTCTTAAAAAGCCTTCCTTGTCGGCATCCAAAATTGCCACCAAAGATACTTCGGGAAGGTCCAGTCCTTCTCTTAACAGATTAATTCCCACCAAAACATCGTAGTTGCCGCGTCTTAAGTCGTCTAAAATATCCGTACGGTCCAACGTTTTAACGTCGGAGTGCAGATAGTGAACTTTTAAGCCTTGTTCCGCCAGATATTCTGACAAATCCTCGGCTGTTCGTTTAGTTAAAGTGGTAACCAGAGTCCTTTGTTTCTTTTTAGCCTGCTTTTTAATCTCTTTAATAACATCGGCCACCTGGTGCTTGGTCGGTCTAATCTCTACCTCCGGGTCCGGTATGCCCGTAGGTCTTAAGAGTTGTTCGACCACCTGTCCGTTTTCCTTTGCTTGGGAAAGTTCCCATTCGGCGGGAGTGGCAGAGGTGGCAATGAAATTGGGAATTCTGCGCATAAACTCTTCAAACCTTAGGGGACGGTTATCAATGGCTGCGGGAAGTCTGAATCCGTAATCTATTAGTGTTTGTTTTCGGGAAAGGTCACCGTTATACATTCCTCTAATCTGGGGGAAAGTCATGTGGGACTCGTCAATTATTACCAGCCAATCTTTCTTATATGGTTCGTTGAAATAATCCAGAAGGCTAAAGGGCGCATCCCCCGGAGAACGGCCGTCAAAATATCTGGAATAATTCTCTATCCCTTTGACATAACCGAACTCCTTAATCATTTCCAAATCGTAGCTTACCTTTTGTTGTATTCTTTGGGCTTCCAATAGCTTGCCGTGCTTCTTAAAAAGGCTAACCCTCTCTTCCATATCGCCTTTTATTTGTTCAAATACTTCCTGGTTTTTGGCAGGGTCGGTGATGAAATGCTTGGCCGGGTAAAGAACATAGACCGAAGGGTCGTATCCGCCCAATTTAACCTTTTCCCCGGTTACGGTATTGATATAGTCAACTTTACTTATCTTTTCCCCCTTTAGCTCTATTCTCATTCCCTCATCAATATAGGCGGGGTAAATATCAACAGTGTCACCCCTGACCCTGAAAGTTCCCCGGTGGAATCCGAACTCGCTTCTTTTGTACTGCAGATCAATTAGCCTGTCGATTATCTGTTCCCTGGCTATCTTCATGCCTTCCGCAAACTCGAATACAAAGTGACCGTATTCCCTCGGAGAGCCGATGTTATAGATGCATGAGACGGAGGCAACAACGATAGTATCGGATCTCGTAAGGAGATTTGCGGTTGCCGCCAGTCGTAGCTTGTCTATCAACTCGTTAATGTCCGAATCCTTCTCGATATAGGTATCGGTTGAAGGAATATACGCCTCGGGCTGATAGTAGTCGTAGTAGGAAACGAAGTAGGACACCGCATTTTTGGGAAAAAAGTCCCTCAACTCCTGGTAAAGTTGTGCGGCCAGGGTTTTGTTGTGGGAGATAATCAGGGTCGGCTTTTGCAGCTTTTGGATGACATTGGCCATGGTGAAGGTTTTCCCCGAACCGGTTACCCCCAAGAGAACCTGATACTTTTTGCCTTTAACAACAGCCTTGGCCAGTTTATCGATGGCTTGAACCTGGTCAGCGATCGGCTTGAAGGTGGACTTAAGCTTAAATTTCATAACCTAAATATTCTACCATAGTTTTGGGTTTATTTTGGGTCTTGACTAGTTCGGGTTTTATTTGTATTTTCTATATATGGCACCGATAATTTACAAAAGACAGGGTCAAATACTCGACTTCATCAAGCAGCACATTCAAGCAACCGGTTCGGCCCCTACCCTAAAACAAATCGCTGACGCGATAGGTGTCTCTTCCCTGGCTACAGTTCATGAACACCTGCAAACCCTTGAGGAAAAGGGCTTAATCAAGCGCAAAATCGGCAAAACCAGATCAATTGAGCTTACCTCGTCTAACGTCGATTATTCTGCAGTGGGAATGGATGTCCCCATACTGGGCTTTATCGCCGCAGGAACCCCTATAGAGCCCTACACCGACCCCAATGCCACCATGAGTATTCCTTCGCCCTTTGTTACCGGCAGAAAGCGGGTGTATGTTCTTCAGGTGCGGGGAGAAAGCATGATTGAAGAACAGATAAGAGACGGAGATTATGTTGTTGTAGAACAGGCGGAACATGCCAACAACGGCGAAATCGTAGTTGCCCTGCTGGATAACGGGATGGCCACCTTAAAAAGGTTTTTCAGGGAGGCAACCAGAATAAGATTGGAGCCGGCCAATGCCAAGATGAGCCCCATCTTTGTCAAAAACGTCAGGATTCAGGGAAAAGTGGTTGGGCTGATCAGAAAGTATAAAAATTAAGCTTCTCTTCTTCTCTTGAGGTGGGTATAGATATAAAAACCTACAGCTGCGATTCCTAAACCGACAATCACGAACTGAAATTTTCTGAAGTAAGGTTCAATTGCCAGCCAATTCTCACCGAGTTTTAAGCCGATATATGCCAGAAATCCGGACCATAAAAGTGAACCGATAAAGGTCAGTAAGGAAAAAAGAGGCAGGTTCATTTTGGCGATTCCTGCCGGAAGTGAAATAAAGGTCCTGACAATCGGCAGCAGCCTTGAGGCAAAGGTTATCCCCTGACCGTATTTTTGATACCAATCCTTCGCCTTATCGTATTCATGCTCCCGGATAAGGAGCCACTTGCCCCATTTCCTGATGGCGAGCCTGACCCATTCTTCGCCTTTAACGTAACCCAACCAGTAGGCCAAGAGGGAACCCGTAAGGTTCCCGATGGCACCGATAAGGATGGCTACCCAAAAATTCATGACCCCCATGCCGGCAAGAAAACCGGCAAAAGGCATGGTAATCTCCGAAGGAATGGGAATTAGAGCCGACTCTGCCGTCATCAAAACAAATACGGCCAAAAGTCCGTAGGAAGAAATGAGACTGGTGAGGTTTGCTACAAAAAATTGGGTAATCTCCTGCATAGAATATAAATTCTATACTTAAGCGTATAAAGGCTCAAGTATGTTTCTGCCCGACATTGCCGAAGGTGGGGTCAAACCCAAGAGGTTAAGAATCGTTGGAGCTACATCGGCCAAAATTCCGGCAGGCAGAACCTGGGGACGACCGATTAGGTCCTTGGATATAACGATAAAGGGGACAGGATTGGCGTTATGTTCGGTATCAATCTCGCCGGTGTGGGTATTAATCATTTCTTCGGCATTGCCGTGATCGGCGGTTATGATCAGAATTCCCTCGTAGGCCAGAACGAAACTGGCGATTTTCCCGATACACTCATCCACCACTTCGCAACCCTTGCTGGCGGCCCCGATATTGCCGGTGTGACCTACCATGTCTGGATTGGCAAAATTGACCAAAATAAACGAATAGTCGATGGAATTTCTTAATCTCGAAAGCAATTTAGCCGTAAGTTCCCTGGCGCTCATTTCCGGCAAAAGATCGTAGGTGGCTACTTTTGGCGAAGAAACGATATCCCGTTCTTCTCCCGGAAAAGCAGCTTCCTGCTGGCCATTGAAATAAAAAGTTACAAATCGTTCTTTCTCCGATTCGGACATTCTTAGCTGTTTGAGGTTATGTTCCGAAATTACTCTACCTAAAGGCATTTCCACGATTTCGGGGGGAAAGGAGACCTTCACCCCGGCTGCCACCAAAGGCTTGGCATACTCGGTCATACTGGCGAAGTAAAGATTATTCAGAGACGGACCCCTTTGAAAAGAAGACTGGGTTTTGGGCTCTACAGACAAATGGGATTTGGTATATTTGACCAGGTAGGGGTCAAACCCCCAGCTTATTGATTCCGGATTAAAATCCTTGAAAACAAAAGCGCTGGTTAATTGCCTCGGCCTGTCGATTCTGAAATTGAAGAAAATTACCGAATCGTTATCGGCAATCGTAGCCACTGGTTTTCCGTCGGTTCCCGCAATCAGACATGGTTCTATAAATTCATCCGTCTTGCCTTGCGAATAGGAAGTTTGGATAGCCTGTTCGTAACTGGTTACCAAATTTCCCTGTCCTTGGGTAAGAGCCGCATAAGCCTTGGCCGTTCTTTCCCAACGAAAATCACGATCCATTGCCCAGTAACGTCCCATTACGGAGGCAATAACACCAGTACCAGCCTTTGCTGCAACATCGGCGATGCTTTTTATATAGATAGTTGCCGAGGTTGGAGGAGAATCTCTGCCGTCGGTAAATAAATGCAGAAAGACGTTCTTAAATCCTTCTCTTTTGGCCAGCTGAATTAAAGCAAAAAGGTGAGATATGTCGGAATGAACCCCCCCTGCACCCACCAATCCCATCAAGTGCAGCCTGGAGTTGTTTCTTTTAGCGTGATTGATGGCCTCCAGAAGTACGGGGTTTTTGAAAAAGGACCCATCGGCTATCGACATGTTTATCCTGGCCAAATCCTGATATACGATTCTGCCCGCCCCCAGGTTAAGATGTCCTGTTTCGGTATTACCGGCCTCTCCCCGGGGCAAACCTGCCGCTTCACCCGAAGCCACCAGTTGGGTATGGGGATAAGAAGCCGTAAAACGGTTAATGTTGACGGTATTGGCCAAGGAAATGGCATTGCCGGGACCGGGTGAAGCCAGACCCCATCCGTCCAGAACCGCCAAGCAAACGAATTTTGCAGGTTGGGGAGAAATCATTTGTTATTTCCTTAAACGGGTAAGCTCAACCTCAATTGCGGAGAGTCTGTTGTATTTTGCCACCCGTTCGCCTCTGGCCGGAGCGCCGAATTTTGCATAATCTGCCCCAACCCCGACAGCAAAATCCGCGATGAAATAATCGTTGGTTTCCCCGGAGCGGTGCGAAACAATTATCTTAAAGGCCGCGTCTCTGGCCTGCTTGATAACCTTGATGGTTTCGCTAACCGTTCCTATCTGATTTGGTTTAATCAGGATGGAGTTGCAGGCCTTCTCGGCAATTGCTTTCTCAAGTCTTTTGGGGTTGGTTGCCAAAAGGTCATCTCCCACTATGGTTACAACAGATCCCATGGTCTCCGAAAGTTTTATCCAGCTTTCCCAGCCATCTTCTTGGAAAGGATCTTCAAGTATTGCCAGGTGGTACTGCTCGTTTAGGCCTTTATAGTACTCAATCATCTGGTTATCCGTCATCGGCGAGGACTTGTCCCGTATCGAATATTCACCGTTCTTGAAAAACGAGTTGGCAGCAACATCCAATCCCAAAAATACGTCCCGGCCGATTGAATACTTGGTTTGTCTAATCGCCTCAACAAAAACCTCCAAAGCATCGGCATTGGTAAACAGGTTGGGTGCGTAGCCGCCTTCGTTGCCGACCGAGTGAATCGCACCCCTTCTGGCCAAATTCTCACCGATAGTTAAGTAAACCTCCACTCCCAACTGAATCCCCTGGCTGAAGGTTTTGGTTGAGGCCGGGATTACATGGAATTCCTGAAAGTCCAAATTTCCCGCTCCGTGGAGGCCTCCGTTGATCATGTTAAAAAGAGGTGTTGGAATTTTTAAGGAAGGTTTGAGTCCGATTTTCTGGGATAGATAATTTATCCAGACATAAAGATCAAGTCTGGAAGCCGCGGCTCCGGCCTTGGCCACGGCCATTGAAATCGCCAGTATTGCATTACCCCCGTATTTTGTCTTGTTCTCGGTACCGTCTAGGGCGTCAAGTTTTTTATCTATTTCTTCCTGGTTCACTGGGTCCATGCCGATAACTGCCGGACCCAAAACGGTATTGACGTTGGCAACTGCCTTAAGAACTCCTTTGCCCAGGTAGCGGGGATTATCCGTATCCCTTAACTCCAGGGCTTCGTAGGCACCGGTGGAGGTCCCTGCCGGAACGGAGGCCACCGAAACTGCCCCGGAATCCAGCATGCAGGCCGCCTCCACTGTGGGGATTCCTCTGGAATCCAAAATCTCTCTCGCCCATATTTTGGCTATCTTTGCCATATTATTTGCCTGACAATACTTTCCTTTCCGCTTCTATTATTACATTTCTAACCCGGTTTACAGCATCGGGATTTACGGAAATGCTGGTAACGCCGTAGCCGACCAGCTTTTCGACCAGGTCTTCATAAACGGAAGGCGCTTGTCCGCAAATGGATGAGCTAACCCCCAATTTATTGCACTTCCTGATTACTCTCCTTAAAGACCAAAGCACCGAGGCGGATCGCTCGTCAAAGGCTTTGGCAACCTCCGAATTATCCCGGTCGGTTCCGAGAAGTAACATTGTCAAATCGTTTGAGCCGACCGAAACCCCCTCAATGCCCACTTTAATAAAATCCTCAATCAGAATTACGTTTACCGGTAACTCCACCATCATCCAGAACTTAAAAGTCGGGCTCTCAAAAAATCCTTCTGCGGCTACAATCCTTCTGATGGTGGCCAGCTCTTCGGTTGATCGGACGAAGGGAACCATCAACCAGAGATTTTTGTATTTCTGACGTACCTTCTTGATGGCTTGAAGTTCCAAGTTAAACACATCGGGATTGGCTACGTAGCGGAAGGCACCCCTGAAGCCCAAAAGAGGATTCGGCTCTTCCGGCTCCCAGTATTTTCCTCCCGGAAGTGCCCGGTATTCATTGGTTTTAAAATCCGTGGCCCGATAAACCACGGGTCTGGGCTCAAATGCCTCGCAAAAAGTTTCAATATCGTGAGCCAGTTTGTCAATAAATTTATCCTGCTTTTTGTTTTTGATTGCCTCCTTGGGATGAATTCCAATGTTGGCAATCATAAACTCGGCTCTTAAAAGTCCTACACCGTCGACATTTAATTTGGATATCTCTTTTGCCCTTTCCGGTTCTCCCAGATTAACGTAGAGCCTGGTTGCGGTTTTAGTCTGAGTCGGTTTAACCTCTTTTTCCTCTTTAACAACGTGTGCGACTTTACTGCCCAGGAAAACCTGGCCGGCGTCACCATCGACCGTAACAATTGAGCCAGCTTTCAATTCACTTGTGGCCATTTTGGTCCCCACCACACAGGGAATTCCCAGCTCTCGGGAAACGATGGCAGCATGCGACGTTTGTCCCCCTTGATCGGTGACGATGGCAACGGCCTTCCTCATGGCCGGAACAAAATCGGGTGAGGTCATCGGGGCAACTAGGATATCTCCTTTTTGCACCTTTTCGATTTCCTTGGCTGTTTTGATGATTGTAACCGGCCCTGAGGCGGTCCCGGGGGAAGCGGGAGTTCCGGTTAAGATTGAGGTTAAGGCGGAGGTATAGTCCTGGCCTTTAGCCTCGACCGCCTTTTTGGTGGTAGTAACCGGTCTGGTCTGGACAAGATAGAGATTCTTGCCTTCTTTTGCCCATTCCGCGTCCTGGGGAAAATAGTAGTGTTTTTGCAGGGCCTCGGCGATTTTCGCCAGCTTAACAATCTCCTCGTCGCTAATCTTTTGCCTGTCGCGTATTTTTGGCGGCACATCTCTTTGGCTGGTTTCAGTTCCCTTTTTAATAAGCTGAACCGACTGGTCGGAAACCTGTTTGGAAAGAATCGCGTAAGTTCCTTTTTGAACAACATACCTATCCGGAACAACCTGACCCTGAACGATCATTTCGCCCAAACCCCAAACCGCTTCGATAACAATCCTGTCTTTTTCGTTGGTTACTGGTTCGATGGAAAACATTACACCGGAGACCTCCGATTGAACCATTTTTTGGACGATAACCGAGATTTTGACCTTCTCGTGGGGTACTTTGTTCTCAACCCGATAAAATATCGCCCGGGGGGTAAAAAGCGAAGCCCAGCATTTTCTGGTGGCGTTTAAGAGGTTTGCCTCCCCTTGAATGTTAAGCAGTGTCTCCTGCTGTCCGGCGAAAGAGGCTTCGGGAAGATCCTCGGCAGTTGCCGAAGAACGTACGGCCACCAAGGCTTTCCTTAAGGGACCGGAAAGTCTCTTGTATGATTTAATTGTGGCATCCGCTACTTCTTTGGGAATTTCTCCCGAAAGGATAAGTTTTTGGATGGTTTTGGAAGCGTGGTTAAGCTGTTGCGGGTCGTTGTGGTCGGTAGTTTTTAAGATTCGGGTGACTTCTTGCAACAGATTGTTTTGTCCAAGAAATAAATCATAGGCTACAACAGTTATGGCAAAACCGTTGGGTACTGGAAAACCCGAATTGGCCATCTCGCCCAAATTCGCTCCTTTGCCACCAACCAAGGGGATATCCTCCTTCTGGATATCCTTAAAAAAAGCAATTAAGGGCCGAGCAGGCATTAGTCAATTATAAATTACAATTCACAAATGATAAATGGGGTGAGTCTTATAATTTGCTTTTGAAATAATCGACCCAGGGAATCGGAGTCGGGTCGATATCGTAAAGAACGGCCAGATACAAACTCACAAAACTTCCAAGTACCAACAGCTCATAAACCTGCTGTAGCTTTGTATCAGATTGCAGTTTATAGACCGAGGCTCCGACCCCGTTTTGCTCGATAACATCCAGACTCACCGGATACCTCTTTTTAATTTCCGCTGAATACAAATCCGATTCCAGTAAAAGAAAATACAAGAACTTCTTGGCCAAAGCGGGATTTTTTAAGCCCTCCAAAAGATGGTGGTTCATCTCGGGAATATCGAATAATAGAGAAAAGGTTTTTGAATTTTCGTTTAATTGGTTTTTGAATGCGTGGCCAGCCCCCACCAGGTGTTCGCTGGCAATAATCACCGGAATTTTATCTTTAAGCTTAAGCGCCAGACTTTTGGCCGAATTTTTGTCGTTCGGGCTGTCGGGACCGAAATCGGCCATCAGCTCTCCCATCAAGCGTATTACCCCGACAAAGTCGGAGTGGGTAAAGTCGATAAATTTCAGTTTGGAAAGAACAGTTGCCACGGCCGTGATTGAATAGCCCAAGCCCATTCTGGGCTGGTTAGAGGGATTTGCGTTTGGGGTAAAAACATAGGCAGGTAATTTCTTTTTCTTTAAAATTTCTTCCATTTTGCCGCCAGTGCAAATTCCGAAAACCATAGCTTTTTTGTCAATCGCATCTTCAAGGGCCGAGAGCGTCTCGGCGGTGTTACCGGAATAGGAGGAAGCAATAACCAAAGTGTTCCGGTTGACGTATTTGGGCAGTGTCGGTTCGGTAAATATCTCCAATGGTGCCCTGATGGTGCCCAAGGTTAAAGCATCGATTATTCTTCCTCCCAGGGCAGAACCGCCCATGCCGGTAACGACGATATTTTTGGCTTGAGAATATTGTTCGGGGATTTCTATTTTGGATACTTCCCTAAAAGCCGCATCTACCTGATGCGGCAAGGCAATTATCGAATCCAATATTCCGCCTTTATCTATTTTTTTGACTGCGTTATGGGAACTGATGTCGCTCATTTTTTGATAACCTGATTAACCAACTCCAATCCTTTCTTTAATAATTCCTCGGCTTCCTCCTTTTTTTTGCTTTCGGCAAAAACCCTAAATTCGGGGGCGTTTAAGGATGAGCGGAAGAGTATCCAGCTGCCGCCTACCAGCCAAATTTTTAGTCCGTCCGTCTCATCCGTTTTTTCTCCTTTAAAATTGCTTTTTGCTTCTTGAATGATTTTGTCTTTTAAGCTCCACTCGTATTCTATCTTGTCTCTGGCCAGAAAATACTTTGGTAGGGTGGCGATTAAATCCGAAAGTTTTGCGCTTTTGGCCGCCAGAATATTTAAAATTTCAACCGTGGTCCTGCCTCCGTCGCGGCTATGCATTTCGGCAAATATCCCTCCGCCGTTGGCTTCGAAACCGAATGAGGCGCCTACCTCTTTCATCTTTTCCACCACATAGGCGGAGCCGACCTTGGTCCTTAAGACCTTTTTTCCGGCTGCTTCAACCACCTGTGAGGTGTTAATGGGGGTAACCACAGAATCTCCCTCGGACTGCCTGGCAATAATTGTTCCCGTATAGTCTCCGGGAATATAATTACCTTTCTCGTCGATAAAGACCACCCTGTCTCCGTCGGAATCGTAACCTATCCCGAAATCAGCATTCTCGTTAACAACCGTTTCCTGCAGCTCTTTAAAATCTCCCTCAACTTCCGTGTCTCTGGAGTAAAACACCCCCTGGACGGAAGCGTTTAGCTCAATTACGTTAAGACCCAGCTGTCTTAAAACCCAGGGCGCTACGTCGCTCTGGGCTCCGTTTCCGGGATCCACAACCACCTTCCAATTGGGGTAAGGCAATTTGGCTTTTGAGACAAGGTATTCCTTGTAAGCAGAAGGGGCAGCGTCATCGGCAACCATTACTTCGCTTTTGTCCGAATAAGTAACCTGATTCTTAATTTCCCGGTATATTTCGTGAATTTTCGCCTCATGGGCCTTAAGAATTTCTTCCCCGAATGCAAAAAATTTCAATCCGTTTAAATGGGGTTTGATATGGCTGCCGGAAACCATCGTACTGCCGGCAAAAAAAGGTTGGGCCTTAAGAATATAATTCACCGAAGGAATGGGGGTAACCCCCTCGTCGAAGACCTCCCTGCCTTCATAGATCAGACCCGAAGCGTAGGCGGTCTTTATTCTCGGGCTGGATTCGCGCGGATCCATGCCGATTGCCACTTGGCCGACGGCTTTTCCTTGGCTCAGAAAGATGGCAAAGGTTCTGCCGATATCAAAACAAAACTGATTGCTAAAAAGTTCTTTGGCGTCACCCCTTATCCCTGTGGTTCCGAAAAGAGTACCGTCCGGCATTAACTCATTCTAGTTGGGAGAGGATAATCTGGTCAAGGAGTGGGGCCAGTTCGTCTTGGGAGGTCTTGGCTTTGATGTCCGCCTCGGCCAGAAGTCCGATGATTTTTTCGATTTGTTCTTTGGAAAACCTTTTTGATTGGCCACCGATCTTCAAAATTCTCCAGTCCTGGGCGTAGGGTAACTTCGTCAAATTGAGTTTCGCCCAGTATAAATCCCGGACGTGCCGGGACAAAAGAAAGAAAACCCGCTCAATAGGTTCCTTTTTTAACAGCTCATGGAAAAGCTGGAGAACTTTTACTGAATTGCCGGGATAGAAAGCATCAAGAAAGGCAAAAATTGTCTTGGGAAGCTTATACTGTTCAACCCGGGCCTTCTTTCCGACCGCTTTCCTGGTGCTTGCGTTCAGAAAACCGTCGTTGAGAATTACCAGCGTCCCGGGAAGTTTCTCCTGCTCGGCTAGGGCCCACTTGAGTTCTTTACTCGTCAGCTTGGCTCCATTTTCGACAATAAAGAGCCGCTCTCCCTCAAAAAGGCTGGTTTTAGCAAGCTCCTCCGCGAAGGAAACGGGCCCTCCCGACTCATAATGGAAAATTTGCCAGTTGCGCTTTTTGGCCACCGCCACGAAAGAGGCCAGTCTTTGGCGTAAGGCAGAATAATCGTCTCCTTCCAGGAATATGATTTTCATTGGATGTATTTTAGATATTGTGCGACTAAATATCTAACCTTGTCGTAAAATTTGTTTTTTCCTCTTCGGGTATGGGGCAGTAGACTTCCGGAAAAGTTTCTGGGAATGTGGGCTATCTCATGAAGTAGTACCTTGTCCTTTTCCGTCTCCCCCAGCCTATCGAACTTTTCCGATATCACCTCGATAATATAGCTTGGTCTGGTACTCAGAGTAATCTGCCAGATTCTGGACAAACCCCAGATTCTGGAGATGGCCCGGGTATTGGTGCCTTGTGACCTGACGCAATAGATGGATCGTGTGTCAAGCCAGTCTAAATGAAGATTCTTAGCAAGAACGATAACCCTTTTTTTGATATCGGGGGCGGGGTTCCACTTAACAGCTCTGCCTTTATTCGATTTTGTATACTTCCGCACCTTCCTTGACCTCCGAATCGACTTTTAATCCTACCACATCACCCTTTTTTGCGGAATCCTTCTTCTCGTGTTCTATTTGGATGGAGGCTACCGCTTGCTCAAAAAGATCTTCTCCTCCCCGTGCGAATTTGATTTTGTCTCCTGCCGAGAGGGTACCGTCAAGTTCTACTATGGCAACGCCTATTTTGTCGTAATAATGGGTAACTTTTCCTATTTTAAGGTCAGCCAATCTCCTCACCTCCCTTCGAATAAGTATACGCGTAACAAAGTGCAACTGCCAACGCGTCCGCGGCATTGTCGAAATGGGTTCTTTTTCGAGCCTGGCTTCGGACTTTGGCGCCGAGCACTTTCCGAAGCGCTTTCTGAACTGCTTTCTTATCTGCCCTGCCGTTACCGGCTATCATCTTCTTAATTGTACCCGGAGCAATCTCGACAACCTCTATTTTGCTTTTGGCGGCGGCCATCAGCATTACTCCCTGCGCCTGTCCGACCCTCATAGCCGTTTTGGCGTTTGCAGCAAAAAAAAGTCTTTCCATGGCCATAACATCTGGCTTAAATTCCTCTAAAAGAGATCTTAATTCTTTATGGATATTAATAAGCCTGACTCCGGGGGAGCCGTCCTTGTCGGTTTCTATCAACCCGAAGTTCTCTACGCAAATTTTCTTTTTGTTCAGAGTGATAAAGCCGAAGCCTGTTGTTGCAGTTCCAGGGTCTATCCCCAATATTTTCATATCTAATTATACAACTAAGCGCCCTGAATATAACCGCTGAAGTTTTTTCTCCTTCTGAGCATTCCTTCACTGGGGTAAAAGTAGGAACAGTAGGCTTCATCATCAAAACAGGTTATCGAAGTACCCCTAAGATCACCGCTCACGTACTGGATTTTCTCTCTCATCAGGGAAAGGATTTCCTCTGTTGCGTGCAAAAGCAGAATATCCCCTTGTTCTAAAGGCCAATCGTTTACCAGCCAGCTGGACCCTGCACTCCAGAAATAAGGGGTAAGGTTTTTGTTTTGGCACATGTCCAGAAAATTACTTGTGAATTCTCCGTAAGGAGCCCTTGCATATCTTTTTACAGCCAGAGAAAAAATGTCCCTTCCCAAGAGCCGTCTGAAAGTCTCAATCCACTCATCGTAGTCTTCGTTCCACTCGCCCCCGGTCGTTTGCAGCACTGTGCCTTTTTCAGAATGCTCCATCGTATGATAACCGATTGTGTGACCCTCTCGGGCCAGCCTTTTAAATATCTCGGGGTGGCGGGAATCACAAATTATTGCAGCTCTTCCTACAGGAAAAAATGTCGCCTGAAGATGGCACTGCTTCAATAAATCCAATACACCGACCAAAGAATCAGGCTCGAAGCAATCATCTATGGTCAGGGCGTAAAGAGGTAAATCCGTTTCTAATTTGCTAATCACCCCGGGAGATCCTCTTTCGACTACTTCAGGTCTCAAAACAAAGGACGCCATGCTTAATCCTGAGACTTTTAGGAAATCACGCCTCGAGAGAGCTTCCTTTTCCATTTGTGGGTATTATATGCAGATAATGCCGAAGATTCAACCTAATTTGATATTTTTATGGAAAGATGATAACTTATGGGGCATGAAAGAGCTTTCAAGAAGAGATTTTCTAAAGTTTTCTGCCTTAAGTTTGGGTGCGTTGTCGCTCCCTGACATATCCACCGAAACGGCTGAAACAATTTCGCCACTCGCCGATCTACCTCTTCTTTGGACTCAGGAAACTCCTCTAAAGGTCGAATATTTGTACAGCTGGGGGGGAAGACGCAATATCCCCGCTGATTGGAGAATGGTTTCGGGTGTACCTCTCGATATATTTACACCAATAAGGCCCGTTCACCATAGCAATTTAGAGAACTTTACTTTGGAAACTCATTATCCCTACGCCTGGGTGGCTCCATTACCTCACCTGACTGGTTCTCCCGCCCAATGGGAGGCAATTGTAGGCTGGGGAGTCCAAGATTCTATTCTTGTCTATAATGGCCAACTTGTCGGAAAACAAGGCGACTTAATCTCGTCTTATGCTTATGCCGAACAACGAGATGTCTACCCCAACAAAATCTGGAACGTTCTTACTGCCCTTATTGGAATTAGTAATTTCGTGAAAAACAATGGGCCTTTGCTTCCGGGAAACAACTATTCGATGCTGCAAATGTCAAATCTAATCGAAGACCTTGATGTCAGACACATTTACCGTAATGGTTTTTTGTCTCCTGGTGGGGGAGTCTGTTCGGTGGCATCAACTCTCTCCAAGTCGGTTTTTATCGCCTCAGCGAGGGGTTATACGGAGGAGGTAGAAAGAACCCGACACGACCCGATTTACCAATACTGGACTCCCCCTCTTGAGCCGGGGATAACCAAATGGAATTCCGATGCTACCGTCGCGTATTACAGAAGGAATGCGCAGCCTTTTGACGAAGACAATCTGGACTATATATTTAAAATAAGGGAGGACTCTTGTCCTTTATATATTTCCGTTCGTGCGCATTTGGCCTTTAACGCCGAGCCGATAGAGGGCGATCTGACTTTTAACACGGATGCCAGAATGGCCTTTGCGCTAACTTTGCAGAAAAACAGACCGGCGCTGGATGAACCCTCCGTTTTAGCCAACTTAAGAGAAAGCTATGCAAATTTTCACCACTTTGAAGAAGAGATAATTATTCCGTAACTCCACAAACTTCGCTTTCGGCCTCAAACCCTGTTCCTGAAATATTTCCGGTAATAAAATCCCGAACTTCGGCTCTTGAAGCAAACCAATAATCGCTGACTAAATCCTCTGCCAAAGGATCGCCCCCGGGAGGCCTTCTTCTGGTCGTGTCCGGGGCAAACCAGTTATTCTCGGTCGTAAATTCATATCTGGCGGCAAAGGAAGGCATACCGAAACCCGAAGCCTCTCCTCCCGTACCGTTGGTAGCCAACTGTCTGACAAGTTGTCCGAAAATATCGATAAAGACTCCCGAATCGAAGTTGGTTTGAATGTTTTCCGCAGATTGTTCCCTTTGGAAAAAAAGGAGTCCTTTTCCTAAAAATCCGGCGGCCGCTAAAGCTCCCTGTGCAAATTCCTGCCTGGCTCGTCTCAACATGGCTTTGAGTACATATTGCTGCACTATATCTCTGTGTACATAGTTTGCATAATACCTGGCCCTGGATAATCTTAAAAGCTCTTCACCGTTGAGTGTTTGTAGTCCGGCTCTGAAATAGCCCATGTTTAAATCGTCGATTTCCCAGGGGACACAAACCTCAAGTTGGTTATCATATAGATTCTCAACTGCCCTGATCAAAAACTCCATATCCACCAGGACCACAAAATCACAAGATAGACCGGTTGCGTCCTCGAGGACTTTTTCCATTAGAGGCATTCCTCCGTTGATGTGTGCCTGGTTTGCCATGTATACCCGGTTGTTTCCTAAATATCTTGATACTTCAGGTACAGAAACCCCTCGGGGAACAGCCACGATTCTTATCTCATTCGTCTCTATGTCTAAGGACATCATCTGCATACTGTCGGTCAGTACTCTCTCACTACCTTTGCCCAAAATTATAAAATTTATTCGGCCTTCATTGAGTTCTCTGTCGACCCGCTGCCAGTAGTCTGGATCAGCTTCGGCCTTTTCTTCTCTTCTGCGGTCGGCCACTTCGTACAAAGCCGGGTAAACATATTTCTCAAAATAACTTCTCGTATCCGGTGTTGCTGAAGGTTCAACCGTCGGCACCTCTTGAGTTGGCGGCAAAGGGGAAAAGGGGGAGGGGCTGGGCTCGAGAGTGGGTAACGGCGATACATCTCTTTGGGGATAATTACAGGCAGCCAGCAAGGCTGATGCCGAGATAAGTCCGGTTGCTCTGATAAAGTCTCTTCTGGAAAGACTTGTTGGTTTTTCTATTTTTGTCATGGCTGCCGATTATACAACTAACGATTTATCCTTTCCAAACGGTCGTTTCTGGTGGAAGGAAGGCTTGCTACTAATTCGTCAAAACCGACCCACCGATTCCAGTCTTCATATATTCCATACCTGTCTACAAGTCTTAGGTATCTTTCCAGCCTTGAAAAGTAAACCATGGGCTCCTCTCTGCCAAATACCAGCCTATTTTCAATCTTTCCCTTCAGAGCAGCCACGCCCAAAAGGAATCTTAAGGTTGCCATATGATAATCACCAGGATCGGATTTTTGTTGAATCTCGTGGTGTCCCACAACATCCCAGGGCGTTAATCCAAACTGTCGCATCGCGGCAATACATAAAGAGAGGGTGTGGGCAAACTGCAGTCGAGGGGGTTCAATGTCCGAAGGGAATCTTTCCTCGAACCGGGTGCCTATTTGTTCATAACCTACCGCATATGAATTAAAATCGGTTATTCCCGCCTCAACAACTCCCTTCAGTTTTGAGGTAATTCCGAGGCTATCGAATCTTTCTACCGTTCTTGCTCTGCTGGGATCCAATTCGGGATGAATAGGGCTTATGTATACATGCAGTCCCCTGTCCGGAAGAAGGGGATTACCGCTGGCTGTCTGGGTCTGCAGAATTCCGTAACCTCCAATCCCCGAATCGTTTCTGGCAATCGGGGAATTATCCACACACCACTGGACGGTGGGACCCAAACCGTTTCCGTCCGGGTCATTGCCGTTTAAGCCCCAAACAGTATTTAGGGCCGTTCTTTCAGCACCGCTGAGTCGATAACGTTCTCCTCCGTCGTAATGAACTACTAGAAGCCTAACCTCCTGCATCGGATTTCTTTCCACTTCGTTTCTGTAGGTAGGAATTAAGCTGATTCCGGAGTCTTCTCCGTTTTTTCCCGTTTTTAACTTTATCAAGTTCCCCTCAGCGTCGAAACCCAGAGGGGTCGTTTTTGAAAGGATATCTGAAATTCTTTCGTTAGTTTCAATCGCGTTTTCCGGGATAAACCTTAACTTATCCATAAGTATGGCGGCACCCAAAAATTGCGTACCTACTTTTAGAAAATCCCTTCTTGATAGAGTTCTCTCTTTAGACATTTGCCCTCCTCATACCAACCCAGTTAATTGGAGGTCTACCGAAAATTGCGTACTTATTAGTTTCGTCCACCTTAAAAAGTCTTACTTTGCCGTCAAAGCCTCGATTCGCATCCGAAACCAATAATGCCGTTTTTCCGTCTATCGTTTTTTTTGCAACAATAGCACCCACATGCCCGGCTCCCTGATCGTAGGGAACATTCTGTGTCACAAAAAGATCTCCGGGCTCGAAGTCCTCAAGTCTTTCTGTTGAAACATAGGTGGTCCACCCACGTAGCACTCTCGGCCCGCCGCCTCCTCTTAACTCCTCGGGTACCAAATCCCTTGCGTAATTAATATCAAAACCGCTGATGTTTAAAGGCGAGTTGGCTCTTCCGAGAGATGAAAGAAAAATAACCCAAGCTACACATTGGGTTACCTGAGTTGGAAACCTCCAGTTTTGTTGATCAATATTGTCTAAACCGCAATTAAGACTCTCTTTCGTGCTAGCGTCTAGATTTTCGTACCACTCACTTTCCTTAATGTAGCTCCCTAAGGTTTTTTCGTGTCTCTCCCAATACTCTTCGTAGGGATACTCTCTAATATATCTTTCCACCAGTACCTGCACCGCCAAGATATCTCTGGTTAAGCTGTCATTGGCAAGTTCCTCCTCAAAGCCGCTTCGGTCTTCTTCGTTTCTTACTGATCGGTACAAATCTCTGTAGAAAATTCCCTCTCCCGGAGCGTATGATTCCATGAGCATTCCTTCCTGAACTTCGCTCGCCGGCGCGATTCCCCTGAGGTTGTAGTCGTCGTATGCTTCTTTTATCCTTTCTATTTTCGATAGTTGTTCTGCCAAATTTGGTCTTTCCCTTTGCAAACTGAGGGTAAGAAGTAGCCTTGAGTTGTTTCCAGTTAACCCGTCTGTCTGTCGTGGCCCCCTGATCGCCATAGCGGCATCGATAGAAATATAAAAATCTTGTGAAGGGGTCCATCTAAAATCAGACTCTATTCCTCCGGTGCTGCTGATGGTGGCGTCGCCTTCTAAGGACACTTCAGGATCGAGGGGCCCGACCCAATAGGTGCTCCAATAAGAATGAGCCTGCCTTTCGTCTACCCTCGTCTCGGTTAACGAAAGAGCGTGTGAAAGTGTGGTCGCGAAGCCACATACTCCTGCTCCTCTGATCTGTACTCCGTTTATTTCTCCATAACGATACGCACGGTCGCCTCTGATGTCTAAGATACTAAGGGTCGAATATGACGTTCCACTTCTGAATATCCCCTGTCTGAGTTGGTGCCGCAAAAACTGGGCCGCGCTTTCAAGGAGATTGTGTTGCTTGTTAGGGTAATACTCCCCAATCATTGAAAAATCGGCAATGTCGGGTTCCCGCAGCTTATCTATAAACGATAAACCCGTTGCCTCTTCCGCCAGAATCGCTAAAGGCAAAGTCTTAACCCCCGTTGTGTGGTGCAGCGGTGCAACTTTGATTCTGCCCCCGTCAGGGGTTCTTAAGGTAAATATTTTTGAAAATGAAGCATCCACCCCACCTAAACTCCAAACTTCAATAGGTTTGGTTGAACTCAAAAAATAATCGTCACGAAGAGGAAAACAAACGACAGGGGTCTCTTCCAATCTAATTATCCCCGGCCTTTCCTCTATCCCCAACACCTCAAGGCTGTCATGACCAAGAAGGTTCTTGCCTCTCTCCCTCTGCATTTCTTGGGGATGCGTAATTAGCGCTCCGGCACCAACGCCCATTAGCTTTAAGAAATCTCTCCTGGAAAGTTTTTCACAACCGCTCATCTTGCCTCCTCCTCGATGTTTCTTAAAAGATCCTGCCTAAAGGAATCCCAGTTGAAATAGCCTTCTCCCCGGACATAAGGGTAGTAGGTTCCTATCAAAGGCTCTCCTGCTCTGGCCGTTCGGCCGTAGGCTCCGAAAAGCATCCTAAAATGGCTAAGCAAGGCATCCTCATGAGCGGCTTCGTCATAAGGAAAGGCAAAAAAGTTTACCGGTCTGCCCAGAATTTGGCTTATCTCCTCCTGAGCCGTCACGGCATCGCGGACGGCATCGCTTTCGGAAATTTGGGGATAGTGGGGGTGGGCCATCCCGTGAGAACCCGGAATAAGAGTCCCATCTTCGAAGTACCCTTTAATAATATCCCAGCCAAGCTGGGTCGCCGAAGCAGTCTCGGGAATACTGGTTGGCCTGATAAAAAGAATGGACTTAAGACCATATTGCTTTAAAAGACAAAAACCATCTTCGTAATCAAAATACGGCATCCCCAAATCGATTCTGACAATTACGCTTCTTGCGGGAAGTCCGTGTTTGCCTTCCAGCCAACCCAAGAGGTCTTCTTCGCTCGGAGTGTAAAAACCCATCTCTTGGATAATTCTCAATTGCTCCTCATAAACCTGCGGAGTCATATAGTATTCTCCATGGTCCGAACCGCTTACCCCGAAATTGGGATTGTGCTGTTCCAAAACCGGTATCTGCTGTTCAGGGTTGAAAGGAATCGCTTCTACTCCCGATAAAGCCTCAACTGTTGCCTCAGGAGTGGTAGTCGGAGCAATAGTGGGTTCCGGGGAGGGAGAAGGAGTGTCAGATGGAGCTAAACGAGTCGCTGTAGGTTCAGCTGTTGGGTCTAAGGTGGCACCGTTTCTCCTGCAAGAGGTTAAAAACCCAGCCAAAAAAAGGGCCCCCACCTTGAGAAATTCCTGTCTTGATAGTCTTTCTTTACCCATTTAGCGGGCAGGTGCCTAATTTATCATACTATAGTGTAATATTCAACCTATAAGGTAGTTTCCGGTATTTTTGCTGTTTGGGGAAGAAGAGAGCTTAGAATTTAAGCAGGTAGAGGATCTTTGCTTTAGTCTTAAGTTCCGTTATCCAGCTACTATAGGCATCCGACAGTTTTTGCTGGTAGAGCTGCTCTTTGACACTGTCTTTGACATCTTCAAGCTTGGCCTTGGCGTCAAATAGGTCCGTGTTCTTCTCAAAATAGGTCTTTATCTCCTCATCCGTAATGCTTATTTTGGAGCTCAAAAGAGCCTCGACCGTCTTTTGCAGGCGTATCTGCTCGATTAAGCTGGCACGGGTTTCGCCCCTCATGGAAAGAGCCTCATCCAAAGTCAAGTTCTGGTCTTTGAGAAGAGTCTCAATTCTCTCTATTTCGGTATCAACAGCACTCTTCTCTACCGTGACCTTCTGCTTCCTGGCTTCCTGAAAAATCAGAGATTTCTCGATTAGGCTGTCGAGAACCTTTTGCCCACCTTGCACCTCCAGCTCTTTAATCAGGGAGAGCCTGGATACCGGCATTCCGTTGACAAAAGCGGCCACCAGCAGTGATTTACCCAGAAATAGAACCAGAAGAACCGCAGTCGTTACCAAACCAATCTTAAACCATTTACCTCTGTAGGCTCTGGAGACAAATTTTTTGCTTGCCAGGAACCCCGCTTTGATGGTCTTTTTGTTGATGGCCTTCATGGAAATTATTTTAACACAAAAAGAATCACATTGGGCAAGCCTCTTCCCGGTCCGACCTTATAGCCTCCCCACCAAAGGGCGGTTGAGCCACCGTTGTCGAGGTTTAGGGCGTTATCCATACCCAATGCCTTAAGAACTCTGGCACTCTCGGCGACTGTGGCGTTATGGACTACACCGATATAAACCAGATTGCCTTTGTTGGCCACAAAACTCCTGGCTCCCTTACTGCCCATCTTGGGGTCGGAATTGCCTCCGAAGGAAACATTACCCCCGGATACCAAAAGAGGGTAATTCGACAAAACTCCGTTGGGGCCGGTGTCTCTGCCCCATTCCTGGATGGCTCCGACGAACCTGACATAGCCATCGCCAAAGATAACGCCGGGGTTTGTACTGTAAACGTTTTTATCGCTATTGATATAGGTCTTATTCTTATTCATTACCAAAAAATCGAAGGTGTTTTCCTTGCCGGCACAGGAGGCATAATCCCTGGGACAAAAATAGGTCCCGTTAATTCCAGCATAGGCATTATTTCTGGCAGCATATTCGCCCAAGGAAAGTACGGGACAGTTGGAGGAACAATCCGAAGCCGAAGCGGTATCCACAATTACCCGAGTCGAGGCAATATCTGCCGATCCCAGACTAACTGTAAAAACCCCGACGTCTGTCGTCACGCTGACTTTGCCGTAACCGGAGACGGGGGGGGTTGTTGCCAATGCCGCGGTCGGGGCCGGAGTGGCAGTTGCGGTTGGTGTAACGGTCGGCGTTGCCGTCGGTACTGCTGTTGCTGTCGGTGTCGAAGAGATTTCTACCGAGGCTGTCGGGGAAGGAATGGGGGCTTCGCTATTTTCGGAAACTGTTTTTACGGGAACTTTCAGAAAGATAACTCCCACCGACAAGGCAAAGGCCAATATTAAAAGTGGGATAGGGATAAATCCTAAGGGGGGCAGAGGCTTTTTCATCTTAGTCAGTATATTATATCTTTTTAAATTCGTCGCCGTGCCCCGGATATATCAGAACATTACCTAACCTTGTAATCTTAGCGATGCTTTTATCCAGTTCATCTTTTTCAGAATAATAAAAATCGGTCCTTCCCAAAGCTCCACCGGCAAAAATTAAGTCCCCTGAAAATAGCAGCTTTTCTTTTGCAGAATAAAAGCAAAGCCCTCCTGGAGTGTGTCCAGGACATTCAATGACCGATAAAGAAGCCTTTCCTATTCCTATTTTGTCTTTTCTTTTAAGATCCTTTGTAATAACAGGGGCTGGGGAGAGCTTGTTTAACAAAAACTCGTCCTTTGCGCTCATCCATAAAGGAATCTTATAAGCCAACATCAACTCATAAGCGGAGCCAAGGTGGTCAAAGTGTCCGTGGGTTACCAGAACTTTCATGGGGGTTAAACTTAAATCAGCGATAACTCTTTCGATATAATCGGCATCTTCCCCGGGATCAATAATAACCGCTTCTTTGCTGAGCTGGTCATAGACCAGATAGCAATTTTCTGCCATTTCGCCCACGACCAATTTTTTGACATTTAACATCTTAGTCAGGATATTCGGCGCCGAGAGGCTTATTTGGAACGCTTCCCGGACGAGGTTTTTCTGTGGGTACGCGAGTAAATCTTTTCGATTTCCCTCGGGGCTTTCTTGCGGACATAATACAGCTTAGCTCTTTTAACCCCTGCTAGCCCTTTTTTAACGATACTGATTTTTTCTATAGTAGGAGAATCCAGGGGGAAAATCCTCTCGATACCTATTGCCCCTGCCCCTATCTTTCTGACAGTGAACATCTTGTTGGCTTCTCTGCCTTTGATGGCAATTAAAATCCCTTCAAAGATTTGGGTTCTTTCCTTATCTCCCTCTTTTATTTTTTGGGAAACACGAATTAGGTCGCCGACTCCGACTTCGATATCTTTATGTATAAATTTGATTGCCATAAGTGCCTATTTTACAGGAGCGAAGCTGTTTCTTCAAGAAGGGTTTGAATCCAACACTCCGGAAATTTGCCGGGCCAATTCTTCACTCCAGGCAATTTTTACCGGCAGATTCATTCTGCCTTTTTTGCCTTCGAAAACCAGGGTTACTTTTGATTGTCCGGGATTTGCCACCAAGAGGTCCCTTAATTTTCTTAACTTCTCCGCTTCCGTAGCTTTGGGAATACGGATGAAGACTTCGTTCTCTTTATCTGTCCGTCCCTCGGCGGTTTGAATTGCCTCGACAATCAGCGCGGGTGTTTCTTCACGGCTATCGACTCTGCCGGAAATGAGTAATGGTTTATAGTCTACCCAGTAATTTCTGGTGGATTTGAATATTTTGGGAAATACCACCAAATCGATGGAGCCGGTATCGTCCTCGGCTCTGACAAAGGCCATCTCTTGTCCGGAGTTTCTGGTCACCACAATTCTGACCTCTTTGACAACCGCCGCAACCCTGACCGATTCGCCGAAAGTCTCGTGAGGGGAGATTTCGAATATTTTGTGCGTGGCCTCATGGATCAAGGGGGTGAGCAGTTCCCCCACCGGTTTTGCGGAAAGGGAAAGGCCCAAAAGTTGTCTTTCCAAAGTCTGCAGTTCTTCCTGAGAAAATTCGCTCACTCCGGTATCTAATTTCTGGGCCTCAAAACTCTTGGGGTTTTTGATAAGGTCCTCCTCACCGAAAAGGCCCTCCTGGTTTTCCAGCGATTTGGGTTTGGATACTTTGGCCCTAAGCTCATCCACTGCGAAGAGCAGTGCCGCACGGGAACCGAAATCGGACAAGGCCCCGACTTTAATCAGACTTTCCAAAACTTTCTTGTTGACCCGCCTGGTATCGACTTTGGAAAGGAAATCGGCGAAAGAATTAAATTTAGCTGCCGCGCGGGCTGCCAGGATGGCTTCAATTGCCGCATCCCCGACGTTTTTAATCGCCGAAAGACCAAAGCGGATTGCCTTGCCTTCCAAGGAATCCTTAGCTTCAACGATCTTAAAGCCGATATCGCTCTCGTTGATATCCGGAGGCAGCACTTTAATCTTCATCCGCCTGCACTCGTTGACTGCGGCGGAAACCTTATCGGTATCGTCGGACTCTGCGGTTAAGAGTGCATTCATAAACTCAACCGGGTAATTGGCTTTCATATAGGCGGTTTGGTAGGCCACCATTCCGTAGGAGGCGGCGTGGGCTTTATTGAATCCGTAAGCCTGAAACGGTTCAAACAGCTGCCAAAGCATCTCGGCGAATTCTGCGGTCTGGCCGTTTGAGATAATTCCTTCCACAAAATGCTTTTTCTGAGCTGCCATTTCCGCCGGAATTTTCTTGCCCACCGCTTTTCTGAATTTATCGGCTTCTTCCCAGCTATAACCGGCGAGGACTATGGCGCAGAAAAGAAGATCGTCCTGGTAAACAATCAATCCGTAACTTTTGTCCAAGAATTCTTTCATTCTGGGATCTAAGTATTTAATCAACTTGGGGTTATTCTTGCGGGCAATATATTCGGGTATCACCGACATCGGTCCCGGCCTGTAAAGGGCCACCATGGCCATCAAGTCCTCGATTCTTGAGGGCTTGAGATCTTTTAAGTATCTGGTCATACCGGAGCCTCCGAGTTGAAAAACTCCCATGGTTTCACCGCGGGAGAGCATCTCGAAAGTTTTCTTGTCGTCCAAGGGAATCTTGGCAACATCGATCTTTTTACCCAGCATTTCCTCAACAATGGCAATTGAAGAGCCCAAAATGGCCAGGTTCCTTATTCCCAGGATGTCGAATTTGATAAGGCCTACGTCCTCGCAGGCGTGCATCTCATATTGGGTAATAACCTTATCCCCCGAAGGCTCGAGTTGGATTGGCGTAAACCCGGTCAAGGCCGAAGGGGCAACCACCACTCCCGCCGCATGTACTGAAATGTGTCTGGCCGACCCTTCTATTTCTTTGGCCAAATCGATAATTTTCTTGGCATCTTTATCTTCGTTGTAAAGAGTTTTTAAATCCGAAGATACCGAGAGTGCTTTTTCGATGGTCATGGGGAATCCCTGTGATCCTAAGGGGATGAGCTTGGCAATCCTGTCGCCGATTGCGTAGGGAAAACCCAATACTCTGGCCACGTCCCTGACCGCCGCCCTGGCAAGCATTCTTCCGAAGGTACATATCTGGGCGACCCTATCGTGCCCATAGGTGTCGCTGATATAGCCGATAACGTCTTCGCGCCGATCGTCGGCAACGTCGAAATCGATATCGGGAGGTGAGGGTCTGAAGGGATTTAGAAATCTTTCGAACGGCAAGTTATAGATAAGTGGGTTGACCGTGGTAATACCTAAGACATAAGAAACTAGGGAACCGGCCGCAGAACCCCTGGTGTTGGTGATAATTCCCTTGGAATTGGCCCAATTAACCATATCCATAACAATCAAAAAATACGGGGCGTAGCCTTTGGTACAAATAATTTCGAGTTCGTACTCCAGTCGTTCTTTGGTTTCCTTATCCGGCTCTTTGATTTTCTCTGCTAGACGCTGCCTGACTATTTTTTTCAAATACTCATCCGGTGCAAGCTTATCCGGTACGGGAAATTCCGGAAAATACCACTTGCCCAGGGTAATATCGGTTTCGCACTTCTGGGCAATTTTGACCGTATTCTCAAGGGCTTCCGGTAAATCCGCAAAAAGCTCTGACATTTCATCGGGATTTGTGATGTAAAAGGTGGGAGTGTCGATAAATCTTAATCTTTCGACCTCCGAAACATTTTTCCCGGTGGCGATGCAAACCAACGCATCCTGGGCGGTTGCGTCTTCTTTTTTGATGTAATGTGCGTCGTTGGTGGCAACAATCGGAATC
Organism: Candidatus Woesebacteria bacterium RBG_13_46_13; assembly: GCA_001791995.1. Taxonomy (GTDB): domain Bacteria; phylum Patescibacteriota; class Microgenomatia; order UBA8517; family UBA8517; genus RBG-13-46-13. Next base: position 121,551 of record MGFR01000003.1, read on the forward strand.
CCCATTTCCCGGCTTAACTTTTTAACCCCCGCTAAAATCTTCTTCTCGTTTTCGGCCATGGAAAGAACCTCCTCTTTAAGCTTGGGATTTTCAATCGCCCCGACATAATCCGAGTAATTATGCTTTTGTACTTCGAGATAATAATCTTGGCCGAAAACATCCAAAAACCACTCGGCGGTCTTGACCGCTTTTTTGTAGTCATCCGCGATGAGGGCTTGGGCGAGCTCTCCCTGGGCACACGCCGAAGTGCAGATGAGCCCCTTGGCGTATTTTGCTAAGGTCTCCCGGTCCACACGCGGCCGGTAATAGTAACCTTCTATATGGGCCACCGAGGTTATCTTCATCAAGTTTTCATATCCTTCCCTGTTTTTCGCCAAAAGCAGGAGGTGGAAGTTTTGGAACTTGGACCTCTCCGGCCTTTGGTGCATATCAACATCCGTGGTGTAACCCTCCATCCCGATGATGGGTTTGACCTCGTGCTTTAAGGCCTCTTTGTAAAAATCGATTACCCCGTACATTGCCCCGTGATCGGTTACGGCGAGGGAGTCCATACCGCTTTCTTTGATGTGGTTAAACAGTTTGGGAATATTGGACAATCCGTCCAGAAGTGAATATTCCGTATGGACATGAAGATGGACAAACTTCTTGGCCATATCAGCTTTCCTCCAAGAGACCAAGCAAAATTTCCTGAATCACTTTGGGGTCGGCGCTGCCTTTAAGTTTCTGCTGAGCCTTACCCACCAGGAATCCCAAGACCTGTTTCTTCCCTTTTTTATAATCACTCACAGCGCTTTCTTCGGCGCCGACAATCTCTCTGACTGCTGTTTCCGTAATTTCTTTAGAGGAATATACCTTGTGCGTTGCCTCCACTATTTTTTTGATAAATCCTGCCGGTTCGCTAAAATCTTTATCCATGTTTTTGTTAATCATCAAATCCGCTATCGTTTTGGCCGAAAAACCGGACTTTTCTCCCAGGCTAACTGCTTTCTCGAAGTAATCTGCTCTGGCCAGATCATCGGCTAATATCCCGCAGTAAAGTGCGGACAAGCCGTAATCTTTTTCAAAGCGGTTTCGTTTTTCTTTGGGCAATTCGGGCAACGAAGCTTTTATTTTGGCAATTTCGTTATTATCGAATCTTAGAGGAGGAATATCCGGCTCCGGAAAGTAGCGGTAATCTTTGGCCTCTTCCTTCACCCTTTGAGAAAAAGTCTTTCCCGTTGTTTCGGAGTAACCTCTAGTCTCCTGTACCACGGAGTCTCCTTTGGCCAATATTTCTTCCTGTCGGGCAAGCTCGACATTTATGGCTTTAACCAGAAATCTGAAGGAGTTAATATTCTTAAGTTCCACTTTATAATCGGGAAGAGCCTGACTTCCCAATTCCCCCAAAGAAATATTTGCCTCAAGGCGCATCGAGCCTTTTTCCATATCTGCGGTCGATATTCCCAAATAGCGGACTATTTTCTGCACTTCTTTCAAAAATTCGCTGACTTCTTGACCGTTTTCAAAATCAGGTTCGGTGACCAGCTCAACCAGGGGCACTCCGCTGCGGTTGAAATCCACCAGGGTAACTTTTATGCCCCCCACCTCCGAGTGAATCAGCTTCGCTGTATCTTCCTCCAGATGGATTCTTCTGATTCTGATTTTCTTGCCGGACTCCATTGTCCATTCCCCAAGAACACAGATCGGTAAATCGTATTGGCTTATCTGATAACCTTTGGGCAAATCCGGATAGAAGTAGTGCTTCCTGTCGAACTTGGAAAAGCTGTTTACCTGGCAAGCAAAAGCCAGGCCGAGTTTTGCGGTGGATAATATTGCCTCTCGATTGGCAAAAGGAAGTGCGCCCGGCAAGCCCAAACAGACAGGACAGACCTGGGTGTTGGCGGGCTTGGCGAAGTGTTCGCTGCTGCAGGCACAAAACATCTTCGACCTAGTCGAAAGCTCTACATGCACTTCCAATCCGATAATTTTTCTGAAAGCACTCATCCGCTAAAGCCCTCCTCTATAAACTTTTGCCCCAGCTTCTTTGAAAAAATCAAACCTGTTAGAGTTAAAGCACCCAGAAGAAAAAGCAGTAACCTGATTCCGAAAAGTTCGGCAATCGTTCCTGAAAATATCACCGGAAAGATAGTCGCGATAGTTGCCAAAAACCAGAAATTCCCAAAGACCCTGCCCCTTAAACCTCCGGGGGTAGCCTCCTGCAAAAATGTCTGGGCGGGAATGATCATGCCCACGAAACTGGCACCGGCCAGAAGAATGATTAGAGGTCCCAAGATTACCCTACCTGTATCGGGAATTTCGGGAAGAATAAAAACCAAAAGGAATAAAGTCAGGGTAATGAGGGTCAAAGACATATCGATTACCCTCTTTTTCCTCCAGCCAATCTTGAGAAGCTTGGAGGCTATCAATGCCCCCACGATAGCTCCCACCCCTGCCGGAACCACAATGGCAACACCCGCACTATTGAGAGGAACTTTGAAAACATCGGCAGCTATCACCGGAATGTTTACGGTCACGATTGCCAAGGAAACCTGGATCGTTAAAAGCAGTACAAAAGGAACCAGGATACTCTTCTTTTCTTTGATAAATCTATATCCTTCCAAAATTCTTTCAAAGAATTTGCCGATCGCCTCTTCAAATTCTTTGGGCAGGGTGTGCTGGGATTTTAATTCGGGAAGAAAAAGTACACTGACAAAGGCCAGGAACAAAAAGGCCGCACAGAGATAGAGTGTGGTATCAAATCCAAAAACCTGCTTGAGAATTCCGGCAAAACCGAAACCCAATATCAATGAGGCCTGTTGTGTCAGGAAGAAAAGACCATTGGCTTGCGGTAGGTACGGTTTCTTAACTACGGAGGGTAAGGTTGCCGCTTCCGCCGGAACGTAAAACTGATTTAAGAAGGAGTAGGAAAGGGCGACTCCATAAAGCAGGAACAAACTCGTCTGGTGCAAAAGCGCATAGGCCAGTATCGTTAAAGACTGTAGGAAATTAGTCACGACCAGCATTTTTCGCCTGGAAACCATATCAACCGAAGCCGCGGCCAAGGGCCCTATAAAGATAGCAGGTAAGGCATAGATAACCCACAAAAAGCTGGTGGCGATAGAAGAGCCCGTCTTTTCGAAAAGCCGGGTCAGTAACAGAAAATTCATGATGTTAATCGTCAGCTGGGAAAGAACCTGAGAGACCCAGATATAGACGAACTTAGGGTTCTTCAATAATGGTTTGTAATCCGATATCATTTTATAAATCCTTTGCTAGTTTAAACTTCCATCCAGATGCGTTCTGATAAAGTTCACCGAGGGCAAAAAGCGTATGTTCCGAAAAGCGCGGGCCCATCAGTTGAATACCCAAGGGTAAACCTGCCTTTGAGAATCCGGATGGAATTGCAAGCCCTGGAATTCCTGCGATGTTTGCCGGCACGGTTAAGATATCCGCCAGATACATTTTTAAAGGATCGTCCGCTTTTTCTCCCAAGCGGAAGGCTGTGGTCGGGGAGACCGGAGCTATGATTGCATCAACAAGGGCAAAAGCTTTATCGAAATCTTCGATTATTTTGGAGCGGACCTTCATTGCCTTAAGATAATAGGCTTCGTAATAACCGGCCGAAAGTACATAAGTCCCCAGCATGATTCTTCTTTTTGCCTCGGCTCCAAATGAAGTCCTGGGGCCTCCGTAGCGAACTCCGTCGTACCTTCCCAAGTTGGAGGAAACTTCCGCGGGTTGGATTATGTAATAAACAGAGATGGCATATCTTGTATGCGGCAGGTTTATTTCAACCAGCTCTATCCCCTCTTTTTCAAATAATTTAGAGGCTTTGTAAACCGAATCCTTCACTTCCTCCTCTACCCCTTCGGCAAAATATTCCTTGGGGATACCAAGTTTTATCTTGGCTTTGGGTTTGGCTGCTTTAAAATTCTTGACGGTGGAGTCTTTCCCGTCTTCGCCCCGAACCACATCAAATACCTTTTCGGCATCAGCCACGCTTTGGCTAAAATGCCCAACCGAGTCCAGAGAAGAGGCCATTGCCGTCACCCCATACCTGGAAACTGCTCCGTAGGTCGGTTTAAATCCGACAACCCCGGAAAAATTTGCGGGTTGTCTTATCGAACCTCCCGTATCGGTCCCTGTTGCGATGGTAGTTAAACCACTGGCAACAGAAACAGCGGAACCGCTGGAGGAACCACCCGGCACAAACTCCGTATTCCAGGGATTTTTGGTCGGCCCGTAATCCGAATTTTCTCCGGATGCTCCGTGGGCCCAGGCGTCGCAGTTGGTTTTCCCTATCGTAATACACCCCGCCGACTCCAGCCTGGCTACCACTGTGGCCGAGTATGCGGGGATATAAGTGTCAAGCACTTTTGATCCGGCTGTCGTTCGTATTCCTTCTGTCAAAAATAAATCTTTATGGGCCACAACTGTCCCAAATAAGGGGTGCTCTCCTTTTATATCCACCCCCAAATCTTTAATAAGTTTGTCTACTTTTTTTGCATCGGAGTAGGCCTTATCTTTACTGACGGTAATAAAAACATTTAACTTGGGGTTAGCCTTTTCTATATTTTCCATGTAAGTATCAACCAATTCCACGCAGCTGACTTCTTTGGACAAAAGAAGCTTTTGTATTTCAGCAATTGTAAATGGTAGATTTTTCACTTTTCTCCTTTTTCCGACAGCACCGCATCAACGACAAAATAGCCGTTGTGGATTTTATCCGAACCCGAAAGCGCATTTTCTTTGCTAAGGTTATCCTGGCCCTTAAGTTCGTCGGTTCTGAATACGTCCGTAAGTCCGGTGGTTTGACTCGTTGGCTCAACCCCTTCGGTATTAACTTCCGCCAATTCTCCGACGTACTCAACCACCTGTGAAAGTTGCTTTGCGTATTTTTCTTCCTCTTCGGGGGATAGAGTTAACCGCGCCAGTTTTGCTACATGAAGCACTTCCTTCTTCGCCAATTTACTCATGTTCATATCATATTCTTAAGAAGCTTCTTCGACAAGACTTTTTCGCTAATATCAGGCCATCTCCTTAAGAATCTTTATGCGCTCGGAAACGGGCGGATGGGTATTAAAAAGACCTGCCAATCTTTCTACTGCCCTACCGGTTCTTTCTTTAAACGGATTGACTATAAAAAGGTGAGCCGTGGCTTTGTTAGCAACTTCCAAAGGCTCCCTGTCTGCCGAAATCTTTTCCAAAGCAGAGATAAGACCCTCCGGCTGGCGGGTAATGGCTACCGAGCCGGCATCGGCTAAATATTCTCTTCTGCGGGATATTGCCAGCTGGATAAGTTGGGCGATTATCGGTGAAAGGATTGCAAAAATAATTCCTAGTAACATAATTACCGCTCCCAACCCTCCACTGTCATTGTCGTCCCTTCTTCCGCCCCAGCGCATTCTGAGAAACCAATCTCCCAGGAGGGCAACCATCCCCACCATGACTGCCACCAACCCCTGGAGTCTGATGTCGTAATTTTTGACGTGTGATAACTCGTGACCGATTACCCCTTCCAATTCGGTTCTTGTTAGTTTGTCTAAAAGTCCGGTGGTTGCACAGATGACCGCACGCTTGGGATCTCTGCCTGTAGCAAATGCGTTCGGGGCGGAGTCTTCTATGACGTAGAGTTTGGGTTTGGGAAGTCCGGTCGCAATGGCCAAATTTTCGGCAACAGTATAGAAAGTAAAGTCCTTCTTCCTATTGGCCGGTCTGGCCTGGGATATCGAAAGAACTATCTTGTCGCTGAAATAATAGCTGCCGATACTTAATAGTCCCGAAACAATTAGGGCCAAACCTACCATCCCCAACCCACCCGGACGGTATCCGCTATAGACAGCAAATGCCTGGGACAGAACATAGACTGCCAGAGCTACAAAGAGAAAAAAGACAACAACAACTAAAGCGCTTTTGCGCTTATTGGCTGCTTGGGCTTCGTAAACGTTGACCATCTCTAAAGCTTAACCTTGGGGGATTTCATCTCGGTCTCACTAACCTTGGTGTGTTCACCCTCTTGGGGTGTAATTAAACCAGGCAGTTCGTCGAATTTGAAGAGACCTGCGATGAAGCTTGAAGGAACGCTTACCCTGCGAACGTTGTAATCCGCAGTTAAGTCGATTACCAACCTTCTGGCGTACATTACCTTATCCGAGGTATCCCTAAGTTCATCCATAAGTTTGGTTACAACATCCGAACCTTTAAGCTCGGGGTTATCCTCAACGGCGACCGTAATCGAAGGGATGACGGCTGCGAGCTTGGCTCCTGCGTCGGCCATTTTCTGGACATTTCCAGATTGAACGGCGGCCGAGATTGCCCTTCTGGCCGAAGTCAAATCCTCAAAAATACCTTTTTCGTGTTTGAGGTAGCCTTTTGTCGATTCAACCAAATTCGGAATAAGCTCGGCTTGTCTCTTGAGTTGGTTTCCTATCTCTTGCACAGAGGCCTTGATTCTGGCTTTGCTCGAGACAAAAAAGTTATAAACGGAAATAGCCCACAAGACCAAAAGTACTGCTATTCCTAGTGCTAAATACCACATTGTTATCACCCCCTATCTAACCAATCAGTTTACTAGCTTACAACCTGCCAAGTAAATTCTCAAATTGATCAAGATTTCTTGTATTGACGATGTCTTCCTTGGTGGCCCAACCCCGCCTGGCCACACTTACCCCGTAGGGCATATTGTTTAGGCCGTCTTTATGGTGAGCATCGGTTCCGAGTGTTAGTTTCACACCCGCTTTCACAGCGTCGTGGACAAGATTGTCCGGCAAATCCAAGCGCATTGGATCTGCATTAATTTCCAACCATTTCCGATTTTTGATACAGAATTCGAAAATCTCCGGCCAGTTAAGTTCGATGCCCTCCCTTTCATTTAGTTTTCTTGCCGTGGGATGAGCGAATATCTTCGCCTTTGGGTGGGAAAGGCCAGACAATACTCTTTTCGTCATATCGCCCTTAGCTAAACGAAAGCTGGAGTGGACTGAAACTAAAGCGAAATCCAGAATATCCAACCCTTCTTCAGGAACAGGAAGTCCTCCTTCGGGAAGAATGTCTACTTCGAGGCTATTGAACACTTTTTTTACGCTTCCCGTCTTACTTTTCACTATCGAGTAATTTATTTTATCGATAGCCTCCCGCTTACGCTTAAGGAGCTCCACGATCTGTCCGGCGCTATGCTGACTTTTACTGGGATTATGTTCCGTAAAGGCCAGGTACTCGTAGGCTAACGAATTGGCAGTTTCCACTATCTCGGCCATAGAGGATTCGCCGATATCGTGGCTGGTCTCGATATCGAAGCTAGAATGGATTTGCAGATCGGCCTTGATTTCGCTGGCTTCCACCAGCTTTGGCAGTTTATTCTCCAAAGCGGCCTCAATTTCGCCGCTATCTTCCCGAAGCTCGGGAGGAATCCATTCCATGCCCAAATAACGGTAGAAAGATTCTTCATCGGCAAATTTCTTTATTCCTCCTGCTTTTGCCCTTTTAATTCCGTATTCGGACAAGCTCATTCCGTGCTTGATGGCATACTCCCGCAAGGCTATGTTGTGGTGCTTTGAGCCTGTAAAGTGCTGCAATAGTGCCCCGTAGGCCTCAGGTGGTTGTACCATAAGGTCTACCTGGATGTCCCCAGGTAAGACCAGTGAAGCGCTTCTGTCGCCCTTCTCAAGCGTCCGTACGGCCTTTGGATAGCGCGTAAAGTGCTCCAGCACCGCGGGACCATTATCTGAGGCTGCGGCAATGTCGATATCTCCAACCGTGGCTGCTTGTCTGCGCAGGCTTCCCAAAGGATCGACCTTTTTTACGGATTTATCGTTTTTTAGCCACGCGATTAAATCTTCGGCTATTTGCAAGGCATAGGGCAGAAGGTGTCTTTTGGTTCTGCCTTTGGTCTCCGCTATAGATTTGGCTATATCTGCCTGGGATTGTTCCCCAAATCCCTCCAGGCCCGATATTTTACCTTCTTTGGCAGCTCTCTCAAGCTCGGAAACCGAGCCTATTTTAAGCTCGCTGACCAGTCTGTAAGCAGTTTTAGCACCAATTCCCGGAACCTCCATCAACTCAAACATCGCCGGAGGAAGACCTTTCATTACAGCCTGAAAATGTTTGGAGTTCCCGGTCCTGAAAAGCTCATCTAAATGGGAAGCGATGGATTCCCCGATTCCCGGAACTTCTTTAAGTTTTCCCTCATCCCAGAGATCTTTAAGCTCGCTGGAGGCATGCTCTACGGCATCGGCTGCCCTCTGGTAAGCAATAATCCTAAATTTGTTCTTATCCGCATCTTTAAGTTGATATGAAGCCGCTACTGCCCTTAAAAGTTCGGCAATCTGCAGATTGGTCATAGTTTTTGTAAGTTTCATCAACTTAAATAATACAACATAGGCTCGGCTGTGTTATAATTATGCCGTTCTGAATAGAACTTGGGGCTGTAGCTCAGTTGGTTAGAGCGTCCGCCTGTCACGCGGAAGGTCGAGGGTTCGAGTCCCTTCAGCCTCGCTTATGTCAAAGGCAGAATTTGGGAAAGATGTCCGCTATACTGCTGCGACTATTGAAGCCACAGCCATCGACGGTAATTCACAACCAGGAGAAGCTGCTCTATATATTCTTGGACGAAACGAGCCAAATCCAATTGTCAAAAGGGCTGCTTTGCGGGTTAGAACTCAAGAGCTAATTCGTCAAAATTCGCCGAGCCGGCCTAGCCGTCCTTAATTTCCTCTTGACTTCCTGCTCAGCTTAATCTAAATTCTTCTCACGCTGCTCTCCTGCCGACTGCTTCATGATTGGAGGTGAATAAATTGGATCTTAAAAACATTCTTAAATCTCTAAAGTTAAACGAGTCCACAATTTCGATGGTTCTGGGAGCTTTGGTGATAGTCGTTGTCGGAATTTTGGTTGTAAATTATTTCAAGGATCAGGGAAAAGGTACAATCCCTTTCTTCTCTACAGGCACAAAAACAGAAGTTAGCGAATCTACCCTTCCTAAAACCCACAGCGTTGCCAAGGGAGAAAACCTTTGGACAATTGCAGAAAAGTATTACGGTTCAGGATATAACTGGGTGGATATTGCCAAAGAAAATAATCTTACAAACGCCGACGTTGTTTCCGAGGGACAAAACCTGACGATTCCGAATGTCGAACCTAAAGTTGTTACCCAAACCGAAACCAAGGTGACGGCAGAGGCGATAACCGGAGGAACATATACGGTAGTTAAGGGAGATAACCTTTGGAATATTGCGGTAAGAGCTTATGGAGACGGCTACAAATGGACGGAGATTGCCCAGGAAAACAAACTGGAAAATCCCAATCTTATCCACGCCGGAAACATTCTGACTCTACCAAGATAACAACCTATGCTATAATTAATCCCGAAATTGCGGGATTAGTTGAGCGGTTCAACGTTACCTTCCCAAGGTAGAAAGACGGGTTCGACTCCCGTATCCCGCTCAGGCGATTCACTCTTCTTTATTGTCGTTATACAATAGAGCCTACCGAACATGAAGTTTATTAACTTTTTCAGGGTTTTATTTATTGTTTTTCTTTTCTTCCTTTTATTCTCTAGACTGGCTTCTGCATTGACCATTTCAACCACTGACGGCAAAAAGATAACCTCCAATACCACCGACGCCGACATGCAAATGAGAACAGTGTTTCTTTTGCCGGATTCCGAAGGAGGGGTTTTGGTTATTTGGGCGGAGCTCTCGTCTCCGGATGTAGATTTATACGCCCAAAGATACGACTCCACCCTTACTAAAGTCTGGACAAACGATTTAACAATTGTCTCATCGCCTAATCTTATAAGCGATACATATAAAGCCGTCGCCGACGGAAGCGGTGGTGCGGTAATTACCTGGACTGATAACCGGAATTCCGGCACAACCGAATGGGATATCTACGCCCAGCGAATAGACAAAGACGGAAATAAACTCTGGGGTGTTAACGATAAACTCATATCTGATGCCAACAAAAGACAGTCTGTTCCCGATGTTTATCAAACTGCAAACGGCGATTATTATTTCGCCTGGAGAGACTGCAGAGACAATTTGTCCGATGACTGTTCTGGAACTCCACGTGACGTCTATGGCCAAAGACTCGATTCCACAGGGGTAGCCCAATGGACAGAAGATGGAGTATTGCTAGGAGATGACCAAGCCGGTGGACCTATCGTTTTATACCCTAACCAAAATAGCGCCGTAGATGTTTGGTTAAGTTCGGCCCGACCACTTCTTAAGGTCGCGCAGAATGGAAGTGTAACTACGGAGGACTACCCCCAGGCATACGATTATTTTGCCAAAGATGCCTCCTTTAACATCATAGGTCTCTATACCGATGTTGACGATATGTTAAAACTGGACAAATTCAACCAAAACGACATGACCGATATGGTTTGGGAGTCATCCGTCGATACAAGTATCGATACCAACTATCTGAACGACTGGTACCTTTATTTGGATAATTCCGACAATGTGTACGTGGTTTATATGGACTTCACAAACGACGAGGTGAACTATTACAGCGACGTTCTGATTAAAAAATTTCTAACTTCCGGTACGGCTTCGTGGTCCGGCAATGCCACAACCATTCTCCAAACCGCGGACGAGGATAGTATTCTGACCTTTACCGATGCAGGCAATAGTAACCTGATACTTAACTCTTTAGACGAACCGGGTGGAACTACTTCTTATACCCATATGCACGCGGTGGATGTATCGACGGGGGCATTAACTTCCCACTCGTCCAATCCCTATTACACCCATACGGGTGGTGCCCAGACCAGCATGACGCCCATGACTGTCTCGGTTTATAACAATACCAGTGTATATAGCCTGTTCGAAGATGAAGACGCAAGCGATCTTAATAATCTCTATCTTTATCTCAATACCATATCGACTGTAACTCCGACCCCGACACCTACCCCCTCTTCCTCCCAGGGTTCTTCTCCTCCCGGGATACTGGGTTGTAGCGATGCAAAACCCTTAGGGCAACCATTTATTACAAAAGTCGAAAACGAAGGAGGTTCGGCGGAGATTTATTTTGCACCTGCCCTGAATAATTTCAACAAATACCATATCGCCTATGGAACGGATAATAAAACATTCCCCTACGCCTACGAGTTTTATTCGTCGGCAAAAGGAGGAATTGAAACCACAAGAATAGATTATTTAACTTCCGGTGCAAATTATTACTTTAAGATAAAGGCCGTCAACGGCTGTAATTCCGGAGATTGGTCGGCCTCGGTTGCTCTTTTTCCAGGTAACCTTTTCGGCTCCTCGCGGCAAACAGGGCAAAAATCCCTATTGGTTCCGAATGGAACCCAAAACCAAAGCCTGCCGACAATAACTTCGACACCCCCTGCGGGAGGGGAAATTGAAAGTCCGGGTTTTTGGAAACAGCTCATCCTGATGTTAGACAACATCCTCTCCAAATTAAAAACTCTGTTGTTCTAAATTCGCGATGTGCTAACATAGATTTCTATGAAACTGAAGCTTGTCAAAAAACAAGACGAGGCCAAAGGAACCGTCTCTTTTTTCTGGGAACCCGAAAAGAAAGTAAGCTACCTTCCCGGACAGTTTTTTTACTTTACACTTCCCTCGCTTAAGTATCCGGACCCCAGAGGGGCCACTCGACACTTTACCATTTCATCCTCGCCCACAGAAGAAGGCTTTTTTAGACTATCTACCAGAATACGCGAAGAATCGGGTTACAAAAAAACACTAAACGAACTCCCTTTGGGAACCGGGATTGAAGGAGAGGGTCCCAACGGCACTTTTCTCTTGGATGAGGGAGATACCGGCCCTCACGTCTTTTTTGCAGGAGGAATAGGAATAACGCCTTTCAGGAGCATTATTAAGTTCGTCGTAGACAAAAACTTAAATATCCCTATCCACCTTATTTATTCAAACTCCATTCCCGAGGAAATCGCCTTTAGGAAAGAAATTGAGGAATGGCAAGCCGGTCACCCCAACATCAAAGTGGATATGGCGGTATCCAAGCCCGAAGAATCCAAAGAGAAATGGGAAGGGTTAACCGGCAGAATCGACGAAAATCTTATTGGTAAACTTCTCCCCAACATTGGCTCCTTAAATTCTATCTTTTGGATTTCGGGACCACCGGCCATGGTGGATGCGGTAGAGGATTTACTGGGAAAACTTGGAGTTACCTCCAATAAAGTTCGCTCCGAAAAGTTCACCGGCTACTAGGTTGCTTCTGAGGCTATCCAGGTATATACTATGGGCCTGCACATTGACAGGCGAAGCGCAAACAAACAAGGAGGAAGTATGTCTAAACCTTCCGCTGAAACCGTCATGCGAAGGATTCACGAGTACTTTGTCAGCCTCTGTACCGCGAAGGGCTGGAAACCCTTCCCCGAGGTTCACGAAAATGCAGGTATCTACCGGTTCTCGGCCAGTAGGGTGGTCAAGGTCGTAGGGTTTCCCTGGACCGACGTCGAACTCAGAATCGAGTTCGTCAAGGCCGACAGGGGAGCGGTCTTCCTGATCGAGGGGATGAACTTCCACTCGGACGGGGACCTCTCCGGAGGGATATTCCTCGACCCCGTCGAATTTCTGATTTTCCACGGCAAGGAGTTCTGCTCAATCAATCCCGACGTGGAGAACCAGAACTGCTGGCACATCGCAGCCCCCAAGGACCTAGATGCGTTTTTCGAGGGCTACGATCGGCTGGCCCAAAGGCTCGGGTACGTGACTCTGTTCTAGCAAGTCCAAGGAAGGACTCTTTTCAGGCCTCTGCCTGAAAATCGTGCGCTTCGCCTGTCCTTCCTTTCAATGGTATAATTCCAGTTAATTGCCGATGTAGCTCAATGGCAGAGCAATCCCTTCGTAAGGGAGAGGTTAGGGGTTCAACTCCTCTCATCGGCTCTGAGATATGAGAAGTCATTATTCGAGGTTGGCCAGTAGCGAAGAAAAAAGAAACATCAGGAGGGCTGCTACTTTTTTGTTTCTCTCCCTTGCTGCCGTAATCGTTCTTCTTACATTTGGACTTCCCACCATTGCCAAATTCGCCGCATTTTTGACCGATTTGAGGAAAACCGCCCAGCCTGTTGAAAAAAATGACACAACCCCCCCCTCTCCTCCTCAAGTTAGTTCCTTGCCTGATGCCACAAATAAATCCACCCTCGAGGTCTCAGGCTCCGCCGAAGCCGCCTCAACCGTGATCTTAACTTTTAACACCTCCGATGAAGAGGTAGTCGCAGACCGGGACGGCAAATATGTCTTTTCCCTAACCCTCAAGAAAGGCGAAAACAAACTGGCTTTCAAAGCCAAGGATGCAGCCGGCAACGAAAGTCAAAAAACCCAAACTTATGTTGTTCTTTTTGACGAAGATGAGCCGAAAATCGAGATAGGCTCTCCCTCGGACGGAAGCGAATTTTTCGGCTCAATGCAAAGGCAGGTCACAATTCAGGGTACATCCGAAGCGGAAGCTGCCCTCACTATCAACGACAGACCAATTAAGGTGGAAGATGACGGAAGCTTTACTTATGCAACCACGCTCAGCGAGGGTGATAATATTTTTAACCTCAAGGCGACTGATAAAGCCGGAAACGTCACCGAAAAGTCCCTCACCCTGAAGTTTTCTCCTTAAGAGCCAGGGCAAGGGATATTCCCATGAAGCCCATTACCCAAGGATAGAAATAACTGTTTACGAAAAAGCCGTGTAGGCCGAGCGCGACCGAGGCACCCAAAAAACATAACCCGTAATTACCTTTCCCGATGCTTCTGAAAATCTCTATTGCCATTTTTGTAAAAACCAAAAAACCGCCGACCCCAGTGGTAGCCAGAATAAGTAATAATCCCGAGTCCGATCCGGAACAGGAATGGGAATTAGGATCTATGAAACCCAAATATGATCTTTTGGCCAAACAAAGATTGTTGTAGCCAACGCCGAATAAAGGACTTTTGCTAAAAATTATTGCGGTTTGCCGATAATTGGTAAGTCTTGCGTAAACGCTGTATAACCTCTCAAGCTTCACCCCTTCACTTGCCCCCCTGGGAAGAAAAACGGCGACAGCAATCAGGGCAGCAACAATCAGCAGGCTTAGTTTAACTTTACGCAGAGCAATCAGTATAGCTACCGAACCACCAATGAGAGCAATATAGGCTGCCCGCGTATAGGTAAAGGCCACCGAGATCAGGAAAAATATTGCCAAAACGGCAAAAACTTTTTTCCTTTTGAAAAAGAATTGCACTATCGAAAAAAGAAATCCGAAAACCAAAAAGATGCTGGTAAAGGTCGGGTCCAAAAATGTCCCCACCATCCTTAGCAGGTGATCATCCCAGCCCCAGGCGTAAAGCGCCCTCAGGTCGGGATAAACAAAATATTGAAACCAACCAAATACTCCGATTGCGGTACAAACCGCCATCAGCATGCCCAGCCATTTTTCTTTTTGCTTAACCAGTGTTACCGCAGCCAAAAACATAAACGAATATGCACCCAGACGTAGGAGATAGAGCCCTCCCAATAAAACCGCGGATGTTTTAAAAACAGCAAAGGAGAGTAAGAATGAAAAGCCCGCAAGATAAACAAAATTTTTTATATGCCGGAAGACTTTAGGCTTTGGAAACTTGCTCAAAAGAACCAAGATAAAAATAAGCCCAACGATAAAATCCGTAGGATGAATAGGTATCGAGGTACCGCCTAAAGCTAATTCCATTCTGGTTAATTGCCCAAATGGAAATAACACCAGATAAAGATAAAAAAGCCCTTCTACTATTTTTCTCTTTGTTTTATCCATAGCTTGCTCCAAGCCAAAAATGAATGAAAACTCATTATCAAGGCGGCGACAAATCCTTCTGTCCCGTCGAGAAATCCCTTCTTTGTTATCCAGTTGTTGAGAAATTTAAGTTTAGGGTAAAAAACGCTTTTAAAAAGATTGGACCTTTTCCCCTCTCTTGCGTTTGCTTCGGCATGCAGGCCGGACTGCCAATTTACGTCCGATATAAATTCTCTTAAGGTTGCATGAGGATAATGCATTAAAGCATTCTCCAAACTCCCAACCTTTCCTTGGATGATCCAATGCTCATGAACTTTCCTGACCCACTTTCCTCTATCCACCCTTGCCAGTCTTAAAAGCTTTATGCTTCCGAATTCACCGTGCTTTAGCGTTTTTCTCCAGATAACATCCTGTCTTTTTATGTAGTATCCGGAAAAATCAGATTCCTGCTTGATGATCTTTGCTATTTCGGATGCCAGCTTTTCGGTTACCCGTTCATCCGCATCGATAAATAAAACCCATTCATTTGTTGCTTTTTTAAGTCCGAAGTTTCTCTGCGCTGAAAAATCTTCCCCAAGCTCCCTTTCGTAAACCCTAGCACCACAACTCTTGGCAATTTCGGCTGTGTTATCGGAAGATTTATCATCGACAACGACAATTTCGTTGCAGAATTTCAGACTTCTAAGACAGTCCGCGATGTTTTGTTCTTCGTTCTTGCAGAGAATTATTGCGGTTATACTCATTTAAGTTCCTCCTTAAGGGCATAAATACCGAAAAAGTTGCCTCCCTTATTATATATTCTTTCTTTTTCCATATGGTATTAATAGTATTCACAGAAATATTTCCCAACAGATTAGTAAATGGGGGATTGGCTTCTGTAAATTTCTGATTGCCAACCTAAAAACACTTAGTTCTTATGTTCTCTATGTTCAAAGTAGGTAAATATTGTACGACATAAGCAGTTATTGCTGTCTTGCTCTTTTCTTCAATTTTTCCTTCCCTTGTTTTCGAATCCTTAGTTTTAGATTTTTAATTCTTTATTGCCTTCTTCCCTACCCTCTCGTCTCTTTCCCTTTTCACGCGTGCAGGTATACACGGACTCGTGCATATTATGTATTCAAATTTAGTCCTCACTGTTTGAATTTATATCACGACTGGTCTGTATACTTTTTCCCAATGAATTAAATGCTTTAATAAGGCCCTTGAGATCGAAAGTCCTTTCAACAAGTACCTCCATTCGAGCTAAAATTTTTGCAATTATCCGATACTGTTTTACTGTAAATATAGTTTTAATTTCTGTCGCAAAATGTTGCATTTCCTTACTCGTAGGTTGCTCGCCATATCTATAAACAGTTGATCTGTTAATACCCAAAAATTCAGCTATTTCAATCGCGGAATAGTTTAGATCGAGAAGTGTCTTCGCGATTACTTTTTTCTGCTCTTTAGATACAAGGTCGATATCCATGCTTATTTTATCTAATCGAATTACATCAAAAGCGCTGACGGGTTTGCAACTTATTTATTTCCATAAAAAAAGCGCCCTCCGGCGCTTGCAGTTGATTTAACTGATTAGCTTATTTACTTATATATCACCAAGTTTCCATTCAGTCAAATTTTATATGATTATCCTATTAGGCTTATCGCAGCTTCCCTATTAATCATTTAACTCCGATAAATAGATATCAAGCCGGACCGATTTTTTCACTGTGTATATTAAATACCTTTTCAAACACCAACATCCCAACAACAAGACCACCGGCAGGTCGTCTCATCCTTCTGTACTATTGGGTAATAGTAATATTACCCGTGTCCAAACCAGTCCTGGCCGTACCAACACAGGTACTCTCGTTAGGGAAGTCGCCCGGCCAATTTTCCCAAGTATCATATACAACTGGCCCGATACCATTTTCATTCTGGAATATTGTCACCCGTACGGTGTCTTTTGTATTCGGAGACCCAAAGTCGCCGGCTCGGAAAATCATCGAGTAACCAGGTACACCATTCCACACGCCGTTGATAGTAAAGTTAACCGCGTCATTACAGCTGACGTCGTCTCCATCGAAAAAGTTTAACGCAGCAACATCGCTACCATGAAACACTGATTTATCTAACCCTTCTACACTTACATTATGTAAGTTAACCTGAAAATCAGCCACAAGTGAATCATCGGAGTATTGATTTACCCAACCACCAAAACTGACGTCGAACCAATCTTTGCGTTTAGCGCCTTCCTCTCCTTGTAGCAAATGGCCACCTCCATTAACGGAAGCAACAACAACAGGTGGGGTTTCGACCTCAAACCTTGTCCAGTCAAAACGCTCGTCCCTTTCGGCACCGAACACCATGCGAACTTCTACATATTCGTTTGCTGGAATTGTTAGGGTTTCACTACTGTTGAACTCGCAAATATACGGATAAAGACCGTCAATTATTGCTGTGTTGTAATTTATTCCGCCGTTTTCTGCAAGTATCTGGGTAGTATCACCGTCAGTCCTGTACTCGAAACAGCTATAAAAGGCTCTTGTACTGATAAACTGTAAATCCGTTGTACCCACACCCATACTGAGCTGGTCAACATGTGCCCAGCCGTTTGTGCGATTAATATCGTTAGTGCTGGGTGTTACGGGGTTTACGTCAGCCTTAGTAATACCGGCGAACCCAAATACCAACGCCAAAACAAGTAACCCTCCAAGAACTCCTTGAATTATATTTTTTCTCATTTTTTTCACCTCCTTCCTACACCAATAAAAAACCGCCTCGACGGCGGTCGCTAACTACCAACAATGTGGTAAGGAAAGTTCATTGGTATAACTTCCTTTACCTATAGTCCTCTTTTTCCTTATCCTTGTCAATGACTTTGAAATTTGGCTTACAAAAAGTTCGGAACAAGTAATCGTAGGTCACCGCGCAAGGATGCTATAATCCTCCAAAAGGCCACCCTGTAAATGAAATTGTCCAGTAAGTATTCTAACTTTATTATTTATTTGCTGATTGTTTTGTTATCCCTTGCCTATTTTTCTTTTTTTCTAAATAAGGGTCTTACCGTTTATGATGAGGGGTACATAGTTGAATCCTCATACCTGACTTATCTTGGAAAAATTCCCTACAAAGATTTCTATTTTCAATACACTCCGCTGACAGCCTGGGTTGGGACTATCGTGTTTAAAATATTCGGGGTAGGAATACTGAAGCTCAGGTGGCTCGCGCTTGTTATCTCATTGGCTACGGTTCTTTTGGGATATGAAATTACCAAAGAGTTAGCGGGCAAAAAAAACGCACTTCTGATTGCTTTAGCGCTTATCGCATGGGGTTTCCCCCACGCAAATTTCCTTTGGCCTTCATCCTTAAGCCTGCTCTTCCTCTTAGTTACCACCTTGTGCTTCATCAGATACAGCGAAACAAAAAACCTTCGCTATTTTTCGTTGGCGGGAATTGCCGTGTGGGGGAATATTTTAACCAAGCAGAATCTGGGCACAGTATCGCTCGTCACATCTATAGTTTTTATACTCCTTATCTGTCGAGGGAGGTTGGTAAAAGGGTTTCTACATTTTCTAATACCGTTTATTGCCATCGCGGGCGTTAGCCTTTCTATCATCTTACTAAGTAATCCCGATTTCACGGGCATAAAGGAATTGTTTTTTCGCTCGCTCATGGCAGCTCGGGGGCAGACTTTATATTCTCCTTATCCAATGTTAAGTAAGTTGCCGAGTAATCTTGGTGAAATATTCAAGTGGGTTATAAAGACCTATCTATACTTAACACCAATATTCTTCATTACAATTCTAGGGTTGAGTCTTTTTATAAAGAGGAGCATTAAACCGCTTCTTGTGGGCATTTTTATTTCCTCGGTATTCCACTTTCTTCTAGTGGTATGGCCGACAGCCGATCTTGCCCATTTTACCTTTGGAGTTCCCTGTGTCCTGTTGGTCTTTATGGTTGCAACCCTAGTTTATAAAGGACCAATCAGGAAATTTGCCCTGCTATCAATCTTTCTGTTTATACTCATAGGGTTTTATAAGACTTTATTTATGAGCTATTACACTTTCGAAACCCCTTATCTAAGGCTTAGAGATCCGGTGACTATAAGGGGAGAAACAATAATTGTTGATGAAAAATATAAAACTATTGTGGACTTTTTAAACGACAATAAGGATGGTCTTTTTGTCAACAGATCGATATTTGTTTACTCATATGCCCCCATGGTATATTTCATCTTGGACAAAGAGCCGCCGACACGCGAGCTCTATACTGTAGAAAACTTGCTATCTAAGGAAGCATTGGTCAAGGTGGTAGAGGATCTGGGACAAGCGAAAACCGACCTCGTCTTATTAGAAACCTGGAGAGAAAAGGATTCTGACATAACCCGGCTTATTAGACAAAATTATCGAAAGATCGAGACGGTTTGGGATTTTGAGATTCTTGCAAGGAAGTAGTGTATGCAAAAGACAAATCGTTCCAAAAACATTTGCCCGGTATGTAAAAACTCTCGTATAACCGAATACTGGGCTATGCCGGGCTATAAGCTGGCGAAATGTCCCAAATGCGAGACGGTTTGGGACAAGTTACCCCCCGAAGAGATCTCCGCTATTTACGATAAAACCTACTTTATAAATGAAAACCCAAAGGGTGGTTACGCTAATTATTTTGAGGCGATGAGAATTAACCGTAAAACATTTTCGGGCAGATTAGAAAAAATCGAAAAAACATTGGGCAAAAAAGGCACACTTCTCGATGTCGGCTGTGCCTTGGGAGATTTTCTTGCCGAAGCTAAGACTAGAGGATGGAAAGACATCCAGGGAATCGAAATTTCGCATTATGCCGTGGTTTTTGCCAGGGGAAAAGGCCTCAAGGTTAACGAGGGGGTTCTGGAGAATAATTCTTACCCACCCAACTTCTTCGAAGTTGTTACCTACCAAGACGTAATAGAGCATATTCCAAACCCAAAGGATGAGTTAAAGAAGGCTTACAAGATACTGAAACCCGGTGGGATTATCTTCCTTGTTACCCCCGACGTGCGGGGTCTTTGGGCAAAATTATTAGGTCCCCTTTGGTATCATTACAAACCCCGTGAACACATACTCTACTTTTCTAAAAAGAGCATCGAGGTGGCGCTTGCAAAAGCAGGGTTTAAAAATATCTTAGTGAGAAATACCTATCATGTTTTTTCTCTCGAATATATTTTGAATCGCCTCCGCTATTACCAGCCTAATTTTTTCGAATTCTTATTGAAGATGGTAAGAAAGACCAAAGTAAAGAACCTCCCGTTTAAGCTCTACACTGGAGAAATTGAGGCCTGGGGACAAAAACTTCCTTAACTTCTACCATATTATCTGAAGTGGTGTAACCAAAGAAGAAAGATCTGGTGGGGCGGAAGCGGGACACAAGCGGAGGTTATCCGTTTATGCGCGCTTACACGCCCCACCGTGCACCCGAGGTGCTACTTGCGAAAGAACTGCACCATGGCAATGAGCAGGATGGCGATGGCAGCCCAGAAGGCGAAGAACGGGATGAAGATGGAGAGCAATCCCCCACCTTCGACAACCGTCACCGTGGACTTCACGATCTGCGCCTCTTCCCAGGCGAAAGCCGCCAGGATTCCAGCCACCGTGCAGATGATCAACCAGCTCAACCTCTTGGCGATAAAGCCGGTAGTCACGAGAACCTCCTTTTTAGGTGCGAAATTTGTCCTATTTAGGACATAGGATATTATACCCCCCACCCGCGAAGATATCAACTATAGGTTGATTTTTGGCCTTGACCGTGCTACAATTCCCCATTCGCTCTTTTCCATAAGGAGGAATCATGGAGACCAAGCAGCAGAGAGTTGGTCGCGCCTTTTCCGTTCTGGCAATCATCGTCATGTTCGGGCTCGTGGTGGGTCTATCCTGGAGTGATCTGGGGGAGAAAACCTCGACCTTTTCGGTCTGGATTCCCGCCCCAGAGCCTCCGGAAGAAACCGCCAGACTCCTGGCGCGTTGGCAAAGTGAAGGTGGGCTGGAGTGGTCAATAGAGGAGTTCCTATCCTTCACTCCTCACCCCGCCTTCGTTTTTCCCATGGAGGATGAATTCGGCAGGGAAGTACTAACCTACGTGGGAGAGTTCGGACCTGATTACCCGCTGATGTTCGCTCGGGGGTTCATAAGGATGCCTTTCAGACACTACGTGAACTATCCCAACCATCAGTGGAACCTTGAACCTGAAGGGCCCAGAGGAGCCAACCTGATCCTGCATTCGTGGGGCTACGGTTTCCTACCCTGGTCCCTGGCGGTCATCCTGATCTGTATCATGCTCTACGGCTGGTACCGGATCCGCCTCTGGCTGAGGAGCCTCTAATTCCCGGAAAGGAGCAATAAGCACCCTGAAGACGCAAGTCTTCCGACACGAAAGTGTTGAAAAAAGGGTGCTTTGCTTTTTTAATTGAAGAACAAGGTTGCGCACCGGGTGGTGTTTCAGCGGTTAATCCGCATCGCAACCTTCTGACCTACTTCCAGAACTCCCACCACTTCTTCGCCGGGATATTGGGGATGGCAATCATCCTCTTCCCCAGTGGGGGTGGGGCTGCCTTGCCGGAACGGGCTGCATTCTCCTGCTTTAGGAGCTCCCTGGACTTCTCCGGCAGAACCCCGGCCTCGTTGGCGTAGAAGCGGAACCAATAGGGCAGGGACTTGCGAATTCCTGCTTCCTGGCTGGTATCCACGACCATACGCCAGACGACCACCGTCGCGTCCTGGGGCATCAGCATCTGCTGACTCTTGATGAGGAATCCCCGAACCTCCCTTTCGACCTTGACAATTGCCTGGTTTGCCACCTTCAACAGCACGTCTCTGTCCTTGCTGTCGAAGTCGAGCCAGAACTCCAAAGTCATGTCCATCGCCGGCCTCCTTTAGGGCTTAGGGTATGAATTCTGGAAATTGTGAATGCGCGAAAAGACGGCCTATTTTAACACAATTAGACCATTTATGAAGTTTTGAGGTAGGAGATAAGCTTGACCGCTATTATATATAGAACGGCCGGAACAGAGAAAATGTAGAAAATCACAAAAGGGAAAGAGCGGGAATCGCTACCGATAAAGAAGGAATGCACCGCAACCAACAAGAACACCGCATAATTTAGGATGTGGAACTTTCTCCAGTTTTCCCTCCACCAGGGCAAGGTTCTAAGTTTGGCTGCCAAAACAGCCGCCGAGACCAGCCAAAACGATAGTCTTCCAAGGGTATAGAAAAATTCCGGGCGGGTTTTACACATCAGGCAAAAATCGGTAAAAACATAAAAGGGATCAATGACGTGCCTGGCGATGTAGTTAAAGACCAAAAGAGCCAGGGGGTGAAGAAGAATTAGACTATAAGCCACTGCCCCTTCGGTCAGGTGCCATTTAAAGACCCAGGCTCCTAGCTTCTCTATCCATTTCTGCATAAAAGAGCCCAAAACAACCTGCCAGAAAAGAAGGACAAAGGCCACTAGCCCCACAACTCTTTGGATAAGATTCACAACAAGCAGGTTGTTTAAAGGAACGGGAGATCTAAGAATAAAAATCAAAACGGTAACCGGACCAAGGAGAATGGATAGAAGCCAGACAAGAAGAAAGAGCTTTTTGTTCATTGAAGTAATTATAACAAAAAAAGAGCCTGATCTTTGGCTTATGCCTCAATCAGGCTCCTACTCCTAGTACGACAACTCGTCCCACAGGGGACAGCGAGGAATATACCTCCATCTCTCCCCTTCCTCGAGCCGGCGAACGAAAGCGAACCCGCGGCATTCGAGACCCGGGAAAACAATGAGGTCGGCAATGAACGCCTCGTGGTTATCCTCACGTTCGGATTCGGCGACGGCATAGGAAAAGCGCCGGATGTCGAAGACATACTCCTTTCCGACTCTGTCGTCGTAGGCGTTCATGCTGACATCCCAACCGCTATGAGCCAGGTCAAGCGTGAACATGACCTTGGTAGTACCGTCGAAGGCTGTAGGCCGAAATCCCAATCTCAACCTTCCGTGCCACCGCCATTCCGGGGCCAGTATGTGCGTAGAATCGAGAGAAGCGAAGAGTCCGAAATAGTACGTTTCTCTCCACATCTCTTCGGTCCTCATCACATCCGGCTGTATCGCTGTAATCAATCCCGGAAAGGGACTCTCCCACCCCTCGTGTACGGGTACGTCCGTGTTGGGGAAGAAGGCGATGATGACGACAGCCAACGGAACGATCCAAAGCAGATGCTTTTTCATAGCTCCTCCTTTGATTTTGTAAGAGTGCGACTCTAGGATAGCGATATTATAGTCCTAGGTATATGAAATATCAAATTATAGGCTTAGACCTAAACATACAAATTCTTGCTAAATTTGAGGCTATAGGGTATAATACTGGCATCCGCTCGGGCGGAAATTCGCACTTTTCAATACTCATCAGGAGGAACTATGGCCAAACGTGAAGGACGCTGGGACTGCCGCTCATGCGGCACGAAAGGCGTGAGAGGGCGTTTCAAGTACTGTTCGCAGTGCGGAAGCCCCCGTCCCGCCAACGTCAAGTTCTACCTCCCGGAAGGAGAACCGGAGGTAACCGATCCGAAACTCCTGGCCCTTGCAGGTGCAGGTCCAGACTGGACTTGCGAGCACTGCAGCCAGGACAATGTCGGCACTTCCGCTTTCTGCGGACAGTGCGGTGCCAAAAAGGACGGGAGCCCTTCCCGTAAAACCAAGACCTACGGTCTTGGAAGCATTCCCCGCTCGGGAGATGAATTCCCCGAAGAGGAAAAACCCGCATCCGCGGTTTATTCCCAGGAGACAAGTACGCCGAAGGGCAGTCTCTTTTCTAAACTGAAGATCCCTGCGGCTATTTGTGCAGGAGCGGCCTTTCTGGGTCTTTTGGGATTTCTGCTTTTCGCACGCCACGACGTGCCCTTGACCGTCTCGGGCTTCGCCTGGGAAAGAACGGTCACCGTCGAAGAGTACCGCACTGTCGTGGAAGAGGATTGGTCCATCCCCGCCGGAGGCAGATACCAAAGCGAGGGACAGGCTATCCACCACTACGACAGCGTTGAGGTCGGGTCCCATCAGGAACCGTATCAAGACTGTCATCAGGAAGTTTCTGGCTCGCATCAGGAGTGCAGCCAAGAAGTTACAGGCTACGACTCCTATGTCTGCGGGAGCAGTGATGACGGCAATGGTTTCTTTTCGGATGTTTACTGCGACCGGCCTGAGTACTCGACCGTCTGTGACTCGGTCACGGACTACTCGACCGTCTGTGACACCTTGTACCGAACGGTCACGGATTACGAGCAGGTACCCGTCTACGCGACGAGGTATACCTACGAAATTGAACGTTGGGTCTTTGACCGAACCGAGGTTTCGCAGGGGTCGGACCATACGGCCTTTTGGCCTCCCTTCACCCTTGAGGATAACGAGAGGGAGTCGGGGAGGAACGAGGCCTACGAAGTTCTCTTCGTCGACGACGAGGAGAAAACCTACTCCTATACGGTTGATTTAGCCGCTTGGCAGATCTTCGAGGTCGGCCAGAACTATACCGGCAAGGTCAACACCTTAGGAGTACTGACAGAAGTATCCGATGAGTAAGACAAGAAGCGCCCCGAATCCGCAAGGATTCCGACACGAAAGTGTTGAAAAAGGGGCGCTTGTTTTTTGGAGGTGGTCGCTGAGGGATTCGAACCCCCGGCCTTCGCAATGTGAATGCGACGCTCTACCGCTGAGCCAAGCGACCCTGTGTAATCCAATATTATATCACCCTAGAGATTTTCACTGCCAGTTGACAGACCTTTTCACCAGCGTATAAAGTTAAATGTAATGATTCATATCATTACACAAATATGGATCAGAAGTTTCCCCTAGGCCTTTCCTTCGACGATGTGCTGCTTATCCCCCGCTATTCGGAAATTGCCTCCCGCGAAGATGTTGATCTCACTACCCGAATTACTCCCAAGCTCACCCTCAAGCTTCCCCTTTTAAGCGCCAACATGACTGATGTGACCGGTATTAAAATGGCTGTGACCTTGGGCAAACTCGGGGCTCTTGGAGTCCTCCCCCGTTTTATGAGCGCCGAGGATGAAGCGGATATGGTTGCGGCCGTCAAAAAAGAGGGGTTAACCGTTGCGGCCGCGGTTGGCTTACGAAACGGAATGTTTGATCGGGCGGAGCAGCTGGTCAAAGCCGGAGCCGAAGTTTTGTTTCTTGACGTTGCCCACGGACACATGCGCAAGGCAACCGAGGCAACCAAGAAACTTAGGCAAAAATTCGGTAAAAGTGTTGATATCGTCTCCGGAAATATCGCCACCTACGATGGTGCGGACGCTCTTTTCAGGGCCGGAGCCGATTGCGTCAAGGTCGGGGTTGGACCGGGAACCATTTGTATTACTAGGATCGAAACGGGTTTTGGGGTACCGCAAATGTCGGCCATCTTGGAAGCCGCAAGGGCAGCCAGGCGCCACCGAAAGACAATAATCGCCGACGGAGGAACTAAAAACTCCGGTGATGTAGTTAAAGCTCTGGCAGCGGGTGCATCGGCTGTCATGGCTGGTAGCCAGTTTGCCGGAACAGATGAGGCCCCCGGAGAAAAAATAACCCTAAAAGGTAAGGATTTTAAGAGGTACTACGCTTCTACTTCCTTTAAGGAAAAGAAAAATCATATCAAGAAAAACGGAGAGAATTTGTCCCAGGATTACGCAAAACACATCGAAGGAATTGAAAGTATGGTCCCTTATAAGGGCCCTGTTAAGGAAATTCTTGAAAAAATGTCAGCTAATATCCGCTCCGGTCTTTCCTACTGTGGTGCAAAGGAATTATTGGACTTGTGGAGAAAGGCAAAATTTGTAAGAATAACCTCCCAAGGCTTAAAGGAAAGCGGACCGCACGATGTGGTAGTTAATGAAAACGGATGGCGGAACAAATAGATGAACACAAGCTTACTGCCATCTCTCCTGTCGATGGCCGCTATGGCCGACTAACCGCCCCGCTCTCCCCTTTCTTTTCGGAATTTGCCCTGATTAAAAAGAGAGTTGAAGTTGAGCTAAAATTTCTTCTTTATCTCTCGGAGAGCCGATTAATAAGAGGGTTCACCCAAAAAGAAAAGGCATATCTACAAAAATTAATTTCGGATTTTTCCTTAAGAGACGGGTTGATGGTAAAAAAGATAGAAAACACCACCCACCATGACGTTAAAGCGGTAGAATATTTTCTAAGAGAAAAATTTCAGAAAAGCTCTTTCAAAGGTACCATTCCCTATCTGCATATCGGGTTAACCTCCGAGGATATTAACAATATCTGCTGGCGATGTCTTGCCCAAGAAGCGCTTATCAAAGTTCTTTTACCCGAACTCTTGTCAATCCATAAAAACCTCCGTACGTTTGCCCGTACTTACAGGAATTTGGCAATGCTCGGCCGCACACACGGACAAGCGGCTATTCCCACGACAATGGGAAAAGAGGTTGCGGTTTTTAGCCAAAGACTTGAGGCTCAAATAACATCTTTAAAAACCCTCAAATTCTCAGCAAAATTTTCAGGTGCGGTAGGGGGTTGGAACGCGCTCTGTCTTGTCTTTCCTTCCGTAAACCTTCCTGCCTTTAGCCGCCGTTTTGTGAAATCTTTCGGACTTGAATTTCATGTTCTTACAACGCAAATTGCCCCCAATGACGATATTGTCGAACTGCTGCAGACTCTTGAGCGGATCAATCTCGTCCTGATCAATTTAAATCAGGATCTTTGGAGATATGTCTCCGACGGCTGGCTTATCCAAAAAAGTAAAGCCGGGCAGGTAGGCTCATCCACCATGCCCCAGAAGGTAAACCCCATCGATTTCGAAAACAGTGAGGGAAATCTTTTCTTCGCAAACGGAATCGCAACAACCATCGTTTCCAAAATTGCTATCTCCAGACTTCAGAGGGACTTATCCGGCTCAACGGTCCTGAGAAACCTCGGCGTTGCCTTTGCCCACAGCCTTGTCGGCTATTTATCTTTATTAAAAGGGCTGGATAATATTTCTCCCGACAAAGAAAAAATAGTTGGAGAGTTAAATTCTGACTGGAGAATACTTGCCGAAGCCCTGCAGGTTATATTAAGAAAAGAGGGAGATACGAAGGCCTTTGAAAAAGTTGCGGCTTTGACAAAAAAGGGCATCTGGAAACAAGAAGATTGGCGAGAAGTTGTCGAGTCTTTTCGGCTAACCGCCAAATCGAAAAATCTACTTTTAAAATTAAGGCCCGAGGGGTATATTGGTCTTTCGGGAAAAATCGTTAAATGACAGAAAGATTGTCAAGGTGGCGCGGGACCAATGTCGTACTGGATACTACCTGGGGAGATTCAGGTAAGGGAAAACTCGTCGATGTTATGGCCCAAAGAGCCAAGATGGTGGTGCGTTTTAATGGCGGACCCAATGCCGGGCACACCGTAAAAAACGAACATGGGGAATTTAAATTTCACCAGATTCCCTCGGGAATATTCAATCCCGAAGCAATCTCTGTTATCGCGCAGACGGTTGCGGTCAACCCCAATGTGCTACTGGGAGAAATTGCAGAGCTTAAGGCCAAAGGAATAGAAGTTAGCAAAGCCAACCTTCTCGTCTCGGAGGAAGCCCACCTGATCATGCCTTGGCACATTCAAAGGGATAGGCTGAGGGAAACTGCCAGGGGGGAAGAAAAAATCGGTACAACGGGTCAAGGAATAGGGCCTGTTTTTGCCGACAGAACCGAAAGGGTCGGCTTAAAAGTTAAAGATATCTTAGACCCCCGCCTACCGGAGATTCTGGCGAAAGAGCTTGCCTGGCAAGAAAAGCTGACCCAATTAATGCTGGATACTTCCGAACCCCAATACGATTACGACAGTATACTTGAAGATTTACGCAAGGCCGCGGATACACTTGCCCCCATAATCTCCCAGGTTCTCCCTCTTATTCGGCTCTTCCATAAGCGGGGCAATAACATCTTGGGGGAAGGAGCACAGGGAGCGCTCTTGGATTTGGATTTGGGTGGCTATCCTTTCGTGACCTCCACCCACCCCACTCTATCGGGATTTTCCCAGGCGACCGGAATATATGCGAATATCTCAAGAATCATAGGGGTTACCAAGGCTTATCAAACCAGGGTCGGCGAAGGCCCGATGCCCACCGAGCTTGAAAACGAGATCGGTGCAACCTTAAGAGAGCGTGGCAAGGAATACGGTGCCACAACGGGAAGGCCCAGAAGGTGTGGTTGGATAGATATTCCGGCGATAAGATACGGGGCGATGATAAGCGGCGTAAAATCCTTGGCTATCACCAAGCTCGATGTACTGGATAGCTTCGACGAAATTCGAATCTGTGCGGCCTACCGTGACCACGGACACGATTACAAATTTGGATACCCCGATACGATGGCGAGGGCGGTCCCTATCTATATAAATCTTAAAGGCTGGCGCGAGGACACTTCCGGGGCCAAAGACATTAGGTCGCTACCTGAAAAATGCAGCTTTTATCTTACGACCATTCAGGAACTGGTAGGATTACCCGTGGAGTTTGTATCCGTCGGGCCGGAGAGAAACCAAAGCATTTACCTTTAGAGTTTCTCTTGTATTTGCTCCGCTAAGATAACTATAATTACATTATGTTTAGGCGTTTTGGCGCATTTTTTTTGGACATTTTAGAGGTCGTTGTCCTGGCTTTCGCCATATTCCTTTTTTCTTATCTCTTTATCTTTCAACCCCACAAAATAGACGGCAACAGCATGGAGCCCAATTTCCACGACAAGGAATATCTCTTAACCGATAAGGTCAAATATAAAATATTGAAGGAAAGCCCCCAAAGGGGTGATGTTATCGTTTTCATTCCTCCTCTGGAGCGGGATAAGGAATACATCAAAAGAATTATCGGGCTTCCGGGAGAAACGGTTTCGATAAAAGAAGGCAGAATCATAATCAATGGAGAAATTCTTGAAGAAACCTATCTTTCGGCAGGAACACCGACCTCGGGCGCTTACTTTCTACAAGAAGGAGAGATTGCCACCGTTCCTCCCGACGAATACTTTGTAATGGGCGATAACCGGGCCAATTCTTCGGACTCACGTTATTGGGGCTTTGTTCCAAAAAAAGATTTGGTGGGAAGGGCTTGGTTGGTTTATTGGCCTCCGCAGGAAACAAGAAAAGTAAAAGCTGCCAATTATAACTTCTAAGGTTATTCGGTGAGGGCTTTATATACTTTTTGAAGTCTGTTTTCCGTTTCTTCCAATCCACCCTTAAAGACAAAGGTCACTCTGGTTTCGCGTCTTGAACGTACCAACTTAACCTGTGTCTTTTTTGTCTCGTCTGTCCCCTCTTCGCTTAAGGCTTCCTGGATATCGCTTTGCATCTTGTCTATCTCTTCGGAAACAATCTGCAGCATTTTTCTGGCGGAACCCGAACCCTGTCGCTCCACCGACTGCTTGGATTTGGCTTTCATTCTTCGGGCCAGCTCCTCCGCCCGCCTGACCGAACCGGATTCCCTGAGAATTATTTTGTAAGCCTCAACCATCAAGGGCTGATCGTCAATTGCAGCCAAGGCTCTGGCGTGGCCTTCGGAGATAAGACCCGATAGGAGTCCGTCCTTAAGCGCATCCGGAAGCGATAATAGCCTTATCGAGTTCGAGACATAGGCGACCGACTTGCCGATTCTGACCGCGATTTCGCTGGTGGTTAAACCGAATTCGTTCATCAGTCTTTCAAACCCTTTGGCCCTGTCCAGCGGATTTAAATCGACCCTCTGAACGTTCTCAACCAAGGCCATCTCCAGCATTCCCTTGGGGGAGGTTTCGCGGATAATTGAAGGAAGGTGGGTCATTCCCGCCAATTTGGCTGCGCGCCATCTGCGCTCACCGGCAATTATTTGATAACCCGCGGGAGTCTTGGCCACGACCAAAGGCTCAAGAATTCCGTGCTCTCTGATGGAATCCACCAAATCCACCAAGCTCTCGGGGGTAATTGCACCCCGGGGTTGTAAAGGGTTGGGTTGCAATTCGTTGACTTCTATTTGGACAACTTCTTCTGCCATATTTATATTACCGAAACTATATTTCGACCTTTTCTTTTACCGAATTTCACTTTGCCTTTAGCCACGGAGTAGATTGTGTGGTCTCGCCCTACCGCCACGCCTTTACCCAAACCGATATGGGTTCCCCTCTGGCGGATAATAATCATTCCAGGGGCTACTTTCGTTCCGTCGGAGGCCTTCACTCCCAATCTTTTTCCTTCGGGGCTAATGTGTTGTGAGGCTTTGCCTGCAGCTTTCTTGTGAGCCATTTCAAAACAATATAGACAATATTTTCACAGCTGTCAAGAGATTAGAAGTTTATAGATTGATACACTAACAAGGAGAAATTATTTGGAAGTAATCTTACCAATCTGTATTTTGGTATAAGAATGTCTAAAGCCCGTATGTCTTCGGTAGCGGCTTTTGGACCTGTATTTGATCACCTCGACCTTTTGACCCTTCTCTTCCCCCAATATTTTATAGCTGACCTTTGCTCCGGCAATCACTGGCGTTCCGACCGTGACCTTATCTCCATCGGCAACAAGAAGAACCGCTGGAGCTTCTTCTTCCTGAAGCCTATCCACCAAAAGTTCGTCTCCTTCGGAAACTTTGTATTGGTGACCCGATATTTGGACGATTGCGTATTTTGCCATGTAACTTTGATATTCTACCGCCCATTGGCCTTAAACTCAAGCCGAAATTTGCCTCTTGGCCCCCAAGGCAATTCCCAACCCCATCATGGTCGCCAAAAACGAAGAGCCCCCTGCGGATACCAATGGGAAAGGAACACCCGTAATAGGCACCAGGCCCAGGTTCATCCCGATATGAACCATTGTTTGGGCAAAAAGCATCAAGAATAGTCCCGAAACATAGGCTCGTGCTGCAGGACTCCTGGTATTTTCGGAGATGCCCACCAACCGGCCCAAAACAAAAAAGGCCGCACAAAGGACAAGCACCGCACCAACCAATCCGAGTTCTTCGGCTATTGAGGCAAAAATAAAGTCCGTGTGCCGCTCGGGAAGAAAAGCCAGTTGGGTCTGAACTCCCTTGCCCAGCCCCCTACCGAATATTTTCCCCGAACCGACCGAAATCATGGATTGGATTGCGTTATAGCCAGTACCGTAAGGATCCTTGGCCGGCTCCAGAAAGGTAATAATTCTTTGCTTCTGGTAAGGGGCCAAAACCATCCAGATGATCGGAAGCAAAAAAGCGAAGATTAAAGCTCCCCAAAGAAAATACCTTTTCTTGATTGTCGAGGCCATCAGTACCCCGACAAAACCCACAACCGCCAAAACCGCAATTCCCAGAGATGGTTGGACGACTATCAAAAGCACCGGAAGGCTGAGTAGGAAAAAGGCCGTCAGGAGTCTTTTCCCGTTGATTTCCTTTTCGGTCAGGTAGTTGGCAAAGAAAACCAAAAGCAAGGGTCGGACCAGCTCCGCCGGCTGGATAGTGAGAGCCCCTATGGGTATCCAGCGGATAGCCCCCCTGGTTACCTGTCCGATTAAAAGCGGTAAAATTAGCAGCACAATCGATGCGACATATGCATGTTTGGCAAAAATGGAAATTACTTCAAAATCTGCTTGTAAAAATAAAATAAATACGCCGATTCCCAAAATCAGATAGAGAAAATATAACGGAAATAAAGAAGGAGCGATGGCGTAAAGAACAATCACCCCGATAACAATCAGTAGAGATATCCCAACAACAAATAGAGCATCGATTCTTGGGGGTAACTTAACCCTTTGCATGGCTAGAGCTTTTCCACCTTAAACTCCCCAGATTTTAAATCCGAGGCCAAAGTCTTACTTTTGATTCTTTGAATAAGATTTTTATCCGTAGGAATCCAGTCGCTATCAACGGATATCTTCTGGGTAAGATTTAGGCCCATATTCTTTCTTTCATCCTGAATTTTCCTTATTAACTCCCTGGCTTTGGCTTCTTCTTCCAACTCCGGTGTAATTTTGGCGTCAAGCTCAATTGTCCATTCCCCTGTTCCCGAGGTGAATTCGACTTTTTTGACATTAACCTCATCCATAATAAGCTCCGTGAGTCCTTTTTCTTTCAATTCCAGATTCTTAACCGTCAATTTGCTTAAAGGCTGGCGGACTGGAATCTTTAATTCTTTTCTTTTGCCGTGTGCCTTCTCTACAACCTGCCTGACAATTTCCATTTCAGCAACCAAAGCCTTATCGACCGTTAAATCCACAACCGGCCAGTCGGCCAGGTGGACAGACTCTTCTTTGTTTAAGTTTTTGTAGATTACTTCGGATACAACCGGCAGAAACGGAGCCAAAAGTTTGGCAAGGTTTAATAAAACGAAGTGAGTTGTCTGATAAAAAGAGGGTTTATCTGTCTTTGATTCTGCGGCAGGTCCGACTCTGTCGCGGGAACGACGGATATACCAAAGCGATAGATCATCAACAAAAGCCTCAATTGCTCCACTTGCCGAATAGGCATCGTACTTTTCGAGATTAGCGGTAACATCGCTGACGGTTTGTCCCAGCCTGGTTAAAATCCATTTGTCCAAAACCGACGGCTTTGATATCTTTTCCGGTTTCCAGCCGTCAATATTGGCGTAGGTAGCAAAAAAGTTATAAACGTTCCAGAGTTTTAAATGGAATCTTCTTCTGGTTTCGTCGGCAACATGATATCCAAACAGAAGGTTCTCTGCCGGATTCTGGCGCAAAAACATCCAGCGCATGACATCCACTCCGATTTTGTCCGCCCCCTCGTTAAACTCGATCGAATTGCCCCAGGATTTGTGCATCGCTCTGCCATCCTCCGCCAAAAGCGTCGCGTAACCCAAGACGGTCTTGAAGGGTTCCGTGTTTTCCAAAACCGTACTCATTGCCAAAAGCGAATAGAACCAGTTTTTAAACTGGCCGGGGAAACTCTCGGTAATAAAATCGGCCGGATACCATTTCTTAAATTCCTGCTTATTTGTCAGATAAAGGGGTTCGCTTTTGTTGTCTTCGGAAATTGTCGAAAAAGAAACAATTCCGGCGTCCAGCCAGGGATTGCCCACGTCGGAGATTCTCTCCATGTCTTTGCCGCATTTTTCGCATTTTATCTTGACCTCATCAATCCAGGGCCTGTGGGGAGTTTTTCCCTCAAACTTATCCCAACCTGCAACTGCTTTGTCTTTAAGCTCATCTTTACTGCCCATCACCTCAAAATGTTTACAAGATGGACAGACCCAAATAGGTAGAGCTAGTCCCCAGTAACGCTTTTTGGAAATGAGCCAGTCGTGCATATTCTTGACCCAGTCCAACTCCCTTTTAAGACCAAACTCCGGAATCCAATTAATGTTTTTGACTACCTTTTTCATCGGCTCCCTCAAAGGCTCCATGGAGATATACCATTCTTCAACAACTCTCCAAACAAGCTCCGTCTTGCACCTCCAACAAGCCGGATACCGATGGGTAACTGGAGCTGTCTTAAAAAGAAACTCCCCTGATTTGAGACTTTTAAGAAAATCGATAATTATCTCCGGATGCTTCTTGGCATTCTGGCCCGAAAATTCGCCCATTCCTTCGTAGTAGACTGCTTCATCGTCAATCACATCGATTACCGGAAGATCCTTTTCTTTTCCCAAAGCAAAGTCCTCCTCCCCCGCCCCTGGGGCAACATGCAGAATTCCTGTTCCCTTTGTGGCAACTACCAATTCTTCGGCGGAAACTACACTGTGGAAAGTTTGAGGCCTAGCATCTTCGGCTTTCTGAACCCTTTCCAGGCTGTCGAAAGGTCCTGTGTAGGTTAAACCGACCAGCTCCTTGCCCGAAATGTTGTCAGCCTTCTTTAGGTTTTCGGAGGCGATGTGTTTGGCGAACCATTCGGCAGACTCCGGATCGCTGATTTCTTTGGGGTCCACCGTAACTATCTTTCTTTGGGCTGATTCCCAAATCACATAGTTAAATTTCGGGTTTACCGCTACGGCAACATTTGCGGGGATTGTCCAAGGAGTTGTTGTCCAAACCAAGAGACTAAAATTCCTTTCTTTTACCGGAAGTTTGAAAAACACAGTTTCGTGAGTCAGTTCTTTATAGTCCTCGGTTAAGATCTCGTGCTGGGAAATGGCTGTTCCGCAGCGCGGACACCAGGGAACCGAATCGTGGCCTTGATAGATCAAACCTTTTTCGTGACACTTTTTAAGAAAATGCCAAATCATATAATTATTCTCGTCGGAGAGGGTGTAATAGGAGTTGTCCCAATCCATGAAGTAAGCCAAGCGTTGGGATTGTTCGGTCTGGATAGCCGCGTACTTTTTGACCCTTTCTTTACAAAGTTCGACAAATTTGGCGATTGAAGCTTTTTTGTCTCCCGGAACCAGATTTTCAATATCTTTTTTGGTATGCAAATCCAATTCTTTTTCTACCTCTACCTCAACCCAAAGCCCCTGACAATCGAATCCGTTTTGAAACCTTTGCTTAAAACCCCGCATGTTTTTGTATCTCTGCCAAAGATCTTTGTAGGTTCTACCCCAAGCGTGGTGAACCCCCATCGGGTTATTGGCCGTGATTGGTCCGTCCAAAAATGAAAAATAGTTCTTGGAGTTATTATTCTTTTGCCTATACTTGGCAACCAGTCCTGTCTCTTCCCAATTTTTTAAAACTTCCTTTTCCAAAGAGGGAAAATCAACCTTTGTATCTACTTCATCAAAAAAAGCTCTCTTTGCCATACTATTGGTCTATTTTACAACAGTAAACCTTTCTTTGGTATTGAAGTTAGTGAATTTTTCGAAGAAAAGCGGGGATTTCGAATTTTTCTCCGAAAACATCTTCCGATTGATCTTCAGATTCCATTGGGGGCCTGAGCTCTACCGGCTCTTCTTCCTCTTCGTCCTCCGAAACAATCGGTGCTTCTTTGGGTGCTTCGCTAATTACTCCCTGAATCGGAGGTTCTTGGGGTTTGGAAAGATGGGCCAATCTTGCCCTTGTTTCGTCAAAACCCGTGGCGATAACCGTTATTCTGACCTGATCGATTAGTTCATCCTTAACGACTGCTCCAAAAATAATGTTTGCATCCGGGTCTGCGGAAGAGGAAATGATTCTTGCCGCTTCATCAACCTCAAACATGGTCAAATCCGCACCACCGGCGATATTAAAGAGAACTCCTCTGGCTCCCTCAATTGAAAGGTCCAATAAGGGTGAGGAAACGGCTGCTCTGGCCGCCATCTGTGCTCGGTTTTCTCCGACTCCGGTTCCGATTCCCAAAAGGGCTGTTCCGGCGGACTGCATAATGGTCCTGACGTCCGCAAAATCGACGTTGATTAGCCCTGGGGTAGTTATGATATCGGCAATTCCGCCAACCGCCTGGCCCAAAACGGAATCCACTACCTTAAAGGCCTCAAGCAGACTCATTTTCCTGTCTATAACATCCATCAAGCGTTGGTTGGGGATAACAATTAATGTATCTACCTGTTCCCGAAGCTTTTCTATCCCCTCATCGGCAACTACCATCCGTCTGGTTCCCTCAAAAGCAAAAGGCCTGGTAACAATTGCCACGGTTAGAGCTCCCGCTTCTTTGGCCAACTTGGCGACAACAGGAGAAGCTCCGGTGCCGGTTCCCCCACCCATACCTGCGGTGATAAAAACCATGTCGGAATCCACCAAAAGCTCCTTCATTTTCTCTATCGATTCCTCCGCTGCCTGGGTTCCCAGCTCCGCAGACCCTCCAACACCCAAACCCTTGGTCAGCTTTTCCCCTATCTGAAGTTTGGTCGGAGCCTTATTGGCCAGAAGAACTTGGGCGTCGGTATTTAAGGCGATAAACTCGACACCGTTGATGTTGTCTCCCTCGATCATCGAGGAGACCGCATTTCCTCCACCGCCGCCTACACCAATAACTTTTATCTTGGCTATCCGGGCAGAATCCGGTTTAACGAGTGCCATATCTGTGTTGGCGCATTATAAAGAGGGTATGTATAAATTACAAGTACCCTAGGGCAGAAGATTCTTTACCATATCAACCAGCTTTCCTGCAATACCCATCGAGGGAAACTTAAATCTTCCGCCGAAAGAACCGAATTTTTCAGCCGGTTCCTGGCCCGCACCGAAAAGGATTAGTCCGACCGGAACCGAGAATGAGGGATTGATTATATCGTCGATTAAACCTCCTACCCCTTTGGGTTTGCCCAGCCGTACCGGAAGGGAAAGCATTCTCTTGGCGGAATCAACGGTTCCTACGGTTTCGGCTCCTCCCCCGGTAATCACAACCCCAGAAGGAATTCTATTGATGATGCTAGCTTTTTCCAATTCGATTCTGACCATGGTAAAAATTTCGTTAAGCCTCGGCCTGACGATTCCCTCTACCAAAGTTTTTTTGGAAACTTTCTTGGCTTCGCTGACTCCCAAATCGGCGAGATCAAATTGGTCTGCTTCCTCCTCCGTCTTTAGCTTTGATTTTTGCGCTTCTTGGGAAAGGGCTATTTTTATCCTTTCGGCGGATTCCAAAGAAACCCTTAAGCCTATCGCCAAATCGTTGGTCACGTTTCTGGCCCCTACCGGAATAACGCTCGAGTGGGTTAGCGCCCCGTCAACATAGGCCGCAATCGAGGTCGTACCTCCCCCAATATCCACCAGGGCACAGCCCAGTTCTTTTTCGGTTGAGGATAAAGAAGAATAAGCCCCGGCCAGGCCGCTAAAAACCAAATCTTCAATCTCTACCCCGACCTCGTTTAAGGCCTTTTTGAAGTTTTTGATGGCTGCGGTTGAGGCCGTAATGATGTGGGTTTCCACCTCAAGCCTGACCCCGCTCATTCCGATCGCGTCTTTGACCCCCGCCTCTCCATCGACTATAAATTCACGCGGCAAAACATGAATGATCTCCCTTGATTGGGGAAGCGAAATCGCGGATGCGGCCTGCACCACCCTGTCCACATCATCGGCAGAAATTTCTCCGTCCGGGTCCGATACCGCTACAACTCCGTGGGAATTTTGTGAATGCAGATGTGCTCCTCCCAAAGCGACGAATGCACTCTCCAGATGGTAGCCGGCCATTCGCTCCGCCGCCTCGACCGAGGCGATGGTCGATTCAACCGCTTCTTCGATATCCACGATCTGACCTTTCCTGATTCCTTTCGATTCACTGGCCGCGACACCTGCGATGTTTACGGAGGTCTCAAGGGTCGTGGGGTTGACCTGTACCTGTGCAACCACTGTTGCGATTTTTGAAGACCCCAACTCGATTCCTGCGATTATTCGACTTTTTGTCATATTAGCTTAGCCCTCATTGTAATACCGGGTTCTTAAAACGCAAGTCAATTTTTTTGACGCTTGCATAGTCAATTTTAGAGTCTTTGGCTCCACTCTTCAACCTGGTTAATATTACCTCCAAGGCACCGATAAGCTCGTCGCGATCTCCCTCTAGAGGAAAAACCACTTCGATACCGTCAGGAAGCAATACTTTTAAGGCTTCGCCCTCAAGTTTTCCTTCTTTAACCTGATAAAGAGAAAATATCCTATAAACTAGCTCCAGGGCAAAAAGTTCCCTGGGGTTAACTTTTTCACCCAAGTTTGGCGGATTTCCGGAGGTTAAAAGAACTGGCAGGTTGGTAGAGGAATCTATTCTTAGGGAAACCCCGTCCGCATCGACAAGCGCAAATGTTTGCTTTTCTTTACTGCCTATCGCGTATTTGGCCTTTGCCTCAATGATATTAACCAACAGTCGATTGGGCAGCTTAAACTGGAAAAGATATTCTTTGATACCCGGCTGCGACTTGAAAAATTCGGAAAGCCCTTGCTTAACCTCTGTCAGACTCTTGCCCTGATATGAGAAGATTTCGTCCTGAACCGTCCGGTTGCAGGGGCCGTACTGACTCTCGCAGCTTAACTCCCAGATTTTGATAAGCCCGGGGATAAAATATACGGCTGCTGCTATCAGAAACAGCACAAATATAGGAAATACAACCTTCAGAAATTTCACCCAAGCGTCTCCTCCAGAATATCAACGAGTTTCTGTGAAGCCAGAATATCGGGGTTGTTTTTCTTGTCGATGGCTGAAACCATTTTGTTCCAGTCTTTGGAAACTTGCGCTATTGATTCCAAAAGAGTTTTGTCCGAAAAATCTTTTTCCTCAATTACCGTAGCTATACCTAAATCTTTTGCGTATTCTGCATTTTTTATCTGTTCGTCGAGATAGGTCCAGGGGATGGGGATGAGGATAGACGGCCGGGCTGTAGCGATGATTTCGGATACCGTATTGGCCCCGGCTCTGGCAATCACCATATCTGCCTGCCTGTAAACATTGTCGATCTCCATCGGGTCGATTCTGGGATAGACTTCGTAGATTGCCGCAAGGGTTTTGGGTAAGGCTGCCTTAATTTTGAGAAATTTCGGGTAATCGAGCTGTCCGGTCTGGTGGATTAGGTAATTGGATAAAAGCAGTTTCCTTAAAGCGACCTCCACCACATTATTGATGGCCCTGCTGCCCCTTGAGCCACCGGTTATAAAGATTGTGGAGGGGTTTCCTTTTTCCTTTTTAGGCGTAACTTCTGCAATTTGGGTCAAGACGGGGTTCCCCGTAAGCACACTTTTTTCCTTGGGAAAAAACTTTTGCGACTGGGGCCTGGCCAGAGCGATTTTTTTGGCAAAGAAAGAGGATACACGGTTGGCTCTACCGGCAACAATCGTCTGTTCATGCAAAATAACCGGAACACCCAATAGGTATCCCGAGACAACTACCGGAAAAGCCGCATATCCGCCGAAGGAAAGAATTATCTCCGGCTTAATTTGTCTAAGAAGTTTTAGGGCTTGGAAAAACCCTATGGGAATCTTGAAAAGGGACGGAATTGTCCAAAGGGTAAACCTAACCTGCAGTTTTCCGGCCTTGATTGATTTGTGGGTAACACCGAGACCGGGAAACGCTTCGGATTCCAAGGTTGGAACTTTCTTTCCCTCAAGGGCGGTCTCTGCCCCTATCCAGTAAATATCCCAACCCTTGCCCCTTCGGATAA
Source organism: Candidatus Woesebacteria bacterium RBG_13_46_13 (assembly GCA_001791995.1). Classification (GTDB taxonomy): domain Bacteria; phylum Patescibacteriota; class Microgenomatia; order UBA8517; family UBA8517; genus RBG-13-46-13. The sequence goes on from MGFR01000003.1 coordinate 160,185, forward strand.
TCTCTTCAACCACGGCGATTGCGGTCGTTGCCGCATGCCCCCCTGTTAAGACAACCTTAGTTTTTCCTTCTTTCTCCATGTGTATAGCGGGATATATTAAGAAGTATACCGCATGAGACTAGAATCATGACCAAAGAAGAGCCTCCATAGGAGAAAAACGGCAGGGGTATTCCGGTTAAGGGCACCAAAGCAACCATCGCGGCAATGTTGAGGATTGCCTGTCCACCAATCCAAGCGGTTAAACCCAAGGCCAAAACTTGTGAGAATTTATCCGGAGCACGGGAGGCAATTGCTATGCCCCGATAGATAAAGGCGGCGAAGATGATAATTAAAACCAGAGAACCTATAAAACCGATTTCCTCCGCAATTATCGCAAATATCGAATCGGTGGCCGCCTCGGGTAAAAACAAATATTTCTGCCTAGACTGACCCAGACCCGTTCCGATCACCCCGCCAGAGCCTAAGGCCAGAAGGATTTGCCTGATATGGTAATCCTTTCCCAAGGGATCCTGGGATTGCTGGAGAAAGGTCATAAACCTGGCTCTCCTATAAGGAGATACCATTATTAGGCCGATGGTTGCTAAGGCTCCCAGGGCACCAAAGCCGAAAATAGTAAAGAGGTTTATTCCCGAATAGAATATCTGGGCCATACCTATTCCTACGGTGATTAGCGTAGTACCTAAATCCGGTTGAAGCATGATAAGAGCCGCCAATATGACGACGGGGACAATAAATGAGAGGGTAGATTTTCCTCTGGAGGCAACCTTGGCCAGATAAATTGCCAGAGTCAGCTTGGTCAGCTCTGATGGTTGGAAGCGCAAAAAACCCAAGACAATCCACCTTTTGGCCCCAAGCGCGGTTGTGCCCAATCCGGGAACAAGAACCAAAACCAAAAAGACTACACTTAGCCAAAAAATCGGGGTGGCTATTTTTTCCCAAAAACCGTAATGGATCCTAGAAACAATAAAAAGAAGGATTACTCCCACCCCTCCCCAGGTAAGCTGCTGTTTGACAAAATAGTATTTGTCGTTAAAAAGGCTTAAAGCCTGAGGGGCGGAGGCATCCGCAACGGCGATTAAACCCAGTGCTAAAAGAAGAAGGGTAATAAAAAGAAGACGGGAATCGAAGGACTTTGTCTGTTTTTTGAGTTTGGGCCTAATCACATTCCCATTATATCGTGGCCAGCCACAAACCGAAAATGGCCAGGATTATCCCCGCCAGCCAGGCTCTCATGACGATTTTCGGCTCCTCCCATCCTCCGGCCAAAAATGCGTGGTGGATTGGAGCCATTCTGAAAATTGGTCGCTTGAGAACCCTCCAGCCGAAAATTTGTATCGCGGAAGAGGCCGCCTCTATCACGAAAATTCCGCCGATAACCACCAGGGCCACTATGCTTCCGGTTAAAAGTCCGACAACAGCAAGGGTAGCCCCGAACGATAATGCCCCGGCATCTCCCAAAAAAACCCTGGCCGGATAAACATTAAAGTATAGAAAGGCAATCAGGGCCCCCAGCCAAAGAGCGATAAAAATCGAAAGCGGGGTATCAAGACTGCTTCCGGCAATCACCCCGAAAGCAATCAAACAAATCATCAATAGCCCCGAGACCAGCCCGTCCAGTCCGTCGGTAATGTTTACCGCGTTGGTAAAGGAGACGATAACAAATGAGGCCAAGGGTACATACCAAAAGCCAAGACTGATGGTTTTACCGATCATGGGAATATGTACAATCTGTACCCCTAAACCTTTATAGATGAGAAAACTGATAGTAAAAGCCAGCACCCACTGGAGCAAAAACTTGAGGCTCCGGCCTAAGCCTATCCACATGCCCATTTTTCCGGCACGCGGAGTACCGAAGAGTTTAATCAAATCATCCGACAAACCCAAAAGAGCGAAGGAGACAAAGGTAAAAAATATAATAAAAAGTTCGGTGTTTAAGCTGAAGGCACTCTCCACATAAACCCCCAAATAGGTGGCCAAAGGAAAAAGTGCAATAAACAAAATAGAAACGATTGCCACAACCAATATTCCTCCTCCGACAGGCGTACCCGCCTTGATATCGTGCAACTTGTCGAAAAGCGGGACCTTGCCCACCTTCGGTGCCTCTTTTCTCCTGGTTAGTTTGAGTTTATAGAGAAGATCGATAAAAGGAACTATGGCGATACTTGTTAAGAGGAAAGAGAAAATGATCAGCCCTAAAACCAAAGGCAGTAAGTTATGTGCGCTCATTATTCTTTTCTGATTATAAGCCTCGTGCCTTTCGGATTACAACCCATCAGTTTTCCGGCTGAATGCCGAAGTAGGGAAATAGTTCCCGGGCTATCGAGTACCAAAGGGGGGCCGCTGTCTCGGAGGCCCATTGGCTCGTTTGCGGTTCCTTAAGCGTTATCAGCATGATAAATTTGGCTTCGACTGCGGGGGAAAAACCTATAAATGAGGCTATGGTTTTAGTTTCATCATAATGGCCCGCAATCGGAATCTGGGCCGTTCCGGTTTTGCCGGCAACACTAAAACCCCGCTGGTAAGTCCACTTTGCCTCCCCGTATTGGGCCGCCTCCACCATCATCGCGGTAATATCGGCAATTGTCTGGTCGGAGAGTATTTTTTCTCCGAAGGAAGGCGCGACACTCTCCTCCCATCCCTCTTTTTGCAGCTTAAGAACCATGTGGGGGGTAACCAATCTTCCCCCGTTGGCAATTGTTCCGACTGCTTTGATTAGTTGAATCGGGGTTAAGGCGATACCCTGACCGAAAGTCGCGGTTGCCAAATCGACTGTACTCCAGCTACCTTTATCCCTAAGTTTGGGAGTAGCCTCGCCTTGCAAATCCACTCCGGTTAGGCTGCCTATTCCGAACTTTTTCAGATAGTCGTATAAAGCATCTGCTCCCAGTTTTTCCCCTACGAAAGTCATGCCGACGTTGTCTGAATGGACAATAACATCCGTCATGGTGGAGCCGGGATTATATTTTCTGTTCCAAGTCTCGATAAGGTATTTATCTACCTTCACCGGGCCGGAACAGATATCGCAAATGGTATCGGGCTCAACCGCCTTGGCGTCTAAGGCGGAAGCCATAATCACAACTTTAAAAACAGATCCCGGTTCGAATGTATCCGATACGGCGGGATTTTTAAAAAATTCGTCTCCGTATTTCCAATAAGAGGCAGGGTCATAAGAGGGAAAGGAGCTCATTCCCAGTATTGCGCCGCTTGTAGGATCCATGACAATCGCGGTTCCACCTTTGGCGCCGTATTTTTCGATTCCTTCCTTAAGTTTTTTCTCAAGTACCATCTGTACCCTTTTGTCGATGGTGGTTAACAAATCCACCCCGGAGATGGGATTGACCTCTTTGGCCGATCCCAAAAGAATGGGGGTTCCCCTGGCATCGCTTTCCCTGACGCTATAACCCGGCTTGCCGGTTAAAGCAAGGTCGTAAAACCCTTCAAGTCCGAAGTAACCTTTGTCCTGTCCCTCTTCGTTTTTGCCGACAAAACCCAAAAGCTGGGCAGCGGCCGAGGCTTCGGGATAGGCTCTGACCTCCTGTCGCTCAAAACCAATCCCGGAAATTGCCATTGCCTCGATATTTTTCTTTATCTCAGGGGCAACCTTCTGTTTTAGAGGAACCCAGACGATTTCTTTCTTGGTCAAAAGGGAATAAATCCTGTCTATCTCAAGAAGTAAGCTCTCCCTGTCGCTTATATCCTCGACAAATAAAGGCGCCAGCTTATCCGCAATAGCTTTGGGGGAGTCTTTAAGGTTGGGTACCTCCGCAAAAACAAGATAGGCTTCCGAATTTGCGGCCAGCCAGCCTCCGTCGGAGGAAAGTATATTTCCGCGGGGGGCGGCCAGGGTGGTATCGGTTTCGTATTGGCTTCTGGCTTGGTAGGATAAAACCCTGCCTTTAATTATCTGCCAATAAAAAAGCCTGACAACAAGAGCAACTACGGCAAGCAAAAATAGGGCGGCAAGAATTTTTAGTCGACCCTGCATATTGATTTAGGGAAGTTTGGCAACTTCTTCTTTGCCGTTAATGTAGAGAATCTGAGAGGGTTTTACAAATCCCAACTCCGCCGACTTCTTTTCGAATCCGTTTAACGAGGAGGCTTTAACGATAGAATCTTCCAAATCGGAGTTTTCCCGGCTTAGGTTTTGTTCTTGTTTTTCAAGATAAGACAGAGTCGCTCCCGAAGTGGCGGTCTCGACCGTTAAAAAAACAAAAAAGGCCAAAAAAGAAATTCCTAATACCCAAAATATGATGTTTTTTGCTGATTTTTTACTTTTCATTTTATTTTTTCTAATATATTTAACTTTGCACTCCTGGCTCTCGGATTGGCACTGATTTCCTCCAAACCCGGAACAATCGGCACCTTGCTAACTATCTTTGCTTTGCCTTCCCGGGAGATTCTTCTGAAAAATCCGATCGTTTCCTTTTCTTCTCCCGAATGAAAGGTAATTACCAAAAGCCTTCCTTTTTTACCCAAGAGCGAAAACGCCTTGGGTAGTGCTTCCCGCAAATTCTCAAGCTCGGAATTTACAGCCATCCTTAGGGCTAAAAAGGGTAAGGTTGCTCTATTTAGTCCCGGCTTGGGCCTGATACCTGCAGTGACACCCAGAAAATCCCCAACGCTAACAAATTTTTTAACCTCACGTCTTTTTATTACCTCCCTAACTAGCCTTTTGGCCGAAAAACGGTTAAGAACCTTTTCGAAAAGGGATATAAGCTGATCTTGCCGTAATCCGTTTAAGAGGTCCGCTGCCGTTACCCCTTGTAAGGAGGAATTAATCCGCATATCCAGAGGCGCTTCGGGATTTGCAAAGGAAAAGCCTCTGGCCTCATCCGTCAGCTGGGTGCTCGTCGTTCCCAAATCGAATAACACTCCACCGACCGGGGAAAAACCCTCTTTCTCGGCAATCTCCGCAATATCACGGAAGTTGCCCAGAACCAGCTTAAGAGAGCCGTTTACGGTTTTCATCCGCGAGCGGGCGAGCTTAAGCATCCCCGGGTCCGCCTCTATTCCCAAGGCAGAGGCGCCTTTTGCGATAATCTCAAAACTGTGGCCTCCGGTTCCTAAGGTCGCGTCAATAATTCGAGCTTGCCTGCCTTTATTGGCAGGATTATCAAAGTGCAAAGCCTCCATTACCTCGGAAACTAATACCGGTTCATGAAAGCTAACTTTTTCCATTTTTTTGTGCCAGCTTCTCAATCAACTGGGCCGAGTGGGCAGAAATGTATTTTTCCCTAGCGGCCCATTTGGCCTCATTCCAAATTTCAACTCTGTCCCCTAAGCCCAAAAATGTCAGTCTTGCCGAAAGGCCCGCATAACTGACCAGATTGGCAGGGATTACAATCCTTCCCTGGCTATCCGGGATAAGCTCATAGGCGCTGCCTAAGATAAACCTATCCGTATCCCTAACCGGCTCCGTAACCGTTGAGCCTTTAGGAGATATTCTTTCTAAAAGTGCTTCCCAATATTTTTCTGACACCACGACCAGACACTCTTCGTACCATTTGGCAATAATAAGTTTTTCCCCAAGATCTTCGAGGAATTTTTTGGGAACGGCGGTTCGTCTTTTCGGGGATAATATCCCAAAGTAGCTTCCAAGTAACATCGTTAACTTCTGGGCAGGAGTTAATCATATGTGTATGATGTGGTTCTCACCACTTATCACCACTATACACCATTTTGATTTATTTTCACGCAGGTGTCAAGAGGTAAAGGCCGTAAATTTCACAAGAAGAAGACCAATTATTCTGAAGCCCCAACAAAGATACCCAAATCCGGAGATGCCCCGGAGCTAAGCTTTGCCCATTTGGCTCCATCCCATCTGTAGAGCGTAGATGAGCCCAGCTCCACAGTCCCTGCCAGTTTGGTCTTGGCCGAGGAAAATACTCCCCAGGGTCCTTTGGAGAAGCCTTGAGGGGTATCGCCCGGTATACCGAATGTTTCCATGGTTACAAAAAATGTCTTGGTAGGAATCTTGGCAAGATCGATTTTAATCTCCCCCGCCACTGAAGAAAGGGCTTTGGTGCTTTGCTGCAGATGGAATTTGGTCGAAAACTTGGCAACAAGTTTGCCTGCATCGTTCCTGAACTTAAGGGTCAGCGTTCCTTCCTCTACCCCTTCGTCATACCTGAATTTTCCCGAAGACTCGGAGCCCAATAATAAATCTCTCTCGATAACCCCCTCTTGCGTCTTTAAATTAATCGAGCCGGGTACCCCCTGGGTTCTGCCGTCGGGAAGGGTGTATAGAAGTTCGTAATCCAAACTCACGGCCGAAATTTTTATCTTTTCTATCTTCATCTTCAGCCAATGTCCGTCCGTACTTGGGATCAGGGATGCGATCGGTCTTTCAGAAAGAGCAACTTCCGGAACGGACTCCGATTCATCTTCGGGAGAGCTGGTCTCCTTGGTTGAACGGGCAATAAAGTAAAATACCGCAGCCAAAACCAAGATTCCGATAACAAATAAAATAAGCGGCCAATACTTTTTCATGATACCTACCCTAACTTATTCTGAAGAAAGCCTGTAAGTTTGTCAACCGAGACCCTTTCCTGTTCGGCGCTGTCTCGGTCTCTAACGGTAACGCTATCATCTTCCAGACTGTCGAAATCAACCGTGATACAGTACGGGGTTCCGATCTCATCCTGCGCAAAATATCTTTTGCCGATATTACCGCGGGCATCCCAGGCTACCGGGTTAATCTGGCTTTTGACCTTAAGGAAAATTTCACGAGCCTTATTTACCAGCTCTTCCTTATTGGCCAAAAGAGGAAAAACCGCAACCTTGTAAGGAGCCAACTTGGGATGTAGCTTCAGAATTACCCTGTCCTCACTCTCTGTGTAAGAATCGATCAGGAAGAAAAGCGCCGTTCTGTCCACTCCGCCGGAGGTTTCGATCACCCAGGGCGTAAACTCTCCGGCCTCGTCCTTGTAGGTCAGCTTGTGATTGGTCAGGTCAAAATCTCCGCGGTTATGGATTCCTTCGAACTCGCTCCAGCCGAAAGGCGCCTGGTATTCGATATCCACCGCGTCTTTGGCGTAGTGGGCTCTTTCCGTATCTTCGTGTTTCCTCAAGCGCAGATTATCCTTTTTGATACCCAAATCCTGATACCATTTCATCCTGACGCTTTTCCAGTATTCGAATGTTTCCTCGGCTTCCTTCTTATCCGGCTTGATAAAATATTCCAACTCCATTTGTTCGAATTCCCTCGAGCGGAAAGTCAGGTTTCCCGGGGTAATCTCGTTCCTGAAAGCCTTACCTATTTGGGCGATACCGAAAGGAACCTTGACTCTGGTGGAGTTAACCACGTTGGCAAAATTGACAAATACACCCTGGGTAATCTCTCCGCGCAGGTAGGCTTTGGTTTTATTGTCTTCAATCGTTCCGATATAGACCTCGGTTAAGAGATTAAACTTTTTGGCTTCAGTAAATGTCCCGCCGCAATCTGGACAGACATCCTTGACCTTATCCGCCCTAAATCTGTGGTGGCAGGCCTTACACTCCACCAGCGGGTCGGTGAAGGCCTGGGTATGACCGGATGCCTCCCAAACCTTGGGGTTCATCACAATTGCCGCATCCATACCGACCACATCGTCCCGGTCGTAGACCATGCTTTGCCACCAGGCTTTCTTGATGTTGTTTTTAAGCTCCACCCCCAAGGGTCCGTAGTCCCAGAAACCTCCGAAGCCTCCGTAAATTTCACTACCCGGAAAAATAAATCCCCGTCTTTTGGTAAGCGCGGTAATTTTCTCCATTGTGTCCATTACCCAAATTATAACTGCGAAGAAGCTACCTATTCAAATACCAAATGGAGAAATTAAGAAATGAAGCAAAAATA
>MGFR01000004.1 GCA_001791995.1 Candidatus Woesebacteria bacterium RBG_13_46_13
CCATTGGCCACACAACCCGTACAGGAAAGCTCCGATGCCGTTATCGTACCTGTTCCAGAGAAAGAAAGAGTGGCCCCGCTATCAACTACCATGGCGGCGGTGACATTTGAACCTGAAGTTATGTCCGAGAAAGAAGTAGAACCCCCCGTAGCGCTTAAATCTTCCCAGGTAGTTCCGGTCCAGACATAGGTGTTGTTGTCGTCGGTATTGAAAATGAGGCTTCCCTGACCGATCGCCGAGGGATTTGTACCGAATCGGCCGAGCTGAAGTTGCCCGTCGAACTTCGCGTTTCCGTCATCGACATTTAAAGCGAAAGCATCGGAGGTTCCGTTGAGCCTGGACAGAACCAGTGTGTCATATTCTGATGCTGTTTTGCCTGTCTCGTCAATCTTAAATGTGGCGGAATCGGTGCTGGCTGTTGTTGCTTTGGTTATCTTGGCATAATCCGGTCCGCCCTGGGCTATTTCGAAGATTCCCGAATCCTGATAGTAGCCTGTGATTGAGGCAAGCCTGCCCAGATTGGTAAACCTGGTTGCACCCCCGATTATCAGATTATTACCCACGGTTATGTTTCCACCCAGATAGACGTTGCCTACGGCATCGACACTGAAGCGGGTGATGGGATTTGACCCGCTTTGTAGCTTTAAGAGGTTGTAGCCGGTTGAGTTATTGGCCACAACCCCGTAATAGAGTGAGCCTGAAGTCAGGTTTGCGGCTTGGGCCTTAAGGAAATTTTCACCGTTGCCTTCAAAAATAAAGTTGGCGATGCCGTTCCCGTCCGGGGAAATGGTAATGTCCCCGTCGGTATTATTTTCGGTGGAGAGGATTAGGGATTTGGCCTCAATTAGAAGTCCGCCGATGGCCTTTAGGGCAGGCTCCGCTCCTTCAAGGGTAAGTACTCCGTCTTTGTAAATCTTGGAAAACAAGGGATCCAGCTCCGCAAATATTCCCGAAGGTGCGGCAGATGGAGAAGCTTCCTGGCTAGGTGTAGGAGTTGGGGTGGGACTTAAGGGAGGGAAAACAGAGGCAGTAGGTTCTTTGGCCGGGGAAAAGATGAAAGAAATAGGAACCTTGACCCTGCCTACCAAAAGAAAAACAAGCACGGCCAATCCGGCAACCAATCCAACCTTGATAATGTTTGATACTATATGACTCTTTTTCTTGGGAGGAGTAATTACTTCCGGCTCAGGAGTCGGAGCTTGAACTGCCTGTAATTCGAAAGGATTAACTTCAATTGTGCCTTCATCTTTAGCCCAACCCAGGAACTTTTTCAGGGAAGCCATTCTACGCTTGGACGTAGCCGGGCTGCCCTGACTCGAAATTTCCTTTTGATAGGAATTTAAAAGCTCTGGAGAAATAAACGGTAAATTGGCCATGTTTCAGATACTCCTCTTTTCCAGCCACGACAAAAAATGTCTTGTATCGGAAAGATAGTTTTTGACAGTGTTAGGCGAGGCTACCTGTTCGACCATGTGTTTTTCAAAAGCCTTAAGAATTTCCCCAGAAGATTCGATTTTTTCCTTGGGAGTGTTGGAGGAAACGTTAACTACGCCCTGCATGAAGTCGAAAGACAATATCTGCGAAGCAAGTAGGTACCTAGAGAACCTTCGTAAGGCGCTTAAGCGACGATTGATTGTTGCGAAGGGAATATTGCTTTGTATCAAGGAAGCAGTGTAGGAAGAAGAAGTTTCTTTTTTCAGGAAGGGAATAGCCTCCGAAAAACTCTCCGCGAAAACACCCAGAGAACGAACGCCCAAGATAAACCAATCAATAAAATTCGAAATATCGGATCGGTAATTTTTTAAAGTTATTGAAGAATAATGGTCGTAACTTAACGATTCAAAAAAGGAAGAGATGATTTTGTCTTCTAAGATATTTGTTTTCATTGCATTTTCCAGAGAGAGGAATTAAGGCTAAATTACACAAATTATACTAGTTATACTATTCTTTAAAGGTTGGGGAGAGAAGTCAATAGCCTTTTAGTGCGGAACAAACAAGATAAGAAGTCTCCGGTTTCACGCAAACCAATAATTTAATTTCCGCAGAGATGTTTAATGGGACTAATATAACAAAAGATTGCATAATAATATCGATAAGCGTTAAATATCACCTAAATGAAGTAAAATCCCCGAGGCTAAATCTTTCCGTGCGGAAATAAGCGGAAAATAATCGTCTTGAAATTTATTTGCGGAGAAACAGCCAGTTTGAATTCGTTTTTCAGACTCTTTCGGGTTAGTAGGCAATTATCAGTCTATTGATTCGATTGACAGGAATTATTGTTGGCGTTTTATTCCGAAGCTTGGGCTTTTATTAAAATATCTGACGAAAGATTATATTATTTTGTCGAAGAAACCCAAAAATCTCGATTTCTGCTTATAAGGCTAGTTTGATTTCTTTTGTTATACTCAAACTCTCATGCTTACTCTATTGACAGAGCCATATTTATGCAATAATAGAGCCAAATGGCGCTAGGGAACAAACTACAAAGTAGCACAGTAGAAAGGAAGTGGCAAGAGAAATGGGAGAAAGAAAAGATATATTCGCCGATATCAGCTTCACCTGAGCATCCTTATTACAATCTGATGATGTTTCCGTATCCTTCGGCGGAAGGCCTGCACGTCGGGAATATGTATGCCTTTACCGGTGCGGATGTTTACGGCAGATTCATCCGTATGCAGGGAAATGACGTCTTTGAGCCTATCGGGCTCGACGGCTTCGGTATTCATTCCGAAAACTACGCCATCAAGATTGGCAAACACCCCACCAAATTGGCTAAGACCACCCAGGCCAGGTTTTATGCCCAGTTGCATTCAACGGGGAACGCCTACGACTGGAGTAAGACACTAGAGACATATGATCCTGGGTACTACCGATGGACCCAATGGATATTTACGAGGCTGTTTAAGCAGGGATTGGCCTATCGTGCCGAGGCTCCCGTCAATTGGTGTCCCTCTTGCAAGACCGTTTTGGCCGACGAACAAGTGATTGCTGGCAAGTGCGAACGCTGCGCATCCGAGGTCAGCAAAAAGAAGTTGGCGCAATGGTTCTTCAGGCTGGCAAGCGGGCAAAGACCCGACGGCACCGCCTATCCGGAATCGCTTCTTGCCAATCTGGAAAAAATAGATTGGAGCCCTAAGGTCAGGATTGCCCAGACGAATTGGATCGGCCGCTCCGAGGGAATGGAGATCAGGTTCAAAATTGAAGACTCAAACCTGACTATCCCGGTTTTTACCACCAGGCCGGATACGCTCCACGGAGCCACCTTTTTGGTACTTTCCCCGGATTCCGACTGGGTGGAGGAGTTTACCAACGAAGAAAACCAAGAAAGCATATCGGAATATATAAAAACATCTCATAAGACCAGGTTTTCAAAGGCTAAATCGCGGGCCAAGACCGGGATTTTTACGGGTAAGTATGTGCTAAACCCCTTAACCGGGAAGGCTATTCCGATCTGGGTAGCCGATTACGTTGTGGCAGGCTACGGCTCGGGAGCGATTATGGGTGTTCCCGCACACGACGAACGGGACAGGGATTTCGCCGTCAAGTTCAAAATCCCCATTGTCGAGATGCAGCCCGACGAGAGCCTGTGGGTCGAGATAGAGGAGAAGGGCTGGGGAGAGCGCCACATCAATTACCATCTGCGGGACTGGCTGATATCACGCCAGAGATACTGGGGGCCTCCCATTCCCATGATTTACTGTGAGCATTGTGCCCAGGACGGCAAGGGGGAGCAAAAAGAGATGCCCGGCTGGTATAGCGTGCCCGAAGACAAGCTTCCGGTTGAGCTTCCCTTCGTTGAGAATTACCGACCGACAGGCACGGGAATTTCTCCCTTGGCAACCGACCCCGATTTTTACAAAACCCCCTGTCCAGGATGTGGCCAGGAAGCCAAGAGGGAAACCGATGTCTCCGACACGTTTTTGGACAGTGCCTGGTACTACCTGCGCTATCCGAGCGTGGGAACCAGCGCTGCCGCCTGGGATCCGGAAGTGACCAAAACGTGGCTACCGGTTAATATGTATATCGGCGGGGCCGAGCATTCAGTGCTGCACCTCCTTTACTCCAGGTGGCTGGCCATGGTCTTTAAAGATATGGGCCTTATCGGTTTCGAGGAGCCTTTTACCCGTTTTTATGCCCACGGTCTGCTTATCAAGGAGGGAGCTAAAATGAGCAAGTCCAAAGGCAATATCGTCGTGCCTGATGCTTATATAGCCAAGTTCGGAGCGGATACCTTGAGGACCTATCTGATGTTTTTGGGTCCTTTCGATGCTGGAGGCGACTTCAGGGATACCGGAATTGAAGGCATGAGGAGGTTTATCGACAGGATCTGGAGCCTATACAGCCAGAAAGGGAAGAAGGGGACTGTGCCCGAGGAGGTCAAAAAGGAGATTGTGGTCAAGATGCATCAAACCATAAAGAAAGTTAGCGAAGACATAGCGGCCCTTAGATACAATACGGCCATATCGGCAATTATGGAGTTTGTGAATCTGTTAAGAGAGGATCGAGCCCAGGCCGCTTCTGCCGAGCGTGATGCGGCCTTACGCACGCTTATCCTCTTGCTGGCTCCCTTTACCCCTCACCTGGCCGAGGAAATCTGGGTTAACGGGCTGGGAGAGAAGTTTTCCGTTCATAATGCTGCCTGGCCGGAATTTGATCGCGAATTGGTCAAAGAGGAAGAGGTAACTATTGTGGTTCAGGTCAACGGCAAATTAAGAGGCCAGCTCAAGCTAAAGGCAGGGGAGTCTAAAACTCAGGCCGAGATAGAGAACATGGCCAGAAATGATACAAAGATATCCAGTTGGATAGTGAAAGATAGTATCAAGAAAGTCGTTTACGTACCCGGGAAGTTGATCAATTTTGTTACCGGATAAACCCTATGCTGCCCGAAGACGACAAGATTGGGGCATTTTTCTACAAATACCGGCTTCCTCTAATATTTCTTTTGACCGGCTTAGTCCTCGTAGGCCTCGGAATATTCGTTAACAAGCTAGATGTATCTTCAACCAAGGTAGAGGTCTTGGAAGCGACTACAGAGGCCCAAAACATGAATTTAGAAATCGTTGTGGAAATAGCCGGAGAGGTCGAAAGACCCGGGGTGTATCGAATGGCGAAAGACTCGCGGATAGAAGACCTCCTGGTTTTGGCGGGAGGCGTTTCGGAGAATGCCGATAGGGTCTGGATGGACAAAACCTTAAACCGGGCGGCCAAACTATCCGATGGAGTCAAAATCTACATCCCGGCGGTCGGTGAGCAGACAACAGCGGCGAGTGCTAAAAATACCTCGGAGTATCAAACTGTATCAACCGATTTTTCGGTCCAGGGGAGTGGTCTTATCAATATCAACAGTGCGACCCTAAAAGAGCTGGATGCACTTCCGGGAATTGGCCCTGTTTATGGTCAAAACATCATCGAGCACAGGCCTTACTCAAATATCGAAGAATTGCTCTCCAGGAGCGTTTTGAAAAGTTCGGTCTACGAAAAAATCAAAAGTTTGATTTCGGTTTACTAAATGCGCTATGTATTTTGGGGTCTTCTGATTTTGACGGTTTTTGCCCGCTATTTTTCCACCAGAGTCGATTATTCCGACGGACAGAAACTAAGAATTACCGGGATAGTAAGACAAGAACCCTTACGCTACACATATTCGCAAAAAATTTCTTTGGCCGGACTAAAAATCTATTTGCCCAAATTTCCCGAAATTTATTACGGGGATAAAGTGGTTGTAAACGGGGTAGTCCGACAAGGGGAGTTAACGGACGCCTTTTTGGTTTTGAAAGAAGAACAGCAGGGGTTTTTAAGCGGTTTTAGGAAAAGTCTGGTCGGGTTTTACCAGAAAACTCTTCCGGAACCGCACGCGGCACTTATTGCCGGAATATCTTTGGGAGCAAAGGGATCTCTCCCTAAAGATTTTTGGGAGAGCCTGACCAAAACCGGTACCGCCCACGTCGTTGTCGCCTCAGGCATGAATGTCAGCCTGGTAGCCTCGTTTCTGATGGGAGTTTTGATACTCCTTTTTAACAGGAGGAAAGCTTTGATTCTGGCCTTGACCGGTATCTGGATTTATACGGCCATATCCGGGTTTGAGGCTCCCATTATCCGGGCGGCGGTGATGGGTTCTATCGCTTTTACCGCCCAGAGGCTGGGAAGGGTTTATTCTGCCTGGCGTGCTCTGGTACTGACTGGTTTGATACTGTTAATCATTGTTCCCGCCTGGCTGATTGACTTGGGCTTTATTCTTTCTTTTGTGGCAACCGCGTCTATTCTGGTTTTTCAGAAAAGAATCGAAAAATTCTTTTCTTTTGTCCCCGGCATTCTGAAAGGAGATTTTTCGACAACCCTGGCTGCACAGGTAGGAGTTACTCCGATACTGTTTGTTACATTTGGTCAATTCAATATTCTCTCACCTCTGATCAATGCATTGGTTCTTTGGACAGTGCCTTTGATTACGGTCTTGGGGATTGTGGGGGCTCTCGTGGGGCTGGCTGTTCCTTTCTTGGGTAAGGCGTTGTTGTATTTGGCATATCCTTTAACCTCCTGGTTTATCGCGGTTGTTAGCCTGTTTGGCAGATGAAAAGCTATAAATACATATTCTTACTCGCCTTTATGATTTTGGGGCTTATTGGCCTCGGTAATTTTTATTCCCCGGATACCAATCTCCATCTGATCGCCTGTGATGTCGGCCAGGGAGACGCTATCTTGGCAATATATAAAAATACGCAAGTATTAATAGACGGAGGTCCGGGGGAGGAGATCTTGGACTGTATCGGCAAGCACGTACCTTTTTGGGATCGGGAAATCGAGCTGGTTGTTCTGACCCACCCGCAGGTAGACCATTACGGAGGGTTAATTGAGGTTTTTAAAAGGTATAAGGTCGATACTTTCTTGGCCAACGGCCTTGATTCCAGCGCTTCTTCCTATCAAGTGCTAAAAAATGCGGTGGGGGGTAACGGGTCAAGGGTACTCAGCCCCATAGAGGGCATGGCTCTTAGGGTAGGTATGATATATTTAGATATATTGGCTCCAAACCAGAGTCTATTGGAGGCGGAAGCCCCCAATTCTCCAACAAATATACTCGGAGCATTTACCTCAAAGAGAGACCCCAACGACTTTTCGGTTGTGGCTATCTTAAGGCTGGGCCAGTTCGACGCTCTTTTGACCGGAGATATTAGCCCGCAGGAAATTCCGGAAATATTGGCCGGGGGCAGAATGCGTGACGTTGAATATATCAAAGTGCCTCATCACGGTTCCAAGAACGGACTTACGCTCGATTTGCTTGAGGCCAGCACTCCCGAGATGGCGGTCATTTCCGTAGGTAAAAACAACTACGGTCAACCGAGTGAAGAAATAATTAGGATGTTGAAAGACAAGGGGATTAAGGTATCAAGAACGGATGAACTGGGGGATATAGAGGTGGTCAACGACGGATCATCTTTCTGGACCGAGTGAGGGTTCTTCGAAAAACCTTGCCTGGACCTCTTCGAAAAAGCCTTGTATCGTTTTGGTTTCGATTCCGGCCAAGTCAAAGTTGTCGACGATTTCCGGGTCGATATCCATCAGCTTGGCTATTCTCTTGAAATCTTCAGCCCTTGCTTCAGGGGACAATAAATCCATACGTTTTCGAAAGCTGTCCTCGACGGTTATTCTGCCGGCAACAGTATCCAAGAGGCGTTTAAGCTCGGAAAGACCTTCCATGGCGCGATTTTAGCATAGTCATGTAAAAAAATCCTAGAAGTTGTAGAATTTTAGTAATGAAGGATGTCATCCTTAAAGCTTTGCGTATTGCCAGCGGGGAGCAGACTCCCAATCTGGAATTCCCGGAGAATGAAGATTTCGGGGATTTTACTTCAAATGTCGCCATGGTTTCGGGCAAGCCTGCCAAAGATATTGTCGAGAAGCTCAAAAAAGATAAAGACCTGGCAGAAATTGTGGCCAAGATAGAAATTGCGGGCCCTGGCTTTATCAACTTTTACCTTTCGGAAGAGGCCTTGGGGGCCGAGCTGGAAAAAGTATTGAAAGCAGGTAAAAACCACGGTTCAAGCAGTCTGGGTGAGGGTAAAACCGTAGTCATAGACTACTCCTCGCCAAATATAGCAAAACGGTTCGGAATAGGACATTTACGCTCAACTGTCATCGGTCAGGCCCTATATAACCTTTATCAGACCTTGGGTTTTAAAGTAATCGGGGATAACCATCTTGGCGATTGGGGAACCCAGTTTGGGGTTCTTTTGGCCCAGATTGAAGATTCGGGCTTAAAAACTCAGGATCTGACCTTGGATAAACTGGAAGAACTTTACGTGGACTTCCACAAAAAGGCTGAAGCTGATCCCAAACTTTGGGATGGAGCCAGAGCCTGGTTTAAGAAACTGGAGGAGGGAGACAGCGCGGCCAAAGAAATCTGGAAAAACCTGGTTGAGATTTCCGTTACCGAGTTTAACCGAATATATAAACTCTTGGGAGTAAAAATCGATTATGCCTACGGAGAAAGCTTTTACGAGGACTATATGCCCAAAGTTATTAACCTCTTAAGAGAGAAAGGGTTGGTCAAAAAGAGCCAGGGAGCGGAGATAGTTGAGTTTAAAGACTTACCGCCGGCCATGCTGGTTAAGTCCGACGGGGCAACCACCTACTTTACCCGGGATCTAGCGACGATTCTTTTCAGGGTAGGCAGCTGGGACCCGGAAATCATTATCTACGAGGTCGGTATGGAACAAACCCTGCATTTCAGGCAGGTCTTTGCAGCCGCCAAACTACTGGGTTGGGCCAAAGACAGGGAACTTGTGCATATAGGACATGGTTTGATACGCTTTGAACATGGGAAAATGTCCACCAGACGCGGAGACACCGTTAAACTGGAGGATGTTCTTTCGGAGGCAACTTCCCGAGCCGGAAAGATAATCGAAGCCTCGGAAACTGGAAGAGGATTGTCCGACAAGGAAAAAGAAGAGGTTGCCGAGGCGGTGGGGATAGGGGCGATTAAGTATTTTGACCTTTCCCATCATCCGGCAACCGATATTATCTTCGATTGGGAAAAGCTGTTTCTCCTGGAGGGAAATAGCGCGCCCTATCTGCAATATACCGCCGTCCGGGCGGATAGTGTTCTGAAAAAAGCCAAAAACGCCGATTTAGACTTTAATAGCAAAGAACTGAAGCTTAACAAAGAGGAGGCGAGAGTGATTAGTGGTTTAATCCGATTTCCCGAGGTAATCATCGCTGCCGCCAAAAATTACTCACCGAACCTTCTGACCAATTATCTTTTCGGGCTGGCGCAGAAATTCAACAATTTCTATAACCAACACAGAATCATAGACGGAGAAAATGAAAATTTCAGATTAGCCCTGACCAAAGCTACGGGAGAAGTTCTAAAAAGCGGTTTGGGGATATTGGGGATAGAAACTCCCGAGAGGATGTAGCTATTCCTTGGGAGTTAAGGTTTTTTCAACAGCCTCTTCAACCTTTTTGATAATGGGTTCTGGTCTTTCCGCAAGCTCCTCTTCCAGTTTTCTCTCGATATATGAGGCATCTACCTCTTTAATCATCTCTTCCAGTTCTTGATCTATCTTTTTCTCCTTAAGTAGAGCTTCTTTTAGCTCCTTGAGAAGCTTAAGGACTTTAGTGATCTCCCTTTCGGAGATGAGGTTTACCTGCATGTCGACTTCTTCCCTTAAGGTACTGATGTAGCTTTGCCTGTTTTGGCTCATCAGAACGATTATCGAAAGGACAATCGCTTCAAGAGAGACAATCATGGTCAAAAGAGTGAAAGGGAAGGGGTCAAAAGGGGTAATTTGAGCAACGCGACCGCTATTGATATATATCCAGGAGGCAAAAAGGACCAGGTTGAAACCGAGAAAAGCCATACTTCCGAACTTACCGGTTAGGGCATCGGCAATCCGTATCGAGACGGGGCGCTTTCTTAAGGCTCTGGATTCCAGACTTTTGACTATTTGATTCCTCATTGGCCTTAGTCTAGCACTTCTACCAAACCGCCCACCAGTAGAGTTTCTGGGGGGTATCCGGAGCGGTGGCTACATTGATGGTAAATCCGGTTTGGGAAATATCCGTAACCCAGACTTGGGTATTGTAGGTGGGAGTAACCAGAATCGAGCTGGGGGCACTTGGCCAACTCTTGGTTACGGCGATGCTGGTAACCCCAGGATTTATCTCGGCAGCCTCACGGGTATCCGCGGTTCCGGCAACCCTACCAACCTGAATATCGCTAAACCTGGCACTTCCGGAAGCATCCACCGAGGCGACCTCGGCACCTGCGGTATCCACCACGCTTATCAGTTTTCCAAATCCCGAATCCGGATTTTGCTTTACGATCAGGCTCTGGGAGTTTACGGCCCCCGCCACATTGAGGTTGCCGCTAATGGTCACGTCTCCGTTGGTCTCAATCCTGACTTTGCCGGCCATGATTTCAACCGGTGCGGCAGCCAAAGACTGGATGGAAAGGGGAGAAGAAAGGGTGTCAATGGAATTACCTGTTGCCTGGATGACAAAATCCGAACCGATTGTGACCGATGTAGACACCGAAAGGGAATTAATGGCGGCGGTATCGATTACATAGAGGCTATTGAAGGTGGCTGAATCCGAGGCCGTATTTACCGGAGCAGTTGTTGCCCCGGAAACTATCTGCTGGTCGGCCTGAACATCATTGAGCAGTTTTTGAATATCTTCCAAGGTGGTTGATTTAATGCTGTCCGCGTACAGGGTTCCGGAGATTGTTGCCTCGTTGGCAACGTTTAACCTATCGCTGGCTACTTCTCCGGAGAAGGTAGCATTTCCTTGGCTGTCGATTGCGGCAACCTCCTGATTTTGGACATTTTCTACTACCAGCTTTCCGAATCCGCTTTCGGTAGCGGTGGAGCCGACTTTGACCGTTACGTCGGTTTTATCCGCCAAAGGAGCGATAGTATCCGTTTGAATAGACGGGGCAACCAAACCGTTACTTATTAGCAGGTTGTCGATTGTGCCCTGAAAAGCGGTGAAGCCTTCGGTTGTCAACTCTTTGGTCTGCACGGCTCCGGCTTTGATATTGGCGGCGATAAAGTTGGCTACGGCTTCAAAACCGCCGACCACCTCTCGGGTAACGGTTGTCAGCTCAAAGCCGTTCTCGGTCGGAGCCAGCTCATAATTATCAAAGGCCAAAGCCGGGTCAGGGGTTATCTCGCCGTTATCGCTGACTCCCCAGTCTTCGCTCGAAATCTGGAAACCGGTGGATTCCGGATTGTCGTTGAAATTGTTCCAAAGGGCATAGTCGAATCTGGGAGCCGTCAGGCGGTAGGAAACGGTTGTCGGCCTGGCGGAATAGATGGAAAGCAGATATCTTTCCGTATCCAGGTTGTACCAGACCTTGGTATCATCCGCAGGGGAGAGAAGGACTACCATTTTATCGATATTGTCTTTCAGGTCAGTGGTTTTGGAGAAAAGCCACAAATCCGAGCTTTCGGGTTGGGTTTTGAAATCGATTGTGTGGCGGTAACCCACACCCGGTACATAATTCGAAGTTTGAACCAGGCCCGTTGTTTCTTCCTTAATACCGGTCATGGCGGACATAAAGGTTGCGTATTTGGTGCCGTCGATATTATAGACAGGGTCGACTGTGCCGAAGTCTACCTTACCTGTTCCTCCGCCTACCGTCAGCATGGTTCCGGAACCGCTGATACTCACATTGCCGTTATTGGCGATTGTAAATTTGGTTGCTCCTCCTACCGATGCGGTGAAAATATCTCCTCCTTGGGTTTGTTCGACCATAAGAGCGGCTAAGCCGACGTTAACCTCATTTTTGACAAGCCAGCTGGCACCAGCCAGTGAATTTTCTGTATCAGCGGGCGTTGAAGTTAAGGTAATAGAATTGAGACCCCCGTCGTTCGTTATTATGCCCGAATCAAGATATAAAGAGCCGTCTAATTCAAGCTCGCCGCTTATCAGAACATCTTCCGTGGAGAGCGTGTGGTCTTCGGAGTTTGTTCCCACATGGAGCGCGGTTGTGGGAAGGTTGTTGCCTATTCCCACATTACCGGCTGCATCAACGGTAATTGCTTCTACCGCACCGGCCCTGACTCTAAGGGGAAGAACGGTAGAAGAGGCTCCGGTCTGGACATTCAGTAGAGCTCCCGTACCGTTTGACGAAGCGTCGGTGGTCAGGGAGAAAAGATTATCCGCGCCGGTTCCTGTGTCCCAGTTAAACTCGGTTATAAAAGTAGTCATGGCGAAAGTCTTGTTTGCCCCCGGGTCGGTTATTTCTTCCCAGGCACCGCCTCCACCACCCCCGTCATCATCGCTACAAATTACATTCCCCGAAGTATCCGTGGTTAACGCGCCCCCGCTGGTGTAGCTGGTGTCACAGTCAAACCCTGTCAGAACAATATTCCCCGTAGCACCCTTGGTAAGTTCGACCGTCATATCGGTTTTACTGGAGCTTCCTATGGTTACTTTTTCAGCGGCATCCGTTGTGTCCGCATTGATATAGAGGACCCCATCTACATCGTCTATCACGCTGAATGCCGAAGGGGAATTGTCAGTAGCCGAAATTTCGACAACGTCAGTTAGAGTGAAAGTTCCCAGGGAGTTGTAAAGTAGACTATGCTGCAGATCTATGGTCGCAGCTGCGAGGGTCAGTGATGCAAGCGGAGTAATAGTAAGGTTGGCGGCGGAATTGATGTTTCCGCCATTAATATCGATATTTCCTGCAGTAACAATATCCCCGTCTCTTTCCAAATTAAATACGGTAGTTCCGCTTGCAGAGGCGGTCAGGATATTTTGGTCTCCGTCCTCATCCAGAATAACCAAGGCTTTGCCTATGGCCGCTCCGTTAACCTCCAGGTATGCACCTATCGTACTGGATACGCCGATACCGACTTCAGGTTTCCCCGCAGAGCCGGATTCGCCGTTTTGGCTAACAAGAAAAAGAGTGGCTTGTCCACCGTTTGTAACCACATGGTATTCCTCGGCAGCATCGTTATTGTCGTTATCGATTGCGTACCCAGCACTGAGATACGATTCTATTTGAATACCATTTTGAAATAAGTTGATGCTGTTTCCGCTGGTCCGAAGCGTTTTGATATATTTATCGACGTAAGTATCGTATTCGCCGGCCGACAGCCCGGGGGTTATTTTGAATTTGGTATCACCGGCTGCAGAGGCGGTTAATAAGTCCTGATCACCCGTTTCATTAAATATCGCCAGGGCTTTGCCTACCTGGGCACCGTCGACATGGAATTTGCCGATTGGGGCGTTGGTACCTATCCCTACGGCGTCGGCCGAGGCGTCCGTGAAGAATAAATTGGCATCCCCGTTACCCTCAATTCTTAAG
Source organism: Candidatus Woesebacteria bacterium RBG_13_46_13 (assembly GCA_001791995.1). Classification (GTDB taxonomy): domain Bacteria; phylum Patescibacteriota; class Microgenomatia; order UBA8517; family UBA8517; genus RBG-13-46-13. The sequence goes on from MGFR01000004.1 coordinate 13,313, forward strand.
TCGGTGTCGTTACTTGGGTCATTGATGGCCACCTCAGAGGGAGATACGGAGATGACCTCCTGGCCAGCATTGGCCTGGAGTTTTAATAGATTTCCCCTTAAGGTTAAGGTATCGTCGAGCCCGGAGCCGTAATTGATGGATTGGATAGTTGAGGCCTGATGAAAGACAAGATTACCCGCATTTGTAAGAGTCATTACCGGCGTACTTGAAGCCGAGGCGGTTAAAATATCTTCGCTTTCAAGCTGGTCGACTATCAAAGCAGATTTTCCGGTGAGGTCCGTGGTGTTGGTGACTACATGCAGCAGCGAATCGGGTGTGGCCGTGCCGATGCCGACCTTGGCGGCCAGTACATTAACCTCATCGATTGTCTGATCGTCGAATTCTATCCTTCCTCCCGCTGAACCGAGGCCAATATAGACGGCCGTGGCCACATCCAAATTACCCGAATCGTTGAAGGTAAAACGGGGGTTACCTCCTGCGGCCATAACAAAATCTCCGGTAGAGGTCAAATCGATTGTCAGGTCTGTGGCCAGGGCATTGGTGATGGTTGTAGTTTCATCCAGACTCATGGAATTTGAAAATTCGGTAAAGTCCAGGCAGTCGGTACAGGCAAAGCCGTCTCCGGTTAGCGTTCCAGAGAAGTTTCCGTCAACTGCAAATATATTGTCCCACCTGGTTCCCGATGCCCCGACATCAGCTGTTCCCACCCCAAGAGTAGGTATCAAATCATCATCGGTAGCAAAGGTGACCGAGCCGTCGGCCGAGTCGATGGTTAGACCAAAGGAGTCGGCTGAGGCCAGCGTGCCTACGCCCACAAAGGTGAGGGAGTTGACATCAAGAACGGTGCCGTCGATAGACACCAGTCCCGCATTGCCGTCGTCATCTATCGTCACCGAGCCCGTGGTGGGGGAAACATCGAATTCCGAGAAGTTGATGGTGGCCGCGGTTCCCAGGATTACGTTCGGCCCTACGTTTATCGCGTTGACGATTTGGGCGGCAGAGGCGTCAACTCCCGTAGTTACTCCGTTCGTAATGGCTCCGGAGTTTGTAATCAATATGGCGGCATCAACCACAGTTGAGCCTGTTCCGGAAGTATCCGCATTGTCTAAAAGCAGGAGAGCCTCGGTATTTACATCTGCTGTTTGGGTAGTTAGGGCATTGGTGATGGTCACAAAGTTCTGGGCGGTGGCGGAGCCGGCATTATTCGTCAGGTTCATACTCCAAGGGGAAAGGGCTCCGGTTGCCGTCCAATTCATGGTAGTGATGTATTGACCCAGGGAAGTGTGGTCAAGAGTCAGGTTTCCTCCAGGCGAAGTCAGATCATCCCAAGCTAGGGAAGTAGCAACACCACCGTCAGCATCGTCGCTACAGATTACATTTCCCGAGGTATCCGTGGTTAAGGCGCCCCCGTTGGTGTAGCTGGTGTCGCAGTCAAAGCCGGTTAAGACGATAT
>MGFR01000005.1 GCA_001791995.1 Candidatus Woesebacteria bacterium RBG_13_46_13
ACCTATTCAAATACCAAATGGAGAAATTAAGAAATGAAGCAAAAATAACCCACAGGAGGTAGGGCATAAGTAACCAAGAAGCAACTTTTTCGATTTTGTAAAACTTCATCATCAAGACAACAATCAGTATCAACAGCGCCAGAATCGTAAAAAGTCCCAGCAAAGGGTTTCTCAAACCGAAAAATACCAAAGACCAAAGGGAATTAACCATTAAATGGACGAAGAAGAGCGTAACTGCAGTCCTGACTTCTCTCTTGTCCCAACCTTTCAGCCAAACCAAATAAAGGCTCACCCCCATAATGAGGTACAAGATTGGCCAAACAATACCGAAAATATTATTGGGAGGATTAAAAAAAGGTTTATTCAGGCTATCGTACCAAACAGGCAACCTCCTGGCGGTGGCGGCTGCTCCTATTATTCCCGCCCCAAAAGGGGCCAGCATGCTTATGGAGAGTTTCTCCAAATCAATCTTTATCATTCATTTTTATCTTACTACAACGATCGGAGTATTTTCCATCATCTCTATGCTATATTTAATCTGAAAGGGGGTGAGATTATGGCAGGATATACGGGAAATATCGAAGAGCTGACTCTTTCCAACTCATACTTCAGGCAAGTTCTTTTTACCGCGCCTCACAGCCAATTGGTGATGATGGCCCTTAAACCCTCGGAAGAGATTGGGATGGAAGTCCACCATGACAATGACCAGTTTTTCAGATTCGAATCGGGTGAGGGTAAGGTTGTGATTGCCGGAGAGGAGTTTCCGATAAAAGACGGGTATGCGGTAGTTGTTCCGGCCGGAACCGAACACAATGTCGTTAACACTTCGGCTGAAAAGGAACTTAAGCTCTATACTATTTATTCACCGGCGCATCATCCGGACGGAACGGTTCATAAGACCAAGGAAGAGGCTTTAGCGGCTGAAGAGACGCACTAAATTTTTGTCAGGGAGGCAAGTATCGCATCCATCTCGTCGAGCATTGCCCTTGTTTTGTCTTGTGGGGCAATAAAGGAGATGTGCCCGTAAAGGGTGGGTGCACCCCAACCGTACTGGGATTTATGACAAATTCCGAACCCCTTTGAGGTCATCTCGTCCCCTGTCCAGCTTCTTCTGAAAAGATCGCCGCTTTTACCAGTTATTTCTTTATACGCATCGTAGCGGGCGCTCGGTCCTTCGGTATCGGCATCCCCCGGATAAAGACAAACTGCTCCCCCAAATCCCCCTTGGGTAATTGAAAGTTGATAGGCTCCCTTGGTCAAAATTATCTTCTCGTCGTCCTGGCTGTGAGATTCCCTTGAGTTTTGCCAGTCGGCAGGAACCGTCAGGGAATATTTAGGAAAGGAAAGAATTCCCCCTCCGGTCACCTTTTTGGTTGGGGTAGAGGTTGCGGTAGCGGTCGGGGTTGACGAAATAGTCGCTGTCGGAGTTGGCGTAGCTACCCCGGGAATGGTTATTGCTCCTTTCCCGGCAAAAAAGGCCATTCCGGCCACCAAGATAATGATAATTATAATCAGAAAAGGTACCAGGTATTTCATAAAGTTATCTTAACCCATTAAAAATAGGTAAATCAACTTGTCAGTTTCTTGCCGACCCTAAAGGAATTAATTTTTCTTTCGGTTACCTCTTCCAATTTCGCGTCGGGATTTAACAGTATCTTTCCCTTTGGCCAAAATCCCAGCGTGATTAAAATTTCAACCACAAATTCATTCCTCAGACTTCTTAGCTTGACTTCGGATTTGAGTGATTCCAAATAATTAGTGAGTAACTCGTAAAGCTCAATGTGCTTTTCGTTTTCGTGAGTGGTGCGGCCCACTACCTCCATAAAATAATAGGCCAGGGCAACTTTTTTAAGGTTTTTCCTCACCTCGGGGAAATTATCCAAACTTTCGGCTTCGGTAATTAAATCCAAACCCCTGCCGCGGACGGCCTGGAATCTGATTTTCGAAAAAACTTCAATATGGCCACGTTTTTTACTTGAAGGTTTTCGGACACCCTTGGCAATTAAAGCCAACCTGCCGTGGTTTTTCGAAAGAACCGAGAGAATCCTGTCTGCCTCAGAATAATTGCGCCGGGCCAATACTATTCCTTCATCGGAGAATGTTTTCGGTTTCACGAACCTACTATACCACTAAATTCTTAACCTAAATTCCTTGTCTGTTTTAAGGAAGAACTCTTCCTGGGTCTTGCCTAGCTTGAGATGATAAAGGGGCTTATCCGTTCCGGGCTGCTTTTGGATAAGCAGTTTATAGTCTTTGGTAACTTTAAAGGGAAGCTTGTACTTAAAGGTTACCCGGGAAACTCCTTCCGGCCTGAGTTGGAAAAATCCGGCAAAGACTGTTTTGTCCAGCTCTTCATAAGGGTCGGCCTTATCCTCAAGTCCTTCCGCCGCGACGAGAGTGCTTCCTTTGGGAACATAGATTCTGACCCAGTTGGGAAGAACACTATTCAACCAGCCGTCGTGTTTCTCGGGATTTTTGTAGGTTATGGTCACCGTTTTTTCAACACTGCCGTCCTTGGCCACAACTATTTCCTGCTCGACCTCCTGGGTCGCATAGAGGTTGGACTTTCTACCCCCCAGGTTGGCATCATTGATGGCTAGATAATCCCCGTCGTATTCTTTGATAGTTCCTGCAACTCCGAAAGAGGTAACCCCCGCCTGGGCTTTCTCGTCGTAAAGGTAAAAAAGAACGTGCTTTTCCAGAAGCGATTTAAAAGCCGCTTCCGCCAGTTTCGGCAATTTCTCCTTCGGCTGACCCAGCGAGTTGGCCAGAATCGAATTCATCAAAGGTCCGATTATCTTTTTCCTATTGTCTATGTTGGGAGGAGCAAAAACTATTTTGCCGCTGACCGGGTCCCAAACAATCGGTCCTTCGGTATCTGCAAAACTTTCGAGTTCATAAATTACTTGAGGGCAATTGCATTTAGGCTCATTCTGGGTTGAAAAATTACCGAAGCCCGATACTCCAATGGGTCCAATTGCATCCAAAAGATTTACAAGAAGTTGGGTGTCAACAGCAATTACTCCGTCTATTCCCTTGACTCCAACGCTCTCTGCCTCCTTGGTAAATAGCTGCATGCTTTCGGTAAAGTCGGGCGACCAGTTCATGTCCCTTAGGCGCAGGTTTTTGGAGAGGATGTAGGGACCCTTGATGTACTTGGAAATAGGCTCAGGTGCGGGAATTCTTGGTCTGTACTTAGCATCTAAGTTGTAAATGTCATCAGACGCTACTGGTTCGAATTTTGCTTCCTCTACCTTCATAATTGCGTAGGCAGTCATAAATCCTCCGGTGGGTCTTAACTCTTTGTCGTTTTGGAAAAGTAACAGGTATTGGCGAGGACTATCCAGTCCCAAAAGATAAGGGGCCGCCTCCAATAAGGGCTTGCTCTGTGAGACGAGACCCACCCCTTCGTTCAGCATATCGATGGCCTTCTTCATCGGTTCCCTGACCTCTCTACCGGCAAACTTTACCGGGTAACGGTTGGGGTTAACCGCGTCTATCTCGGCTTTGGCTTGATTGGCTTTGGCTAAAATCTCATCTATCTTGGGAATAATTGTGGGAATGGCCTTAACTACAAAATCTATCCTTTCTTGAGCGGTTTTGGCTCCATCCGCACCCAAGTCTGTGGTTATTCCTAGAATATCGGCATAGGGTTCAACCGTGGTTAGGGTAATCTCTGCCGCATCCAATCCGTATCCGTAAGCTTTTAGTCCGTGTTCGGCATCGGCAACGTAGCTACCTATAAAGGGGATAAATTTGGTCCAGTAAATAAAAGTGAAGGAAGACCTCAGGGAGGTTAGGGAAGTTTTGGTTTTGCCTATCTCTGCCTTCATAGCTTGGAGGTTCTGGCCTTTGGCGGAAGCCGCCAAAGCCTGGGTTTGCTTATAAAGAGCTTTGCTTTTCCCGTAAACGGATAATCCCGGGATTACTATCAAGACAATAAATGCCAGAAGAAAAATTCCGACACCAATGGCAATTTTTCTGCCTTTGCCGGCAAAAGAAATTTTGGGAAGAGACTTTAGAAAATTTGTTTTAGGGGTGGCGGTAGGTACGGCTGCGGGTATTTCCACCTTGGGAACAAGTATGGATTCTTCTTTGGGGGCCGCGGGAACTACGTCGGGCTCTGCCTCCGTTGGCTTTATTTGAGGAATACCCCCTACCTGCTCTTTTTCTTCCATAGAATCATATTACATTGAAAAACGGGAATTGGGAATTGATAATTGTGGGCAGATACTAGACCGCTCCCTTGCCGGAAATCATTACCCAAGGAGTCTTAAGCAGTATCATGATATCGAAAAGCAATGACTTTTTCTTGGCATAATAAGCATCCATTTCGATTCGTTTATCGAAATGGACCTCGCTTCTTCCCGAGACCTGCCAGTAGCCGGTTATGCCCGGCTTGACCGTTAAGGTTTCCTTCACGAATTTTTTGGTGTGGGGATATTTTGCCTGCTGTTCATCCAACTCCTCCACGAAATAAGGTCTTGGGCCAACAATACTCATCTCTCCTTGAAGAACATTGAAAAGCTGCGGCATCTCATCAATCGAATATTTCCTGATAAACTTCCCGATTTTGGTAATTCTGGGGTCCTTGTGTAGTTTGAAACTGGATTTTTTATATTCTCGGTAAAGCTTCTTAAACTTGGGGTTGGTCCTCAAGAGATTATAAGCATCCACCATCATCGAGCGGAATTTGTAATGGTAAAATATTTTTCCGTCTTTGCCTACCCTTTGGGCTGTGGTATTGGAAGGCTCTACCAGAATCGGGCCCGGAGAAGTAAGTCTAATTGCAATCGCGGCCACCAGCATTATTGGAGAAAAAAGAATAATCAGAAAAACTCCCCCGATGAGGTCTATCGTTCTTTTGACAATATCAAAAAACATATAGGGCAGATTATAACATCAAATGTTTCAAGCTTTGCTTAAAAACACTACTCAACCAATTCGGGTTTTGTCTTTTCCAAAGTCTTAAAAAGTTCTTTGACTTTATCCGTCGTGCTTATATTGCTGACCAAAAGCCCGTCCGGGGTGTCGATAACCACAACACCTGATAGACCTATCAGTCCTATTAGCTTCCCTTTGGGTCCGATGATAAGGTTCCCGCTGGATTCGATATGCTGCAGCTCTGCTCCTCCTTCAAGAACATTTTCGTTTTCATTGACCCTTAAGGCCCGATAAAGAAGTTCCCAGGTTCCGGAGTCCTCCCAGCCGACGCTCACCGGAATAGTTGCGCGAACATTATTCGGCAGCTTCTCAAAGATCCCTGTTTCTATGGAGTCCTTCTGAAACTTGTGGTATTCGCGGTAAAGGAAAGTCTCGTAATTCTTGTCCGTAAGGTGGTCCGTTATCACCATCAGCCCTTTATACATTTCCGCGGCGTACTTTTCGAAATATCCCAGCATGATATCCGTCCTCCAGGCCCGATAGCCGGTGTTTTGCAAATAACCTCCGGAGCGCAGGAAACCCTTGGCAGTTTCCAGGTCCGGTTTTTCGATATGCTTGGTAATCCTGACGATTCTTAGCCCTTTATATTCATCAACCGTTTCCCCGAGCTTGACGTATCCCAGATGGACATTGGGGTATTTGGGCTCCTCATCGACCGAAACGATAAGGCCGGTTTCCCCCGCATATTCTCCGGCGGTTTTGAATGCCCTGAGAAATTCATCTTCCTGATTGATAAGGTGGTCACTCCAGGAAATGAGCATAACTTCATTCGGAGAATGCTTATGGATTACGGCTGTGGCCAGCCCTATGGCTGCGAGATTGTCTTTCCTTTCCGGCTCGGCGATAATGTTTTTAAGAGGAATTGAAGGAGCTTGTTTTCTGATAAATTTGACGTATCTGGCCTCGGTTGACACGTAAATATCTTCCGGTTCAAAGACTTTCCTGAATCGGGAAAAGGTTATCTCAAAAAAGGACTTGCCCTTGATGATGGGGTAAAATTGTTTGGGTAGGCTTTTGCGGCTGATCGGCCACATTCTGGTCCCAAATCCCCCGCAAAAAATAACAACTTTCATTCTGTTAATTCCCTAAACTTTCTTTGGAAATTTTCTTTTGAGAATTTCTCGGCATTTTTAATAAGTTCCTGTCTATCAAAATTCTTTGTTCTAAACCTTGTAACTGCAGCCATTAATGCTTTTTCGCTTTGTATATCAAAAAATGTGCCAGTTTTGCCTTCGATAACCGTATCGACTGCCCCACCTGCCCTAAAGGCGATAACCGGCGCTCCGGCGGCTTGGGCTTCAACCGCAACTATTCCGAAATCTTCCTCCTGCGGAAAGATAAGACCCAAGCATTTTCTATAGTAATCGGCCAGGCTGGCGTCTGTCAATTCACCAACAAATTTGATGTTATTGTGAGCGAGTCTTTTCAGTCTCGCTTCTTCGCTGCCCTTTCCGACGATTATCAACGGCAACCCCATACGGTTAAAGGCGCCAACTGCCAGATCGAACCTCTTATAGGAAACGAGTCGGCCTACCATCAGAAAAAAATCACCCTTTCTTACTTTTCCGTCTGCCGAAAACTTTTCTATCTCCACTGGAGGGAAAATTACTTCCGCATCCCTGCCGTAGTATTTTCTGATTCTGGCCGCAACAGCGGTGGAAATTGCCACCAGCGTATCCGGCCGCTCTCCGGCAATGCGATCCCAACGGCGCAGATAGGAAACGGCAGGAGAAGCAACACTTCTTAGGAGGGACCCCTTGGAAAAATAGTGTTCGTAGCCGCTCCAAAGGTAACGCGTCGGAGTCAGGCAATAACAGATATGGGTTTGGCCGGGTCGGGTAATAATTCCTTTGGCCGCCTCGCTGGTTACGGAGATAACAAGCTCATACTTTGCCAGATCAAGGCTTTCAAAAGCAATGGGGGTCAGGAGTCCCAAAAACTCATGTTTGTCTTTGGCAAAAGGAATGCTCTGCAGAAATGTGGTTTTGACATTTGGGAAGACCCTTGCCCATTTGGCCTTATCGGAAGAATAGACCGCGGTAGCCAGGTCGGCATCGGGAAAAATCTCATGAAGAGCCAAAAGCACCCTTTCCGCTCCACCCCATTTGTTAACCCGATCGTAAACCAATACTGTCTTCATATACTTTTAAAGTCTGTCTGGCCATTTTATCCCAAGAGTACTTCTTTGCATATTCCTTGGCTTTGGCGATTAGTTCACTGCGTACACCTTCCTCCATCTTCAGGGTGTCCCGAGCAACTCCCTCAATAGAGGTAAAGTCATAAGGGTTAAAATACAAAGCGTGAGGCCCGTATATCTCTTTAAAAACCGGAATCTCCGATGCCAAAACCAGAGTCCCGCAGCTCATTGCCTCAAGCCCGGTTAGGCCGAATCCCTCCGAAAGGGAAGGAAAAATAAACGCAACCGAATTTTTATATAAAACACCCAAGTCTGCATCCGGTACAAACCCTAAAATCCTGACGTAATCCTTGGCTCCGAGTTTGGCGGCCATGCGTTCGATTTTCTTTACGAAGACGTCTCTGGCCGAGGCAATTGCCAGATATATCCTTCTGTCTGACCTTTGGTTAAGCATGACTATCGCCTCAACCAACCTTCTGAGGTTTTTATGCGGGTAGGCGTTACCTGTATAAATAAAATAAGGAGCACCAAGGCCATAATTTTTGAGCGTTCTGGTTTGATTTCCTAAAGGCAACACTTTCTCGTCGAAACCCTCATAGGTAACGATCAGCTTTTGACTGTTTAAGCGGTAATACTCCGTAAGCTGCTTCTTAACGAACTGGCTGGGTACCACAACCATTGCCGCCTTTTTTACCGCGTGCCTGAAGACTGTTTTATAGGCCAAGCGCTTGAGAACGTAGACCAAAGGATTCAAGGTTGTAGCCTCAAGTCCTTTTTGTTTGTGCATCAAAATATCGTGGATAGTGACGACAAAACGGCCCGAGTAAAATAATGGAACATTAAAATGGGGGAAATGAACAATATCCGGTTTCATTTCTGCAATGATTCCGGGCAATCTAAACTGCTCGGCCAAGCTGTAATGCCTAAAGTCCGCTTCTACCTTTTGCCACTTCGGGGGAAGATTTATCCGGTTGAAGTACCTTTTCCTTAAAAGTATTGTGTAGCTATTTCTTCTGTCCAGCCGAGCCAGATTCTGAACCAGATTCATCACATACCTACCCAATCCGGCATTTTCAAGTCCATATAGCCTCGCGTCCAGGAGTATCTTCATGAGAGCATAAGTTTAACAACTCTTGAGAGTTTTACAAATTTTATCCCCAGGATAACCAAGTAGTTAAGGGCTAAAGGATATTTTCCCCAAAGCCTCTTCCTGTAGAAAATCTCCATGGAATTTACACCAGACATTCTGAATTTAAGTTTTTCCTTAAAGGGAACTTTCTTCATAGTCGATTTATTTTTCCCCTTGGTGGCTCCCTTGAGGTGTTTGATATAAACCCCGGGATAATAGATTATTTTCCAGCCTTTCTCTTTTATCTTCCAACACAAATCGATATCCTCTCCGTCAAGAAAATAGTCTTCGTCAAACCAGCCTACTGAATCTAGAACCGGCTTCCGAACCAGGAGGTAGGCACCTTGAATAACATCCACCTCGTGGGTGATATCGGGAGAAATATAGCCGTACCAATATTTGGCGAATAGGGCAGATCTGGGAAACAATCTATCGAGTTTTAATACTAAATGGGTTAGGGATACCCAGGGCGTCGGGAAAGAACGCCTGGCATCTTTATCCAAGCTTCCGTCCGGTAAAACCAACTTGCAGGTGACCGCCGCAACATCCTTATTTGATTGCAGATACTCCCAGGTTTTTTTAAGTACCCCCGGATAAACAATGGTGTCGGTATTTAGAAAAAGCACATATTTGCTGTCAACCAGCCCTCTGGCCGCGTTGTTACCCTTGGCAAAACCCAAATTAGCCCCATTTTCGATAACCCTGACCTCTGGGTATTTTTCTTTGATTGCCTCGATGCTTCCGTCGCTTGAACCGTTATCACAGACAATCGTTTCAAAGGAAACCTCGCCTTTGACCTTCTTAAGCGATTTCAGACAATCGAGGGTCAGCTCTTTGGTATTGTAGTTAAGAATAACGATGGAGATTTCGGGTTTAACCACCTTTTACTGCCTCCTTGTAGATTTTATCCAAGTGATCCGCGCTTAGCTGCCAACGGTAGCGCTCAATGACGAATTTCCTGGCATTGTCTCCCAATTTTTTAGCCAAGCTGGTATCTTTAATTACGCCGATTGCCAGATCCGCCAATTTATCGATGTGGTCGGATATTAAAACTTGTCTGCCGTTGGTAACCTCAAGCCCTTCGGCGCCAACCGAGGTCGTAACTACGGGTAAGGCAGAGGCCATAGCCTCCAATATCTTTAGCCTTGTACCCCCTGGACCTTTTATGGGGGTTACCAACACGGAGGAGTTGAGATACGCATCCCTGATATCCGGAATGGCTTCGGTAATTTTGATATCGGGCCCCGCCTGCCCCTTAATATCATCCGGAATATTCATCCCGACAATCCACAAAGATGCGTTTCTGATCTTGGATTTAATTTCAGGCCAAACCTTATCGAGTAGAATTTTGACTGCCTCTACATTCTGCAGCCACTTAAAATTGCCAACGTAAAGAACTTTGGGGTTGCCCGAAGTGTCGCTTCTTTCTTTGGAGAAAAACTCGACGTCGATTCCGTTGGGCACAATATCTATCTTTAAGCCCGGGACAAGATCCACCATCGCTTTTCTGTCAGACTCCGACATGGCAACAACCTTGTCCGCCTTTTTCCAGATTTTGGTTTCCCAGAATTTAAGCTTCAAGACATCGATCCAAAGAAGCGGTCTTAACCAAAACGGCGCCTGATCTTCCACAAAGTGTTTATAAACCGAATATTCTATGGTCTGCTCCACCATCAGGATGGGAATATGCGTCTTGGGGATATGCGGCATGACGTAAAACGTTTCGGCGTGTATCAAGTCATACTTTTCCTTAGCCAGCTCTTCCCCAACTGCCGTTTTCTCCTCCGCGACTAAATTCCTGATTACCAAAAAAGGGTACGGTCCGAATCCGGTCAAAAAAACGTTTCTTAAAGTCCACGGAGTTCTGGAACGCTTAAAGACTTTGATTTTCGAACAATACCTTTCAAGCTCCTTGATATGTTTCTTTTCTTCATCGTCCTTAATCAGGGAAAATAGGGTAATTTCGTGCTTTTTGGAAAGGTTTTTAATCAGGTTATAGGAACGAGTTTGTCCTCCCGAAGAGGGCGGGAAAGGAAGGTAGGGAGTCAACATCAAAACCTTCATATTTTTTTGTGCAAATCGACAATTAGGTATCTATCGGTTTTTACTACGGTTTTGTATTTTTTGATAATCGCCTGGGTATCGGCATCTCCTTGGTTAACCGAAACATAATAATCTCCTCCTCTTTCGATAATGTTCTCGATTGAGGTATCAATCGCCGGCCAGCCCCAACGGCCCGTCTGATACAAAAATGCCGTGTCCCCGTTATACGGGGCCACGACCAAAGCGTCCTTCGGAGCAATTTCATCTAAGGCCTTGCCTGCCTCGATTATTTCGGGGTGGTTAATCTTGTAATACTCCTTGACCTGATATGCGCCCATGCCCAGCATTAAAAGGATAGAGGCGCCCAATACGGTGATGGATAAAAGCCTAGAGAACTCATTGGTTTTGATCAAATAGGCAGCTCCGCTTGCCAAGGCTAAAGATACCGCGGGTATTACAAATATCTGGTAGTAATCATGGCGCACATTGGCTGTGGCAATCACCGAAACATAGGCCAGCATCCCCAAGAGGAACACCTGAATGAAAAGGTTTTTCTTGACGACCTTGAGTACCCCCAGGGAGAAAGGTAATACTCCCCAAATCCCGAGTATTAAACGCCCAAGTCTTTCCGCGAAAATCCATCTCCAGAAAGCGGGACGAAAGCGGATTCCGTCTCCGTTGAAGGCCCAGCTGAAAAACGGAATTCCCACCGGGTAGTTACTCATCCAAGCCCTCCAGGCCAAAAGCGGGACTAAGACGATATCGGCAAAAATAAGCATGGAAATTGCCAATTTCGAGTTTCTGATTAAATCCTTAAGCGAGTATTTTTGTAGAGCCAGATAGACCATGGGGAAAGCATAAAAGACGGTAAAGGGCTTAACCAAAATGGCCAGAGAGAGGAATAGCCCACTCAGATAAAGTTTTGCGGTCTTTCCCGAATCGATATAGTAAACAAAAAATAAAATTGCGAAGAGTCCAAACATGGTTGCCATCGGTTCCGGCAAAATGGTTCTGGAAAAATAAATATTGTAGGGAATAAAGGCAAAGAAAAATGCAGCCATCAAGCCTCCCAGAGGAGAGATGAATCTTCGCCCCAAAAGGAAAATAACTACCAGAGAGGCCAGAGAGCAGAATATCGAAAGCAACCTACCCCAAACCTCCAAAGAAAAAACAGGCATGAGCTTAACAAGTGCTGCATGGGCTGCGTTATATACCGGAAATTCAACAAACCTATATCCGTTTGGATTTTGTATCCCGGTCTGGATGCTGGAAACGTCCTGGTATTGGGGATAGAGAAGATTAATGCCCTTCTCGACGTACGTACGGCTCACAGAGGCCGTATCCGCCTGACGCCAGGAATGCCAATCGGCGATAGGACTGCCTATCTTATAGAGCCTCACCAACAGCCCTCCGAGAACAATCAAGACCAGCGCAATGTATTCTTTCTTAATCATTTTTCCCTAGTTTACCAAAAGCCAGGGTAATTCCCAAAATCATCCAGAACAGGGATCCCGTTTTTGAGGCTTCGAAGACATCGATAAAAAGAGAGTTGACGATAAAGGCAAAAACCATGGCAATTACTCCGGCGGCGAAATACCTGACAAAACCGCTTTGCGAACGATAGATAATAATTAACCTTTTGACCGCCTCGTAGATTACAAGGAAGAATGCGAAGGTCCCCAATATTCCCACTTCACCCAAAGACCGAAGTATGTCGTTGTCTATCGCCAGTCCCAATGAGGAATAACCCGTCCCCAAGAGAGGATTTTTGACAAACGCTCTGATGGCTCTCGGCCATTCGGCCCTGACCCTGATTTCAAACGAGCGAAATACTCCTAAGTCGGTAACATCCACGGGTTCTCCTGGGGCAATATCGGGAGAAAGAAATTCCGAGGCAGAGGAACGACCAGCAGACGGAAGCGTCGGGATATTCAATTTGTTCTTTGAAGTACCCGTTTTGACGAAATACATCTGCCAGCTTTTGAGAATATTAACCGTGAATGTGGAAACGAACCTCTCCCTCAGATGAGACGGGTATACGAGGGCTAGCGCTGCCAGAACGAATACCAGCAAGATAAACTTCTTGCGTCCGGCCAAAATAATTGCCAATATCACTCCCAAAAATGCAGCCACGAAAGAAAGCCTGGCTGCCGTCATCACCAGCACCAAACCCGACACCAAGATGAGTGCGCCCAGCCAGACTGTATAGGCAACCTGTCTCTTTTTCCAAAAATAGAAAATGAGCGAAGAGGAAATCGTCATTGCCATCACCAAAAAGACAGCCAGATCGTAATGCCCGGCAAATGTGGAGATAATCCTTCCGAACGGCTGGATATAATAGATTATCCCCTGGGCGAGCTCGGAATTGGTCGTAGATACTGCCGGAAATCTTAAGAATCTCTGACCCAGAGCATAGAAGTTGGCCAAAAGTACAACAATTGATAGCGCCCCCAAAAGAACATAGGCTCTTCTTTTGGTCTTAACGATTGAGGCAAAAAGGGGAAGGAAAAGAAAAATTTCGATGCGTCTTGCCAGGTGCAAAATACCAAGATGGGCACTCACCGTATGGGTTAAAAAGATTCCCGAAAAAACCGAAAGGCCGCCTAATGCAAAAAACAACAGAAAAGCCTGATTAAGCTTATCCTTCAGAAGCCGACGAATGCTCCCGGATAACAGAAGATATATCCCCCAGACAAGATAGGTAAGAAAAATCAAGACATCTTCCGTCCTTACTGAGACAAAAGTGCCTCCTACCTTGACCAAGGGAAATTTCATAAAAAGTGGGATAAACATGACCAAGGTCATGCCCGCCCAGAAAAGGACGTTCTCAAATATTGGTAATAACTTTTGCATATGTTTTTGCATGCTCTACCCTACCTATTACCAGAAATGCCAAAGCGCGAAGGCAAATAAATAAATAAGACAGAAGCCTGATTCCGAAAGCGGCAAGAGAGCCGTAATATTTCCTGTAAAGATAGAAAAGACCTTTAAACTCTCCGCTCCATTGTTTAAAGCGTGGAGCTTTAGAGCTGGCGCCTCCTATATGCATAATGGTTGCTGAGAGAGTCCAACCCACCTTAAATCCTGCTTTATGAGCCCTCATGCAATAATCAACGTCTTCCCCGTACATAAAGATCTTCTCGTCCAGCAATCCTATCTTTGCGATTAGTTTGTTGGAAAGAAGCATCACGGAACCTGATATCCATCCCACTTGCCTGTCTTTTAAATAAAATTTCGGGCTCTCCTGGTGATAGGAAGGAATGGGTAGAAATTTCTTCACCAGATCGTCAAGCCCTGAAAGCCAGAAAAATACAGGGAAAAAGCCGGGAAGAGAACCGGCGTTGGGCTGGAAACTCCTGTCCGGGCTAATAAGTTTGCAGGAGGAAATTCCAAACCCACCATTTTCTGCGAAATCCAACAATTTATCGAACGAGCCCTTGTAGACAATCGTGTCCGTATTCAGAAGAAGGCAGTACTCGAATTTTTTAAATACCTTTTTCAGAACCAAGTCGTTTCCCTTCGCAAAGCCGAGATTCGCGCTACTTTTGACAAGATTTACCCGGGGAAATTGTTTCTCGATTTGATCTATTGAATCATCTGTCGAAGCATTATCCGCCACCCACACTTCAAAACTTTCTTTAGGAGGATACCTAAATATACTTTTCAGGCATTCAAGCGTAATGCTGCTTGTATTGTAATTAACCAGTAATATTGCAAGTTTCATTGTTTGGAAAATACCCTTTTGGACATCAAGTAAAGCAAGGCAACAGCCAAGTTTATTCCTCCCCAGACCGCAATACGGCTACCCAGACTAGAGGGATAAAAACGCAGGGTGACCTTGGTATCCCTAAACTGTCCGTCAACCTCGATTCGTCCCGCTCCCAAATACCTGGGAGTACCGTCTTTTTCTACCGGCTCTAACCCGTTGATAAAGAGAGAATCCCTTAGGGGATAGACCATTTCTTCAAGATACGTACTTTGCGTCTGGTCTTTGATGGCAGTAAAAGCAAATTCCGGCGGATAGTTAAGCCTTAGAGGTTCAAAGGGAAACTTGGTGTCGGCTTTGTAGCTTTCCTGGTAATAGGAAATTACAAAATCACGGTAGTTATTGGAAAAATAGGCGGAAACTTCAGGAACCTGGATTGTATCCCCTTCGAGAGTCGATTTAAGAGAATCCGGGAGTGCGGGAAAATCGCTAATGCCGTCGGGACCGGGAAGAAGCATATAAAGGAGAAGAGAAGCCGACAAAAGGCCCAGGGCAATTTTAAAGATATTTTTGAGCATTACTGGAAAAGTCTGGCTCTCCCAAGCTTGTAGTGGAGATCTTTATTTTTTCTCTCGCCGATTTTAACTGCAGGGGTACCTCCCACAATGGTGTAATCCGCTACGTCCTTGGTCACCACCGCACCCGCGGCCACTATCGCTCCCGTGCCTATCTTAACACCGGGTAAAATTATTACCCTGGGTCCTATAAATGAGTAATCTCCTATTTCAACAGGTTCTTCTATTGCCGAAAATTCGTCACTTTCAAGATTATGTTCTGAATTATAGATCATTACATAGGAGGCGATATCGACTTCCTTGCCAATCTTCAAGCGGGCCCTGCCATCCAAAAAAGCGTGGTCTCCCACTATAGTTCCCTCTCCAATTTCGATATTCCGAGGCTGGAAAAAGCTTGCCCACATATGAATTACCGCCCCTTTACCCATTTTTATTCCGTGGATGCGGTAGAAAAACCTCCTGACAGTGTGAAGCGGGATGTGCCCCACGCATCTTAAGCACATTAGCTCGAAGTCCAACCAATAATTGAATAAACGGTTAATTATCTTTTTTGAAGCTTCTTTCCCCGAAAGGGATCTGCCCATTTTGTCCTTAAATACGCCCATTTTTTACTCCTTCCAGGATTCTGATCGTTTCTCTGGTTGTTTTTTCCCAGGAAAACTTCTTGGCCTGGTCTAACCCTTCCTGAACTAGTCTATTATATTCCAACTTGCCCATCGATAGCACCTTTAGTACCCCATTGGCTATACTTTGATGGTTATTGGGATCAACCAACACCCCCGCTTTGCCTACCACCTCTGGTAGACTCCCTACATCAGATACCACAACGGGAACACCGCAAGCCATGGCATTAAGGGGGTCCAGTCCGAAGCCTTCCCAGAAGGAAGGTAGGACAAAAAGTCTGGCTCCCTTGATAAGCGGGGCCTTATCCTCCTCCGGAATAAAATCCGTGAAGACAACATCTTTCTCTAAGTGCAGTTTTTGCACTTTTTGAAAAATATTTTCGTACAACCAACCCTTTTTGCCCGCGACCACCAACTTTAAGCCGGGAAACTCTTGCTTTACCCGTCCAAATGCTTCCAGAAGCCCCTCAACGTTCTTACTGGGCTTAAGAGTGCTCAAGTAGAGGATATAGTCATCGACTATAGCGTAGCGCTCCCTAACGCGTCGCACATCCTCTGGCTTGACCTCCAGATTAAACACATCATGGTCATAGGCAAGGTGCGTAACGTATACCTTCGAGGAGGCAAAAGGGTAATGTCGCAAAATATCATCTTTTGTACTATTTGATATCGATATGACCGCTTTTGATACAAATATTGAATAAGCACTCCAGAGTTTTAACTGCCAAAAGTCGGATTTTTTAAATTGTCCCGAAAATTCGAGGTATCCAAGGTCCATAATCGCACAAACTCGAGGCATGGGTGCAAATGGTGGTACATAGTGGCTGGGGCTGAAAAAGATATCCGGTCTGGGCTTCTCCTGATAGAGGCTGGGCATTAATTTCTTGATTATCCATGCCCCTCCGCCGGGAATGACTTTATATGTAAAGTGCCCAGTAGGTTTCGGAAGGTCGGGAAGGGGCGGATTCTTGAGGTAAACTATGAACTTATGCCTGTTTTCCCATTCGCCCTGTAGTTTGCGTATACTATGCAGCAATTCGAACCCATATTGGTTCACCCCAACCCTATTTTCTATATTCGCTTCGTTTCCGTCTATGCCTATGATCATATTTTTATGTCCCTCACTACTTTATACAAGGAAACAGTCTCGCAACAAAAACTGCTGCCAAAAGGAAAAACAATCTATTTCGCCTCTTTATAAACATTTAAAGTCTCCAAGGCCGCCTTTTCCCAGGAAAATTCCCTTACCCTCTCAAAACCCTTTTTGATAAACCCCTTTCTTCCCGCGATTGCTTTTTTTATCCCCTCGGCTATAGACTCTACCTTGTAAGGGTCAACCAGAACTGCCGCATCTCCGGCCACTTCAGGCATACTTGAAATATTGGAAGTAACAACGGGTGTCCCGCAGGAAAATGCCTGCAGTATCGGCAAGCCGAAGCCTTCATACAATGAAGGGAAAACAAAAGACTGTGCACCGGAAAAAAGCACCGCAAGTTCCCTGTCCTCGAGGCTACCCAAGAGCCTTACCCCTCTCCTTTCTTTTACCTCCCCTTTGCCGACAATTACCAATGTTAAATCTTTTCCTGCCTTTGCATGCTCGTAGGCAGAGATTAGCCTTTCGGTGTTTTTCCTGCCCCCCACCCCAACCGTCAGGATATAATCCCGCAGTTTATATTTTCTTTGCATTTCCTTAACCTTAAGTTCCCCCTGCCGTTGAAACTGCTTCCCCGGAGCCTCGGGTATAACCCTGACCATACTTCCGTCGATCCCTGAGTCGACCAAGTCCTTTTTTGTGGCCTGAGAGGGCACAATCACCCTGTCCACCTCTTTGACTATCCACTTCAGGCGTGCCTTGTGAGCCGAGATAATCTTTTTGGGAGTAAGTTTCGGATATTTGAAGGGGGCCAAATCGTGTATGGTTGTCACCTTAAATGCATCGCTGGGCGCCTGGGCCCAATCCGAAGAATGGTAAACGTCTATCTGGCCCGTAAATTTCTCGATTTTTAACGCATGCAGTTTGTTCCAAACGATATGGGCCAAGGTTGGCGGAAAGGGGAAAAAGCGGGTGGAAAATCTGCCGGTAAGGGAGGAGGCAAAGCTAACCAAGTCTTTCTTTCTTCTTAAGTATCCTCCGAAAAGGACATATTCGTTTTCCTGGTCAACCTCAAGTAAAGCTTTGATAAGCTCTCTGGTGTAAAAAGACACTCCGGTGCCGTAGGGAAGCTGGGAGATATCAACTGCGATCCTCATTATGCCTAATTATACTTTAATTGGCCTTAATGTGGTAAAGTTTTATACTTAAATGGTGCAATCAAAAATAAAAACCGGCCTTAAGGTTGAGCTGGCGCTAGTTGCCATTGTTATACTGGCCGGCCTTTTGATAAGAAGCGTCAACTATAAACTTCACCTTAACTTCTCTACGGATCAGGCGGTGTTTTCTACCAATGCCCTCGAAATTTTCCGGGAGAGAAAAATCACTCTATTGGGCCCAACAGCTTCCTTTATTGTCGAGGGAAGGCGGATATTCCAAGGTTCGGTCATCTTCTACACAGATTTAGCATTTCTTTTATTTGGAAATTTCGACCCTATAAAATCCTCTTTTGCTTTTACGGTTTTTAGTGTGTTAATGATTTTCCCGCTTTACTTTGGGGTGAAGTGGCTATCCAACAAGAAAACCGCTTTCTTTGTTTCAATTATCTACAGTCTTTTGCCTTTTTATGTAAACTACACCCGCTTCCTTTTCAATATAAATTTTCAATTGGCATTAACACCACTATTAATCTTCTCTATGGGACTATATGAAAAAGTCAAAAAGAGAAAATCGCTGATTATGGCATTTACAGGAATAATTACTGGCATTCTTGTCCAGTTTCATTATCAGTTTGTGGTAGTAGCCCTGATGCTTGTTCTATACTATTGGTTTTTTAAGAAGATTCAATTTAAATCTTTACTCCTACTCTTCTTGGGAATGGTTACTGGATTTTTACCTATGATAATTTTCGAAATAAGGCATAATTTTTATAACTTACAAACAATTCTCTTCTTCATCCAACGGAAATCTGAGTTCGCCAAAAACAACCTCAAGGGCTTTGGTGGAATATCCCACTATTTCTTGACGATTTCCATAATGCTTTTGGTAATCCTATCGTCTATCTTGAAACCTAAATTCAAAAACGTTTATCTTTCCAGCCTCTTCTTTATACTGTTCTCAATAGATTTGTATCTATATATCCCTAAACCCACCAACTCCTTCGGTAACCCGCCCAACTGGAATTACTTGGCCGAAGCGAAAGCCCACGAATATCTTATGGAAGAAAATCTTTCCAATTTTAATGTAGTCAACCTAGCCTATGATACTGTGGCGGAGGTACAAAAATATCTTCTCAGAAAAGACGGGGTAAATATCAATTTCGAAGATTATTACCACAATAATTATCTTTTTGTTATTTCCAATAAGAAGTTTATTGATGATCCTGCCTATGAAATTAGAACCTTCAAACCATCTAGAATTATAAAAACTTGGAAATTAAACGATTTCTATTCTCTCTATTTGCTTAAAAGAGGGTAGCGTCTATTTTGCACGATTACCTCCTAACAGATAATCAAATATCCCCATAAATATTCCAAAGTCGTAAACCGACTTAAAAACCAGAAAAGCAAAATTGCCCTGGAAAATAGATTTGACAAGCCCAACCAAAATTGAAATCGGGAGCGATGCCCGGCAAAGAGCGATGAAAGATCCGAATACCCCAAGCTTATACGGCCTTTTACCGATCCATTTGGCTTGTTGAAAGACTTCAGCGAGGCTTTCGGGGTTCTTGTGATAAAAGATGGCTCCGGGGGCGCTTAGAGCCTCGTAACCCAGCTTTTTGCTTAGTGTCCAGTCGTCCATGTAGCCAGCCGAAGGGTCAAAGCCTCCTGCCTTATCAAATTCTCTCTTAAGGACAGCCCGGAAGACTTTTTGAGTATCCGGATAGTTTTTGGGGTGGCGTTTCTTTACCTCCCAGCCTTCGTTAATATTCCAGCACCTGGCCCAGATGTTCTCCCAATTGGAAACGTATTCGTATTTTGAGAATGTCCCCTCGGCTTTACCCGAAACAATGGGCCTAACCAGATTCTTGAGAAAATTCTTGTCGAAAGTCATATCGGCATCGACAAAGACCAATGTCTCTCCTTTGGCGCGCCCTGCGCCCAGGTTTCTCGCAGTCCCCGGACCTTTGTGTTTCTGTTTGAGAATCTGCAAATTAGAATTCTTAAACCCGGAAAGAATACTCAGCGTTTTATCCCTTGAGCCGTCATCGACAACAATCACCTCGAAATCGTTATAGCTCTGCTTAAAAATGGAGCGAAGACACTCCCCGATCGACTTTTCCTCATTAAAGGTTGGAATGATTACGGATAATTTCATTTGGTCAAATCCAAAAACAACTGCTCGTATTTTAAGGCAATTTTGTCCCAATCGAATTTTTTGGCTTGGTAAAGGGGCCTCTTTCCCCACTTAAGTTTATGGGCAACTTCGAGGGCAACAGAATAGCTTTTGATGTCTGTGGGGTTAACCAAGACTCCCGCCCTGCCTACAATTTCCTTTCGGATAGGGTCACTGGTGGCGACAACCGGTAACCCGGAAGCCATGGCCTCAGCCAAAACAATACCGAATGATTCCCAGGATACCGTGGGGTAGGTAAAAATATCCGCTGCCCGATAGACCCCTGGCATCTGGTTATGGGGAAAGGACAACATTTTAAACCTTCCCGGAAGAAGTTTTTCCCCGAGTTTTTTCAGTTTTTCTTCTTGGGGACCTCTCCCGACCAAAAGCAGGGACCCATTTTCTAGGTGGGCAACTGCTTTAATCGCCAAGTCTAATCTTTTCCAGAAATCGAAGGCGGCAACAGAAAGAATTACCGGTCTCGGCAAGCTTAGAGAAATCGGTTTTGCCTTATCGCCAAACTTAGTCAAATCTACACCGTTGGGAATTTTTTCTATTTTGACGAAAGGGTTTGCCCTTTTTGCCCATATTTTCTGTGGTGAGGTCAGGGCAACGAATCTGTCGGGAAATGTCCAAAGGTTTATCCTATCATCAAGCCCCGGACCTGATTGGCCAGAGATAACGATTTTCGCTCGATGAATCTTTGCCCAGATACTTGAAAAAAGCGCCTGCCACTGACCGTTGGTAGGAAAAATGATATCTGTGTCCTTATCAATTCTTTTTAAAACCTTAAGCGCAAAAAAACCTACCCTGCGACCGTAGTAATTTAAAAAAGAGACATAGGTGTTTAATCTTTTATAATTTATTTTTAGGCCCACCGTTACTGTTTTATACCCGGCTCCCTTCAACTCTGGACCGTTTTGATAGACGGTTACTTTGTGCCCCATCTTTACCAGACGGTTTCCCAACTCGTGAACAAAAGTTTCAACACCTCTGTAGACTTCCCCGCTATAGAAACTTAAAAAGGCTATTTTCATATAAGCTATATTAACTCGACCAATAACCTCTTAGATAGAGGCCGGCCATAAATAGGAATAAGATAAGACTGCAGAAAAGATAAATCCCGTAACGAAAACCTGAAAGCTTCTCTCCCAAAAAAAGATAAGCAGGAAATAGAACAAGAGCATACCTAGGGAAAGACGAAGGACCGGCAAATAAAACAATGGCCAGGCTGACAAGCATATAAATCCAGTAGGTATTTTTAATCTTCTTGAAAGAAAAATACAATATTGCCAGTACATAAACTAAAACTGCGAATTCGATGAGGATGACCGGATAAACAAAGGGGCTATCATATGAGGCAAGGGGTCCCGAGACTACATTAACAAACTGCCT
This sequence comes from Candidatus Woesebacteria bacterium RBG_13_46_13, assembly GCA_001791995.1. Taxonomy (GTDB): domain Bacteria; phylum Patescibacteriota; class Microgenomatia; order UBA8517; family UBA8517; genus RBG-13-46-13. The sequence continues at coordinate 20,979 of MGFR01000005.1, forward strand.
TGCCAGTCCGTAAAAGGGAGCAGCCGGCCCTACCGGCCTATTCCAATACGACTGCGTGGAAAGAAAAGTAAAAGCACTCCCTGTTGAAAAAAAGTTATAGATGGAAAAAAAGATTAGCCCTAACGGGGCCAAAAATACTTCAAGCCTCAACTTTTTGTCTTCCTTGTAATCTCTATATGCCTGATATAAGAGTACGGGGAAAAGAACAATTCCCAAAAGCCTAGTAGCAGATGCTATGGCCGCAATAAATGATGCCGCCAAATATTTCTTCCTATCCAGGAACCAAAAAGTCAGCAGAACGAGAAGAAGAAAAACGCTTTCCGTATAATAAGCCGCGAAGAAAAAGGAAGTAGGGAAAAACAAAAACAGAAGGAGTGTTTTGAGTCCATTTTTCTCTTTGACCACCTTGGTTAAAATCAGCGCGGAGAAGAAAAGGGAAATCCAGGATATGGCCAATCCCACCATCACGGGATTAATCCGACAATTTAGGGAAAAGGACTTAATAAGGAGTGGGTAAACCGGGAAGAAAACTCTTAGGTCGAAGGTGTTTGAAGCTGTATATCCCGTACAGGCAATATCCAAATAATGCTTTCCGTCCATATTTAATAAAGGAGCCAGGCTAAAAGTGAATGGGGTCTTAAAGCGAAGCTCGTAACTGGTCCTGTCCGGAATAAAATTCACGGATACCTTATTGATGAAGAAGATTAAGAGGAGCCAGCCCGCGAAAATAAGAAGATATTTTTTCATTTGTTCGGCGTGAGGATAAAAAATGAATTATCGATTACATAAGCCGACGCGTAATATTTAAAAACATAGTCGGTAACTTTCTTCGGCTTAAAAGAGGAGAGGCCGGTCGTTGTGTAGGGTTGCATGATAACCACCGAAGGGGGCTCCACCATTAGATCCTCGGTCACCTTATCTTCAAGGCCCCCAACTGCATAGTACCAGGCTAGCTGTGGATACCATGGCTTTGTTGCCGGGAGTCTGTCAGCCAAAGCGTAAAGGCTGTCCCAGCTGTTTAAAACAAATATTTTTTCGTTGGATTTGGTCGTCGTTTTTATTGTTTGCGCCACCCTGGCTACTGACGGTGTGAGAAAACGGTCGGGTTGATGCCACAAACTTACCGCATATTTTGAAAACATTATTAGGAAGCCGGCGATGTATAAAAATGTCAACAACTTTATCGCTCGGGAAGATTTGGGGTACTCCAAGAGAAAAAGGCCAGAGGCAATGGCCAAGAAAGGGAGTCCGGGCTGGAAATGAAAAAGTTCCCAGCGGGGGTAGGCCCCCATTATTCCGAATCCTGCCCAAATTGCGAAAGGAAAATATTTTTTCCAGTCTTTGACAAGAGCAGGAATTAGTATGGAAAATGGCAAAAAAGCCTTTAGGAATTCCCTTAAGGTGGGCGGGTCTATTTGTCCGGATGCGCGCGGAAGAATTCCTATCCCGAATTTAATAGCCCAAAAGTAAAAATCTGGCAGAACTTTGAATAACCATAAAACAAAAACCGCACCAGCAAGTATCCCCACTGTCCCGGACAAAAACTTTTTGGCTTTCTTCGAAAATTCTTCGCCCAAAAGCACAAGAGATATGGGCAACAGAAACCAGACGGCTGTTTGTTTTGTTAAAAATGCCAACCCCCAGACTATCCCCGCCCACAAATATTTTTTTACAATAAGAAGATAAAGAATTGTTAAGGCCAGGACCGAGAGCGCATAGTCAAACCAAATTCCGTTACCGTCATAAAAAATCTGTAAAGGAATATAGATCAAAAGACTAAAAACCGCCGCCCGCAGGCTCCACAATTTCTTGACTACGTATACCAAAACGACATCCGTCAGTGCAATTAATAGCCAGGTATAAATTTTAAGCTGCATTCCCCCAACCCCAAAAATCTTATAGAAGATTGATATATCCAGAACCAGCAAGGGGGTATGCACTATCGCAAAGTCTTTATAAGGAAGCCAGCCTTTGAGGATAAAGTAGGGCCAGGCAAGCATCTCTGGCCAGGCGGTGAAGCTTAAGTTGGCAAGGATAAGAAGGTGGATTGCAATCAAACCGCAGACAATCCAGAGGATTTTCCTCTTCATATCCTTTATTTTCCTTTTATCTCTACCTTTTTTCAACCAATAATGCTTTTTGCTCGGGAAGATATCTTAGACTGAAGGCTGAAGCCTCCTTGCTCTCTAATAATGGGCTAACCACCTCCAGCTCCAGGGCCAACTCCTCGTCGCTAAGAATATATAGGTCCCCCTCCTTTAATTGTCCTAGCTCAAACTTGGTATCAATCTTTTTTAACATTGATAAATATGTTGCCTTTTGGGGTTTCTGCCAGGGAAACTGGATCAAAAAACAATTATCCATAAAAAGTTGCTCTAATCTAAAAACCGTCAGCAAGAAAAATAATATTACAAGGATATTCAATACTTTTGTGAACGGCTTAGGGGCCGTTTTTAGCCGGACGATTAGCGGCCAGTAAATGTTTTTAACTAATATCGTCAAGCCGAAAAAGAGAAAAAATGCCGGAATGTAAGCGTAGTAAAATGTGCGCCTGTCTGCAAACAGCAAGACCGGAGAAAGAAGTAGCAAGTAGGAAATAGCAAACGGTGTTATAACCGGTTTCCTTTTCCACAAGTCATAAAATATCGGAACGATAAGGACCAGAAATCCTATTGGCTTGTAGTTTATTAACGGAAAATTATACGTCAGATAATAAATCGCGTTTTTGATAATGCTTTTGATAGAGAATGTCATCTGGTAGGAATCGTTGCTCGGCAAGACCGAGTAACCCTTAAAGTTGGAGATGCCGTAGGTAAAAAGATAAACCAAAAAAACGGCAAAAAAAGGAGCCATGCTTTTTATGGTTTTCTTGAGATCTAAACGCGACGCGTTGAAGTGGTGGTAAAGAGCAATCATCGCAAGCACAAGCGGAAAGAGAAAGGCTATCTCCTTGGTAAAAACAGCCAGAATGAAAAAAACCAACGAGATGTTTATCGACTTCTCTTTGGAAAGCCATAACAAAAAATAATATGACGAGGCCAATATAAAGGTTGCCCCAACCACTTCATGAATGTTTGATATCCACGTCAAATAAAAACTACTGATAATAAAAGTTGAAAATAACGACAAAATAGAATTCTTTGTCAATCTTTCACTTATCAAGTAGAAAATGGCTACGTTTACCAGGTGAAAAACAAACATTAAAGTCAGGAAGACCTCCGGCTTCGGCCCAAACAAATCAAAAAGAGCCTTAAAAATCCAAAAGCCGATTACTATTCTGTTGGCAACCCAAATACCGGGACCGGTTAGGGCCAGTTTTGCGATTTGCAGATATGAAGCTCGGTACGATAAATATAAGTGGGCGAAATCGTCAGAGAGGAAAAAGGGGTCATTCCTTAAAATTTTAATAAAAATGATTGTGGGTAAGACAAAAATTAGGAGAATTCTAAAATACTTATTAGACAGTATTTTCTTAATGAGGTCGTAAAAGATAAACGCAGGCAAGGCGAAGTTGATGTATAAAGGCAATTTTAGACCGAAGAGATAATAACAAATCTTACCCATTTTTCCCTATCGTTATCAGATTAGTGCCCAATCCAGTTTTCGTGCTGATATAGGCGAAGGGTGCACCTACCAAATCCGTAAAGAAACTTTTCCGCGCGTGAGTTAGCTTATCGATAAGCCCTCCTAAGGGGCTGCCATAAACGAAAATTCCGGATGCAGTTTCCTGGCGAATAAGCCTAAACCCTGCCTTTTTGAAAACCTTCTTTAATGTTTCGGGAGTAAAGTGCCAAAGATGCTCGCCTGGGGCAAGATAGCCCCAGTATCTTCCGAAAAGCCTTGCCGATAAACTTCCGAAGTTGGGTACGTCGACCAGAAGGATTCCGCCTTTTTTAAGTAGCGTCTTTGCCTTTTTTAGTATTGATATGGGATTTTCCAAATGCTCAAGGGTATGGTTAAGGACAATCGCATCAAAATAACCATTGGCCAACTTTGCCCTTTCAAAATATTTCTTAATCACCCTTATTCCTTTCTTGCGGGCCACCTCTGCCGATTTGGATGGCTCGACTCCCCATACTTCCCAGCCTTTACTTTTAAGTAGTTTAAGAAGGGTACCTGTGGAACAGCCGATTTCAAGTACCCTACCTGGTTTTGGAAAGAACTCTTCAATCTGTTTGATTTTTTTCAAGAAAAAGTTTCTGAATAACCACTCAGAATTTTGGTATTCTTCGTCCCTGTGATACCTTTTATAATCGGGTTGAAAAAAATCCTTCGTTTTTGTTAATCCGCATTTTCTGCAGGAAACGATTGAGTTTTCCCCGACATCAAAAAGTTTTTTGAAAGAATTACCACCACACAAAACACATTTTTCTTCTCTAATTTGCTGCATGCTCAATTAACTGAACCTTTCCCAAAAAATTGTTTCTGATTACGCTTTCCGTTTCAGGTAAAGTATTCCTACTCCAATCATCCAGAATAATCAAACCCCCATTATGTTTATTGAGGTACTTTTCAAAGTCTCCTTCTGTCTCCACCCAGGGTAAGGGATAATAATCCGCTCCGGCAAAATAACTGTAAACAGGTTTTCTGGATAATATTAGTGGAACATTCCCGATCAACGAAACAAATGACAATATTTCCGCTTTTTCTCTCTTCAGATTAGGTATCTCTTTTCTCAACGGGTAGTAGGAGTAATAAGTCATAGCCAGTAAGGTTAACAAACTGGCTAACAATATACCCCCGGTTAATAGTTTACCTTTACTTTTGAAAGGCAATAATAAAGCGTGCGCAAGGAAGAATATCGTAAACAGAATTAGGGGGAAAAGAAACCTTTGTTCTATTTGAAAAACAAGTGATATTGAAATTGGTAACACGAAAGGTGCAAGCAATAAAAATAGTTTTCTTGTTTTAGGAATAAATAGAAGATTTAAGAAAATAACCACAAGTACGATCTTTAACGGGAGAAGGATTTCAAAAGAAGCCTGCTTTAAACTTATGAGATTAAGTCGTACCCTTTCCTTTAGATTTATTCCGCTCAAGGAATAGTTTTTAATTGTCGGGCCTAAAGTACCGTCTTCGTTATTCCTATAAAAAATTCTTTCGGCGGTTAAATTCTTGTCCTCGATATATCTGACCCATTCCAGTGTTGCCACCTTGCCACTGACGGCCAGCTTGCCGGTATGGATAAACAAATACGAAGAATAAGCAAAAATTATCAGTAGTAAAGGCAGACTAAATTTTTTTAACTTTTCCACAAACGTCTTCCGTCTAAACAAATACAACACTGAAAGAAAAAGAAAAATGTGTATCAGGGCTTCCGGTTTAATCAGGAAGGCAAGCCCCGCAAGAAAACCGCTTAGATATACATTCTTTTTCTTTGCAATGAAAAAGTAAGCGGCCATTAATAAAAAGCCGAATAACAATATCTCCGCGTAGCCCAAAACTGACCATAAAATAAGATTTCCGTTTACCAGTACAAATAAAGATGCGAGCATTGCGATCTTTTCTTCGAAAAATTCCTTCGTCAAGAGAAGTATTGCCAACCCCAATAAAAAGTATCCCGTTGCCATTACAATCGCCACAGACAAATCCAATGACAGACCCAATAAAACAAGTGGCACGATTAATAATGAAAATCCCGGCGGGAATATAAGCTCGGGAAACCCATTCAGTGTATAACCCCTCCCCGAAACTAAATTATTGGCCAGCACGGCATATCTTTGGGCGTCAGTCGTATGAAGAACGTCCTTTCCCAAAATAAAGACAACAATTGAAAGCCCAAGGACAAGAACGAGGAAAAGTTTTCGCAGCATACCTAATAGCCTATCCTACGTTTGTAAATCCGTCTTTTTATTTTTCTCAAGGGTGTCTCAATTAACGCTCTTGAAAAGAATTTCGCACTCATCCTCCCCCAGGATGAGGCTACAATTTCCGGCTTCGGCCTAAAAAAAACTTCGGGAAAATAAAAGTCTTTCGGAAAGGGCCTACCAAGCTCGTATTTATATTTGATATCTCTCTTGGGAACCTTACGGTCCTCCATAAGTCCGGAAGAGCGAATAAGATGGGTCAGGTGCATATACGACCGGTCGACAAACATCCTTTTTGCCGGGGTTCTCCCCTGTATCAAGATATTGTTCTCGTCATAATACCCGTGCTGTCCGTGGGGTTTTGCAGTATAAAGGCCAGGAATACTCCTGTTAATAAATCTTATTGTCAGATGTCCCACCCTCCCGTCTATTTTGTACATACCGGCTTCTTCTTCCTGATAATGATAAATGTCGCCTATTGGCAAAACCATCCTTACAACCACAGATTCCATCCGATCGCCTTTTTCCTGAATTCTCCTTACAACTTCTTTAATCGATTCTTCCCACCAGACCTCATCCCCGTCCAATATCATAAACCAGTCCGAGGTTGTCTCCTCGAGCATCTTTTGTCTTAAATCCGTATATCCCTGAGGGGTAACCTCACCAAACTCTTTAAAATCAATTTTTCCTGGATAGCGCTTTTGAATTTCTTTGATTATTCTTGGAGTTTTATCCGTACTTCCCGTATCCCAAAGAAGAACTTTATCGACAAAATCGATTACACTTGTTACCGCATACCAGACATATCTTTCTTCGTTTTTAACCAAAACATGGGCCCAGATACTCTTCATTTATCAATCCAGTAGTATTTAACCACAATCGTCCAGGAATAGATCATCAAGATGGTATGAACCGCCCCGAAAGCAATCGTGGGACCTATCGGGCCATAAATTGGGATGAAGATGTAGTTCAGGGCAAAAATTGCGGCAAGCTGGAAAAAAGAGAAAAGGCCGATGAATACGGTTTTTTTGAGCGCGTATATAATTGCCGTAACCGCAGGAACGGCAAGAAGATAGGGAATCATCGCGGCCGATAGGGCCTGGAAAACGGGGACGGACTCAATATATTTGACACCGAAAAGTAAAACAATGAACGGTTTCGCGATAATTATCCAAAATACTATCCCCACCGATGTCGCCAGAACCGCCAAGGTCGCCTTAATAAGGTAGCTTCTTTCCTTCTCCCTATTTTCGAAAGCTGCAAATCTCGGAGCCAGGACCGAAGAAAGACTGGAAGAAAGAACCACTATGAAAGAGGATAGTTTTGCCGGTATCGAGTATATTCCTGTCGCAGCCGCTCCGGCTATCGCGGCAAGCATTTGAATATCAAGCTTCCCGGAAATTGAAGAAATAATTCTATTTACTCCTAGCCAGCTGGAAAATTTCACCAACTTTAGGTATATGTCCTTCTTTGGTTTAGCTCTTAAAAAGCCAAGTCCTGTGAAGGCAAATCCCACAATCCCTGCAATGGCAACGCTAATTGTAAAGGCGGCCAAGGTAGAATTGATTGTCAAAACTCCCGCTATTAAAAGAAAATAGGGGATAACCGCCTTAGGCAAGCTCAAGGAAACGTCGATAAGAACAGACTGCAGGAATTTCTTCTTCGCATGTAGGATCGAAGGGAGAAATCCCCAAATAACCGCAAGGAAGGATATGGCTGCCACCCAGTAGGAAATAGTTCTGTCGTTTGTTGCCAACCAACTTCTGGCAACAAAGGCGGCAAATAAAATCAAGAAAAGGACCAAAGGGAGAGTTGCGAGGACCTTTATCAAAAAGGCTGCTTTCGCATATTCATAGGCTTTGGCGATGTTGTCCCTCGAAAATTCTGCCGCCGCGAAGCTTATCAGCCCGGAGGAAATCCCCAAATCGGTAAGTGAAGAAACAATTACGATCAAGTTTGTGGCTGCGGAAAGTATTCCAAAATCCTCAACGCTCAAGGCTCTGGCAACGATAACTGTAAAAACGAATCCCAAGAAAGCAGCAAATAAGTTGCCGCTGAATAAAATATATGTATCTCTGGCGGTTCCCGATCTAACAAGCCCGAATGCTCGACCGATATACTTTCTCACCTGATAATTTTACTACGAAATCCCCTCCCCCTTCTTAAGAGAAGTTTTGTAAGCTCCCGGAGGTACACAACAAGATTATCTAGATAGATAAGCACATATCCACGCTTCAATTTGTTTCTATTATTATTTACGAATTTTCTGTACTCCCCAATCAAGGAATGGAAATCCAAATCCTTTATTTCCTTGTACTTGATGTTGCCTTCCCAATAATGGACAAGCTCGGTCTCCCCCAACCATTTCTTAAAATGAAACTCGCCGCTATAAAGCAGCGGATAGTTCTTGGGCATAACAACCATCTTGCCGGTTTCCTTAAAGAATAACCACTTGTGATGTCCTAACCCCGGTACTCTTCTCGCCCCAGTTGCCCAGTCGGTAAAGTCCACATGAGAAAAGACCATATCCGTCCCCATTGAGGGAGTAATTATCAATCCCCTTTTGGCAACCCGGCTCATTTCCTCTAGCGCTAAAAAGGGGTAAGGTAAATCCTCAAGTGTGTGACTGCAAATGCAAAAATCGAATTCCTTATCCTTAAAGGGAAATTTATATTTAACGATATCGAGCTTTACAAAATTCTTCGCAAGGAGCTTTGACCGACCATAGGGTGCATCCTCCGGTCGTATGACGTCAATTAGTGTATGCACCTTGAGGTCTTGATGTTGTTTCATGCTTCCGCCAACATCGAGAATTTTATCTGTTGGCTTAATCCTAAACTTTTCGATAATCTGTCTATCAGTTAACGGCATATTTATTTTCTGACAAGAAGAACCGCTCGGCTACCCTGCTGTTCATAGGTTTCCGAAGATGACACCGAAAACTCTCCGGCGAGTTTATAATTTTCGGATATATATTTATCCTGGATATGTCTGGGGTTTTCTAATATCTGTCTCCATTCCTGTCCCATATAATAATTTTCGTCATCGATGAGATAATCCGTGATGTATATTGCGTCGACTCTTTCTCCAACATCCTTAAGCATTTCGGTCTTCAGAGGATACCAGATGGTTTTTCTTTCTCCATACCAGCTTCCCCACGTATCAAGATTCGTCAGAACAACATCGTCCGGTTTTGTGTTTTCCTTTAAAACCCGAGAGAGCTGTACATAAACCGGCGTTTTGTCTTTATTTAGGCTTTTCGATATAAATCTCGAGTCAAGAAATAGCACGCCCAACGTTTGCCCTACCACAAAAAACAGAATTAAGAATGAGGAGGCGAAAGTTATGATTCCTGATTTGTGTTTGATCAATAGCGCTCTCGCCTTTCCATCCGCAACCGGCAGTGAGCTATCGATTGCTTTTCCGATAATCCAAACTAAAGTTGCTGTGGCTAAGAGATAGACCAATGGGACAACCGGGTGTATATAGCGATACAACGGAATAGTAATAGCGCTGGCGGCAAAGGTTAACGCAACGATAATAATAGTTGTAACCTTAAACGAATTCTCTGCCCGCCCTCTTCCCCAAATCAAAATTCCGATGAAAAATAGCGCCCACATATATGGAGAGGCGGTTTGGGGGAGAAGTTTATAAAAGTTGTACAGATTGTAAAGCAGCTTTTTAACAATTGCTAAGAAATTCACATCCTGCACAACTCCTCTGAGGGATACCGAGGAAGAAATCCCGGGTAGAGTCTGGGTTATTGCAAAAATACCCTGATAGGATTTGGCAAAAAAGACTAGAATTCCCAAGATAGAAACTACCACGAAATACTTAATCGCACTTTTCAAGGAGTAGTTAAGCAGAAAAAAGAAAAGCAAAAGACCAAATATAAATATTATCGATTGTGCTTTGGTGAAATACATTAAAACCAACACAAGTATTCCAATTAAATTTGCCCATCTTTTTCTCAATAAAATCAAATAAGCAGCTAGTAAGATCTCAAAAATGAAAAGTGACTCCGATGCCCCACTGGTTGCATAACTTAAAAGGCTGACGTTAAAGCACCCCGCCACTGCGGAAAGAATCCCGACCCTCTCTCTAAACAACCGTTTCCCGAGCAAATAAATAAGAACAATTGACCCTATGAAAAATATTGTCGAGACTGCAATCACTGACGAATCGGAGACGCCCAAAAAGGAGAACATTAGGGCAATTGCCAGGGGCATAACGGGAGGAACGTAGAGAGCTGAATATATACCCATTTCGGTAGTTGGAACAGGAGGGCTAAAAAAACGAAATGAAGACCCGTACCCTTTACCTTGGACAATATTTCTTGCAATATCTGCAAATTTTGCCCCATCGGAAAAAGTAAGATATGGACTCGAAGTGTATTTATGAAATATATAGGGGACGAAAACCGAGAGTATAATTATAAGAATCAACAGAACGTATTTTTTCCGAACAAACATGACTGATTATATCATTGGAGTTGCCTGCTTTTCTGCCTCAAGAATTAAACCGTAATTCTTCTCGACCTTCGATATTCCGTCAATTCTGCTCGATAGACGCTTCTTTTTTAGAATATTCTTAAATCCGGCTTTTAACAGATGGTGCCGAAGCGAATCCTCGTCATACATCCATTTGTGTGTATGGAAATCCTGCAAACTTAGGAGTATTTGATAAAAAATGTTCCCGCTTCGTCTCGTCGGGGTCCTTAATCGCATTTTGTTCATCATAGAATCCGCCGCAGGAATTTCCTCTTCTTTCGTTTCGCCTAAATAAGACAAAACCTGTTTCCTTAGGTCAGGAACCATTAATCTTAATATCCCTCCCTTTATTAGGATTCTATGACAGTCTATTAGTAGTCTATCGGCATCATCGAGGTATAGATGTTCTAGTAGATGCGATGAATAGATTGCTACAACTGAATTGTCTCGAAAGGGCAACCTCTTCCTAACATCGTGAATAATTATACTTTTGTTCCATTTAATATTAGCAATTTTTTGTGGAATAATACCGATAACGCCCAGCAATTTCCGGAGGCGTCTCATTCTCCCAAATCTCGCATTTAAAGAGCCATCAATATTAATCCACCCCGACGGAGTTACCGTCCCGCAGCCCAAATGGATACGCAATCGTTTACTCTTGGACATAATGTTCAAGCATTTTAGCTCTTGGCTTTAACAGTTCCAACTTTATATTTTAAGCCCATCGTGTTATTCTGTCGAATAAAATGAGGGTCAAGAATTTTTTTCGTTCTTCTCTATTTAATGACGTACTGGGCATTACCGGCCTAAGGCCTATTATCACTGCTTTCAGGGTGTTGTTCAAACTTGAGCGTGATATGGGGCATTTTAAATCTTCTGCGAGGTGGTCCTCTGTCGACAAGTCAGGTAATCCCATACCTTGGTATTCTTATCCATCAATCGAGTTTCTAAAAACCCTGGATTTACGAAGAAAAAGTGTTTTCGAGTTCGGTTCCGGAAATTCCACTCTATACTTCTCAACAAAGGCAAAGAAGGTTACAAGCGTGGAAAGCTCGGAAAGGTGGTATTTAAATATTAAGGAGAAAACCAGAAGAAGAAAAAATGTTACCCTCATTTACGCTCCATTAAAAAATGGGTACACAAATGCAATCTCTTCTAACAGAGCACGGTTTGACATTATTATAGTCGATGGAGCATTTCGAAAAAATACCGCAACTATCGCTCTTAGGAAACTGAAAAGAGACGGTTTTATAATTCTTGATAACGCTGACTGGTTCCCCAATACTGCCGAATTTTTAAGGAGTAGGGGTCTGACGGAAGTTGACTTTACAGGATTTGGGCCAATCACCCCCTATCGCACTACAACAAGCATGTTCTTTTCAAGGCATACAATATTTAAGTATTTGGCGAAATCCCATCCTCCAACTCCTATCGGTGGCATCCACCAAATTACTGATTAGCTTGTACCTTGAGTAAAACTTCTCCTGCGTATTTTCTCAATTCAGGAAGTGAACAACAATAATCCTTAATCTATCAAGTCTGCCCCCAATAAATAGAACTAGAACATACCTTCAATTGGATTTTAATGAATGGACTTCTAAGGATTTGATAGTTTTTGCAACTCTTATCATTTGATTTTCTGTAATTGCTAATCCGGAAGGCAGGTATAGACCTCTAGTTGCGATGTCTTCGGCTATCGGAAAATTTTCAGTTTTATTCAAATATTTCTTTAACACTGGTTGATCTTTCGGAGGATAGAAGAAATCCCTCGTATCAATACCCTTTTCCTTAAGTCTATCCCTTAACTCATCCTTTGTAATTCCGATCTTTTCCGGATCGACCAATACTGAATACATCCAGTAAACGTTGGTTGCGTACCTTTTGGTAATAGGAGTCCTTACTCCGGGAATATCTTTCAATAGTAATCCGTAAAGATTAGCCATGTATTGTTTCTTAAGGAGATATTCTTCTACGTGTTCCAACTGGCCACACCCTAAGGCTGCCTGGAGATTTGTTAATCGGTAATTAAAACCAACCCCGTCGTGAATAAAACGTTTTTCTGTCGAATGGTGTAAATCTTTAAATTTTCGAGCCGCCTCAGCTAACTTTTCATCATTGGTCACTACCATTCCACCCTCTCCCGTTGTCACAATTTTGTTCCCATAGAAACTGAAACAGTTAACTACTCCAAAAGAACCTACTTTCTTACCTCTGTAGGTGGCACCATGAGCTTCTGCCGCATCCTCGACAACAAAGAGCTTGTGCTTTTTTGCAATCTTCATTATCGGGTCCATATCTGCGGGATGTCCATAAATGTGTACCGGCATTATGGCTTTCGTCTTTTTTGTAATTTTTTTTTCAATCAGTTTCGGGTCAATGCAATAAGTTTCGGGCTCACAGTCCACAAAAACAGGTTTGGCGCCGACAAATATTACTGCCAGCCAAGAGGCGGCCATGGTAAAGGCGGGGATAATTACTTCATCTCCGGGGCCTATTCCCAAAGAAAGAAGGGCTACGTGTAGTGCTGCAGTACCGTTAGAAACCGCTACCGCGTATTTTGTTCCGATATACTCTGCGAACTTCTCTTCAAAAAGGCCTACATACTTCCCGGCAGAGGAGACCCACCCCGTATTGAGAGCGTCATTGACGTAAATCTTTGCTTCCTCGGAAATTACTGGTTCGTTAACTGGAATGAAATCATCCATGTTCATGCTTTCTGTAGATTTTTGCCTTTTTTTCTCCGGGGTAAGGTCCTTGCTTTATTTCGATTAGTCTGCTCTTTTTAAGAATTTTCAAACCATGCCCTCCTGAAATAAAGAGAATAAAATCACCCGCTGAAAGAATTACCGATTTTACCTTTCTCCACTGCTCCGAATAAAGGTTCACGCGTACTTTGCCTTTTTCCAAATATAGGAATTCCTGCGTGGTATCCACCTTGTACTTGATATCTTGTCGGTGAATATGGTCTCTAATTATTTTGCCCGCGGGGTGCTCGATAAGCCCCAATTGAAGCGTATAGTCATCGGGGGTAAGAAAATTGACTCCATCTGCCCCTAGTTCCTTTCGAAAGATGTGGGCAATTACCTTACCTTTATATTCAATTGTTTCTTGTAGCATTTTCGTCTTTAAAATCTTTTAGCACACCACTTATTGTCCTTTCAAAGTCTTTATTGTCCCAAAGTTTGAGTCTTTCCCTCCCCTTCCTTGCTAAGTCTTTCCTTAATTTTGGACTAGTATAGACCTTAAGAATTCCATCGGCAATATCTTTTGGATTCTTTGGATTAATTAAAAGGCCTGCATTTCCTAATTGTTCTCTACACCCCCTGATATCAGAATAAAGAACCGGTGTTCCCATGGTCCACGCCTCATATACGGGAATATTTGTTGGCCCTAATAAGGTTGGCATAACCATTGCGGTAGCATTTTTGTATATTACAGATAGCTCTTCATTATCAACATACCCGAGATAAATGATATCTTTCTCAAGTTTATTATTCTTGATAAATTTTATGACCTCTTCAAAAGTACTATAATCTGCTGCTTTTGAGCCTGTAAGAATTAACTTAATGTCTATGTGTTTTGTCTTTAATTGTTTGACAGCTTTTATCAAATTTATATGGTTTTTATGCGGCCAGAATTTTGCGGGGTAAAAAATATAAGAATCTGGAAGATTAAGTTTCTTTAATATATTCCTTTCTTGGTTTCTTGTAATTTTGATGTTTAAATAAGATGGCGGAATATAGGGAAGAACCACAATTTTATCGGTCTTGATTTTATAATATCGTTTCAAATTTTCCTTTAATGTACCTGAGTCTACAAATATCTTGTACGCTTTTCGGGAAACATTAGTAAGACCATATTCACGGTATTCCCATCGACCACCTGCGGTTGCTTCTTTAAGCTTAGGTTTGTTTCTGTGACCTAAGTCGTAAACGGTAACAACCGAAGGAATATCGACAAGAAAAGATAAATAAGTTAACGAAGGGAAAAATATGATATCCAGTTTGTGCTTTCCCAGAAGTGCAATCAAGCCTCGCTGGCTTATTTTATAGAGAAACTCTATTAATGGGAAAAGGCCCATTTTGTAAACAAAAGAAAAAAAATTAAAAGGGAGATTCCCCAAGATATTCGAAATCAATCCTCTTAATAGATATAGATTCCTTGGAGACTTACTATAGAGGTTTATTAATCTGACGTTTTTCCTCTTAAAAATATCTTGTGGATAATCTGGGGAAACCGAGTAGATGAAGTATTGATTATTTGGAATCTTTACTAAAGCCTCCACCATCGACACGCAATATTGATAGGCGCCACCTTGGCTTTTTTGGGGAGTAAAGAATATACCAACTCTCATTTAGTTTTTCTTGCTACCACGAAGATGTCCCACTTGTCGTCTGCAATTTTGGATTTTACCTCAAGAAAATTTGATACGTTTACCAATTCAAAACCCGCTTTCTCCAAAAAGTAACCAAGTTCGGGAATTGACCAGAATCTCATCGGGTGAACTTCTGTAACAACATCTTTAAGCTCCGAGCCGACGATATCCATTACCTTAAACGAAATTTCAATTAGATTTTTTTCTAAATAGAGCTTGGAAGAAGTTAATCTGACGATATGTCTATCCCCAATAACTAACTCCTTAATCCGGTCGGTCGGACGATCCTTTAGAACAGCAGGTCCGTGCCAACAATCAAACATTAATAATCCCCCAATGTTCAAGCTTCTGTTTACGTTTTTAAGCATATTTTCAAACTGTTTATTTTCTGTCTGGTAACCAACTACATTAAACATAGATATTCCGCAGTCGAACTTACGTGAGGCTTTAAACTTACCAACATCTGCTTTTGTTAGTTGAACCCTTTTCCCCAACCTTTGTACGTCGATCTTCTTTTGAAAGGCCGACAGCATTGTCTCCGACCTGTCTATTCCTAAAATCTGATACCCTTTTTTTGCTAGTAAGACTTCGTGGTTTCCAGAACCGCATCCCAAACTGATGATGCTTGCTGCTTTTTTCTTGGAAAATCTTTTTATCATCTTCTGAATAAAATGAACCTCCTCGGGGTAATTCTTGTCCCTATATATCAAATCGTAGTATTGGGAATATTTGCCAAAATTACTCATTTGCGTACTTTCCTCGATGAAATAAACTCGATATTGTTCCCATCTGGGTCCTTAGCATAGACCATATATCTTCCTTTATTCGGACCTGCTGGAATAACAAGCGGATCGGAAATAATTAATCCACCTTGAAGCTTAAAACGGACGATGAAGTTTAAAAAATCATTAACTTCAAAACAGATATGTGCACTTCCTATGTTATTTGTGGCGCTGTTTAGTTTTTTACCTTTTGGGTTAACGTATTCCACCAATTCGAGGTAACAATTCTCACCTTTTAAGTAGGCGATTTTCAGATGAGCATTGGGTATCCCAGTGGCCTTACCCGCAAAAGAAGATTTTCTGTCAGAAATATCCATCAAGATAAGATTACATGCGGTTTCATAAAATCTAACAGATTTTCGCACACTACCTACCGTATAGCTTAAGTGATTTATTTTGTTAGGCATCCTGGTAGGTAAGGGTCTCGCTTTTGAGTAAACTAGCACAATTCTTTCGACCATAAGGATATTCCTCGATAAAGTTTTTTAAGAAATTCCTAGCTTTTCTCGGTTCCAGCTTATAGAAAAAGGAGTCTTTGCTCCTATACGGCACGCCGATGTCTCTGAGAAGTACTAAATTTAAATATTTTCCTGTCGATTTCTTGTCACGCATCATAATCTTTAACAAATCGTCTACATCAAGGTTTTTCTCAACATAAATGTTGAGGCCAAGCTTTTTCATCATGGAAATAATATTTTCCACCGAAGAAGATTTGGTTAATCCCATCATCTTTCCAAGCTCAAGGGCAATTACACTACCGGCCGAAATGGCGTCGCCGTGAAGAATTCGATAATTACTGAGCTTTTCAATAGCGTGGCCAAAAGTATGCCCGAGATTACTAGCCTGGGGATGCACTTTCCTAATCGTTATTCTAACCCTGATTGTTTCTTCTATCATCGAGGTTAAATCGCTTTTCTTTCTTGATTTGATATACCAACCCATCGTCGTAATCAATTTTTTCGATCCCAAAAGGCCATATTTAAAGACTTCCGATAAACCCTGGCGGTGAAAGTGGGGCAGATTGGTATCTAAGAAATAGATATTGCAATAAACGAAAAGTGGATAATAGAATGTCCCCAATAAATTTTTCGAGTATTCTGTATTTAAGCAGGTTTTACCTGCCGTTGAGGCGTCAACCATTCCGATTAATGTAGTCGCAATTACTGCAAACGGTAACCCTCGCATATAGGTTGAGCAGGTAAAACCGACCAAATCGATAACCGTTCCTCCACCAACACAAATTACTAAATCGGCAAGGTTACAATTATTTTTTTCTAAAAAGGAGACTAATTTAGGGTAGAAGGACAAAGATTTACTTGCTTCATTGGCGTTTACTTCGAATGTGATAATTTCTTTCTTGTGTCGCTTGAGCTGTAATCTTATTTTTGTCCCATAAATTCGTTTCACCTTCCTGTCTATTACCAATATCATTCGATTATATTTCTCGGAGTTGAAATTACCAATCCAGCCCATTTTGGGCTTATCGTCGATAATAAACTCTATTCTGTTTTTTGTATGATAGGTTGTTTGTAAAGTTTTCATTTTCTATTTTTGGTCAAGGTTTTGAACAAGTAGTTTACCACCAGATATTTCAACATCGGCACCGGTGATGTATGCGGATGCTTCAGACGCAAGAAATAAAATGCCCTTTGCCACATCTTCCGGTTTTCCTACTCTTTTCATAGCTATCTGAGAAGTTACCACCTTGCTTTTTTCGCGAGCAAGTTTTTTTGTCATGTCTGTAAGAATAAATCCCGGAGAATAGGAATTTACTCTTATTCCATATTTTGCCCATTCGGCAGCCATAATTTTTGTAAGGCCAAGTACGGCAATTTTACTCACCGAATAAACGCTTCTATTAAGAGACGGTATTTTTGCTGCCAAGGAACCAGCATTAATTATTACACCATGTCTGATTTTTCTCATGTGTTCTGCAATTTTTTTTGAGGCAAAAAAAAGAGATTTAAGATTTGTATTCATAATCATATCCCACTCTTCTTCTGTGGTATTCGATAGCAAACCTTCGGGGTATATCCCTGCGTTATTTATCCAAATATCTATATCTTTTTTTTGGGTAAACTCTGAGATCCATTTTTCAATTCCTGCGATATCATTGACGTCCAGCGTTACCGATAGAAAATTTTTAGATCGAATATTTACAGGTTTGGTCCTTGATAAATTTACCACTGACGCCCCTGCGTCAAGAAAGGCACTGGCAACGGCATTACCGATTCCCCTCGAGGCTCCGGTTATTACAACGGTCTTTCCTCGAAAATTGTATTTTATTTCTGGGCTTTTTTTCATTTTTGTAAATACAGATGGACATCCCCAACCCCGGTTCCGGTTGGTTTCATTTTGATTAATGAACCCAACTTTGAATGAAAAACATAGCTATCATTGTTTTGCAGATATTTTTCGACTTTCAGCTTCATAAGCGAAATCCTTTCCAAATCTTCGTTGTCAACCATCGCGCCCCCAATGCCCTTGATGAAATCGATGCCGTCAGTCCCCAAACCAGCCATGACAAATCTTTTCTCCTTAGGCAATTTTTTGGTCAAATTAGCAACAAGCTCCTGATTCCTTCCTCCCCTTCCTGTCCCTTTTACCTTCACCGAAATCTCACTATTAAATAATATTGCGATAGGCCTAGAGCTATCTTCTGACAAGGCCCTTATTATAGAGGCAATTTTTTCGGACGCAAAATCCATTTTCCCCACAACCGGGGGTTTATTAATAATCACAGCATATCCTAACTCTTTGGCCCTTTTGGCCATGGCTGATAGAGCAGTTGTCGAATCGGCCAAAATATAATTGTGGACATTTTTAAATATTGGGTCCCCTGGTTTAGGAGTCTCATCGACTTCTCCCCGAACTCCCTTTTTCAGATGACGCTTGATTGATCCAGGAATTTTGCTATAGAGACTATGTTTCCTCAAAATTCTGTCTGCGTCTGAATAGGTAGAAGTGTCGGGCTCCGTGGGACCGCCGGCAACAACATCCTTGGGGTCAATGAGGTCAGAGATGGTTATGCATATTATTCTCGCCGGCTGAAAACTTTTAGCTAGCTGTCCTCCCTGAATTCGAGAAAGGTGTTTCCTAACTATCTGAATTTCCCTCGTAGGAACACCTCCTTTGGTCATTAATTCGACAGTTTTCCGCATATCCCCAAGCGATATGCCTTCCTGGGGAGAAAACATGGATGCGGATCCACCTCCCGAAAGCAAGCAGATCACCGTGTCTTCCTTGTCAATTCTTGTCGCAGCCTTCAATATTGTTTCCATTCCTCTTATTGCCCCCGCCGATGGCAGCGGATGGGTTACTTTTTGTATCTTAATCTTGGTCGTTTTAACAACGTTCGGAGAATTGACTAACCCGAAGTATATCTTTCCTTTTGGAAATTTCTTTTCCAATTGACTAGCCATATTGGCTGAAGCTTTTCCGCCCCCGATTATAAATAACCTTCCTTTGGCCAAATCAAACCTATCCCCTTCGATAATGAGCTTATTGTTTTGATAATGTATTTTTCCCGATATCGCCACCGCTGGGGTTACACTTATGAGTCCTGCCTTAAGGA
Organism: Candidatus Woesebacteria bacterium RBG_13_46_13; assembly: GCA_001791995.1. Classification (GTDB taxonomy): domain Bacteria; phylum Patescibacteriota; class Microgenomatia; order UBA8517; family UBA8517; genus RBG-13-46-13. Next base: position 40,007 of record MGFR01000005.1, read on the forward strand.
TATCCAAGGCCTCCTTTTTTAAACCTTTGGAATATTTTGAACGAAAGATATCTTTCACTTGATAATTTTTAACAGTTTGTTTTCGGCGATTGTCAAATCATTCTGGTCGTCTATTTCCTGCCACGGGATACCTTTAATGTCCAATACAAAAAGGTGTTCCGTCTTAAGAAATTCTTTAATGGGCTTTTCAATCTGTACTCCTTCTCCCCTCGCTTTTTTCACTACATCTTCGGCAATCTGGAAATATTTCAGGGCTCCCTCTTTTGAAAACTTATACATCCCCAAAACTCGTTTACTCTTCTCTTTTAGTCCCCTCCCCATTTCAAGAACTTGATGCCCTTTTATCCTGACATTCATCGAATTTGTTTCCACGACCCCAGATGAGTCAACCACGGTAACGTTTTGACGTGGATCTTTGATTAACTTGGTTAAAATCTTTTTATTAAACAGAACGTCTCCATTAACAAGAATGAATTCGCCATCCAGATCCTTCCTCGCTATGAATAAAGAGTTTAAGTTGTCGGTAGAAGAATATTTCTTGTTCAGTCGATAAATTAATCGACATTGATTATATTTTTGTCCGAGTATTTTTCTAAACATCGTCCCCCTATAACCCACCACGACAACGACCTCGCTAAACCCCATCTCTGAAAAATTATCTAATAAGTAAGCAATTAGCGGTTTACTTCGGATACGAACTAAAGATTTGGGGCAATTTTTTGTATAAGGGAGAAGTCGCCTCCCTGTTCCTGCTGCCAAGATTACTGCTTTCATCGAATAATATACCTCTTACAATGCTATAGAATACTAAATTATCCAGGCTATAACAAATAAGGCCCTGCGTAGACAAAATAGGAAGCCAGTGATAACATCTTCGTTATGAACAAGCTTAGAATAGGCATTAATGGGTTTGGGCGTATCGGTCGGGCAATATATCGGATAAACCACCTCAAACATTTATTCGATATTGTAGCAATCAACGACATTAATCCAGATAATCACAACATAGCTTATCTTCTTCAATATGATTCCACCTACGGTAAATTTCCCGAAAAAGTCCGAGACGATAAAAAGCATTTAATGATCGGGGGTAAAAAGATTTACGTATATCATCAGGATAATATTTCCGACGTGCCCTGGGACAAACACGGTGTGGATATCGTAATAGAAAGTTCAGGGGTAAGGACAAATTTAGACAATTTGGATAAGCTACGAGACAAAATTAAAAACGTAATAGCAACGTATGATCCCGGCAATATTGCTAAAAGCATTATTCTTGGGGTTAATGAAAAATCTGTAAACCCTTCTACTAATTTCCTATTCTCTGCTAGCATTTGCGATGCCGTGGCTCTGGCTCCTATTGTAGATATCATCCTCAAATCAAATAATATAGTATCGGGTTTTTTAACGACAATTCATCCTTGGTTATCATATCAAAACCTTCTTGATGGTCCATCTAAATCGTGGACGCATCCTGGAGATGTTTTTTCCCATTATGCTTTAGGAAGATCTTCTGTCTCGAATATTATCCCCAAATCGACTTCTGCTGTCCAAGCAACTGAAAAAGTTATACCTAAATTAAATAATAAGATAATATCTTTTTCTTTCCGTAGCCCGACAAACATCGTCTCGGGCGCAGTGCTCACCCTATTACTTAAAAAACCAACTACGTATAACAGGTTCGTTTCGATATTTAAGAGATCTGAAAAAAAGCAAAAATATAACATTTTAAAGAATTCTGTCGAGCCATTAACTTCGATTGATTACATAGGAGAAGAGTATTCTGCAATAATTGATCATCGGTGGACGAAGGTCAACAACAAACGGCACGTGGAATTAGTCTATTGGTATGATAATGAATGGGGCTACGGCAATAAAGTGATAGAATTAATTTCTTTGATAGGCAAAAGGTACAAATCTAGATAATCATATGAACAAAGTGCCCTCAGTTAAAGAACTGTATAAAAAAATAAGTAAAAATGTTCTTACCCCCAATACCGCATTCACTTACGAATTGTGGTATTCCCGACTTATCGGAAGACGGCTTTCAATATACTTTACGTGGTTATTTCTTCATACAAACCTCAGCCCAAATAATGTCACATTAATCCACACCATTTTTAGTCTAGGCGGATCTGCCTTGTTAGCCATACCCAATAAGACAGCTCTTCTTGTTGGCGCACTTTTCTTTAACCTCTATCTTATCTTAGATAGCACCGACGGTGAGATGGCAAGGTATAAGAAACAAACAAGTGCATTGGGTGGCTATCTCGATACTCTCTCGCACATCGCAATTTACGGCACATTATATCTTGCACTTGGTGTTAATCTTTACTTAAGAACGGGTAATGTTTGGGCTGTCTCGATGGGAACAGCCACCGCGTTTTTCTTCGCTTTTGCTTCAGCCGTACATCACCTTGATCCTCTCTTAAACAAGATGTCTTATCTAAAGATGAGGGAACGAGAAAATAAACTCATTTTCATATCTACTAATATTTATCAGTTTGTAACCGAAGATTTAACAATTGTGGCGTATATCCTCATCTTTGGATTACTTGGTTATCCTAAAATACTCGGTTACGACCCATACACTCTTTTTCTATACCTGAATTTCTTTGCGATTGTGTTTGGGGGAATTCTATTTAATATTGTGAAGAAAATCATGGATCCGAGATACCATAGATCTTAATCCTCCTTTTGCCTTACAGAATAAATACTTTTGAGAATGGCTTCGACCAACTGATCGATTCCGAAAGAGTTAATTATTCTACGACTCTCCATGCCAAATCTTACTCTTTTCGATCGATCCTTAAGTAATTTTTCTATTGCAGTAACCATTTTATTAATATTTCCCGAAGGGAATATATATCCATTGACCCCGCTCTTTATCAAATCCGCTCCAGCTCCAACCTTATCCCCTGTAATTACCGGTAGACCGCTAGCCATTGCTTCATTAATAACCATCCCCCAGGTTTCTTCTCTGGATGGTAAAACAAAAATATCAGAAATTCCGTAATATTTTGGTAATAATTTATTGTCCACGAAGCCTGTTAGGATTACCTTTTTTGTTAATCTATTATCTCTAATATATTTTTCTATTCCTAACATTTCCATACCGTAGCCAACCATTAACAAGGTCGCATTCGGAAATGATAATAGAATCTTCTTGAAAGCTTCAAGCAAGTCGTAAACACCTTTCCTTATAATTAGTTGGCCATTAAACATCACAACTCTGTCTTTGGGGCCGATGCCCAACTTTTTTCTCAGTGCTACCTTTTCCGCCCAACTGGCTTTTGAAACTAGAGAGAAAAGCTTAACATCTATTGCCGAATATCCGACAAATATTTTTTCCTTTTTAGCCCCCAATTTAACTAGGTAGTTCTTGGCTCTTGTCCCCGCAGCAATATAAGCATCGGCACAATTAACCATAAATTTCGTTAGAGGCATAAACACTTTTCTTCTCCAATTATCTTCGTAAACTGTGCTTTCGGAACGGAGAATCAGTTTTTTACCGAACAGTTTGCAATATATTGCCGATACATATGATGGAAAGTCTGCCCAACCCGGGGCAATAACAACATTCGGCTTTGAAATTAGCAATTTTTTCAAAAAATTGAAGGAAACAGTAAATGGAATATAGTCATTTTTCCCAAAAGGTATATCGAAGGATTTCAGGATCTGGTATTTAAATTTGATGGTTTTTCGGTTAACCTGCCACCTTCTATTTTTCGCAGATATGGAATAGAAAAAAACCATAAGATCTATTCCTGGTTCCCTAGAGAGATCCTTTAAAATGGGGATTGCCCGGGGAGGAATAGTCGGGTTAAGAAGAAGAACTTTCATCGTTTTCGAAAAAACATCATATTAGCTATCCTGGCAAAAATATCTGTGGAACCTATATAAAAGATAAATAATGGACTAAAAAACATTGCCATTCTCCGAGCCGAATCAGGAATGTGATCCCAACCAGGATAATTTAGGCTAAATAGATAAGTACCAACTATCAATATGACAAAGTTTGCAGCAATGATAAGTAAAAGGGTACTTCTCCCCGCTTTAGATTTCTGTACAAAACTCACTACGGCAATCGTAATGAAGATGGGAAATAAAATTCCCCAGCTAATTATCACGCTACTATAAACAAACGAAAGGATTTCTTTAATCCTATCTGGGTCAAGTTTCTGAACTAATTCTACGGCTGCTCCGGACAGCTGGTTGGCTACTCCCCTTGCCTTTCCAAAAAACTTTACCATAAGAAATCTCCACGGAAGCTGAATTGCAAAAAAAGGGACCGAATAAATAAACGGGTAAAAGTATTTCCGTTTCCATACTGCGTAAACAACAAGAACAATGAGGCCCGCAAGCCAGAAGGGTTCGACGTCTCTCGCCCAAGTACTTAACCCCACCATAAGTCCGGATAAAATTAAGTAACGTTTTTTCTGCTTTTCCATAGACAAAAAGAGATATATCATCCCTAAAACGAAATAAATTGTGTATGGAAGGTTTGTATAAGAAATCGTAGAGTGCTTAAGAAGAATTGGGGTTGAAACGACGAGAAGAGTTGCCAGCAAACTTGCACGCCTGGTTGTAAATCTTCGCAATGATGCGCCGAAAATCATTACAAAAGAGAGAAATTGCATGCTATAAACAAATTGAGGATTATGACCATTAAAAATATATACGATCGCATGAAGGAGAGAAGTTAATAAAGGGTAATGTGCAAAATATGAATAATTACTGGCAACTTGGACGAAGTAACCCGTCCGAGTGATAACTTTAGCGCGAAAATCGTATAGAGCTAATGCGTCCCATTCATTAACTGGCCAATAGAGGGTAGAGAGAAGACTCATCAAGATAAATCCAGCAATTACAATTGTTAGAGTTTTTTCCCCGAAAGGGAAGTTAGAGAAAGATCTTATTAGAGATAAGAACTTATGTCGAAAATTGCCCCTCTTCCTCCGAAGAGTCGCCTTCAAGAAATAAATAAAACCAGCGGCCACAACTAAAATAGAAGGGCCGGTAATCTTCATCCCGAAGAGAGACAATACAAAGAGGATAAACGTAAATAAACCAGTCCCAAGTAGATAAGAAAAACCCAAATGCTCGAGCATTTCCGCGTCGGGATTTATTAACGAACTAGCAAGATGTCCAAACCAGCAAATAAGTAGAATTATTATCAATACCTGCATAATATTAGTTATGTTTTGATTTTGATTACTCCCCAAACTTTTTTATTAACAAAATCCTTGTAGTGATAATCCCCGTCTTTCGTAAATATCCTTCCACTTTCATCATAAAAGACTACCCATTCAGCCGGCACATCGAATTTTGGCCAACCGTGTGTATAGCCATATTCCGTGCTTTCCGTTTCTCCCCATGATAACAATACGTAAGATATCCCCTTACTCTTATAATCAATTCCTGGTTCATATTCTTTACCGCTCGTCCCCTCCCTGGGATAAATAAAATATCTTATATAGCCATAGTTCCCACTTTGCGGCCAAGGAAACCCCTGTGGGGGAATTAATATTTTTGCATCTTCCGGAACATACTTATTCACGAATACAACATAATCATAAAAAATTGGCGTAACTTTCTTGCGTAGTCTTTCCTCCATAGATATACTCGGGTTTCTTATCATAAACTTAAAGTCGCTCAAAAAATTCTTTAAATTAGTGGAGGTGTTAACAAAAAACATTATTATAAGAGCTATAAATATTACAAATGAAATATAATGCAGCTCTTTAAAATAATCATGAATTTCTTCTATTTTCTTACTCCGCCCCAGTGGCGCAATCAATCTCTGCTCCCTATAACCAACAATTAAAAGCGCCGTGCTTAATCCGAGAGGCCAAATCAATGCATTCGGATGTAGGTGAAAAGTACTAAATACATAATTTGGGTAAATCAGCAGCTCCATAATTGAGAAAAATAGGTATCCGATAACGCTCAACAAAGAAAGGAGCTTCCCAAAACTGAAAGCCAGATAACTGTTTGTATATCGTTCGTTGAAGTTGAGAACTTTGAATAATACAAGAAGAAAAAACACAACGCCATAGACGGGATAGACTGATACGTTTAAATTGGTCATAAACACACCTGGGTATATTATCGCTTCGGTGATACTCATTAGAAACGCTATTCCCCACACAAAGTAAAAAAGATATTTAATCAGTATTGTTGCAGGTTTTATGAACGCTTTATTTCGTCTTATTCGTTTCATGTCTTGAGTATCTATCTTTAAACAAATAACTAAGAAGTAAATATCCGCTGATGGGAATTAGAAAAGTTGAACTGCGCACTAGCGAATTTCCCAATTCATCCCACCAGTCGGACTGAAAGGAAACGAAATAAAGACCTGCAAAATATATGAAAATACAACCTGTAATAAAAACCTTGAGAAATAGTATCTGGGGAATTCTCATCGATTTCTTTAAATCGACGAGCAGAGACCCGATATATACCAATAATATTATTCCCCATGATTTCACAAAAAATATAAAGATTTTCAGCATCGTACCCGTAAATGTACCGATTATGGGTTCCGAGACCTTCAAGAAATCTATGGCAATTATTTGGGGACTTTTGGCCATCTGGTTCACAAAGTAGCTCCAAGATAAAAACTCTATTAACCCGAAAAGCAGGAATCCCCCACTAAAGATAAGGCCTCTCCTTAGTTTTTTGTCGCTGTAGCAAGCTATGGCATAAGCTACGGCCGCGGAAATCCATAAGGGCTCGAGAAATCTAATCCATTGGGAAGAAATAACGAGACCAACTCCGAATAATAGTTTCCATGTTTCCTTTGTCTTTAAATAAGACATTAATAGAAAGACCCCCAGTAATATATAAAGAGAATAAGGCAAGTTTGTATATTCTACCAAAGAAGATTCAAAAATCGTGTTGTTGGATAAGGTCGCAAATACCAAAACGGTGCTAAGATTTACCCCCAAATCCTCTTTTGTTGCTAAAAATACTACAAGTCCGAAAAGTAAATAAATTAGCCAGTAAAATAAACCTATGGGCAGAGCCCTAAAAAGTCCTGACCACAAAAAATGAGCTATCGATGTAAAGGGTGGGTACAAACTATAATAGTAACCGTTCTGTGTATCATATTTAGATAAAGAATTCATTTCGGAAAACTTAATCCCTTCTTTTAGATACTTCGCCCTGGCATCGTATAAAGCCACGGCATCCCACCCGAGAGAGGTTTTCTGATAATTTAAATAAAACGACACCGAAACGATAAATAGGGTTATGACAAGAGCTAATATTCCTATTCTTGAGAGCTTAGTGGTCTCGCTCGGCCTTTTTTGAATTTTTTTCTTAAAGGCAAAGCTTAATATCCCCACCACAAACAGCATTATTAATACTAAAAAGGGGGTTACCGTAGAGAGATGTTTTAAAATTAACGGCTCAATTTGCAAAAAAATTAGCTTTTCTGCTATCATCACCCCCAGCAAGACTGTTGAGATAATAAATAATCCCATTTTACGGCTCAATATAAAATATTTTTATACCTTTATCCTCTGAAAACAACTTTATTTTAGAGAAAGTAAGTACTTTATTTTCCCCCATGGTCAAGGTTTTATCGTGTAAACTAATCCCTGGCCAATACTTTGACCTTAGCGCTTCGTTTACTTCAACAAAGTACACCCTTCCTATTTCATTGAAAGTTTTTTGATCTAATACATTTGCGCTGACTAAAATCCTGGGGTAAAGAAAATATCGTACCACGGGAGGATTACCCAATGCCGGCCAGATACTATTGCTTTGCGGGGGCAATACGATATTGGCGTTTTTAGGTGTTTTTATCCTTAGGGCTTCAATGTATTCAAAAAGTTCAAACCTCTGATCATAGTCCTGCGAGGCATAGTTAGAATATCCTGGCAAGTTAATAAAGGTAAACGCCGAATGCCATCCCAAAATCGTAAGACCTCCGATAATAATAAGGCTATTAAACCAGCCGAGTTTGCCAAAAAGATTTACGGGAGAGGTATCTGTAGATTTAATTTTTAGTTTCCTGGAAAAATCCGGTGCACAGAAATATAAAAACGATAGGATTAGACCAGCTTCCAATATATTACTTAGGAGCGGGATTTTTAATCCATATGTTGAATAGAGAAAATTATGATAGTTCTTCGCCTCGAGGTTCATTAGGTACATAATACCGACAAAGGATACAATTGCCGTTATCCCAACTGCGTGCAATTCAAGCTTGCGCATTTTCTTTCCTCGTGAATATTTCCAAACCCATGCGAGTATAGAAACGGCCAAAAGCAGAAATAAAAAGATAGAGCTTTTCTCTCCGAGAGAAAGTGCGAATTTTAAAGGCTCGAAAACTTCTTTGACACTAGTAATATAAAGGTATTTTAACGATCCAAAAATGGGGGTAACAAGAATACTCGCCCAAATAACAAACAAGACCCCAGCTTTCGAAAATATATTAAGTATTCTCATTTAAATTTCCTTATTTCCCAATATAGAGATATCGAATCACCCAAGTATTCGTTGGTATCTATAATCGTCTTGAGGGGGTGCATAGTAAATGATTCTCTAAAAAAAAGCGGATTAATTTGTGGAATTTTATAGGAAAAGCTTTCTATCAGTTCCATTTTAGATAACTCGTTTTTAGACAACAAAGGAATAACCGCTGTTCTACTAAATAAATATTTGCATCTGTCTTGGTTGTTTTCTAATACATAGAAGTTCGGGGTTGTGTTGTATAAATAACGAAGGGCTTTCGGGATGCTAAGATATATTTCGGAATTATCCAACATATAACCGGAGTTAATACAAACCCCCTTACTATTAAATGATTTGATAGCCTCAACCTGCTCTTTTTCAAAATACAGAAAGGATTCAAAAAATCTACTATAGTTAATAGATCTCGCTAAGTTCAGAGGAAATCCCCTAAAGAAAAGATTACTTAATATTAGTAGTACCACTGCTTGAATTACATATTTTGAATATGGATTTGTAGTTTTGAGTTTTAAAATCGCTAAAATATTTTCGTATAGTATTTTAAGGAGATATGTTGATACTATCGCGATTGCCCAGATGGCCATCAATTGATATCTGTCCAGGATGTACTTCCAAGGAAAAAGTACTACCGTAAAGAAAAATAGGAATGCAATCCAATACCAGAATCGATTATCAAATGAGGTCTTTCTATGTTTTAATAAAACCCAGTTTAAAAGAATTAGGGGTATGATTAATTTTAAAAACGGCATTGTCGAGTTAGAAATAATATTCATTATTGCCTTCCCGTTATCTATAAAGATTGGCAAGGACAAAACATAATAAGATGTGTACCCACTTATTTTATCCTGCGTCAAATTCTTGCCGGTATACGACCAAATCATACTCATGCCCCAAAACATGAAGGGAATAATAATTAAACCCCAATCCATCTTCCTTATTCTTAACCTAACTCTAAATGCTTCGTAGATAAAGATTGCTGGAATAACGACAAAGGTGTTTTCTTTTATAAAAAGAGTAATTATCAATATAACTAAAAGTCCGGCGTAGTAAATCTTTTTCGGTATCTTATATTTGGATATTATTTTTTCTTTTTCAAGAAACAAAAGAGAGAAAATCCCCAACAAAAAAACGGAATATGGCTCATTCGGTCCCAACCTAATAATGTTTTCTGTAAATGAAAAATTGGTGAAATAAATTAAACTAGCCAGAACGAGAAATAATCCCCCCATGCCCATCGATATGCACGTTAAAGCCAGTGTGATTACCGACAGGAAGCCAATGCCATAAGCTCTAAATAAATGTTCGGTGGTAGGATTCTCCCCCAGCCCGGTATGCGTCAGGGCACCGATAACCCACCAGGCAGGTCTTAACCTCCGGCTCCCTATATCAAATACACGACTAAGGGCATCATTGCACTCTTTTTTGTAAATACATTTTTTCAGGTATTCAGAGGTTTCAACCTGGTTTGTTATATCATCGATAAGAGAAATACGGTTAAATACCTGAGGTCGAAGAATAAAATACGAGTACCCAAAATAGAGCAGAGTAATTATTCCCAGAAGCATTGCCCTCCCGAAGGTTGCTTTAATATTTACGGCTTTTTTAGACATAGCTGAACGGATCCTCCGATGTATCTAAAGAGAGGCCATCTTGTAAATCTTGCGGTTATTCTATCAAGAAAAACTAATAATTTATCTGGTAATATCTCTAACGGAAAAAGATATTCTGACTGCGTAATTTTTATAACTTCTAATCCTGGGAAGTATTTATCAGTTTTTAATGGATTAATACCCCATTCTCCAGGAGAATCGCCAACCTTTTTCTTTAGAAAAGGTGTGGATTTTATTAGAAATACAATCGGATTGAGTATGTTAGGTTCGTAAAAGAATACTATTCCGCCAGGTTTGATTAATCTTTCAACTTCTTCGTTGGTACGTCTGATGTTAAGGTGATGAAGGACGTAAAAGCCGCAAATTACTTCGACTGACTCTTCTCTCAGTGGGACTTTATAGGCTGAAGCATTCAAGAAATCTATATTTTTCAGTTTTCTACATTTGAGCCTAGCGCGTACAAGAACCTTCGAAGAGATATCGAGTGCAACAATCTTTGCCTTGGGAAGCATGGCAGCGATGTGGCGCGTATACTCTCCGGTACCACAACCCAGCTCGAGAATTCGCGAATTTTCTAAATTATTTTGTTTGACAAACTTTACAAATTCTCGACATTTTTTTGTTATTTTATATTTGGTGAATTTTTGATCATACCCGTAGGTTTTGTCGTATATATCTGCCCCTGAATCAAAATGTTCCTTTTCTTCAAGCTCCTGTGAAAGAATTGGTGTAGGCTTTGCGAGGCTGCCCCTTTCATCTCTTTTCCGTAGTGCCCGGGAGAGCTCAAATAAGTCAATAAATGTTTGGAGAGACCTGCTTCCAAATCTTGGCGGTCTTTTTTCCGAGATATTAACGGGTAGGTCAACCCTTTTAAAATTTTGTCTTTCACTTTTGAGAATAAACTCCGTATCGAATATCCCGCTTGTTGTTGAGCATTTGGGTAAAACTTCATCGATGGCTGTTTTTCTGATTAGTTTAATTCCGTGGGTGTCGGTTCCCTTAAAACCATAGAAAATCTTCAAATAGTAATTGAACATTAAAGAAACAAGGTGCCTTAAAAATGGCCTCTCGTCTTTTGCACCTTTGGCCAGCTTTGAACCGATAATGATATCGTTGCCCTTCATGTCCACATCGACGTAGTCGATAAGTCTAAAATCATAAAAATCGACATTGTAAATAATCACATAGTCCCCTTTTGCTTCTTTAAGGCCCTTCCTGGATGCATATCCGTAACCAGGCTTGGATTTGAGAATTTTGACTTGGGGAATTCTTCGGATAATTCTGAGGAGGATCTCTTCGGTTGCATCCTCCGAACCATTGACAACTACAAGGATTTCGAACGAATAACCTCTCTTCTTTATGTATCCTGCTATGTCCTTTACGGTTTTTTCAATCAGCTCCTGCTCGTTTCTTGCCGGTAAAATTACGGATACTTTCATATCAGTAGCCTAAAAATTGCCTCGCCCAAATGTATACTCCTTCCCCTCCCGGATAACTCTCTTTGCCGTACCACGCCCGGTATTTACCCGAGAAAAAGGCCTGAAAAAAGTTGTTGTCCGAAAGAGAAGTTTTCACAACGGTTGTCGGAAGCCAAGGTAGGGTGTTATCCTCTGGCATGTCAAAGAAAACGATGTTGCTAAAGACAGAAAAGTTTTTCTCGTTACTCTTTAGGAATTCGTAGACATTCTTAGAAATTTCCTCTCCTCGGGTTATCCAGCTTGTCTTTGCGGTTAGGTTAAGAGTGAGAATCGAAAGGGTAAACCAAATGGCAAGAAAAGAGTAAGTTGCGAAGCGCTGGCGATTAGATAAAAGTAGGCAGGCGATAAGGACTACGATACCGAATTGTGGAACCGTTAGGTAAAAGCTAAATTTATGAATCGGCAAAAACAAAACCGGGATAAGTGTGCCGACAAACCACAATCCACAAAAAGCCAGGATTTTCCCCTTTTCTGTTTTGAGTTCCCCATTTTTGTTCGTTATAAACCTAAAAAGAGAATAAGCCAAAAGAACTATCTGTGCTCCGAACAAGACAAATATGGGAATAATTTCTTTCGAATAGTGCTTAAACAAACTCGGTAGAAACTTTAGTCCCGGACCCACAAAATCCACAAGCATCTCCGGAATGTTTAAAGACCAAAGAGAATACCAACCCAGGCTGTTGATTATTCTTTTTGGCTCAAATGCCCAAAGGTAGCTATCCCCCTTGGCAAAACCGTAGTGGAAGAACCTCATATAGAGGTACCCCGCCAAAACGGCAAAAAATGGAGCAAGGGAATACAAAATCGTTTTTGTAGCCACCTTAGTTAGTTTAGTTAATCTGAAATATAGATAGATAAGCGTCAAAACAAAAGGCAGTGTTACGGCAGGCTCTTTACTGGCCAGGCAAAGGACAAAAAAGAGAAAAGAAAGAATAAGATTTCGTAAGGACCACCTTTTAAGTAGATAAACAAAAGACAAAACACAGGCAAAAAAGAAAAATCCGTAGATTATCTCTTGTGTTGCCACAAAATAGAGTTGCCCGAAGTGTGTTGCCGAGACGGCATAAAGAAAAGCAGCGGTTAAGACGACTTGGTTCTTAATTTTTGATTTAAGATCGGGAAATAACTCCTGGGTCAGGCGGTAGACAAAGTAAATGATTCCGAAAAAGAGAATAAAAAGCACAATGTGCATCGGCAAGGGGTTTAGATTGAAAAGCTTGGCATCGAGAAAGTAAAATACCTGTGTAGCCATTGGCCGATAATTGGGAAATCCTGTAACCGGAGCTGCTAAATTAAAAAAATTAAGGAAATCTTTCAAACTGGTAGCTTTTGAAACTACAAAATGAAAAAAATCGTCGTTGGTGAAAAACACAAAAAGGGAACGGAAATAAAGAACAAAAGAAATTAAAAATGTTGCTAAAAGAAATTTGTGTTTTTTTACCATTAATTTGAATAGACCAAAAGCGTCCTCGCTATGTTGTGCAGGTAATGTAGGGCCAAAATCACCGGATTGTCGGTATACTTCTCCACAATTTTATCATCAGCCCTTAGCGTTTCCCTAAAGGCAGTCGAGGAAATATTGTCACCCGACATACGAAAGCCAGAAAGACATTTATTTACTCGCTTGGGCATCTGGACCCTGCCCAGTTTCAGCCAAAGATCGTATTCCATAACCGAAGTTTTGGTTCCGCTAAAGGGACCGTATTTGTCGTAAGCCCTACGGGATAAGAAAACCGACGGTTGCATCAGATAGTTGACCATCAAAAGCACCCAATAACGGTTCTTGCTTAAAAGAAAATTCTTGTATTCGGAAACCCAGGAGGAGATGGTCTTTCCTTTGCTATCAATAACCTTTCCTCTACCTGCCAGCCAAAGAGTTTGAGGGTGTTTGACAAAATACTCCCCGACCCTTTTTAGGGCACCTTCGCAGTAAATATCGTCAGCGTTTAGGTATGCGAGTACCTCCCCCGTTGCCTTTTTCAGACCTTTGTTGATTGCATCGGTCTGGCCGTTATCTCTCTTCGATTCCCACCTAATTATTTTCGGATATCTCTTCGCATATTTTCCAATGGCTGCTACCGTTGCGTCTGTTGAACCTCCGTCCTGGATTATTACTTCAAGCCTTGGATACTTCTGGGTGATGATCGACTGGAGGGTCTTGCCTATATACTCCGCTTTATTGTATGAAGGAATTACGATTGAAATTTTGGGGAGATGTTCCATTCATTATTTTTTCTTCTTGGTATCCCTTAGAGCCAGTTTTCTGACCAGCTCTTCAAGTTTTTTCTCCGTTCTTTTGGATCTAACGTAGGCAGCCGAAACCAAAGAGATTACAAGAATAAATCCTCCCAGGACCATAAGGTCAAAAACTCTGGTCACAAAAAACGTTCTGGCATAGGTTCTAAGAATTTCAGGGAAAGCCACCACAAACATTGCCGCTATCCAGATGATTATCCAGGAAAGGATCTCTGTCCCGTTTAGCTGCCCTTTTTTATAGTGAATCAGGGCAAAATAAATCATAACCAGAGAAAATATAATGGCGGTAAGCTGTAACCCTAATATCATCTTTTTAGCCTCCAGCGGAAAACATCCAAGAGAATACCCAAAGCGTCAAGAATGGAAACTCCCTTGAACTTGTCATAGTATACGGTAGCCACGGGAACCTCGCAATGCGTAAGCCCGAGCCTCCCGCATTTGACCACAGTTTCGGTTTCTACCCCATAGCCGGTTGATTCCCAGTCAAGCTTTTGAAATGCTCTTTTGGTTAGTCCCCTATAGCCGCAAATCAAGTCGGACACATAAATGTTAAAAAGGAGATTAACCAAAATTGAGGCCAGTTTATTTCCCACATAGCGCTCAATGGGCACTCCCATGTTCAAATTTCTCGAGCCGAAAACAATATCGTATTTGCCTGTATTTAGGGCCCGGATAAATTTAGGCAAATCCTCAATCTTGTGTTGCCCATCCGAATCCAAAAAAACCACAGCCTGGGCTCCCATTGAAAAAGCCGCCTCACAACCTGTTTTTAGGGCCGAGCCTTTTCCCAAATTTATTCTGTGTCTAAGAAGAGTAACCTTGAATTTCTTTGCCACCTCGCACGTCTTATCCGTCGAACCGTCGTCGACAACGACGATAGGCAACTTGGTCTTTACGGCATCCGCCAAAACCGCACCGATTCTCTTGGCTTCGTTGTGTGCAGGAATAACAATAAAAATACGCATTATTTAAGCTACCCAATAGCCTCGGGTAAAAAGGCCAATAAGTATAACCCCCAGAAGGATAAAGACAAAGACTAGGGGGACAAGAAGCTTTCTTCTCTGGACGAGAAGAGGCAGCAAAAGAAATCCCATCAGGGAATATCGGGGCATTGAGGAAAATGTTCCTGTCAGTGTTGGAATCAAAAGGGTACCCAAACTAAAAATCCAATAACTTAACCTCATCTTTTTCCAGAAAATAACCAGAAGAGCTAAAGGAATAAGGGCGAAAAGAAATTCTATCGAGGCATTAAAAAATTCGATGGAGAAAACAGGAAGGGAAGCAAATATCTTCAAGTACCTATAAATTACCTGGGGAAAAAGGATGAAGCGTTCCGCGCTCCTTTGGGCCCCGAACGGGGCCTGGGCGGAGAGAAAATAAAAGTAACTGCCGATTGTTGCCTTTAGATATATCATATACATCAAGGTCCCCATGGAAGCGATTACAATCCCTATTAAGGCGTTAAGCCTTTCTCTGATTTCAAGTTTTTTGCCCCTTGCCCAAAGATAAATCTCCATGGCCATCAGGGGAACGAGCATTAGACCCAATATCCTTGTGGCGGAAGCCAGGGCGGCGAATATTCCGGCCAAAAGAAAGTTATTCTTTCGGCTCAGATAGATGGAAAGAACAGCAAGAAGCAAAAACAAAGATTCCGTATAGACAGCACCGAAATAAAAAGAGGTAGGAAAAACCAAAAGCAAAATTAAAGACCAAAATGAGACTTTCTGGTCAAAATCCAAACGCAAGAGTTTGTAGAAGAAATAAAGAGCGAGAAGAAAAAACAAACCGGAAAGGATAGTGGCGGTATAGAAATACGACGGATCTACAAATAAAGCCGTGTCTAAGGCAGGGTTCTTGGGAAAAACGTTTAATATTCTTACCAGAATCGGATATAGGGGAAAAAAGACCTGGGTATTCGCAGCCGCATATCCGTCCTGGGCAATTCTTAAATAGTGAACCCCATCAAAGTTGCCGAAGCCCCAAATCCAAGAAGGCAGACCGGTCGGTACAAGCACTCTCTCCGCATAAGGGAATCTTCCTCCCCATTTGGGAATCAGGTAGAGTGCAAAAAAAGCAACTACAAAGAGCAAGACTCTCCAGCTTAGAAATAAAGCAACAATCTTCCCGGTTTCACTTGAGAATTTCTTTATAAACATTGTGAGTCTCGCGGGCTACCTTATCCCAAGAATATTTTCTGACCAAGATCTTGCCTGTTTCTATTAGCTGGCTCCTAAGCGTAACGTCTTTTAAAACCATCGCTATTTTTTCGGCAATATCTTTGGGGTCCTTGGGGTCGGCAAAAAGCGCAGCCGGTTCGGCTATCTCCACCAGGGCTTGGGTCTTAGCTGCAACTACCGGAGACCCCGAGGCAAAGGCTTCAAGTACAGGCAAGCCAAAGCCTTCGTAGAAAGAGGGTTGGCAATAGACAGAGGCAAGATTGTAAATCCCCACCAAATCTTCATCCGGCACAAATCCAAGCCTTATTATGTCCTTATCATCCCCATATACCTTGAGAAGCTTGGCAAGGGGTTTATTTTCCGGATGACCTCTGTCGAAATCTTCGCTTATTGACTGTTTGCCTGCAATTACCAAAGGGGTTTTGGCCATCTTAGCGGCTTCACAGAGTCCCAAAACATTCTTGTTGTAGTTCACATCCCCCACATACAACACAAATTTGTCGGGCAGTCCGTACTTTATCTTTATGCCTTTTAAAAGCGTCCTGTTTCCTATTGGCTTAAAGATCTCGCGAGGAGCTAGGTAGACTACATGAATTTTCTCATGGGGAATCCCCAAAAACCTTACGATGTCTTTTTTGGAGGTTTCCGAAATCGTAATTATCGCATCGGATTTGTTAATAAGTAATTTCTGAATCCAGAACCTGAGTCTGCCTTTAATTCCTGCCGGGTATTTCTTCGGATAGATTAGATAGATAAGGTCGTGGATGGTAAGTACCGTCTTGGTTTTCTTGGAAAAAGGAATGCTGAAAAAATACGGGTGAAATTTCTGGTAGTGAGCAATATCGTAACGGGACAAGTCCGTCTTGGAGAAATCAACCACATCGACATCCAAATCCTTTAGTAAACGCAGATGCTTAACTAAATTTACGGTGTGAACTCCGATTCCCCTTAAGGCATCTCCGCTTTTTGCAGGACCGGAATTAATGGCTACTTTAATCATGTCTTAGATACCGCCAATATGCTCTGGGGAATCTCAAAGCGGAAAAGAAAGAAAAAACAATTCCCTGCCAGCCATCGAGAATCCCTTTGTGCCTTATCTGGGTCAAGAAAAACCACCAAACTGGTTTTACCAGAAAATAGTTTAATCCCTGGATAAAACTCTTTTGGACTTTCTGCTTTCTCAAATCCTTGGCCAAGAGGTCGATATAGTAGCTGTTCCTGGCAAGGTATCTAGTAAAGGTCGGGTCGGCCATGTGTACCAAATCGTTTGCCAGCCAGCCTACCCGACCGTCAACTTCCAGCTGCTCGTGTACGCTTTTCGCAGGGAACGTCGCTCTACCTTTTTTAACCAGCCGGATCACTCCGTCCGGATATACCCCGCCGTAGCGAAGGTATCTTCCCAAGAAATAATTAAGTCGGGGAATAAAAAATGCCACATAAGCTCCACCGGTGGTACCTACGGGCTCATCCCTCTCGGCAACAATTCTCTGATGGCGCAGAAAAAGTTTTCTTTTGGGGAGGGTTTTTTGGTACTGCTCCAACTCAACTGGCGTCAGAGAAAGAACTTTCTTAATTTCTTTGGCCAGATACGGGGTAACCCTCTCGTCGGCATCAAGTTGGAGTATCCAATCGCCGGTTGCCAAATCCATGGCTTTTTGCTTGGTCTTGTGGAAAATCGGCTCGTGTTGGACAATCTTAACCTTGGCTTCGTAATCTCTGGCTATCTCGACGGTTTTATCCTCCGAGGACTCATCGACAACAATAATCTCGTTGGCTAGGTTTCTAACTGAAGCCAAACAATCACCAATATTGGCTTCTTCGTTTCGGGTGGCAAGAACTACAGAGAGAGTCGGCATACCCAAGTATAAGGTTTATCCGATAAGCTCGGCAACTTTTTCCCCCAATTCCACGGCGTAGTTGGTGCCCCTGTCCCAGGGGTAAACCTGCTGGATATTCGCCAGATATAACCCCTTAATCGGAGTTTTTAAGGCAGGAATTTTCTTCGAATAATTAAGCGTGACAATGGGCTGAGCGAAATTGGTTTTGAACACTTCCGCCTTTTTAATCCAGCTCTTCTTAAAATCCGGGTTTATCTTGGTCAGGTAGGGCACAAACTCTTCCGTGAGCTCTTTGGCCGACAGTTTAAAGAAGGGGTGGCCTGCCTCCAGGTAGTTACCTATATAGGCAATCTTGTCTCCTTTATAGTGGGCAGGGCTTATCAGATTCGTATGTTCCACAAACGCCAAAAAAGGAAAATCGTCTAAGCCTACATTTAGCCAGTAAACATCCTTCAATACACTCTTTTTAAGGGTTAATACCAAAGTAACCGCCCCTATTCCCTTAAGTCTCCCGAGGCTTTTTACATAATCCGAAGGAAGAGTCGGTGTAACATTGGCAAATAGTACCGATGGAAGGGTACAAACAACTTTATCGAAAACATATTCTTTTCCTTCATTCGTCCTTAGGTGTATATTACCGTATTTTCTGCTAATTCGATTGATTGAAGTATTAAAGTGAAATTCCCCTCCGAACCTCTTGATGTGTTTTACCGCCTTATCGGCAAGTCCCGTAAATCCACCAATAGGATAACCTAACTTTTTGCTTCTTTTTTTGATCCTGGCCCAAAACCACGAAGCCGGAACTCCCTTATGAAATCTTCCGAATTTCTTTTCGAACAGGCTTTGCCACAATACTTTCCATGCCCTGTCACCCATCCAGTCTCTCAGATAACGCTCCGCTTTTACCCGCTCCAGAGGCTTCCAGACGGGGGTTAGCCTCAAATAACCGATACATATTCCGACTCTGATTTTATCCAGCAGGCTAAGCCCAGGAAAACGCAGGAGAGAGATGGGCGTATCCAAAGGATAAATACCTTCGGAAGTAATAGATGAGGTTGTTGCAACTATAAACGTGATTTTGTGCTTCAGCTCGGAGGCAAAATTGATAATCGCCCGATCGGATTCGAAGATGTGGTGGTAGTGTTTTTCCAAGGGCCACTTCCAGCCCTTTTGCCTAAATCCAGCTGCGAGGCCCCCAGGGACAGGTGAAGACTCAAAAACCTCTACTTGATACCCTCTCTTCAGAAGCTGATTGGCTGCGGCCAGGCCAGTAAAGCCTGCTCCGATTATCCCGATTCTCATGGGCAATTGTACTATTTCGCGGTGACTATATAAAATGCATCGCTTCCGTTGGGGTATAAAACTTTCTTTTTAACCTCAAAATCTTTCTTGTAGAAAAGACCTGTATACTCAGATCCCGTCAAAACATAATAGATTCCGTAAGCAGGATACGAATAGGCAAATTCCATATCTCCCAAAAAGTGGTATTTGCCGAAGGACGAAACCGTACTATAGCTTTTACTTTTCGTTTCGTTATACCTTACCGTCTGCAAATACTGCGGCAGAGGCGTTTTAAGATGGTAAAGCAGAAAAATATACGGCTGTTGGCGAATATCGGTCATGTAGACTGCTCCAACGTTTTTCTGGCTTTTCAGATAGTAGGCAATATCCTTCATTCCGTATTGCCATTCAATCGCGCTTCTGGCTGCGTAAGATTGGTAATAGTCCTTTAGATACAAAGCCATAAAGTATCCCAGCCCGCCAAGACCCAACAGAACAATCAGAGTCCGGACGACTCTGTTCCGGAAAACGGTAATCAGAAAGTAAAAACCCAAAGCGGCAATCATGTGCCAACTTCCGGTCATAAACATGGCCCGGGCCGCATGGGGAGCTTCATTAACCGCTGCGGCAGGGATAGGCCCCAAAAGAGCCCAAGCTGGCAGAACCAGTAAGTTCCATTTCTTTTTGATAAGTATTTGCCAAAAGAGGAAAGTGGTTCCCACAATCAAAAATACTAAATCAATTTTGTAAAACTCACCAACCGCTTGTGTTGAATGTCTGGGATTTGAATCCCCCGACACAAATAGATATTTATAGGAAAAATGAGCGAGGTATTGCCTGGTGGCTATCTCCATGGTCCCTAAAAATTTGCTGTTGGTTCTTGTGAACATCTGAGTTTTCGTAATTTCTTCTTCGGAGAAAGACGTCTGTTTTATCCTGGCAAAACCCAGCAGGTTTTTATTGGAAATCACCAGAATGGCAAAAAGGGCAAGAACGCAAAGTCCAATAGCAAGTTGTTTCTTCACCAAGGATAACTCTTTAAGGCTTGTAAGTATTAACAAAACAATTAGGGGTGGTACGACGATTTTTGCACTGTGGTAGGAAATAAAGCTTAGACCGAAAGAAAAGAAAGACAGGGACAATAAGTAATTCTTTTTTTTGACTCCCCGCAAAAATAGAAACATCCCCAGCATCAGAAAAAATACCGCGAAGTTCAGTTCATGGTTAAACCGGGAAAACTGGAGGTTATATGGAGAGACGGCCAAAAATAGTGCTGCGATAAGTCCCAATAATTTGCTTTTGAAAAGCTCCCGAGCTAGAAAAAAGACAACAATCACATTGGCTACGCCGAATAGAGCTGCCGGAAACCTGGTCGAAAACTCCGAAAGTCCAAAAAGTTTTACGGAGATTGCCGTCGCATAGATGTGGACAGGGTGTTTATAGTCCTCGAAGGATTTAAACACTACCGGGAAAGTCTTACCCCATTCATCTTTCCCCCAATTGGCAATCGTATAAGCGTTATAGCCTACTGCGGTTTCGTCCCAAGAAAGAGACGGCGGCACCTGGGAAAGTTTATAAAACCTCAGAAATGCCGCCAGTAATATTACCGCACCGAGGAAAAAGTAAATTAAGTATTTCTTCACTGTTTATAAACCTTAAGAGCTTCCGTACCGTTAAGAAACTTTATGCCTGAAGAGGCAGTTCCCTTAATGGCATCCTCATCCGAGGCAAAGACCAGAGTTTTCCCCACATAATCCTGGCTGGTAATCTTTTTAAAAACGTATTTGTCGAACTTTTCTACCGAGGAAAAGCCCCATCTGTCCGGCGTAGTTCGCACCGCTTCCTTTTGAAATCGTAACGGGTCGTACTTCAAATAAAAGAGGGCGAAAATATAGGGTTGGGCATACTTTTCGGAAACGATTACCTTGTCATAATTTGAAAATTCTTCTTGGTGCTGGGTAAATACTATTTTGTAGCCGTATTGCCAATCTGAAGAGGATTGGATGGGATAAAGGTTGAAAAAACCCTGGATATACGTCTCAAAAAACGCAAGGTAGGCAATCACCACAGTCCCGACAGCTATATTCTTGTATTTCGGAAGCATAGATGAAATAAAGGCAACCCCGGCTCCGGAAATCATCGCCAGAAAAGGCAGCATGGTAATTGCCCTTAAGGCATGGGGAGATTCCCGAGTGATTGCGGCAGGGATCGGTGCCAATAAAAGAAGCGCTAGGGGCAAAAAGAACAGTTTTTTCCGGCTCTTGAGTATAAATATAGTGCCGGCAAGTAGAAACGGCAGTTCTATAAAGTATAGTTGGCCCACTCCCGGCATTTGGCTTCTAAGATTTGCATCGCCCCGGCTAAATAGAAATCTGAAAGAATAATGTGACAAGTAATTGGAGATAAACTCCGAGGGGGATCTTACCGAAACGGTATTAAAACGGGCAGCCCCCACATCTTTTGTGTAAAGCCTGGCTATTGGAAAAGCAGAGACTCCGAGGATAAACAAAGAAACAAGGATAACTTTGATATATTTTCCAACATTTAGCCTAATTTCCCTGAAAAAATAAATTATTAACAAGAGAGCCGTTAGCGGAATTACAATCCTGAATGCGTTGTAGCTGTAGATCGAGGCAATCCAGACAAGTGTACCGGCCAGAAAGAAAACAGTCTTCTTGCCTTCCAACAAGAAAAGATAAAGCCCGAGAAGGAAGAACGCCAGCCCGGCTGTTGCCTCATAGCCGGTCCTGGAAAAGATAAAAAGCCAGGGAGACAAGGCCATAGAAAGAGCTGAGATAATTGCCGCCAAATCGTTTTTAAAAATCCTGCGGGCCAAAAGAAAAGTAAGGAAAACTGCCCCCAAAGAAAACATTACGGCAGGCAGCCTGACTGCAATTTCGGAAAGACCGAAAAAAACTTCCATTAGGGCTACCGAGTAAATATAAACCGGAAGCTTAAACTCTCCGAAGGCCCTAAAATGTAGAGGCAGAAATTCTCCCCACTCGTCCTTACCTGTCTTTAAAACCGAATAGGCGTTATAACCGATCGAGGCCTCGTCCCAATAAACCGACGGTGGAACTGAAGAAATCTTAACCAGGCGGGACAATAAGAAAATTGCCGCAATAGCCGCCAAAGCCAGGTAAATCTTCTTCATTTGGCCTCTACTATCTCGAAGGCGTGAGTTCCGTCCAGAAAATCGATTGTCTTAAGTATGGCCATGTTTTCCGGAAAATCCCCGTGTTTGCCGATGAAAAGAATTTTCTTTCCGGGATAATCTTTCTTGATATCCTCAAACCTTGTTCCTGCATCCCCCAAATCCGGAAAGTAAAACTTATCAAAGGCCAGGACCCTTATCCAGTCGAAGGTTTCAAACCTCACCAGATTGGGATCGCTCATAAATTTGGCGGGATCATAGCCAAGGTAAAAAAGCGTGAACATATGCGGCTCTCCGTAGTGGCGGCTAAAAACAATTAAATCGTAGTCTGAATAATGGTCCTTGATATAGGCAACTACCTGCTTATTGCCGTACTGCCAATCGCGGGAATAGGCAACAGGATAAATCTTGTAGTACCTGCCGAGATATGAGGCAAAACTGATAATTAGGATTAATCCCGTCGTCCCCCAAAGGAAATATGATGCGAGCTTACCTTTGGGTTTGACCAAAACATAGACCCAATAGACCCCAAGGGCGGTAATAATCTGATATGCAGGGGCGGCAATTAAAGTTCTTAGGGCGTTGGGGATACTGTCGTTCGTGGTGGCAACCGGGACAAAAGTTATCAAAAGCCAAGATATGATAAGCCAGCGAAACTTGGATTTCTTCTTAAACAGATAGTAAAGTCCCAACAAAACAAACGGCGCCTGTATCGCATAAAGTTCTCCCACCCCCTGAACATGGTGCTGTTTATGCGGGGCACCGCCAACAAAGAGAAAATCGGGAGAAAAATGTGCCAGATAATTCTGAGCAAAGTAAAAGCCCACATAGGTAACCCTGTTATGGATAAGATTGGTAAGAAGCGGCGGCAGCTTTGATAAATTCCTTCTCTCTTCAATCCTGGGGATGAGTCCAGCATCATCGGTGATGCTTACCAGCTTGTAGCGCGCCTTGGCCTCGCCGGAGACGACAAAGGGGATGAGAGGAAGCATCAAGACAGTAAATACAACTCCGGAAAGAATTGCCTCTTTTTTGTGCTTCCAGATTTCCTTTCTGAAGATTAATGCTGTTGCCAACAGAAAAAGCGGGGTAAAAACCCTGGCGCTATTGTAGGTATAAACCGAGACAGCAAAAGTAATCGTGGCCAAAACCCACCAGAGAGGTTTTTTAAATCCCTTAACCAAAAACCAAAGACCCATAACCACCCAAAAGACGGAGAAAGACGATTCAAGCGATGCCCTGGTAAGTTGAATATGCCAGGGGGAGATAGCCAAAAGAAAGCTGGAGGTTAGGGCTATAAATTCGTTTGCGAAAAGCGCCCTGGTAAGGAAATATAAAAGCAGAACCGTCAGGGTTCCGTAGACAACCGGAGTTATCCTTACCCCCAGCTCATTTAGTCCGAATACGGCAATTCCCGGAACTGACGCATAAATTTGAGCAGGTAGTTTATATTCCCCGTAAGACTTGAAATGAAGCGGCAAGAACTTACCCCATTCGTCTCTTCCTGTTTTGAGAATCGAGTATGCATTGTAGCCGATAGAGACTTCGTCCCAATTTAAGGAAGGTGGAATTTGGGTAACCTTATAGATACGCAGTAAAAAGGCGAGGATAATTATTATGCCTAACAAGAACCATTTCAGCTTCTTCATGGGATAATCTTTATCTTAACAAGTAGACCGAATCTAGTCCAATAATCTATTTCCGTGTTTTACAATCTGTTGGGGGGTTTGTAGAGTACCCAAAAAGGGCTGGATTATAATCAACATCCTGAACTTCAAATTCCAAACTCAAATTGTGAATTGTCACTTGTTCCGGAGAAATAGCCAGGCTATCCCCAACCAAGATGGAATTTGGACTACATCCATCTTTCCCCCATATAATCGGCCTTACTTCCACATTACCGATGCGATATTCTTCGTTCGCATTGACCACTCCACTATAGTAGGAGGTTTGCAGTTGAGACCTCATTTGTTTTTGAATTATGGCGGGGTCTATCTTCCAAAAATAAGCTATTCTTAACCCTTCGGCCGTGTCCCTCCCTGTATCGATTACTATCTGTCTGTCGCGATATTTGTCTAAATAATCCAAAAGCTTTATATACTGATAGGTATAATACTTTGCGCTTTCGAACTTAAAAAGAACAAAATATGAAGTAAAAAAAGTAAATAGTGAATAGGAGGTAAGGAAAACTAAGATTATAAGAACGGTTTTGTTGGCTCTGGCAACCAAATAGTAAATGCCGAGGGAGATGACAATGGTGACAATCCATAGAAACTCAAGAGTTCTTAAGGGATAGAAAAGGTCTCCCGTAAGAGAAGCTGGAATAAGTGAAATTGCTCCTAAAAAAACAAGCTGCACAGACAAACTTTTATCTCTCAATGTACTTAAAAACTTTAGGCCGAGCAAGAAAGGTATAAACAGCCAGCTAAAGAAAGGTCCCATTTCTGGTATTAGTCTTCCCAAGCTTTCTCCCGCATCGCTAAATAAATATTTTGGAGAAAGATAAATTAAAAATTGATTAAGAAAAGTTTTGATAACATTTCCTCCCTCCTTAATATATCCAACTTGATCTAGTCTCCTTGAAAAAGCTCCACTAAATAAAATTATGAGGTGCGGAATCTGGATAATGAAAAACAGAACAATACCCAAGAGAACCAGCCTTTTGCTTCTCCATAATATCTTTCTATACCATAGGATGAAAAACAGAAAGAAAAGCAATCCTATTATTCTTTCGCTGTAATAGGCATGAGTGGAAAACCCCATAACTATAGCTGCAAAAGGAAAAAAACGTATATTGTTCAATGATTTGAGCAACAAGAAATATCCAAGAAGAAAAACCGTCAGGGCCAAATTTGCCTCAACGGGCCTGTGACTAAAATATATTGCCCAAGGGGAGATTGCCAACATTAAAGAAGCCAGCAAGCCAATTCTGTTATCCTTTTTTAAACGGAAAAGGTTCGAGATTATTAAATAAGTTAAGACCACACCCAAAACCCCCGAGAATGCCGAAACAAAACGGGCGGAAAAAATAGTATTCCCGAACAACATAATCGGAATTACTGTTAAATATGTATATAGAGGAGGTTGGTAAGAACCGAAAGCGCGAAACAAAATCGGGAAATTCTCACCGTATAAGTCTTTCCCTGTATGAAGGATAGAAAAAGCATTATAAGCCTGAGAAAAGGCATCTGGAAGCATACCCAGAGGTACTTCACTCAGTTTGTAAAACCTAAAGGCAATAGAAATGATAAGAATCAGAAAAAGCAGAATATAGGTTTTTTTATTATTCTTTATCATTTTTTAGAATCTTATAGACCCCTAAAGCAATCGCTCCGTTAATAAAAGGGTAATAAAAAATATAACCGGCTTCTTTTAGATGAACAGCGCCCTGAATAAAAAAGGACAAAAGAAGGATGGCAAAGATAAATTTATTCGCAGATTTCAACAAATGGATTAAACCTACAACGAAAAATGGGAAAAGAATTAGACGGTAATCTGCAAAATACCAAGTAAAATCCAGGCCCGAATATAATCTTTGCGTGTATTTGTCGAAAAGAGGTTTTATTTTGTCAAAATATATTTTTCCGTATCTATTCCAGTAGTACCAATTCAGCTCCGTTTTGTAATAGAGTTGTCTACGTTCGACTTTTAAAGTCTCTGGGGTTGAACTGGGAAACTTAATTATTCCTAAATCGAAATCTTTAATCGAAATGAGAGTATAGAAAGCAAATACGACAAAGATCAGGGCCACTAGGCTTTTTTTGTTTTTCTTTATCAGAGCAAGGTAGAAAATTACAGTTTGGGCAACCAGAAGAAATACAAGTAGTCCTGAAGTTTGATAAATCCTGTATGTCCAGGAGTTGATAATCGCAACCAGCAAGGGCAGAACTATTAAGAAAAACATTCTTTATTTCCTCGGAGCAAAATATTTACTTTTTTTAATTCCCCAAAGGTGAAGTAAGTAAACGGCAATAACCCAGTATGTCTCAAGCAAAAACTTCGCGCCTCTTAAGAATTTAATAGAGGAGGCTCTATCGTGATAGCGGGTTTCGATAGGGATCTCGCCTATCTTAAAACCATAGCTAATCGCGGCAACTTTCATCTGTTGGTCAAAAACAAAGTCGTTGGAAAATCTTTGAAAAGGAACGGTGAGCAAGAGCTTCTTCGAAAAAGCCCTGTAGCCGGAAAAATGTTCGCTGAAATTAACCCCCAAAAGGATATTCTCCAAAATTGTATCCAGTCTATTGAGGAAATATTTCAGCTTTGGCATGCCACCGGCCAATGCCCCACCGCGAGTCAGAATACGACTACCAAACATATAATCGCGCTTTCCCCTTAAGATCGGTTCTATCAAGTCTCCGATAACGGTTCCGTCATATTGATAATCGGGGTGAAGCATAACAACAACGTCGGGATTGAATTTTAATGCTTCCCAGTAACAGGTTTTTTGGTTTCCTCCGTAGCCGGTGTTGTTGGGGTGGGCATAAACCGTAATGCCCAACTTTTTTGCAACCTCCACCGTATTATCACGGCTCTCATCGTCAACCAAAATCACGTGTTTTCTGTACTTCGGTTCAATTTCCTCCAAAGTATCCTTAACGGTCCGGGCTGCATTGTAGGCAGGCATCACTACTACCACTGTGGGGTTTTTCTTGCTCATGTTTTAATAATATAAAAAGCTGGTGCTGTTGTTCTGAAATAAATAATTTTCAATATTTTAGCCTTTTCCTTCTGTTCAAAATCGGCCGGCAGACTCCAATGGCTGGCAATTATCAGCGTATTTTTCAGATATTGATCCTTCGGCCAATAGACGGCGCGAATATCAAATTTACCGAACGTCGTCTCTCTCTTTGCCTGATCGCCTATCTCAAACTCCTCCTGCATATTCTCTGGGGGGTACTTTCCGTAAAAACCCAGATAATAATGCGTACCCGTTGCTATCCAAGGTTTAAACTCACCAAATTTGGGATCGAAAACGATTGTCTCGTATTTATCGTAATTCTCCCAAGCATATTGGGCAACCTCACGAAAAGGATACTGCAACATCTCGCTTCTCTCAATAGGATAGTTGAGGGTGTATCTTTTCAGGAAGAAGCCCAGGTTTATCCCAAAAAGAACAAGCAAAACCAAGATGGCCACCTTGCCAAATTTCTTATAAAACCAGAATATGCCGAAGGCAGAAACGATATTGAGCATCGTAAAGGCCATTATTGCCCGATGGGGACTGTAATCTTCGAAAGTCAACCCGCTAGGAATAAACCCTACCAGTATCCAGGTTAAGATAAACAACTTTCCCTCAACAAGTTTTTTGTCCTTGGCCAAAAGATAGATCCCGGCAAGCAAAAACGGAATGGAAACCGCAAAAAGCGGACCGACATCTCTCTTGCCTTCGGTCATATTCAAGCCCTCGAAAAATAAATATTTGGGAGAAAATTGACGGACATATCTTACCGCACTATAGCCGGCGATGGTAAAAAGCTTTCCGAGTTGGCTTTTTTGGACAACCAGTTTTTCCGCCAGACGTGCATCCTGGGTTATAAATACTTTCGAAGTGCGGTCGCGCGTGGCGGGATTAACAAAAATCATATAGTAAAGAGGGGCTGCCACCAGAAGGAATAGAATGATCGGACCTATCTTAAGGGGTTTAAACTTTTTCCAAAAAATAACGATGAATGAGATCAAAAGAATGGGAATAATAACCGCTTGGGCGAAATAGACGTAAGAAGCGATTCCCAAAATAACTGCACCCGCGTAGAAATATTTTATCTTCTTCTCCCTTAAGTAGATCGCCAGCAAAGAAAATGCGGTAAGCATCAAAAATATTCCCGTCTGGTTTTCAAAACTTTTTCGGGAATAGAAAATTTCAAAAGGAGAAATGGCGGTAAGGCCGGCCGCAATTAGGGCAATACTTTTTTTGCGGATGAGCTTGTCTACAAAAAGGTAGACTCCGACGATTAGTAGCGTCCCGAAGAAAGCTCCCGTAATCCTAACGGTTACCTCCTGCCAACCGAATATTTTATAGACCATCGCTGTCGCATAGGTGTAAAACGGAGGTTTAAAATCGTTTACGGACGGAAAGATAAAAGGAAGTTTATTCCCGTAAATATCTTTTCCCGTTCTGACAATCGAAATCGCATCATAAAGCTGTGTCACCTCGTCATGGCTAAGCTGAATAGGAAATAAGGAAAGCTTACAGAAACGCAGGAAAGCTCCGAGTGAAACTATGAGCAGGAGTATAACTGCCGGTTTGCTAAATATTCTTAAAAGTCTCTTCATTCCTTCAGAAAAATGCTTTGAGCAAAAGAATTGGTATATATTTCTTTAAGACCGCTCTTTTCTTTCGGGCTTAACAGGTCAGGATAAGCTAAGAGTGCGCTTTTGGGCAATATTTCCTCCCCCTTCCTCCATTCGCTAAAGGTAAAAAGGTAGGCGGCCTGAAAAAATTTGATATCTTCTCTTCCTCCCGCCATATCTGTCAGTAGATATATTTTATATCCCTCTTTGTACTTTTCGCTAAGAACCTTATAAATAGAATGCCAGGGGCTAGAGAATGATTTAATCGCCCTCTCGGGATACGAATACCAATAGTCTTTAGCAAAGCTCACGTAATTAAAAACAATCAATATTATGACACCCACTATTCCCAATAATTTAAACGCTCTGGACTTTATGGTTGTAAGGTACACAAAACCCAAGGTTGAGATAAGTATATAAAACGGGATAAGAGCCAAAAGCCTGCTGGCCCGGTAGCTTTCGCCGACGAACACATAAAGGATTGGTGCGAGAAGAAAACAAATCAGCAAAAAGCGGTAAATGTTACTCTTTTCTCTTATTCCCTTGACTACCCCCAAGACAAAAAGAGGAAGGCTGGCCAAGAGAAACATTCCCGTTGTTCCGGTTGAATGATAAATGGTTGCGTCTCCTTTTAAGAATAGGAAAACAGGGTCAAAAATCGAAAGATACGGCAGAATAAATTGTTGATAAGAAGTTATTGGAATAAATGAGTTATTCCCGAATACCGCTCCCGGATAGTGAAAATAGGCCCAAGCAAGAAGAAGAATAAAGGGAGCGGTGCCGCCTAAAAATGATAAGACTGCCCTAGTCTTTCTGATATACACGATGGTCATTGCTGCCAAAACAGGAACAATAAGCCGCATCCCGTAATAGGAAAAAATTCCGGCCCCAAGGGCAATCCCCGCAAAGACCAGATATTTCGTGTCCGCCTTTTTGGTGTATTTGATAAGCATCCAGAGCCAAATGGTGACAAAAGGAAGCGGGGCGATGTTCTCAAGCGCCAAATGGGACTGAATCAATATTATCGGGGTCGAAACAAAAAGAAGTATCGCTACTATCCCGGCACTCACCCCCAGCAATTGTTTTGCCAGGAAGAAAAGTAAGACCGCCCCCGTAAGTGCAATAAAAACGCTTACTCCCCGAAGCACCTCATATGAGGGACCGAAGATTTTAAAGGCCGCGACAGTCAAATAAAAAGTCGCAGGCTGTTTCCAGTCGGAGCCCGTAGCAATAAAGAGAGGAAATCTATTACCAGCCTCGACCCTACCGGAGTCGGCAAGCAAAACCGCATTGTAAGCAATCGACGCTTCGTCGCCGTTTATTCCCGGAGGAACCTGGGTTATTTTGTAAGAGAAAAGAAGAAACGAAGCAGCAAGAATCAATAAAACCAACCAAATGCTTTTCATTAGAAAGTCCCGGGTGTATATATCAGTGGAAGCTTCCCCCAATTGTCCAGAATAAAGAATAAAGATCTGCGGTTAAGAAGGGTCAGGGTCAATAGCAATAGTATTACGCCCCAAAACCACACCTTCTTAAATCTCTTGCTCTTTTTATAGAATGCCCAAAATGCTCCAGCCCCGACAAAGATTAAAAACAAAAGCCTATATATTCCGAAAGGCTGGTTCTTCTGAAAAACTCCATATCCCCAATAGAAACTGCTGGAAATAAATACCAAGAACGCCAAAAGAATGGACGAAAATGTCGGAGATGTTGCCAGATTATAGAAGAAAAGGGCAATGGCAATAGAGACAAAAGGAATAAGCGGAATAAAATACCAGGGGAAATTTGCCCCCACCAGCCAAAGCGCCGAAAAAAGAGTCGCAACGATACTAAATAACATTGGCATATACTCACGCTTTTTGGGAATAAGAAGAAGGGCAATAAAGCCACCGAGCCACCAGCCGTCTACGGGGAAATTAAAAATGCTGACCTTAAAAGCAGTTACCAAAAGATTGATTGAACCGATAAATCCTCTTTCGATACTTTGAAAAAGGAATAAATCCAAAAACAATTTGGGTGCCAGCCAAAGTCCCCAGACAAAAGAGAGCGATCCGACAACCACAGCCGGAATCAAATAACACAAAATATCTTTGATTTTAAATTTCCAGTAGATCAGAAGAGCCGCGAAGGCAAGTACAAATACCCAACCCGCAAGTTTTGTCAGGGCCAAAAGCCCCCCAACCACTCCCGCCGCTACCAATAAACCCCTTGAGGGTTTGGCTTTAGCAAAAACTAATATGATTAAGGCCAAAAGGATAAGCGGAGCCATAACGTTTTCCAACAAGGCATACCTCTCCACTAATAGATATGAAGGAACCGTTCCGTAGACCGTCGAGGCGATAAGCCCGACGAGAGGTTTCCTGCTCATCTGCAAAGCCAAAACAAATATTAAAAATTGCGTCAGTATCCCCAGATAGATTGCAGAGCGTCTCATGTCGTAGCTTGAGACATCTCCGAAAGTTTTGGCGTCTTTATTCACAAACAAGCTAAGAACTAAGGCACCGAACGGAGGATGGTCCAAATAAGGCTGGACCATCCGTGTATGGGAAAGACCCCGACCGAAATCGTATTCGGCAACGCCGATTGCCGGTTTGGGGTAGCTGGAAAAATTGCCCAAAGAGGGTTTTATGTCCGCCACAGTCAGGTTAAATCCGTCAATCCTTCCTCCGGCACCGGTTTTTTGGGAGTCGACCATATAGGCATTAAGTATCGACCATGCTGCAGGAACACCGCTACTCCTGATACTTAATCCGTGCCAAACATTTGTATGTTCATCCAGGATAATAAACGGGTCCGGCTTAACGCTAAAGCCGACCGAGCGAAGATCAGCTCCCAGCTTAAGGGAAAAAACTAGAAGAATAGCCCAAAAGACAATCGAATATTTACGAGCCAAGGCAATAAGGGCTTTCACTAGTGATTATTATATAATCAAAAAATGCAGGGTGCATACTTCATCCTCAATTTGCTGCTCTTTGTGGGAACATCCTTCGTATTTTTCGTCATCCCGGGAGTCTATATTCTTGCAATAGCCTTTCCTAAACTTTCCCCTTGGGAAAAATTCATTTACGGAACGGTTGTCGGCCTGGTTTTATTTACTCTGGTTTCTTATCTTTTGCTGCTTATAAATTTCCCCTTGGCTATTTTTGTGGTGTATGCAATTTTTGACCTCGTTGCGGCCAAACAGACTCTGGCTCTATTTAAACAGCTGACACTGCCATCCAAAAAATGGGGCATGGTCATTGTTTTGGTGTTTGCGTTGGGAATCCTCGGACAACTGTTAGTTATTGCACCCAGCGGGACATTCGTTGAAGGTGCTCTTGTTTTCTGGGGTTCCCATGCCCACGACGCTTCCTGGCATATTGCTCTGATGAATGAAATGAACAAAGGCTTCCCCCTGCAAAATCCCGTATTCGCCGGAGAAAGACTTATTAATTATCACTTCTTCTCGGATGTCGCTCCAGCAATCTTTAATAAATTCTTGAAACTTCCCGCCTTAGACTTATATTTTCGTTTTTTCCCGCTGCTTGAGTCGCTGCTTTTGGGAGCCAGTGCCTACTTTCTAACCAAAAAGCTAGGCAAAAGTACTCTTGCCGGAATATGGGGAGTGATATTTGTCTACTTCGGGGGTAGTTTCGGATACATGGTAACGCTTCTGCAAGGAAGGGGAGTTGGGGGAGAAAGCCTTTTTTGGGCTACCCAAATTCAAAGCTCGATCGCAAACCCTCCCCAGATAATTTCTGATTTCTTGGTATTAACCGTCCTTTTCCTATTGATATCGTTTCTGGCCAAACCAAAACTGCTACCAGGAATCGTAATCGCTTTGGCTGTCGGGGTTCTGGCAACTTTTAAGGTCTATGCTGCAATCCCAGTGTTGGGCGCATTGGCAATTGCTTCGGTTTGGAGATTGGCCAGGGAGAAAAAAATCGATCTTTTTGCCGTAACTCTGACGGCCGGCGCGCTTACTGCAGGTTTGTATCTTCCCAATACCAAAGCCAGTACCGCCTTTCTTATTTTCCAGCCCTGGTGGTTTGTCAGAACCATGGTCGTCGAGCCTTCCCGGCTTAACTGGATTGATTTGGAACTAAGAAGGCAGTTTTATCTGGACAGAGGAGGAGTCAGATCAATCTTAAGAATAATCGAATACGAATCAGTTGCCCTGATTATTTTCTTTTTCGGCAACCTGGGAACGCGGGCCTTGGGTTTTTGGCAAGCGATTGGCTCCGCCAAGAATTACTTCTCCGACTACTTCAGCCAAATATTTGCATCCATCATGATAATTTCTTTTATCCTTCCTCTCCTTTTCCTGCAAAAGGGAGTGGCTGGCAATACCGCACAGTTTCTACAATATTTTCTGCTCTTGTTCGGTATCTCGGCTGCCATTGCCATCAGTAAGTTCTTGGGTAAAATCAAAAATCCCATTCTGGGTTTGGCTATTTCTTTGGCAATTATCGCCCTTTCGGCCCCAACACAGATGGCACAGATCGTTGATTTTTACAAAAGAGCACCTTTTGCCAAGATTTCCCCGGAAGAGCTTAGTGCCCTCTCCCTAATCAAAAAAGATTTCAAAAGCGACACTGTGGTCATGACTCCACCTTATAACCAATACGTCGATTTAAAAACAGCGATACCCGATATCTGGGACTGGTCCGACTCCGGCTATGTTTCGGCCTTTTCCGGTAAAGAAACTTACATTTCCGATATCGAACAGGTCGATGTCATGGGTTACGATTACAAAGAGAGATTATCTTTCCAAGAAAAAATATTTCTAGAGCCCTCCGCCCAGGTACTGGCGGAAAAACTTAAGGAAAAGGGAATAAGCGTCTTGTATTTTCCCCAACAATTAAAACCTAAGGCGGATTATGACACTAAATTCTTCGATAAAATTGTGGAAAATCGAAAAGTTGAAGTATGGATAGTTAAATAGTTTTGCCTTTTCCAAACACTATATAGCCAAACCCCAGAGAGATTATCCCGAAATAAAACAAGGCAAAAGTTCTGTCTTCCCAGAACCTCATGTTCAAGTTCGTATAGATATCCCTTATAAGAATGAGTGCCGATAGAGGTTTATAATAGGTTACCGAAGCAGCTGTATCGGAGTCTCTGGATAGATAGACCTCCAACGCTTCTTCTTTCCTGCTCGAGGGGGAGGTTAACATTAGATCATATTTTCTCCCTTTCGAGTCTGTGATGGGTTCGAACATAAATCTTACAAACCCCCCATCCGGGATGTTCCACCCACTTAGCGTTATCGTTCTTGCCAACTGCCCATTCTCGTTGATAATCTTCAGGATAATTTCCTCTTTGTTTTGAAGATTAGGATTCTTAAAACTAAAGCCTATCCCGTTGAAGTTGTTGTAGGGTACCGTTACTTTATCCTCTATGGCTACGTTTTCATAGAATTTTTTGGTAACACCAAGCGGGGGTTGATCCTCTACCGGCAAATAACGAATCCCGAATGACAACAACGCCGGTAAGGTAAAAAGGGTCAATACAAAAAGGAAAAGGGCAATTTTAGGTTTGTTCATTTTTATATCCTTTTAGCAATTTCCAAATTAGGCCAAGAGAACACCCCACAAAAATACTGTGAATCAAACCTTGAATAAGATAGGGGTCTCCCAATCTTTGAACTATCGCAAAAGGAGCGGGAATTAGGCCAAACCATCTACTAATAGGGGTTAAGAGTGACACACTCATGAATTTGTCGTTATAAAGAAAAGGAACCGCAAACGCAGAAACGGAGGCTAAAACAAGAAGCCAGGAATATCTGTTTTCCTCTGCCCAAAGAATTACGAAGGACGGCATAATCCAGAGTAGCCATTGGATATGGAAATGGATAAAGGGAATTACAATGAGCAAAGCCGACAAATAATATTTCCAAAGGGCAGTTTTGGGACGGAACCAGGAAAACAGATACAAACCCACAAGAGCAACGGGAACGACCAGAATCTTCTCTCCACCGGAGATGCTAATCCCCGCCTCCAATATCCGTGTAGTCAGTCCCGAGGCAAATGAAGACGCCACAAATGCCGGAGACCAAAAAGGAAGGATAATCACGGCCAAAGTCGCCAAAAATACCAAAGAGGCGGTTATCCTTTCTGACCATTTTTCCATCTTGGCCAGGAGAAACGGAAAGAAAAGAACTGGATACGCCTTAAATCCTACGGCCAGCCCCATGAGGACAGAGGCACCCAGCGGCTTGTTCTTTTTCATTGCCAAAAGAGAGGCAAGAACCAGAAAGACCGGAATGATATCTACGTTGGAAAAGAAATAGAGAAGAATCAGGGTAAAGGGGTTGAAAAGCCAAATGGTAAAAACCTTCTTTTTGTCTTCCTGTTTTTCGAAAAACCCCATCAATAGGTAGGCTATCGCAATATCCAAAACCAAGTAAGGAAGTTTCAGGACAAAAAGATAGCGGAATATCCCGGGGGATTCTACTCCCCGACCGGTCGCATCGGAAAGCCAGGCCGTAAAATTCTCTCCAAGCAGGGGAGAGACTAAGGCCTGATATCCTCCCAGGAAAAAATAAGTTAAAGGGAAATAGACAAACTCTTCCTTGAGGGGAAGCTTCTCCCTATTGTCTATCAGGTAAGGATAGATATTGACCACTCCCTGCCTTAGAAACGAGGCCTGGAAATGGTAGGTCTTAATATCCGGATGAAAGAAAAACGGCATGATCAGAAGCCTGAGAAGGATTGCCAGAACCAAGAGTTTTTTCATTGTCTGACTTTAAATATCTCCGCTTCAGAATTTGAAAATATTTTTTCTACCCCCAAGAGGCCCTCGTTAAGGTTTAATTTGTAAAGAGTGGGTAAATAAATATAGCTAATTTTATTTTCCAAAAGGAAAGCCTTATCCCAACCATAGTCTTTCCCGTAAAAGAATTTATTCGAATCCGCCAGTCTTCCTTTGTAATCGTTCTGAAATATCTCCTGCTGAAACTCATCCTCGACAAATGTTTCTTTTTTGGAAAACGCCGAAACGTAGGCGCTGGTTTCATAAACCGCCAGTGGGAAAGGTGAAGAATATTTGCTCCTTAGGTCCTTATTAAACGGATGTGTCAGAACCACTCCGTCCAGCTGGATCCCAAGAAAGCTCAGGGCTGCCGCTTCATCAGGGGTAACTCTGGCCGGGGCTCCCTGAAAAGCACTCCTGAAAGTCGAGAGGGAGCTTAAGGGTGTTGCCAAAAACACGAGAGCCACCGCCAAAATGGCCAGATATTTAGGCAGGCTCTTGGCCAAAACAACAAGACCAAGCCCGGCAAAGACGGCGCAGAAATACAAGAAGTAATAGATAAACTGAATAGTGTTCCAGGGGTTTCCTTTTTGAATGAATAATAGGGTCGGGATAAAAGAAGAAGCGGATAAAAATGCAATGAAAAGCAAGGTTGGACTTTTCCAAAACTTCTTTTTGAAAAGCCCGGGAAGCCCCACAAGCGCAACCACTCTCGTTCCCAAATTCCCTACCACAAATATCGCCAATGCCAATATTTCGGCCAATACATACTTTGGCCAGAGGCCCACCGAAAGATAACTAGCCCTCGCTTGCGACAGTCTAACCCAGCCGACCCTATCCGCAAAATCGACCATCGAGTCCACTAGCCAAAACGGTGAGAAGACGATAAGTCCCGCGGAAGCGGAGTTGTTGGGAAGAAAAACCAACAGAGCCAAGATAAGCGCCGGAACAAAAACTTTTAAGTAAGCAAAATCCTTCTTAACCGCACGAACCAAAGCGATGGCTCCCAGGGAAAAAAGGGCAACTGCCCCCGCGTAAACCTTAAATTCGATAAGGGTGCCGGAAACCAGTATCAACGCCAATCCCGACGCCAGATTTCTTTTTTCCTCGAAAATCTGAAACAAGATAACCAGTGCCACCAAAAGAACCAAAGAAACCGCAAAAGGGGGGTTGAGGTTCATCGAAACCGGTTGGTTTGCCCAAAATGCCGACTCCCCTCCCCAAAACCCACCCTTTATCCATTCGAGAATATAGCCGAAGCTCCCGCCGAAATAGACAAAAAACAAAGAAGCTGCCCCGACGTACCATTTATTAAACAGGGCCTTACAAAGCAGGTAAGTTCCAAGCCCCAACAGGAATGAAAAGAGTATCGGATAAAACCTGAAGATTAAATCCGCCACCGGAACCCCGGACATGTGGGCAGTTGTGGCCACCAGGAGGTCATAAAAGTAGTGGTAGTTGGACAGCGTCGTTCCCGAAAGCCCCGGGTTTCCCGGTGGAGTTGCCTTAATAAGTTGATTAACCAGAGCCTGGTGCCAAACCCCGTCGTGTCCCAACGGTCCCCAATAGCCGATTCCGAAATCATAAACAGTTCCCGACTTAAACGTCAGTGCGTTTTGAAAAATTATCCCGCCTAGAATAATTACGGCGATTATTAGGGTGGCCGGATTAACTTTCTGTCTGAAATTCTTTAATTCGTTTAGGTCAAGTCCCCGGATATAAAAATAAGAAGATGCCGCGGCGAGCGCCAGCACCAGATAAATATTTACAAACGCGGCAAGGGTGGTAATTACTATTCCCAAGGACAGCGCCAAGAAAATAGCCAAGGCCCCGTTTAGTTTTAACCTGTTTACCAAAACGCTGCCCGTAACAAAGATAGCAAAAAAAAGAAAAATGGAGAATTTAAGTATTTCTAGGATAATCATTCCTTAGCCTCTTGGCTTTTGGGGAAAAGAATATATAAATAGTAAAAAGCAACTCCAACAAAAAGACTCTGGAAGATACTGCGCATCTGGTTTATATCCGGACTAACCCCAACAAGCTGCCAAATTCCGGGAAGTCCATAAAGCTTGGGCCAGATGGGAGCAAATAACCAAACCGAAAGACCCGGATCAAAAAAGCTCACCAGGAAAACAAAACTCACCAGGGAAAGGGCAACCATTACCCAATGTTTCAGATGTTTTACCAAATCGATAATCATAAACGGGGTTAGCCAGAGAAACCACTGGGGGTGGTAATGGGTAAAGATAAAGAAAATCAGCATCATGATAAAAAATCTCTTCCACAAAAGCTCAACCGTTGAGGTCTTGAAAAGAAACACCAGGTAGAAAAAAATGACAAAAACCAGAAATAACATAATCGACTCTCCTCCCGAAAGAGGAATTTGGGCATAAAGGCTTTTGGTCGTCTGGCCTGCCAAAAGAGCGGTTGTTCTAAATCCTTTTGAGGCAATGAAAGGCAGAATGGTGGCTATATAAGCCAAAACGCCTACGGTGACAATCTTGATCCTTTCCAACCAACTTTTCTTTAAAGATGCCAAAGGAACAAGAAAAAGCAGAGGAAAGATTTTAAAGGCTCCGCCAAGACCCAAAAGCAAAGCCTCCAATAGCAAACTCTTTTGGCCTACGTCTTTCTTTTTAACAACCAAGTAAAGACACAAAACCGAGAAGAAAACAGGGATAATATCAAACTGCCCCACCATGTAGGTAGCGTAGAGATTTACGGGATTAAATATCCAAAACGAGAATCCCAAGAGTTTCTCCCTATCCGTCTTAAATAAGGCCATCAGAAGATAGGCAACTGCGATATCGAAAGCAAAATAAGGAAGCTTTAATAACAGAAGCAGCAGGTTTAACTGCCAATTGCCCAGGGTCGAGCTGAAATTAAGAATAAAGTTGGCATGGACCGCCGGATCAACTATCCAGCTAACTACTCTAGTGGCGGGTCCCAGAAAAAAGTAAACGGCCGGGGGGTAGTTAAATAAGTTTTTGGGGTAAACGGCTAGGATAGGACTATCCTGGGGAAGATTCCACAAGTAATCATAGAAGTTTGCGATATTCCCTTTGGCAATTATTCCACCCGCAAAATCAAATGGTGCAACATCCGAATGATAGGTGGCCAAGGATAGGATAATCCGCAGAACTATCCCTATCAGCAGAATCTTGATTATTTTACTTTTCATTTTTTCTTTTAATTACCAGAAACATTGCAGTTGTAATCGCTCCCAAAGAAACAAAATTAGTTACTTTCCTCAACGGAGCCTCGCGATACTCAACGACCACCTCATGGGTCCCTCCCGGCACCTTCAGGGATATTTGCCCGTATGGTACGCCGCTTAAGATATCGGTGCCAACTCCATCTATTTTAGCAACCCACCCTGGGAAATTGTATTTGTTGTAGGAAAGAATAAATTCCTCCGGGTAGTTAGTCACAATTCTCGCATCCAGTGGGTTAATTTCTTCAATTATCAGGTTGGCCCTAACGTTCGAGTAGGCGCGGGGGTAAACCATGGAAGGCCTGACCAGATTGTCTTTGGGCAAACGCAAATACTCCTCAGATGTCCGGCGATATTCGGCACTTGCCGCGGGATATGGAATATACCTGTCGACATAATACTCGTCGGCCCTGCCCAAAAACTTTTCCGGTTTGAAGTAAAGAAAGTTCAGGGCAATTGCGGCTACAATAATTACCCCAGCCACAATCCTGGCGTGTTTAAATTTGGAAAATCCAATCAAAAATAAAGGAGAAGAAAACACTATCATTGTCAGAAAGCGCCAGGGAAACTGAAAATATGGCAAAAGGGGGATAGATTTCCAGAGAATATCCGAGCGGTGGTTCATCATAAAGATGCTTAGTACAAAGATGCCGATAGCCCAAATCAGAACTGTCTTTTCCTTTACCCCAAAGCCCTTCCAGCTCTTTATAGCCAAGGCTCCTCCCACTACAACTGTCAACAAGCCTATGATGCCGATATAAAAAGACATGCCGTCATATGGCCCTGGAACGGATGCGCCGTAGCCGAAATAGGGGGTAATAAGCTGCTTAAGTGTGGCGAAGTGGTCAAAATAGTTATAAACGGTCGAATATTTAACTAACCCGCTCTCATAAATGGCCGGAAACCAAAAATACGCGGATGCCAAAAGTCCCAAAATAATTGCCCAAAAAGACCTGAGCAAATAGGTGATTTTATCCTGCTTGGCAGAGATGATAAGCACCACAAGTAGGATAAGGGCAAAGGGAAAAAACATATAAGCCAAAATATTGTGCGACAATACAAGAGCGGCAATTGAAAGTGCCGAAATTCCTATCCATTTTATCCCCGAATCTTTTTGGGTCAGCCGGATAAAAGAAAGGGCAACCAAAGGAATAAAAACAAAGGCTACTATCTCCCCTAT
Source organism: Candidatus Woesebacteria bacterium RBG_13_46_13 (assembly GCA_001791995.1). Lineage (GTDB taxonomy): Bacteria > Patescibacteriota > Microgenomatia > UBA8517 > UBA8517 > RBG-13-46-13. Next base: position 79,702 of record MGFR01000005.1, read on the forward strand.
CGCTCCCCTAACAAAAATTTCGGTTGCCCGGTAAGGAGCGTAAACATAAAGTACGGCTCCAGCCAGACTTAGGGGCTTATCAACCAATTCCCTGAGGAGTTTGTACATGAAGTACATCGAGAAAGGAATGCTTAAACCAAAAACAAGTTTGGCTGCATCCACCAAAGAAAAACCAAAAAGGTGGAAGATCTCTCCGATATAAAAGGGCAAGGGATAAACGAAATTAAACAAGGGATAGCCGAATCCGAAACTTAAGTCGGGAACAAACCTGGGAGGAATCTGAAACATTTTCACTGCCCTGTCCATCTCATAAAGCCAACCTATCAGGGTGTCATCCGACACGCCGAAAAATCCGGGCACTACAAGCGTCCAAACGGCCGGGAGCGACAGGGCCAGTACAACAAGAAAGATATGTTTAGCGAAAAATCTTTTTACTTTTTCCATAGACAAGAGCAGTTAGAAACAACAGCGCCGAAACCAAAGATACCGCATTGGCCACGGCCCTTATCGGAGTATTTGTAAAATTTCCTGCTACTGTGTGGCTACCCCTTTCCAAATTAACCGCTATCCGTCCCAGAAGGTTCTGGTGATAAACCGCTTCCTCTTTGCCGTCCACCTGCACCTTCCAGCCGGGAAAGTAAAAAACGGAAAGCTCGATCTGGGAAGTCCTGGCAACCTCGGCTTTAAAGCTAAATCCGTTTGATTTATTGATAAAATCCTTAACGCTGGCCATTCCGCTGACAACAAAAGGTGCTACTGGGGCTTTTTCTTTCGGTTCTGAAGCGGTTCTGGGCAGATAGTCCAAGATTGCCCCCTTCTGCTGTTCTTCCCAAGCCGCCCCGGTTAATTTTTGGTTATCGGAAAGCCCGTAATAAAAATCCCGGGGTGCAAAATATTCCCAGTTTAGGACAAACGCCAAAACAATTATTAAAACCGAAGCCGTAAGTTTCCATCTTTCCCCCAGGGCAGATACGGCAAATCCCGCCAGGAGCGATGCCGAAAATATGCTCAAGGATAAAAATCTCCAAGGGAACTGAAAGAACTTGAGGATAGAGATCCGTTCCCAGATAAACGCCGACTTATTATGTGTCATGAATATCGAAAAAGTAAAAAGGCCTAAAAGTATTAGCGCTAAAAGCTTGTGTTCCCTTTTTACTTTTTTAAGGAAAAGTACAGCGGCTGCCGCAAGCACAGTCCACCATAAAGGCCAGCCGATTTGGAAGGAGATTGTATCCCCCGTTCCCAAGATCGAAGCCCCGTAGCCCCAGGTTCTATCCAAAAATAATTGCTTTATTGAAACAAAGTGTGCCCTGAAGTCCAATTCAAACCTGGTTAAGGCCTCCGTCTGAACCAAGGATTTCTCCAAGAAAGCGGGCAGGATAAAAAATGCAGCAAGTCCGAAACCCAGTACCGTCGCAACAATGACCCCTTTAAGGTTATTGAATTTTTCCTGCCAAAGCCAAAATATTACGAATATTGCCAATACGGGGGTAAAGAGAATAGTCATAATATTGTGCGTAATCAAAAATGCGGCCAGGAAAAGTGTGGCCAGGACAAACGAGGATTTGCTGCGCTCTTTGATGAATTTATAGAAGAACAGCAAGACAAAGGGCACCAAACTCATGGCAAAAAGCTCGGCTACCGCTCCCCTGACATAGGCATCCAAGGCCCTATAAGGGGCCAGTAGATATAAAGAACCAGCAACTAAAGCAGGATTTACCCCGAATAACTTTTTGACCAGAAAATAGATCCCGAGTCCCCCGCCCAAAAGCGAAACAAGAAATAAGAATTTGGCGGAAGCGATGTAGCCCGCCACAAAACTAACCAGTGCTCCGAGATAATAAGGCAGAACACCGTAGAAATTAAAAAGCGGAAATCCGTTGCCGTAACCCATATCCGGTACCCAACGGCAGGGAATCTGAAAATCGGTAAGGCAGCGCCGCATCTCGAAAATTCTGATTACCTGCAAATCGTCATGGTGGGGAAAATAACCCCGAACAAAAAGTGGCCAACAGATAGAAATTCCCAAAACCAGCAAAAGCACTATCTGCCAGTTTTTTTTGAGAAGATTAAAGACCTTCATTTTCTTCTGAGCCAGACCGCAACTACGAATCCGACGGTAACCAGGGAGATGATATCCCCTACCCATCTCGCCGGAGTTCGTCCTAGCTTAACTTCAATTTTATGCATTCCCGGGGCAATATTAAAGCTCACGAGCCCCAAACAGTACTCTTGGCCCCTGCAATCGTTATTAACGTGGGCTACGACTTTTCCGTCAACCATGACCTTCATCCCGGGAAAATCGAAGATGGGGAGCCTAATTAACGCCTCTTTCGTAACCGTAACTTCTCCTGTTTGAAAATTGGATCCCTTTTCGTAACTAATAAAGTTGGCCTCCCCCTCCAAAACCTCCGGGATATCAGATGCTTTTGACGGTGGAGGAAGTTTGGCATATATCGGCAGATAGTCGAAAATGCTAATCGTCAGCTGTTTTTCCCAAGAGGCACCCGAGAATTTATCCGTATCGGTTATATTCAACCAAGCTTTGGGAACAAAGAAATTCGCATACAGGATAAAGGCTGCAATAACTGCTGCGATCCCCAACAGGTAGCGAAACTTCCCCGCGAAATAGACAGCCAATCCGGAAAGAATTGCCAACAAGAATATGCTGATCGACAAAAACCGCCAAGGAAACTGCAACCAATGAAGAAAAGGCAGCTTTTCCCAGATAAAACTGGATTTAAGGTGCATCATAAAAAGGACCAGAAGTTCCGAGCCAACAAAGACAAAAGTCAGAGTGGCCAGTTTTCTCTCCTTCTTAAATCTGAATGCGGCAAGAACTCCCGCCAGGATTCCGATAAGCCATTGGACTATTCCGGTTGAAAGATTTAATTTTTCGGCAGGAAAACCCGAAGAGCCGTAGCCCCACTCCATCGAGAGAAAAAGCTTGTAGACATTTACAAAATGGGCCCGGTAATCAAAATACCCGGAAAGAAGCGATTCCAAGTGTGCATACTTTCGCTCCAAGAGAAGAGGAATCAAGTAAAAAGCCGACAAACCAAGTCCCAAAAGCCCCGCCAGGATAATTTTTCCAACCACCTTCCACTTTTTCTCGGTATATATCCAATAACCTATCCAGACAAGCAGAAACGGAGCAAAAATCATCGAAATCAAGCTGTGTGTGGTCAAAAGCAGAAGAATCGAAATTGCGGTCCAGATTATATATCTTGTTTTTGCCTTTGTAGTGAGCCGGTAGGTCGCCCAAAATGCCAAGGGAAGAAACGCCAAAGACCAAAATTCATTTAAGGCTCCTCTGACAAAAACCTCAACGGCTTTATAAGGAACATAGGAATAGATGAGGGCCGCAACTACCCCCGGCCAATTCCCCAAGAAGGACTTAACCAGAACAAACATCGCCAGAGCCGAGGCAATATAGCCCAAAACGAAAAGAACCTTGACCGCGTCGATATATTGAAGTCCGATGCGGTGCAGAAGAGCCCCTACGTAGTAAACGGACGGCGGATAATAAATGAATTGGGGATATCCGTATTGATAGCCGGCATCCGGCACCCAGCGGCAGGGAATTTGGAAATCGTCAAAGCATTTGTCCATCTGCTGGACCCTAAAGGCCTGCAAATCATCCTGCATCGGGAAAAAGCCGGGTCGGACAAGTCTAAAAAAGGTCGGGACAATAAGGGCGGTGATTAAAAGAGCCAGCAGCAAGTTTCTGTTAAGCTTCTGCCCCAACCACATAATGGCTGTTATAATGAAGTGTTTTAACCTCCCGTGGTAAATCTTGCTTGAAGGAATAAGCCGCCTCCACTGATTAGTATTCCCAGCTATCCCCTTTCCGCTTTCCCCGTGGTAATGGATAATTTCTGCCCGGGGCAGATAGTAAGTTTTCAATCCGGCCCTTTTTACCTGCCTGCAATAATCCAAATCCTCAAAATACATAAAGTACCGGGAATCCAACTTCCCTACTTTTTTAAGGGCCTGTGGAGTAATTAAAAATGCAGCGCCGACTATGGCGTCTACTTTAGTGGGGCTTATCCCGACCGGAGCAAATTTATCGTAATGGCCTTCCTCGCCGAACCAGTATTGCTTGAGTGCCCCGGCTATCCCCGGAAAATTGAAACACGAGGCCTGGACAGAGCCATCCTTATTTAACAGTTTTGCCCCAACCACTCCCGCATCCGGGGTATCTTTGGCAAACTCCACGAGTTTATCGATGGCGCCCTTTCTAACCAGCGTATCCGAATTTAAAAGAAGGATATATGTTCCTTTTGATGCCTCAATCCCTTGATTGACTGCTTTGGCAAAGCCTAAATTCTCCTTGTTTATTATTAAGCGAAAATCCGCTGCCGGTAAGGTAAATCCGTCTTGGCTGCTATTTTCGACTACTATAATTTCGAAAGGAATGCTTGTATTTTTCTTAACGGAGGCGATGCAGTCCTCTACCAGTTTTCTGGTATTATAGTTGACTATTATTACCGAGATTGTGGGCTTCACGTCGCGAATCTAGAAAATATTGCTTCGTCGGAAACTTGCGCCTCTTTCCTCTCTTTTCTTCTGGCTTTGACCACGGTGCCTAATTTTAAAAGGGCCGAAAGAACAATTCTGGTGTAACCGGGGTGTCTTGCCATTCTCGAAAAAAGTGCGCTGAGGTGTTTCCTGAAAAGATTCTGGCTGGTGATATTTTTCCAGATAAATAAAAGTTCGTTACGCTGTCTTATTCTTTGGGTATACGACTTATTCAGTGTCGATATCGTAGATTCATGATGGTGTTCAACCAAGGCAGCCGGCTCCCAAATCACCTTATAACCCCGTTTATAGGCCCGGTAAGAAAGGTCGATGTCTTCCCAATAAAAAGGCGAGAACAATTTCTCATCCATCCCGCCGAGAGCCAACCAGGTTTTCCTCCTGAAAACCGCGCTTCCTCCGCTGGCCCATAAAGACAAATGGGAACTGCCGGTCACCGGACCCGGAGAATGATGCAAAAATCCTTGCTTGAAATCCCCTTTTGCCCAAGAATAGTCTTTTTCTTTGAAGGATACGGCAAATACACGCTCGTCCTCAAAATGTTTCAGGGCTTCTTGTAGGAATTCCCTAGAGGGGGCTACGTCGGTATTGATAAGCGCAACCAAGCTACCTTTGGCCATTCTGACCCCGGTATTTACTGCAGCTGAAAATCCCCTATTAACCTTATGTGTAATTATTTTTAGGGAAGGAAATCTTTCTTTTAAACCCGCAGCCTTCTCAACCGGCGAGCCGTCATCAACAACAATTATTTCGGAGATTGCGTTGGACTCAACCTCCTTGGCCTCAATTACTTTGGGTAAATTGGCCAACAGCAGTCCCTTGGTATTGTAGTAGGGAATAATTATTGAAACCGATAAGTCTTTCATTTTCTTACCCTGACCACATGCAACATTCCCAAATTAAATTTCTTGTCTACCTCCATGCCTATTTTAAACGAATGGGAGCCTGTAAGGAAGAGCTATAACAACGCAGACAGTTTTTCTGCGAAAACGTCGTAGCTATATTTCTTGCTGTCCAGCCTGGCCTCCCTGCCCAATTTTACCAAAAGACCTTTCGTTTCGATAAGAGTCCTGGTGTTTTTGAGAAGCTCCTGTGTACTTGCCCATAAAAATCCGTTTTCCCCCTCTCTGACAATTTCCTTATAACCTCCCCCCCTATAAACAAGCGGGGCTGCGCCTGCCGCCATTGCCTCAACTGCGGAGATACCAAAGTGCTCAAACTTTTCAGGTTCTTTTTCCTCCTTTGCCCCAAAGCCAACCGCCGACCAGAATATCTTTGCCCTCCCGTAGAGAGTGCAAATCTCTTTAAATGTCGGACTTTCAACAATCTCTATGGGGTAGCCGGAAGATATTTTTTTTATATTCTCCAAATACTCTTTTCCCCCTATCTCAGCGCCCCCGGCCAAAATAAGTTTCCACTCGGAGTATCCCGAGTCGTAAAGTCTTTTGAAGGCTTTTATTAAAACATCCTGGTTTTTGGCCTGTGTCAGCTGGGAAAATCTGCCCACGAAGGTAATAATATCCTCTTTAATCTTTGGTCTGATTTTCTCTATCGCTACAGGTGGATAGATGACAGCCGAATCTACCCCGTATTCCGCATCGATGAAACTCTTGGTAAAGCGGGAGTTACAGATAACCTTGGAAATCCTCCAAAGCTTCATTTTATTAAGCAGGGTTACGCCTTTTACGCCGTGGAAGGGAACCTGAAAGTGGAGAAGGTTTTTCCTGGCCTTCAGAGCCGGAATGGACCCGTCGGACACCCAAAAACAAAGATCGTACCCGTCTCCCCGGGCGATATCTTTAACAAAATTGATATCCGTCAGTTTAATTCCAAATCTATCCTCCAGCTTATTCTTGACTGAAGGGCTCCTCCACTGCACATCTACTTTATAGCCCTTATTTTGCAGAACAGTGGCAACGGCTAGGCTGTAGCGCTCTCCGCCTCCTAGGGTATCAAGATATGGATTATATATTGCGGCTCTCATTCTTTTGCATCTCCCAAAGCTTTGCGTATGTTATCATGCGGGAAAACGTCTGGTAAATTATTTCGATCACCCCCACCGCTCCGTCCAGAAATCCCAGTTTTAAAATCGCCCGATACCGAAATTCCCTGGCCGCAACGGAAATAAACCTCCACCAGACCATCTTGGGATGCCCTGATTCAAAAAGCAGTTTGGCTTCAATAGCCGACCATTCATTCGTTTTGGCAACCATCTCGGATAAACTCCTGTGGGAGATATGCGTAAGCGGATTTTTAAGCTTGCCCACTTCTCCTTTAATTGCCGGTTGTTCATGAAGCTCGCCTTTCCAACCCAAAAGGGCATCTTTTTTTATCAGTCTTAAAACATAGTCGGGCCACCAGCCCCCCCAACGCATGGGGTGACCCAAAAGAATATTCTTTCTGGGAATTGCGTAAGCATTATATTTCAGTTGATGATTGGTGATTAGGGATTGAATTTCTTTTCGCAGTGCGGGGGTAACTCTCTCGTCGACATCGACATAGAGAAGCCAATCTCCACCGGCAACCTTTGCACCCAGATTTCTCCTGTCGGCAAAACTACCCTTAAGAGACTTAACGATTTTGGCACCTTTGCCTTTCGCAATTTCAACGGTTTTATCCGTACAGCCGTTATCGACAACAATTATCTCATCGACCCAGGTAAGGGAAGCCAGGCAATCTCCAATCAGGGCTTCTTCGTTTTTAACCAAAATTACTGCCGAGGTTTTCATTTCCAGCTTCCTTTTTCCAGGCGGCCGAGGTAATAATCCCTGATGCCAGCCCTCTGCCACTTCCTGCCGCTGATAATGAGCCGCAGGCTTTCTCTAATTAAGGCCAGCTTGGTTCTTAGGGGAGCAAACTTAAATCCGAAGAGTAGTCTGTTGCGGGTGATAAAGTAGTCGTTGAGGTCCCCGCCAACCTTCGAGCTTTGGGAAACTTTGTGCCAGATCTGGGTTCTAGGGGTATAAACAATTTTAATTCCGGCCCTCTTTGCCCTTTCTGAGAGTTCGACATCCTCCAAATAGGCAAAATATTTGGGATTGAAAAGCCCCACTTTTTCAAAAACCCTCTTTTTGACAAACATACAGGCGCCGGTAGCAAAATCCGTCTCTTTTTCTTCATCGTATTGGCCACGATCAACATCATCAACCCCGTTATTGGTTGCATATAGATTGCCCCAGTCGATATTCCCCCCTGCGGACCAGATAACCTTCCCGAGGACATACTTGGGGTATCTGTCTTTATGAAATTCAAATCCCGGAGCAAAATAGATCTTCGGCACAAAGATCCCCGCATCCTTGTTTGCCCGCGCGGATTTTATAAGCTCGACAACCAAACTCCTGTCAACCAGAGTATCGTTATTCAGAATCAGGACATAGTTGGCCCCTGTCGCCAGGGCCTCCTTTATCCCGACGTTGTTCCCTTCGGCAAAACCCAAATTTTCGGAATTCTTGACAACCATGAAGGGAATATTCGTAATTTTGTTTAAGGCTTCGATGGAGCCGTCGCTTGAGGCATTATCGACCACAATTATACTTAGCTCATAACCCACTGTGGCTATCCGGCTTAAAGACTTGAGGCACTCAATCATGTCATCTTTTCTGTTCCAGTTAAGAACCACTATCGTTACTTTGGGAATTGTTTTACTCATTGCCTAAAAAGATACGCCGATAAACCCGCTTGGGAAGCGAAGCAATAAAACTTCCCGACTTAATTAAGACCTCGATAATCCACCAGTTAATCTCCTTATTGGCTCTTTTTACCTCGGCTGCGAACTGCTGGGTAGAAACGGCCTGTGGGGTAAATTGTTCCGCCTGCCAAAGCTTAAGATAAAGGGCCAGTTCGGAAAAGGCCTGTAGGCAGGCCAAGGCCAATCCGTGCAGGCCGTCCTTATAGCCTTCTCCGGCAAAATAACGGCTCAAAAATTCCGCCAAAGGGCGCCTTATTACATCGTGCCAAACAAATTTGTATTCCTTCTGGACTAGCGCCCGCGCCTGAACATCGGTGTAGCGGTTCATCCTTTCGATAAATTTCGCAATCGAGGTGTAATTGTAATGGGTAATTGCGTATTTCTCCTCAGCTGGAAGGTCAAGTCCTTTACCGATGGTCATCGGCACCGAATGGATAATCTCGTTCCAGGTAACGCTGCCTTTTTTGAAAAACCTGATATTGTAATCCGGCCACCAACGGGAGTTTTTAATCCAACGTTTGAAATTAATGTTTCTTCTCGGTAAGCGGTAATAGTCGGCCTGGGGACTTTTGACAATCTGCTTAAGCTTTACCGCCAGGCTTTGGGGTATCTCCTCATCAGCATCCAAGACAAGCACCCAGTCTTTGGAGGCCTTATCGATGGCAAAATTTCTGGCCGGCTCAACGTATCCGACCTTTTCGTGATGAAAAACCTGGGCGCCGTAATCTTTGGCAATTGCCACGGTTTTATCCGTGGACTCCATATCCACAACCACTATCTCATCGGCAATATCCTTGACGGACTCCAAGGCCCGGGCGATATTTTCCTCCTCGTTGAGCGTATTGACAACAACCGAGATTGATCCCACCAGCTTATTTTAACAGATGTTACTTGCCAAGAAGAGTTTTGAAGCCCTTTTGCACGTCCTCTTTAATCGAAATCCCGACCAATATATATATTGCAACCATATAAACTGCGACTCCGGTGGCAACCATGATAAATACACTACTTGTGCTAACCGGGAGAATCCGCCTTAGAAATAGAAGCGTTCCTCCCATAACAGCACTCGCCAGGAGGGGCTTAAGCGCGGACTGGGACAGCGAAAAATTCACAAACCTCTTGGCTACAAAAATCGCGATCAGAGAACTTGTCCCCACCAGAGCATAGCCCGCGGCGGCCCCGTTTACGCCGTATTTGATGGAAAGAATCGGTACAAATAACCAGGTAAGGACCGTCCACATAATCATCAGCTTAAAAGTAATTTTAATTCTGCCCACGGCATTTAAGAGATTGGTCAGCTGTGTCGTCACGGCGGCAAAAAGCGTGTTGATCGCAATTAATCCCAAGGGCAAAAGGGCCGGCTCCCACTTTCCGTAACGGGGAATTATCGCAACCAAGGTGGGGGCCAAAACCAGAAGCCCCGCTAGGCTGGGGAAAACCAGAAAACAGATGAAAAAGATGGAACGGGTAACCGATCTTTCCAGGTGCTCTTTGGCGTCCTGCATCCTTGAAAATGCCGGGAAGGTAACCTTAATCACATGGTCCATAAAAAACCTCAAAGGTGCCTGGCCCCATTTTTGGGCCCAACCCAAAAATCCTACCCCGGCCGGCCCCAAAATCCCTCCCAAAACCGCCGTCATCCCGTCGTCCTTGATTGTCGCCAAAAGGGTATTTGCCTGATAAGGGACACCGAATTTCAAAAGGCCACCCAAGGACTTCCTGGAAAAGGCAAATCCCGGCACCCACGGCTGTAGGATATAAATTGCGATAAGTCCCACCACTCCTCTGGCCAAGACGGCAACCGTAAAGCTGGTTATGCCAAAACCCTTCCAAGCCAAGATAACCGCCAAAAGACTATAAACCAGATTTTCCAATACCTGGGGAATAACCAATTTGCCAAACTCAAGTTTGCGCTCAAGAAGCGCCGACGGAATTGTTTTTAGAGAGGAAAAAAAGAGCGAAAGACCCAAGGCATAAAGCAGCATTCTTGCCTCAGACGTAAATCCATATATCCTGGAGAGGGTTGGGCTAACCAGAAAGATAATTACTAAAAGGGTAAGAACAAGAACCTGCTGAACGGTAAAGGTGGTTCTTAAATCGGCTTTGTCGGGGTTTTCCTTTTTTTGGATAAGGGCGGCGGCTAAGCCGACATCGCTAAAATAGGCAAGAAAATTAACGATTGCCGAAACAATCCAGAAGATACCAAATTCGGAAGGACTCAAAAAAACCGTCAAAAATCCCGTCGCCACCAGCGAAAGAACGCTTAGAAGAAAGGTCCTTCCGGTTAAAACCACTACCCCTTTAACGGCTCTAGATTTGACCGTATCGATGGTTATTTCGGCATTCGGATCCAGATGTTCCTGAGTTTCCTGCATTTATTTTGTTACTTCAAAGAAAAGTAAATCCTCCCTTCTCCCCTCCGGCTTAGTAGCCTTGGGATAGGAGTTAATCAGTCTTAATCCCAGCTTGTCCGCATCTTCCAAAAGTCGCGTGCTATTGACCACCAAATAGGTTTTATTTCCATAAGCGCGGGATTCGGCAAGAGGAGTGGGAATCTTGTCTATCCCCAACCCAACCCCCACAACAATTATCTGGGGCATATCGTTAAGATACATTTGCAGCCCATCCGGTAGAGTTCCGAAGTATCCTTCCGTTCCGATGACTATTTTCTTGCCCGGTTCGCGAGCAAACTCGGCCCTGACCAACTCGGAGACCTCTTTGATGCCAAAGCCTGCCGTCCAATCTTCCAAATAGCCAGACCTCTCGCTTCGGGGCAGTTGTGCTTTTTGAATATCAAAGAGTAGCCGTCTATTAACCATCAGGCTTTGCGAAAGAAAGAGAGCCAAGAGAATCATCCCGGCCCAATATAGGGATTTTTTGCCGGTAGGCAGTATGTTTCCGGCAAAAATCGCCAAATACGGCAGGGTAAAGAGAATATATCTTGCAGTATAGACCTTCGCATATTCCGTAATGCCAAGAATGGGGACTATGAACCAAAGAAGTACCACTAGGCTTTTGCGCCAATCGGCCTTAAAGGAGAATATTGCCCCGAGAACCACCAATGGCATTAATGTCCAGGGCCCTAAAAGTTTAAAGTAAACGAAAGTGGCTCTTACTAAAGACAAAAACGGGTCCAAGGGGTTCTCAAAGATATGCGTAAACGGATAGACATAATCCAAATTCCGGCTGGATAATAAATGGAAATTCGGCCCCAAGCGTAAGATATTAAATATCGCGTAACCAATAAAAATAGACACAACCGTAAAGAATACAAATTTCCCGAAAGTAAAAACTCTGGCTTTCGGATTCTTCGGCCAGTTAATCAGCAAAATCATGAAAGGGATAAGCAGAGCAAAAAACAGTGCAGGAGATTTAGTCAGAAGGGCTGCACCAAGGGCAAACCCAGTAAGTATTGCAGTATCCAGCTTTAAACGGGTAGCGGTGAGGGCCGCCAGAAAAAAGGTCCAAATTCCAAACATGGCAAGCATTGAATCCACCAGCGCCATTTTGTCGAAAAAGACTGCAAAGGGAGACACCGCTATTACCAGGCTTGCGATGATGGCCGCTTTGTTGGATTTAAACAAAAGCTTACTGGTTAAAAACACCCCGACTATTGTTCCCGCCCCGCAAAGCACCGACACAAACCTGCCAGCGAATAAGGGGTCTGTAAATATTTTCAAGAACGGAATTACAACCCACATAAAAAGAGGTTGTTTCCCATCCGAAAGGGGAAGAAATCTTAAGGTCTCTTCAGCCCTCATAACCTGAGCCCACCTCACATAAATTGCTTCATCGGCAAAAACAGGTAAAGAGGTAAGTTTAAAAAGTCTGAGGGTAAATCCAAGCAATAAAATAAAGGACCCAAGGGCGATAAAAGCTTTGTATTTCTTTATAAATTTAAGCATTAGCCGTAAAAACCCTTCATCTCGTTTAATTTTACTCTGACTATCTGCGAAAACATTTCTTTGGATTCCCTGAAATAGCGCGATAGTCCCCCGCCCTTACCGCGGCTGATATCTCTATCGTTCCATAAAACAGTCACTTCCTTAATCTTCTGGCCCATCTTCTTAATAATATGTAAAAGTTCCACATCAAAAGACGTGACTTTCCAACCAACGGCTTTTTGTTTGGTCCTGAAAAACTCAAGTCGCGGGAAAGCCTTCTTGAGAACATCGGAGGCAAAAAGCTTAAAACCACATTGGGTGTCGGCGATTTCGGGCAAAATCAACGCTCTTCTAATTGTAGAAAAAACCACCGCCCCGGCTCTTCGATAAAGAGGGAAGTTTTCCCTACCTAAGCCCCGTGAGCCGATTATGGCCGCATAGCCGCCTTTAATATGCGGCAGAAGTTTTTCCAGCTCCCCAATCGGGGTGGATTGGTCCATGTCGGTGAACAAAATATAATCACCCTTGGCACTTTTTATTCCATAAGAAAGAGCGGACGGCTTCCCCCCATGAGGGTTGGCAAGCAGACGAAAACCGGGATATGAACTAATCTCTTTTTCGATGATTGCCCTGCTTTCATCCGTACTCCCGTCATCGGAGATAATCACCTCCCAGGAAAAGCTTTTCCCTTTGAGGTATTTATAAATCTCACCGAGGACTTTTCTTTTCAGGTTTTCCTGCTCGTTGTAGCAAGGGATAATCAAGGAAAGGTATATTTTCTGCATTTATTGAGTATAGCCGAACATCGGCTCGGTCAGGTTAATGTTATCGCTTGAGCAGCTTTGCTTTACCACCTCTAAAGGATAGTCTTTGGCGTCCGGGTAAATCAAACCGAATGCCCCAATCGCCTTATCCTCGACCACTTTGTCCTTGCCCAAAAGAAAAATAGCCGCTAGGATAATATTGGTCTTTGTTAATAACTTTGAAATTTTTATCATTTAAAAACGCATCCTTCTCTGAACAATTATGCCCCCGAAGCGTTCTTCTTTAATTACCCTCCCAATCTTAATCTGTCGATTTAGCCAGGCATCAAGTCTTTCGGGATGTGGAATATCTACCTCATATATAGTATAAAGATTTCCGACCAATTCCCTATCGGGGACCCTATCGTATTTCCCGCTCCCCAACCAATTAAAAAGATAATCATAGGCGTAAGGAATTACCGGGGGAACATAGACATCCACATTAAAGGGATCTTGCCCTACATCTTTGTAAATCCAGTCCAGAGCCATCTTTTGATTGCCCAGAAAAACTGCCG